>JBIOEX010000007.1:0-71302 GCA_044446485.1 Solirubrobacterales bacterium
GGCGTGCGCCCCCCCGTGTTTTGTCTGTCTTCCGCCGTGGTCGCTGGGGTTGTCCCCCCCACACTCCCCCCACCCCCCCCTCGCCCGCGGGGGGCGGGTGTCCCGGCCGGGCCCCCCGGGGGCCCCCCCGAGCCGGTGTGAGACCTCCAGGAGCTCGTCGCCCACCCTGCGCCCGGCCCGCTGCGCGCACAGACGGGCCACGTCGACACCCATACCGGCCCGCATCTCGAGTGCCGCCACCAGAAACGGAGCCAACTCCCCGGAGGCCTCGGCGTGCTCGGCGACGACGGTCAGCAGGTCAAGTCCCGCGGTCTGGCGGAAGTCGAGCACCTTCGTGCGGCCACCCTGGATGACCTTGACCAGTCCGATCTGTTCCAGGCGCTTGACAGCCTCGCGGACAACGTGGCGGTTGACCTGAAGGACCTCGCTGAGATCGCGCTCGGAGGGGACCGTGGCTCCGGGTGGGTAACGACCGCTGACGATCTCAGCCGCGAGCTGCTCGAAGACCTTGTCCGGGAGCGAACTCTTGTGCACCGCCTGGAGAGCCACGAGACGACAGCTTAGCAGCTGGTCCAACCAGTTGCTCGGGGCCAGACTCCGCTGGCACTAATGCGACCTCCCCGCGCGCGATCAGCGTGGGCCAGTGTGGTGGTTGCAGCGGAATCGGTGAGGGCTGAGTCCTAATCCTTCTTGTCGACCTCGATCGCGGCCAGGATCGCGCCGTAGAGAACGCGGCTGCACAGCTCTGAGAGGTGCGCGCGGTCGATGCCGCCGCCGGCGAGCCAGGCCAGCTCGGCGCCCTCGACGAAGGATCCCCATCCCTTTACGGCCAGCGTGACGGCCGGGCCCCTGGGCACCTCGGGCGGCAGGCCTTGAAGGACCATCTCCTGCAGAGCGCTGCGCTGGTCCTCCATGATCGTGCGGACCTCGGGGTCGGCCATGGCGCCGCTGAGCAGCTCGCGGTAGCCCTCTGGGTACTGTTCGATGAAGGCGAGGTGGGCGTCGAGCGCTGCCATCAAGCGCTCGACAGGGGTGGCGGAGGAACTCGCGGCGGCGGCTGCTGCGATCTGCTCGTGCATCTCCTGCGCTAGCCGCTGCAGGCCGGCTACATAGAGGCCCTGCTTATCGCCGAAGTAGTAGTAGAGCAGGCCCTTTGCGAGGCCGGCCTCCGCGGCGATCTCGTCCATCGAGACCTTGCCGTAAGGCCGCGCGGAGAACAGGCGGATCGCGATCTCGATGAATTCGGCGCGCCGCTCGTCCGCGCCTTTGCGAGGAGGGCCGCTGGACTCTGCCTCGGCTATCTCGCGGGTTGCGTCCAAGAGCGTATGTCCTTCGCTTGAGATGCTGAATCCTATCGTTCGCCCGGCGCTGGAGCGGAGAGGTCCAGCCTGTCGATGGCGCCGAGCAGGCGAGTCGTGGCAGCCTCGTCGCGCAGGCTGACGCGGATGTGCCGGGGCTCTCCGAGCGCGGCTCCGGCCGCGACCAGGATCCCCGCACTGCGAAGGCGTGCCGTGAGCTCTGTGCCGTCGAGCGTTGGGTGCGCGACCCACAGGAAATTGGCCTGGCTTTCGGACACGTCGAAGTGGCGTTCTCCCAGCGCCGTGGTTAGGAGCACGCGCTGCTCGGTGACCGCGCCCACGCGTTTGGCGAGCGGCTCAGATCCTGTGCGCAGCGCCTCCAGCGCCGCGGCCTGTGAGATCTCGCTTACCCCGAGATCCGGTTCGAGCTCCGCCAGCAGGGCCTCTGAGCCCGGTCCCCCAAGCGCATAGCCGCAGCGCAGCCCCGCGAGTCCCCAGGCCTTTGAGAAGCTGCGAAAGACGAGTAGGCGGGGGTGCTGCTCGAGCAGCGCGAGCGAGGCATTGGCGGCTTGCGGGCCGGCGAACTCCACGAGTGCCTCGTCCAGCAGCACGGCAACGCCGTCGGGTAACTCGCGCAGCAGCCGCTGCAGTTCAGCCACGGCGAATAGCTCGCCGGTCGGGTCATTGGGGCTGGCGAGCGCCACCACGCGCGTGTCGTGTTCGGCCACCGCCGCGAGCAGCTCGTCAACGCCGCCCGCGACCAGCACCGCCTGACCATGGGCGCGGCGAGCCATGATCGGAAACAGCGGGTAGGACGGCCAGGGGGTGATGAGCTTCTGTCCGGGCTCGATCAGCGCGCGCGTGGCTGCGCCCAGCAGTTCAGCCGCTCCGTTGCCGACGATCAGACGGGCCGTGTCGAGACCATGGCGGCTGGCGAGCTCGCTGCGCAGATCAGCGCCGCGTGTGTACGGGTAGCGCTGCAGGCCGCGGCGGGCGACGAACGTGATCGCGTTGACCACGTTCATATGGGGAAGTCCCGGCCAGGTGGTCGGCGACAGGTCCAGCGCCGGCACACGGACCAGAGCCTTGCGCTTGCGCTCCCGCGCTTCTTCACGCAGGCCGCGCTTGACCTCCTCCTCGGGGACGCTCTCGAACTGGCGGTAGTAATCGAGCAGGCCCACCGTGATTCCTATGGGCGGCGGTGCCCGCAGAAACCGTCATTTGAATGCGGTTCAATCACGAAGCCTGAATCTACGCAGAGCCTTGAACGAAAGTCAAGACTCGACCTTCGGTTGCCTCTTGACTTTCGTTCAAAAGCCGCATAGTTTTGGTTCACAGGCACTGAGCAGCGGCCGGGAAGCCGCTGAGAGGGAGAAGAAGGCGATGCGCAAAGCGCGGGTCTGTCTGGCTTTGGCTGCACTGGGGATTCTTGGCCTGCCGGGGGCCGCCCCGGCGGCGACTGTCACGGGCGTGAAAGCGTCGATCAAACCGATTCCCGGGTTTCCGGAAACCGGGAACATCCTCGGCGCGGGCGCGGAGGTTGAAATCGAAGGCAGGCTCGAAGGCAACGAACTGCCCGGCGGGCTGCCTTTGCAGACACGCAGGCTGGTCCTGTACTTCCCGGCGGGCACGAAGATCGACCCCACGGGCTTCCCGACATGTACTGTGGCGAAGCTCGAAGTGAGCGGCCCGGAAGGTTGCCCCAAGCAGTCCCGGATAGCTGATGGGACGGTTGGTGTGGCTGATCAGATCGGTAGCGGGGAAGCGACGCGCGAGGAAGGGGCACTGGAAGTCTTCATAACCCCCGGCAATGGGGTTGTGGCATACGCCAACGCGGCCTCGCCGATCTCCGCGCAGATCATCATCCCGGCGCATTGGGAAACAGCGCCCCCGCCATACGGGCCAAAGCTCACGTTCAACATCCCGCTGGTCGACTCGGTCCCCGGCGCGCTGCCAGTGTCCGGGACCTCCATCAAAGAGAAGGCCGGCGCCGCGATCCGCAAGCACGGCAAGACCTACTATTACGGCCGCGTCCCCACCAAATGCCCCAAAGGCGGGTTCCCCGGCAAGGGCGAAGTGACCCTCGAAGGCGGCCAAAACATCGTGACCGAACTCAAGGTCCCATGCCCGACGAGAAAGCTGAAGAAGCACCACAAGTAGAAACGTCTCGTGGAGCACGTGAAGGGATTTGATGATGCCGACGAAAATTTATCGCCCAAAACGGCTCCGCAGCACCGATTTCCATTTGCAAATTGCTCGTCTATGCGGGGGGGCCATAGTCGTTTGAGCCCCTTCTTGTATACGCCGTAGATGTAGGGGCCAGGCTTTCGGGACTGGTGAACGATGCCGTGGCGGTTCGCTACGAAGCGCTCAGTCTGCTCGGCGCCACGGAGTTGGGACCATCGCCTACGCCTATCCTGACGCGGCGCACGCGTTGCCGCGACTCAGGCCGCCGCTCGCGTGGCGACGCGGATTACGTCCTCAACCTCGTCGGGAGGGACCCGGAAATCGGCCGCGATGTCCGCGACGGAGTCGCCGGCCTGGAACCGGTCAACGAGATCCTCGACGCGCGCCCCGCCATGAACCACCAGCGGTAGCCCGAACGCGACCTTTGGGTCGACGACTACATTGGCGTTTGCATAAGTGGGCAAGCGCACCGTGTCCGCCCAGCCGTCGCTTCCGTAGCGGATGCCCTTCAGGTATCCCTTGACGACCTCAGAGAACTGCCGCTGCTGGGTGCGGACGACAACGAGGTCCATGACCTCGCGCTCGCCATGCTTGGTTGCATAGTCGAAGAGCACCTCGGCGCCATCGGTGTAGAGGCGCTTGGAGGCAAGAGCGTGCTCGACGCCGATTTCCTTGGCGAGAACCTCGACGGCGGGCCGGATGCGCTGCAGCGGAACCCCGGCGCCTCTGAAGCTCGAAAGCACGAATGCCTCGGCAAAGCCGATGAACGGAACCGTCGCCTGGCGTCCACGTGCGGGAAAGCAGGTGATCAGAGAGTGCTTGACGCCTGGCGGACGTGCCCACCACTGCACCGTCGACTTTGGGATCCCCAGATAGGCAGCCGTCTCGCGCAGCGTAAAGACGGCGCGAGCGATCCGTGGATCGTCTGCACCAATGCGGGCCTTCTGTTTCGTGGAGGTCTTGATTGGAGCCTCTTCCTGGGGTCGCCGGACTGCTACATGAGCGATCGTAGCGGCGTCCACGGTCGTGTTGAGCGAGCGTCCATTTCGACTACCAAGACACTTCCGTTAGCATTGTGAGCACTGGGCGGGAGGCCATCGTGCGGTCCAACGATCGGTCGCGACCCCGCCCTTGTGTCGGTGAGCTAGGCGGTGCGCTGCTTGGCGCGCTCGCGCAGGCGCTGCTTCGCAGCCCCGGGCTTGGGTGCGTGCCGGCCGTTGGCGAGCGCGTTCTCGATCGCGCTGGTGAGCCTGGCGACGGTATCGCCGACATCCTCGGGAGTGGTGTGCGCGAGCTCGCGTGCCTCTCCCAGCACACTCTCATAGCCGAGCGATCGGATCTGCAGATAGGCGGCAAGGGCGTCCTCAACGATCGCGCCCTCGGTGCGATCCTCGAACGCGGCCACGAGTCGCAACAGACGCTGGGCGTCCTCAGTGATACGGATGCTCTTGGTGGTGCGCTCAGCCATGATGCCAATCCTGTCCGATTACTTGCTTGCATTATTACATGTCTGTTCGGACGAAACAACCCCCGGCTTGAGACCTGTCGGCGTAGAAGAACCGACCGGAGGCGCAATCGGGCAGCGAGCCCGATCAGCGCCGCCGCGAACGGGGGTCCGCGCACCTCGCCAACGGCCGCTTGCGGGTCAAATCGATGGGGTTTAGGCCAACGCGAGAAAGCGTTTAGGCCCACGATTCGGCCCATGGACCTAAATTATCACCACACCAACGAGAGAATTTCTGTGAAAACAGGCCATTTTCCAGGACTTTTGTGAGAGCCGGAGAGCGGACTCGAACCGCTGACCCCCTGTTTACAAGACAGGCGCTCTACCAGCTGAGCTACTCCGGCGCGACGGAGATCGCGTGTTCGATCCTACCGTGGCCATTTGAGGACGCGATGCCGGCGCAGTACGGTGCCTCGACAGCGGCCGGGGCGTTCAGGCGCCGCTCGATCTCGCCGAGCAGCACGCCAAAGAGCAGGTGGCGCCAGGCGGATTGGGCAAAGGCCCGCGGGTTTGCGAACACGGCCGGCAGCTCCTTACGCGCCGGGTGCAGGCGATCGGTGAGGGCCGTGAGCGGCCACGTGAGGATGTTCTCCGCGCTCGCCGCAACTGGGCCGCGCGCCCAGGAGGGCAATGGCAGGCGCGGCGCGAAATTGGCGTAGGCGGCGCCGAACAGGGCTCCGTTCTGCAGGTGCAGCGCCCAGCCGGCAGCTGGCCAGGAATCTGTGCGCGTAAGGGCCTTGCCGAGCAACGCAACGTCGTCGAAGTCTGATCTGAAGGCACGCTTGTCGAGCGGCATCTGCGCTGCCCACACGGCGGCGGCCAGAGCACCTGCGATCGCTCCCCGGAGCGTCTTTGTATACCCGGTTCCCATCGATCACCAACTGTAACGGGGTCCTCGCGCGCGGGTATCCCAGGTATGGATCCTCTGGAGAACGAGCAGACCCGGGCGAGTGGGAGTCCAGCAAACCTGAGCTCCTTTCGCGAGCATGCTCTGCGCAGCGGTGTGAACCCGGTTTTGTATTGGGTATTGCGGGCGCTGCTGGTGCCGTTCTTCCTCGTCTACTTCCGAATGCAGCGCATCGGGCGTGAGCATCTGCCTCGCACCGGTCCGCTGCTGCTGGCCTCCAACCATCGCAGCTTCCTCGACCCGTTCGTGATCGGCACGATGGCGCGGCGCCCTGTCTACTACATGGCCAAGCGGGAGCTGTTCGAAAAGCGCTGGCAGGCATGGATTCTCAACGCTCTCGGCGCCTTCCCGGTCGATCGCGGCGCGGGTGATAGCGGCGCGATGGACACCGCCCGCGCGATCCTGGCGCGGGGGGACTGCGTGGTGGTGTTTCCCGAGGGCACGCGCACACGCCCGGGGCCGCTTGGCGAGCCCCGGCGCGGTGTGGGGCGCCTCGCGCTCGAGACGGGTGCGCCGGTCGTGCCGATCGCGGTGATCGGCAGTGACGCGGTGCGCAGAGGCTGGCGCATCCGCTCGCGCAAGGTGCGCATCCGCGCTGGGCGCCCGCTGCTCTTCCCGAGGGCCGGGAACTGCTCGCCGGCGCTGGCCGCCGGGGTGACCCAGCGCGTGTGGGCCTGCGTGAGCCTGCAGTGGGACTGGCTGGGCGGCGTCAAGGCTGCCCCCGAGACGCCCTTCCGAGAGGCCGAGCCTCGTGAGATCTCGCGGGCGGCCTAGGACCTCTGCCGGCGCGAGGGTAGTGTGCGATGAGTGAGCGAAGAGGTCAAGCAGAAGTCCAAGGCGCAGCTCGATGGCGAGTTCTCCGATCTCTACCGTGCTCACCTGCGCGACGTTTACAGCTACGCGTACTACCGCATCGGCAATCATCACGACGCGGAGGACCTGACCGAGCAGACGTTCTTGCAGGCGTACCGCCACTTCGAGCGGGCGCAGCGCGAATCGCGGGGGCGGCCGTTGCGCCCATGGTTGATCCGCATCGCGCACAACCTGGCGGCCAACCTGTACCGCGACCGCTCCCGCAAGCCGGCCACGCCGATCGACGAGTCAACCGCGCTGGCAGCGCCCCACACGACCGAGCAACTGGTCGAGGGGCGCGAGGAGCTGACTCGTGTGCTCGGCGGTGTGCGCCAGTTGCCGGAGGACCGGCGCGAGGCGCTGATCATGCGCTTTGCGCTCGGCATGGACAACCGCGAGATTGCGCGTGCGCTGGGGCGCTCAGATGGCGCCACGAAGGTGCTCATACATCGTGCCGTCAAGCAGCTGGAGGGGCTCGTGAACAGTCCCAGCGAGGAGAACTCTGATGAGTGAGGCGCTGGGAAACTTCGAGGGGCTGCTGCGCGAAGCGCTCGCGCCCGTGGATCCGCCGGCCGATCTGCCTTTGCGCCTGAAGCAAACGCTCCAGAGCCTCACGGAGATCGCCGCTGAAGAGCTCCAGGACTGGGAGCTGTCAGCGATGCGTGACCCGCGTAACTGGGCTCGCCCGGCCGCGGCGCTCGTGGTTGGAAGCACGGCGGGGGTCGCGCTGGTCCTGTTGCGTGCCCGGCATCGCCCCAATCCTCCCAGCGGCCCGGCTGCTGTGCGTCACGTGGCTGGGCGCACCTTGCGCGATCTCGGTGGGGAGGCGCGAAAGCTCCTTGGCGATCGTTGAACGAGCCTGACCGGCGCGCTCAACGACTCTTGACCGGGCAGCCAGCTCTGCTGGTAGCGTCTGCGCACTGACATGGCCACCTGCTATCGCCACCCCTCACAGGAGACGGGGGTTTCGTGCTCGAACTGCGGACGGCCGATATGTCCTGACTGCATGACCACCACCCCAGTGGGCATGCGCTGTCCGGAGTGCTCACGGGAGCGCACGAAAGTCATGCGCATGCGCGACATGGCGAGCGTGCCGCGCGTCACCTACGCGTTGATCGCGATCAACGTTGCTGTGTTCCTGGCCGAGGGTGGCGGTGCCTTCGCGATCAGCGGCGGGCGGGGCCCGTCTGGCACGGTATTTACCGAAGGAGCGCTGCTCGGCAGTCTTCCCGGGGTGCCCGAACTGGGCGTCGCACATGGGCAGTGGTGGCGGATCATCACGGGTGGCTTCCTGCACGAGAGCCTGTTGCACATTGCCTTCAACATGTACATCCTCTACATCCTCGGGCGCATGCTCGAGCCGGTGCTGGGGCGCGTGAAGTTCGGCGTGATCTACGGCGTGTCGCTGCTCACCGGATCGCTCGGGGCGCTGCTCGTCTCGCCGCACAGCGTCACCGTCGGCGCATCCGGCGCGGTGTTCGGGATCATGGGAGCCGCGGCCGTGGAGATGCGCGCCCGCAAGATCCCGCTCATGCAGAGCGGCGTGGGTGGCCTGATCCTGATCAACCTCGTGATCAGCTTCACGCTGTCGGGGATCTCCTGGGGGGGACACGTCGGCGGCCTGGCCGGAGGGGCGCTTGCCGCGTTTTTGCTTCAGCAGGGTGAGCAGCGCCGCGCCCAGGCACTCGCGTTCGCCGCCTGCGCGGTGATTGCCGTGGCCGCCGCGGCCGGCTCGATCGCGACCTCGAAGGCCAGCGAAGAAGCATCCGTTCCGGCTCAGCTGGCCGAACCCGGTCAGTGAGCCAGGCTGCCTGAGAGCTCCACGGCGAGCGCCTGCGCGCCGCAGGCCGGCCCCAGCACACGCTCGGGATGGAAGATGTGTGCGAGCAGCTGAAGCCCATCGATCAGCCGCGGGCCGGGCCGGGAGAAGTAGGCCGAGGCATTCACTGCCACCACGCGCTGGGCACCGAGTATCGCCAGCTCGCCGGTGTGTGCCAGCGCCTCCTCGTGGGCACGGGCAGCGTCATAGCCACAGGGCATGACCACCACGATCTCGGGTTCGGCGGCCGTCACGGCCTCCCAGGAGACGGTTTGTGAGGGTTCGCCGGGGAGGCCCAGCACGTCTTTGCCGCCGGCGAGATCGATCAGCTGTGGCGTCCAGTGGCCCGCGACGAATACCGGGTCCAACCACTCCAGGGCAGCCACGCGGGGCGTATTGGTCGAGCGCACGGTGAGCTCCACCTCTTCGATGCGCGTGGCTATCTCCCGTACGAGCTCGACCCCGCGCTCGCGGCGATCGGTGGCCTCAGCGACGGTGCGGATATCTCCGAGCGTCTCGTCAAGGGTGTGTGGATCAAGCGAGATGACCTGCGGCCGCGAGGAGATGCTCTTTGCCAGCGTGATGACGTCCTCATAGGAGACTGCACAAACGGGACACAGTGCCTGGGTGACGATCAGCTGCGGTTCGAGTTTCCGCAGGGTCCGCTCGTCTAGCTCGTAGATCGCCTGGCCGTTTTGTGTGCGCTCGCGTACTACCGTGTCGATCCCGGCGGCGCTCAGGCCGCCCGGTAGCACGTCGCGGGTGACTCGCGGCAGCCCCGATGCCGCGAGCGGGTAGTCACACTCATGGGTCACCGCGATAACCTGATCGCCTAGGCCGAGCGCGAACAGCAGCTCGGTTGCGTGAGGAACGAGGCTGACGATCCGCATCCTGTGACTGTATTGCCACTGCTCACCGACAACGAGATCGAGCAGAGGCTCGCCATGAGTGAGTGGTATCGCTCTGGGCAGGCGATCGTGCGCGAGTGGAAGCTCGCGGGCTTTGAGCAGGCGATGGCGTTTGTCAATCGCGTGGCCGAGACAGCCGAGACCGCCAATCATCATCCGGATATCCTCATCCACGGCTGGAACAAGGTGCGCTTGGAGCTCTCCACCCATTCCGAGGGCGGCCTTACCGCGGCCGACTTCGAGCTGGCGGTGAAGATCGACGCCGTTGCCTGACCCGTTAGATGCCCCTGCGCTTCCGACCCTTCGCCTTGCTAGGTTAGGCGCGTCGGCAAGTGATGAACGACGACGAAGAACTTCCCCGAAGTAGCGTGGCCCCGGTGGGTCTCGTGCGCCCCAGTCCAGGCAGGCGCATTCGCGCCAGGCGCCCCGCCGCCGAGCAGATAGCCACCGCCGCGTGAACGCACTGAAGATCATCTTTGCGGCGGCCCTGGTGGCGATCAACGCCTTCTTCGTGATCGCCGAGTACGCGCTCGTCCGCTCGCGCCGCACCGTTCTGGAGCAGATGCGTGACGAAGGCGTCAGAGGGGCAAAGCTGGCGCTTGCGCAATTAACGAACATCAACGAGTACATCTCCGCCGTCCAGATCGGGGTAACGCTGACCTCGATCGGCATCGGCGCGCTCGGCGAGCCGGCGCTCGCGGCAGTACTCAAAAACGCGCTTCCCAGCACGCTCGCTCACGGCGCGGCTGTGGCGATAGCGGCGCTCGTCGCGTTCCTGATCATCTCCAGCGCGCAGCTGGTTGCGGGCGAGATGGTTCCGAAGTTCTACGCGATCGATCGCGCCGAGGCGGTTGCCCGCCGCGTCGCCCGTCCGCTGCAGGCCTTCAGCGTGCTGTTCCATCCGATCATCCTCGCGCTGAGTACCGTGGCGGACCGCATCCTGCGGCTGCTCGGCGTCGACATGAGCCTCGAGCGGCGCGGCGGCTCGCCGGACGAGCTCAAGCGGCTGATCGCCGAGTCCCATGCCGGCGGGCACATCGACCCGGGCGAGGCGGGGATGCTCACAGGCGTGTTTCACCTGCACGAGCAGGAGGCGCGCCAGGTGATGACACCGATTCCAGCGGTCGTCACGATCGACGTATCCCAGGATGTCGAGACGGCGCTCCAGCTGTGCGTGTCCAGCGGCCATACTCGCCTGGTCGTGACGGAGGGCGATGACCGCGACCGCGTGCGCGGAATCGTGCACGCCAGCACGCTGATCGGCAAGCTGATGCAGGACGGCCCGCGCTCCCCCGTGGCGCCGCTCGTGCACGACGCGCCGATCGTCCCTGAGACCAAGCCGCTGGACGACCTGCTGGCCGATCTGCAGCGCCAGCGCACCTCGATGGCGGTGGTCGCCGATGAGTACGGCCGGGTGGTTGGGATCGTGACCGTCGAGGACATCATCGAGGAGGTGGTCGGCGAGATCACCGACGAGACTGACCCGGCGGCTGGTGAGATCCGCAAGCTCGCCAATGGAGACTGGTTCGTACGCGGTCATGTCGCGGTCACCGATCTCAGCGACTATGGCCTGCACCTGCCCATCGACAGCGACGCCTACAACTCGATCGGCGGATTCGTCTTCGCGGAGCTCGGCCGCCTTCCCAGGCGCGGGGACACAGTCAACGCGAACGGCTTCTCGATCCGCGTCGAGTCCGTACGCGACAACCGCATCGAGGCGGTGCGCATCCGGGAGCGCCGCCCGGTGCCGCCAAGCGGGACCTCCGAAAGCGAGGCTTAAAACACGCCCGGCCCGCGGGGGGAGCGGGCCGGGGCGTGCGCACTGGGAGGAGGCGGGTGTGCGTGCGACTACTGCTGCGTCGCAGCTACCAGTATCGCGAGCTTGATGAAGACCAGCTAAAAGTCACCTCAGCTGAGATAAATTTGCCGTTCTGGGCCTTGAACAGGGTGGGCATGACCAGTTTCGTTTGCAGAGATGCTGCGCTCAGTAAGCGTGGAATCCTCGTCCGCTCTTGCGCCCGAGCGCGCCCTCTGCGACCAGCTGCTTGATCCGCGTGGGGACCGTCTCGCCGATCGTCTCGCCGATCGCTACGGAGACGTCGAGTCCAACCAGGTCCAGCAGCGCGAGCGGACCCATCGGGTGCCCAGCGCCGAGGCGCATGCAGGTGTCGATGCCGGCCGGCTCCATGCCGGTCTCTTCGAGCAGTGCTACAGCGCTGAACAGATACGGGAACAGCAGCCTGTTGACCACGAACCCAGGCACATCCGGGACCTCCACGGGGGTCTTCTCGAACGCGTTGCACAACGCCAGCGCCCGCGCACGCGTCTGCGCGCTGGCCGCCGCGGGAAAGATCAGCTCGATGAGCTGCATGCGGGTGACGGGGTTGAAGACGTGCAGCCCGGCGAACCGCTCTGCGCGCCCGCTCTCGGCGGCCAGACGCTCGATCGACAACGACGAGGTGGTGCTCGCGAGGATCGCCTCGGCGGCGAGCAGCCGGTCGAGCCCGGACAGCAGCCCGGCCTTGACATCGTGGTCCTCGACGATCGCCTCGACCACGAAGGTGGCCTGAGCGAGCGCGTCGCGGTCGGTGACGATCTGGACGTGCTCGGGATCGATTTCGGCCCCCAGACGGGCGAGGGTCTTCTCGACCGTCTGCCTGGCTCGGCCGGCCGAGTCCTCCGAGCGGGCGAGCAGCAGGACAGGACCGTGGTGCGCGGCGGTGGCCGCCAGGCCGCAGGCGATCGCGCCGCTGCCGACGATCGCCAAACGCTCGGCCAATGGTTCCTGTGGTTGGGTTGACTGACTGGTCAATCTAGTTCTCGTCACGGCGCGATAGAGTAGTGGGCACGGAGCCGGGCATACTCGCATACGTCCGCTCCGGGACTCCACAAAGCCGCGATAGATCCGTACTAGGAGGACTTCCACCATGAGGCAAGCAGAGGGCCGCGAGGTAGTGATCGTCGAGGCAGTGCGCACGCCGATCGGCCGTGGGCACAAGGAGAAGGGCTATTACAAGGACACCCACCCCAACGCGTTGCTTGGCAAGGTCTACACCGAGGTCATCGAGCGCTCAGGGATCGACGCGGCGGAGGTCGAGGATGTGATCGCTGGCTGTGTGCAGCAGTTCGGCGAGCAGGGCTTTAACATCGCACGCAACGCCTGGCTACAGGTTGGGCTGCCGATCGAGACGCCCGGGACGACGGTCGACCGTCAGTGCGGCTCAGCCCAGCAAGCCGTGAACTTCTCCGCGGCTTTGATCGCGGCGGGCGTGCACGACGCGATGATTGGCTCGGGCGTGGAGCACATGGGCCATTTCCCGTTCGCGGCGGGGATGAAGACCCAGGAGGACTTCGGCTATGCCTTCACCCCGGAGCTGATGGCCAAGCACAACATCGTCGGGCAGGGACTCGGTGCCGAGATGATCGCCGATCAGTGGGAGATCTCCCGCGCAGAGCTCGACGAGCTCGCGGTGCGCTCCCACCGGCTGGCCCACCAGGCCACGGAGGAGGGACGCTTCGAGCGCGAGATCGTGCCGATGCCGGTCAACGGCGACACTTTCGTCACCGATCAGGGCATCCGTCCCGAAACGAACCTCGAGTCGCTCTCGCAGCTGAAGCCCGCATTCAAGCCCGACGGGAAGATCACCGCCGGCAACGCCTCGCAGATCTCCGATGGCGCGGCAGCGGTGCTGCTGATGTCCGCGGAAAAGGCCTCGGAGCTGGGACTGAAGCCACGTGCGCGGATCGTCGATCAGACGACCGTCGGCTGTGACCCGGTGAAAATGCTCGAGGGCCCGATCCCCGCGACCCGCAAAATCCTCGACCGCAACGGGATGAAGATCGACGACATCGACCTGATCGAGATCAATGAGGCGTTCGCGCCCGTGGTCGCGGCCTGGCGGCGCGAGCACAACCCGGACATGGATCGCGTCAACGTCAACGGCGGTGCGATGGCGCTGGGTCACCCCCTCGGCTCCACCGGTGCGCGCCTGATCACCACCCTGCTGCACGAGCTCGAGCGCTCCGACAAGGAGATCGGCCTCGTGACGATGTGCTGCGGCGGCGGGCTTGGCACCGGCACGCTGATCCAGCGCGTCTGAGCTAACCGCCGCTTGGCCCGCCCCCCGTCCAATCGACTGCGACTGGGGGTAGGGCCAGCAGCGCGGCCCAGGTGGCGGCGTCGGTCTGGCCGCTGGCGGGAATCGAGTGGGCGGTTTGGAAGGCCTTTAGGTTGGCCGTCGTTTCAGAGCCAAAGTAGCCGGTGGTTTCCTGCGCGGGGATCGCGCTTGCGAGGTGCTCCTGCATCCACAGCACCTGATCGCCCTTCGTGCCGGCGCTCAGTTCGGGGAATGAGGTATTTGGGGTCACGCTGGTAAGGGGTTCAAGCGGCGCGGCGAGGGTGCTCCAGCCGCTGGGATGGGTTTCTTGCCAGTCCCAGAAGGACAGTCCAGTGGCGCCATAATCGGCGGCCTCCTCGCGGAAGCGCAGCAGATCCGCGGAGGAGATGCCGCCGTAGGTCTGACCCAACGGAAAGACCGGACGGCCGTAGATGCGGTTCGCTATATAGGTGTTCGCGTAGATCGTGTCGACCGATACGCCGATGTCCTTCCAGTACATCTGCGGTGCGTTGTACTGCGCTCCGCCGGGGCCGAGAAGCACAGAGAATGGGAATGAGGGGTGGTAGGAGACGTAGGGGAAGGAGGCCAGGCCCAGGGGATAACCCGGCCCGATCTTTGCGCGCAGGTCGGTTATGTAGGTCTGTGCTGCCGCATAGTGGCCTTCGTACTCGGCCTCGGCGTCGATCACGAGGCAGTCGGCGCCCGCTGCGACTGCCTGTGCGCCCAGGTTTGCCTCGCCCGCGGGGTTGGTGCCATAGACGTACTGCCAGGCGCACACTTTCAGCCCATTGGCGTGCAGTTCCGCCACCAGTTGGGGCGAGAACTGGCTCCAGTAGTTGCTCGAGCCGTCGGAGCTCTTGACGAACACGGTGGTGACGCCCGCCGTGTGAGCCTGCGCCGCGATCGAGGCGACGTTGCCGGCATTTGACTGGTTCACGTACCAGATCCACATGCCCTGGCCTTCAAAGCCCGTGCCGCTGGCGGCGGTGGCGGCCGGGGGCGCAGCGAGTTTCCGCGGTGCAGGCGGGTGCAGGGTATGGCGCACCACGTAGATCGGCCCGTAGGAGCTCGTGTAGCGGCTGTGGGTAAGCAACACCATGATGCGCCCAGAGTGCGCACTGGCGGGGACCGTGACGAGCAGCCCGGCTGTGGCCTGGCGCAGGCGTGCGGCGGGCGAGGTGCGGCTGATGTGAGCACCCGGGGCTCTTGGAAAAGCCACGACCATGCCCGCCTTCAGCCCCACGCCTGCAAGCAGCAGAGTGCCGTGGGTGGAGACCTGGTGGGGGTTGGTGGCGCAGCGAGCAGTGGGCGTGCAGCTGGCGTGCGTGATACGCACCGTACGGACGTGGAGGCTCGAGGCCTGTTTCGTGGGGGCTCTTGGAAGCCGCCCCGCTTTCTTGGCGGGGCTGGAGGGAGCAGCGCCGGTGCCGGCGGCAGCGGTGCCTCCGGGGTTAGCGGCGTTTGCGCTCAGAGGCTGCCCGAAGGAGCAGTACAGCAGCACGGAAGCGGCTGCCGCGAGCGGAAACATGAGTCGCTGCTTGGGGGCGCTCCTCGCCAAGAATTTTCCTCCGCGCCGGATGCCTGATTGCGTCGAACCGGCGGCCACCGACCTTAGCCGCTGTGCCTAAAGGAACCGAGCAGCGCCAGAGAAGTTGCGTCAGTCCCAGCGGAAGCCTGTCGCCGAAGGCGCGGGCGTCAGTGGGCTGCCCGGCAACCCGGCGGGTGGCTCGGGCATGTTGAAGCCCGCAGGTGCGACATCGTTTGGGGCGCCGGGGTGGAACAGCGAGGCGAGGTACTGGATCTGGCCGCGGCCGACGCTCAACTCTGATTGCCCGCCGCCATAGCAGCCGATGCCGTTCGCCCGGCAGTAGTCGTAGACGTCCAGCAGTGAGCGCAGGCCCCCGAGCCGGGAGGGCTTGATGTTGAGCGTGCCCGGCGGGAACGGCAGCGCCTCGATGTCCGCGATGGAGTGGATCGGCGCGTCCCAGGTGATCCGCTCACGGTGGGGAAGCAGGATCGGCTCGGTATCTGCCGTCAGCTTGGGATCCTCGATCCAGGCGTCTGGGAATGCGTCCACGATGCGCTGATACAGCGCAGGGTCGGCGGGGTTGTCGACGATTGTGCCCTCGTACTGGCCCTTGAGGTCAACCGACTCGACGGCGCCGAGCGCGACGAGCTCGGAGATCAGCGAGGCATCCCAAGAGGGCGTGGGGTCGAGCTTGAAGCGCAGTGCCGGTGCGATCTGAAGGCGCCGCTTGACCGGCTCGATCGACGGTGGCTCGCCGAGGCGCAGCGAGGCCACGAACGAGACCGGCTCAGGGTCGCGCCCGAGCGCGGCATACAGTGTGGTGTGAGACTGGCGCAAGGCGAGGTCAAGCGCGGCCGAGTCGAACGCCCAGTTGCGGTACAGGCGGAACTCTGCTCGCTCGGTTGGGACCGGGAAGAGGTCGAGCGTGCGTATGTGATCGGCGAACGACGCGAGCATGAAAGTCCCCGCCAGCGGCAGGTTCGCGCCGGAGCGCTGCAGAGCCTCCTGGTCGGAGACTGCATAGGTGACGTCCTCGCCCGCGCCCTCCTCGCCTGCGCCGCGTAGCTTGACGACGGTCGTCTTTCGCACGAACTCGCTGGAAAGTGCGATCTCGTGGCCTTCGAGCTCATATCCTTCGACGATTAGGGGAAGCCCGGCGAGCAGCTCGTAGCTGCTCATGGAGTCTCCACCCGGCTCTCGCTTTCCAGGCGCTCGACGAGCTCGTCGAGGCGCAGCTCCTGCAGCGCCGCGCCGACGGCCTCTAGCTCACCGGCGCAGAGCTCGATCAGCGACTTGCCCTCCTGGACCAGGGCAATGGTCTCGTTGAGGCTGGCATCGCCTGAGTCCAGGCGGCGGATGATCTCCTCGACGCGCGCTGCGGCGGTCTCATAGGTCGGAGGCTGGGGATTGGCTATGGGCTGGGGGTTGGTCATTGGGTGATCCTTGCGGGGACGGTGGCATCGGCAAAACGCAATCGCACATCACTTGCCTTGCGGGCCAGAGCGGCTGTGGTCAGGGCCTCGCCAGAGGACGACTGCACGAGGACATAACCGCGCTCGAGTGTGCGCTGAGGGTCGTGGGCGGCCAGTGTGAGCGCGAGCCGCTGGAGCTCGTGCGGGTGCCGGCGGCGGCAGTCCAGGAGCGCCGACTGAGCCTTCCGCTGGAGCATCAGCACGTGCCGCTCTGTTACCGAGCGCTCGGACTGAAGGCGCCGGCGCGAGCCAGCGCGAACCTCGCGAAGCTGCTGGTGCAACCCCGCGCGCTGGCGGGCCAAATGCCCAGCGGGGGCGCGGGAAAGCGTCGTTAGCTGGCGCGCGCGAGAGAGCACGGCTACACGCCCGTGTTTGCGCAGGCGCGTGGCAGCGGCGGTGGCCTCGGCGCGGGCACGCAGGCAGTCAACGCCGACGGCGGCCTCCGCGGCGTGAGTCGGCGTCGAGCAGCTGACCGCGGCGACGTCGTCCAGCAGCGTGCGGTCGGTGTGGTGGCCAACCGAGGCGATCACCGGCACTCCGAGCAGTGCGACTGTGCGGCAGAGGGTCTCATCGCAGAAGCACAATAGGTCGGCTAGTGAGCCCCCGCCGCGCGCCACGATCGTCACTTCGACTTCGCCCACAGCGGCTAGATCTCCCAATGCCCTGACGATGGCCGGTGCGGCGTGGCGATCCTGCACAGGGGCGAAGCCCCAGACGAGCCTTCCCGCCCATCCGCGCCGGCGCAGTGCGGCGAGGATGTCATCGCGCGCCTTGCCGCTCTCGCCGGTGATCACGCCGATCGTGCGGGGGAGTAGCGGCAGGTGCAGGCGCTGCTGGCGCTCGAGCAGCCCCTCAGCGTCGAGGGCCTTGCGGAGGCGGTCGATCCGCGCGAGCAGGTCTCCCTCCCCGGCCACGCGCAGGTCGGTCACTGAGAACGAGAAGCTGGGAGAGGAGGTGGCGCTGCCGGGGTAGAAGTCGCAGCCGCCGGCCACCACCACCTGCATTCCCTCCTTTGGAACCACGCCCATCCCATCGCCAGAGCGCGCGAGGATCGAGTCCCAGTCCTTCAGCCACACAGCGCAGGGGATCCCGCCTGTGGAGTCGCGCAGCTCAAAGTAGACGCGCGCGCGGGCTACGCGCAGGTTGACGAGCTCGCCGGTGAGCTGCACGCGCGCCAGTGAGCGCAGCTGCCGGCGCAGGGCGGCGGTGTACTCCCCAACGGGGAAGGGGCCGGCAAGGCCGCTGCCGGGGATGCCCGGGGCGGCGGGTATGGCTGAAGCCGCGAGCGGCGAGGACGGAACCATGCAAATCAGGATAGGCGCTA
This sequence comes from Solirubrobacterales bacterium, assembly GCA_044446485.1. Taxonomy (GTDB): domain Bacteria; phylum Actinomycetota; class Thermoleophilia; order Solirubrobacterales; family Solirubrobacteraceae; genus Palsa-744. Next base: position 17,918 of record JBIOEX010000007.1, read on the forward strand.
GGATCGACGGAAATGCAGCGCAGCGAACCACGGCCGAGCGCATAACGCCGTGGCGAATCGCAAAAAGGGCCGTGGCAGGCGCTCGCGCAAGCGCCGGACGGCGGCCGGAGAGGACACTGAAATCGCCACGAGCAGCCAGCCTCCGCTCGCCGGTGGAGAGGCTCTGAGCAAACGGGCGTCCTCTCCGAATCCGCGTGCAGCGAACAAGCGGGCGCGTCCACGTGGCGCAGCTGCTCGCAGCGGCGCTGTGAATCGCGGTACAGCCTCCGCGGGTGAGCGCCCCGAGGCGCCATGGCACCCGCTGCCATTGTCCGAGCTGCTGATCTTGGTCGGGGCGGCCGGCATGATCGTGGCCTACATCAGAGGAATCGAAGGCAACGTGTCACTGCTCGTGACCAGCGTGGCAGCCGTTCTGCTCGGCACGATCGACTTCACTCTGCGCGAGCACCTGAGCGGGTATCGCTCGCACACAATCCTGCTGGCCTTCCTGCCGACAGTCGTGTTCCACACGGCGGGCGTGCTCCTCCTCGCCCAGGTTCTGGGCGTCTCGACAGCGCCTTCGGTGATCGCGCCGCTCGTGCTCGATCTCCCCGTGTTCGCATTCTTGTTCCGGTTGCTGCGAGCGCGCTACCTCGACGCTCGCCGTGAGCGTACATTCGCCGGCCGGCGCTGAAGGAGGGAGGTGCCCAGCCTCCTCTTCACAGCATCGGTTGCGCGACCCCGGTGCGCTCAGCGCGGTACTCGCGCCGTTTGTCGTCACCGGCCAGAACTATTGGATCGCGACAGATCTCCACGAGACGAGACACCGTCCGGTCGCCTAGGCGCTCGCTCAGTGCCTCGGGCTGCAGGTTGGTGGTCGCCACGATCGCGCGCTGAGCCTCATAGCGCGAGTTGACGATCGAGTAGAGCTGCTCCAGCACCCAGTCCGTCTGGTTCTCCGCACCGAGATCGTCGATATGCAGGAGATCCACGATGCTCAGCCTGTCCAGCAGATCGGTCAGGCCCCCGTCGGCCTGCAGCGACTCGCGCAGTAGGTTGAGCAATCGCGGCAGAGAGTAAATCGCCACCGACCGGCCGGCGTCGATCGCGGCTTTGGAGATGATCATCGCGAGGGTCGTCTTGCCTGTGCCGACATCTCCCCAGAACCACATGCCGCGGCCTTGATCGAGGTGCTCTGAGATATTGCGGACGTAACGTCTGACCTCCTGCACTTGATCGGGCGCCGTTGTCGCGATTTCTGGCAGCGGAGGACGGTCGAACGAAACCCCGCGAAAGAGCTTCGGCAGGCGTCCCTCCAGGTGAGCGGTGCGGGCACTGGCGATCCGCGCCGCGCGGCAGGCGCAGTCCTGGGCGGTGTTCGTCTGCTCATCGACGATGAAGCCGCTGCCGTCGCACGCATCGAACACGCAGCTCCTCTCCCCGGCAGGTTTTGAGCGTGGATCGAGCATCTGCATCTCAGTCAAGCAAGCCCTTCGGCGGCCGCGATCGGCAACCGCGCAATCGCCGGGATTTTTCCGCTCAGGCGAGCTCGAGCGAGGGGAGCGGGCGCTCTCCCAGATCGCGTCCCTCGCCGCGAGTCTCGCCGTGCGAGCCGAGGCGCTGAAGACGGGCGATCTCGCGTTCGCCCTCCACCCGCGCCGGATGGCTGGGTGGGAGGCCGGCGATCAGGGCGGCGATGCGGTTGCGCAGCTGCAGCGCGAAATGGGGGGTGGAGGCGCCCGTGAGCTGGCGGATGTCCTCGACGGTCACCTCGTGGGTTCGCTGAATGCGGGCGACGCGGTTGGGGTCCTCGGCTTGGCTCATGTCTTCATCGTGTGGAGATCAGTCATTCGGCCAGCGGGAGGGATGGTTCTTCGGTGGCGGCGGCGCGTGGCGAGGCCTCGAGCAGCGCGTCGATTTCGGCCTGGGTGACTGCCGAGATCGCTCGTTCGTCGCCGATCAGCCAGCCGTGATTGTAGGCGACGCGGACTGGCGGTACCTGGGGGGAAAAAGCGGGTTTGATGTCGCTGAGGTAGCTGGCCAGAGAGGAAGGAAGCGAAGTCCCCCCGGGCGGGCTCGATTCACCGAGCAGGAGCAGCGGGCCGAAGTCGCCGCTGGCGGACAGCAGCGCGGCGGCGGGCGCATCGAGCGGTCGTGAGAGGTTCGCGAACACGAGGCCGTGCCCGGGTTCGTGGATGTTCCAGCCGAAGGCGCCGTCGGCGTAACGCGCCACGGCGATCGCATTGGGAACGGCACTGGGGGTTGCAGCTGGGCTTCCGATTAGCTTGACGGCCCCGAGGTGGGCGAGCTCTGAGATCACGCGGCTGCTGAGGGCCGGCGGGTCGATCACGTAGATCGCCGGTTGGTGCAGGCTGGCCAGCTCCGCGCGTGTTGGGGCGGGCAGGCGCGTGGAGGAGACGAGCAGGACCGGCGCGCCGCTCTCGGCGGATAGGCCCGCGGCGGGCATCACAAGAGCGGGTGGAGCGTCGCTGGCGAGCACGATCACCTGCTGGGGGGCGACGCCGCGGGTTCGGCCAACGAGCCGTGCAACTTCGGCCGCCAGCGCAGCTGGTTCGCTCGCCGTGAGCGTGGAAGTGCGATAGCCGCCCGGCGCGGCGGTGGCTGCACCTATTCGGATCACCTGCGCGCCGCCCGCCTGCGCCGCTCCGGTGGGGTGCATCGCCTCAAGCGCCTGAGAGCTCACCGCGGGCAGGGTGGAGCTGGCGCTGTAGAGCAGCGGCGCGCCGAGCGGCGCGCTCGCCAGAGCGGAGGCGGCCAGCGCGGTGGGCCAGTCTCCTTCGTTTACCAACACGACAGCCTGCGGCCGCGTGGAGGCCGTCAGGCCGGGATACACCGCGCGGGCCACGGCCGCCGCGTCGGTAGCCGGATCGGGGCCGCCGAGGCGGGTGGTGTTCTTCGTCGAAAGGCCCGCCGCGCCCTCGGTGCTCACCTGGGCGATTGGGCCGGCGGAGCCGGACCCATAGCCTCCCGCCCCGGAGGGCGCGGACTTGCCGCAGCCCGCAAGCGCTGCGCCGGCGAGTACGGTCGCCAGCAGGGCAGGCGCGGGAACATGCATCGCGTGGACATTACCTGGCGTTCAAGCGCAAAGCCCGGCGTTTGCGGCTTAAACCTGCGAAATGAGGTGCAATCGGTGCAAGCGTCGTTGCGCTTTGCTAGTCTGCCGCCCGAACGCCGAATCCTTGACTAGATGTCAGGGAACGGGGGACCCGAGTTGTTGGGGCGAATCCCACGGTGCATCCGTGAGAAGCGCAGGCTCTTTCAGCGCTAGCCCGTCAGCTAACCCCGCAGGCCGACGAAAGAGGACTAGTTGTGCGGGTGCGTACCCTCAGCGCGATTCTCTATAGCTTGACGATCCTGGCCGTGGCGGCCACGCCCGCTTTGGCCACGAGGACCGGCGGCGTCGCCGCGACCCCGGCTGGCTCTTCCCCGGCTGCGAAGGGCTCTGCCCCCATTCCGGCGAAGCGCCTGCACACGGCTCCAATTACGGCGCGCACCCCGACTCTCACCTACTCGGGCCCGGTCTATCAGAAGACAGTGACCGGCCAGATCATCCCTTACCAGCCCCCGGCGCCTGCGGGCCAGGTGAATGGCGCCACCGGCGGCAGCCCCGTTGGGGTCGCAGCCGACATCAAGCCGCAGCTGCTCGTCCCCGGCTCGATGGCTCGCTACGTGAACGGGCTGGCGGCGGCCCCGATGTCTGTGCCCGCGAGCGTGCAGGAGGTTGTCTGGGCAGGCAACCAGATCATCGGCCTGCCCTACATCTTTGGCGGTGGTCACGCCTCCTTCGTCTCGCCCGGCTACGACTGCTCGGGCACCGTCTCCTTCGCCCTGCACGGCGCGAATCTCCTGCAGACCCCCGAGGATTCCTCCGAATTCGAAGTCTGGGGCTCGCACGGCGTTGGGCGCTGGGTCACGATCTTCTCCAATCCGGGCCACGCATATATGACGGTCGCTGGCCTGCGTTTGGACACAAGCGCAGCTGACGATCCCACTAACCAGCAGGGTCCGCGCTGGCGCCCGCTGCGCCAGGGCAACGAAGGCTTCATCGTTCGCCACCCGCTCGGTCTCTAGGCGCGGGCGCCAGGTCGGCTACGCTTGAGCCTGGCCCCACCGCCCCCGTTCGAAGAACAGCAATAGGAGGATCAGATGGCCGGTTTGACCGGACGCATGTCAACCGTCATGAAGGCGAAGGTCTCGAAACTGCTCGACCGGGCTGAAGACCCCGCCGAGACGCTGGACTACAGCTACCAGAAGCAGGTCGAACAGCTGCAGAACGTGAAGAAGGGTATCGCCGACGTGGTGACGGCCAAGAAGCGTTTGCAGATGCAGGAGGCGACGCTGAAGCAGAGCGTGGTCAAGCTCGACACGCAGGCCCGCCAGGCGGTGTCCAGCGGCCAGGAAGATCTGGCGAGGACGGCGCTGGAGCGCAAGAACGTCGCCCAGACCGAGCTTCAGGGACTCGACACCCAGGTCGCCGAACTGGAAGACCAGCAGCAGAAGCTGACCGACTCCGAGCAGAAGCTGCGCGCGAAGATCGAGGCCTTCCGCACGAAGAAGGAGGTCATCAAGGCGCAGTACTCCGCCGCAGAGGCCCAGGTGCGGATCTCCGAGGCGGCGACCGGCGTGGGTGAGCAGATGGCCGACGTGGGGCTGGCGATGCAGCGCGCGGTGGACAAGACCGAAAACATGAAAGCGCGCGCCGACGCCGTCTCAGAGCTCGAAGCGGCAGGGACGTTCGACGATATAACGGCGCTAGGTTCGGGCGAAGACGACATCGATCGTCAGCTCAAGCAGCTCTCCAGCCAGCCCGCGGTCGATGACGATCTGGCCAAGATGAAGGCTGAACTGGGATCGGGTGCCCACTCACCCGACGCCGCCCCGCAGATCTCGCCGCCCGTGCCGCAGTCCAGCGGTGATGGTGCACCGGCCCAGCCGGCCGAGGGCGGTCACTCATGATCGTGCGCATCTCCAACGAGGCGCAGTACGAGCTCGATGACAGCGCTCTCGACCGCTTGCACGAGCTCGACCAGGAGTGTCAGGTTGCCGTCGACGCAGACGATTCGGCTCGCTTTCACGGCTGCTATGAGGAGCTGCTGGGACTCATCCGCGACAACGGCTCAGAGCTGGCCGACGACGACCTGCGCGGCTCCGACCTGACGCTTCCGCCGCCTGACATCACGCTCGAGGAGGCGCAGAGCGAGTTCTCGGCACACGGGCTGATTCCGGACTAGTCCCGGTGCTCGCGCTGCGGGCCCGCGGGAGCGCTCCGCATGGGTGTCATACATGACGCGTGGTGCGACGGCTTGATGGTGCTGGTTCAGCCTGTGGCCATCGCGGCTGCCGTGCGCGTGGGCTGATAGGTCGATAGCCCGTGTCCAGGGCGGTCTACCGTGATAAGACGGACGCCGAGTTCACGGTAGCGCTCGTCCATACGGTGGCGTTCAAGGCGGGAGCCCAGGCCGCCGTGAAGGTAGAGCAGTGCATCGCCGTCTGTGCTTCCCCATTCCGCGTAGCCGAGGTTGCGTCCGTCGCACAGCCGCAGGGTCTGCGCCTGCCTCGCCCCCAGGCTTGCGCGTTGTGCGGTCAACACAGCGCGATCCTATAACACGGACCCCGGCTCTCGGAACAAAACAGAGGGGCCGGACGGGACCATGGAGGCTATGGAACGAAGCGCACTGTCCCGGCAATTAAAGCGCCTGCCAAGATCAAACTTACTCTCAGATACCGGAGCGGTATAGGTAGATCTTGGTTATTGATCGCTTGAGTTACGGATGCCGGGTGTGGCAGCCTGGGCTACGCGGCGTCCGAGCTCGCACACCTGCTCGTCGGAGAGGTGCTCGACGGCGAGTCCCGCCTGCTGCAGCTCGTGACGGACATTCACGGTGGCCAGGACGGTATCGATCGCCGTTCCCAGTTTGGCCAGCGCGTGGCTGACGAGCGGGTCGTCGAGCGAGGTCGTCCCGTCCTTTGCGGGCTTCAGCAGCCATGTGCGGAGTGCCTCCGCCTCGCTCAGTGCGAGATCGAGGGTGAGCGTGTGCTCGTGATCGGCCTCGCCGGCGGGCTCACTGGCCTGCTGTGCGACTGCTCCATTGGTGCTCAGGTCGGTAGTGCTCACGGTAGTCAGGCTCGTTCGGGGTGACTCCAAGCATCGGGACGGGCGGGAGCCGGTAACCCTTTATCGGCGATGGCAAGGTGATACTTGAGGGGCGTACTTTCGCGCTCTTGGAGTGAGGTCTGAACAGGAATGGAGTTCTCCGTGAGGACACGCAGCCGCGATTGAACGTCTGTTTTGAGATGCCAACTTTCTTGAACCGCCAAACGGGAAAGAAGGGTTATGCTGCGGTGCGCATGGGAGCGACGGCCGCACTTTGCGATCCTGTCGAGCAAGCACTGCGGCAGGCGATTCGATTCTGCGCCTGATGCCTTAGATGGGCCTTGACAATCCCATCCATCTTGTCTTTCTACTAATCGTGCTGGCGGTATACCTCGGCCTGTGCTTCGCTGCCGGTCGAGTTGCCGAACGCAAGGGCCGCAGCTTTGCGCTCTGGGCCGGTCTGACTTTTCTGTTCTGGCCAGTTCTGCTGTTTGTCTTTCTCCTCCCGAGCAAGAGATCAGATGCGCCTAGCGCTGATCGGCAGTCGAAGTGATGAAAGCTTTGGCGTGCTAGCTGCTGGTCTGGCGTTGGAGAATTCCGGTCGCTTGGCCGATCTCGATCAGATGTCCGTCGGGGTCGCGGATGTAGCAGCGGATCTCGCGTCCGTGATCCTTTGGCGGTGTGAGGAACTCGGCGCCGCGGGCGCTCCAGTCTGAGTAGATCGCCTCGATGTCCGCGACACGGATGTTGAGGAAGCTGCTCACGAGGTCGGGGTGACTGGGTGCCTCGAGCGTGACGGTCGGCTTGTCATCGGTAGGGCCGCCACCGGCGTTGATGATGATCCAGCTGTTTGCGAGCGCGACGATCGAGGGTTCGCCGTCCATCACCACCTCGCCGCCGAGCACGTCGGTGTAGAAGCGGCGCGAGCGCTCGACGTCTGCGGACACGATGAAATGCGTGAGCACGATTCCCTCGGTCGGTGCGGGGAACTCGGCCATATGGAGCCTCCTTCGGGTGTTGGGTCACGCTCTTCGTATCGTACGGATAACTGACCGGTCAGGACGACTACGCGGTACGATCATGCCATGACGGGGGATGAGCAGAAAGAGGCCCGCGCCGGGCGCGCGGGTGACGACAATTCGCAGGATGTCGAGGATGACGAGGCTGCGCGCGCCGCCATGCTCGACAAGCAATATCCCACCGGCGGCCCGTTTCGGAGATGGCTCTGGTGGGTCGCGGAGGGCGCCACACGATACGGCTCGGACGGACGTGGCGTCAGCGGCCCGTGAGGGAGTGGAGCCCGCGTTAGCGCACACATGGCCGTATAAGCGGGGAGTGGGGGCCACGGCGGCCTGGAAGCCGGTTAAGCGCAAATCACGGGTCGCGTTATAGCCTCCCGGCCATGACGTGGGACGGATTGGCCAGACGGCTTGAAGGTAAGGTTGTCGTGCTGGAGCCTATGGAGGCCCGGCATGAGGATGGTCTGTTCGCTGCCGCCCAGCACCCGGAAATCTGGGAGTGGCTGGCACCGGTTGGTGAGAGCCGCGAGTACTTCTCAGAGTGGTTCAACACGAGCCTCGCGGAGTCATCGGCGGGCCGGGAGGGCGTGTTCGTCACGCTCGATCGCACCACCGGCGAGCCGATCGGCAGCACGCGCTACTTGAACCTTCGCGAACCCCACCGCGGTCTCGAGATCGGCTGGACGTGGCTCACTCCCTCGGCCTGGAGCACCGGCGCGAACATCGAGGCCAAGCTCCTGATGCTCTCCCACGCCTTCGAGGATCTTCGTTGCATGCGCGTGGAGTTCAAGACGGACGCTCGTAACGAGCGCTCCCGTGGCGCCCTGGGGGCACTACCCGCTCGGTTCGAGGGCATCTTTCGCAAGCACATGCTGATGCCGGGCGTTGGCGTCCGCGACTCCGCCTACTACAGCATCACCGACGACGACTGGCCCGAGGTTCGCACAAACCTTGAACAGCGACTCACCGCAGTGCGTGCACGCAGCGGATGACCCTACCGATCCGCCCATCTCCAGGGAGCGCGGCGATCTGAGCAATCACGGCTAGCTACGAAGGTCCGTCAGACCGTGGCGGGTGGTCGTTGCAAGTGCTCGTCAGTAGCTCAGCTGCTCATACCAGTCTCTCGGACGTCCTTCGGGTGTGAGATCGAACAGATTCCAGAGCGGCTCGATCGTGCCGACGTGGCGCGGGTCCTGATCGCCGTCGGTTGCGGAGTGGAGGAGCTCTGAGCCCCAGAAATGCCGGATCGTGTCCTGGTCACGGTGGAATACGTTCAGCATCGGCCGCTGGAATCCCTCAGCCGTTTCTCCGTGGTAGTCACGGTTGTATGTGTTGGCTGCTGAAGATAGGAGGCGCAGCCGACTCCAGCCGCGCTCCTCTGCAAACGTCAGGAGGCGAGGGAGCGCGGTCTTCGCGACCACGACGAAATTTACGTGCTGCCGGGCATGCCCAGCGGCGCCGTCGAGCTGGTCGAGCAGCCCGGTACATGAGGGGCAAGGGGCCTCCTCCAACGGCAAGAGCGCAGTCTCGCCAAACGCCGGCCCTGCGGAAGCGTCGCCTGGGTCGCGCGGGAACATGAAGTTGTAGATCAGGAGGCTGTTCTTGCCGGAATCGAATAGCTCTGACAGCTTCACTCTTGTCGGGGCGCCATCCGGACCAGCGCCCTGGAAGACGTAGTCCTCCTTGATGACTCCGCCTGGTGGGAGCGAGCGTCTCGATGCTGCCACTGCCTCCGTTGCGCGCCGTAGCTCGATCTCTTCGTTGAGCAGCTGGTCGCGCGCCGCCCGGTACTTAGCTGATTCGCCTGGGAACTTGGTGGTCACGAATCTCCTTCCGTATGTTCAGGATCCAGACAATAAGACCGACGCGGGCACCCAGACTCATCGCAGACGGAGAATGTTGACTATCGTGGCGTGTCGCGCGCCCGGGCATCAGAGGATTGCCATTGTCATTCGGACTCAAGGGCGAGGGTGAGGCTTGTTGTGGGGTGGGCTGGGAGCAGTGTGAGGGCGCCGATCGCGGCTGCGGCGCTGACGCCTGCGGCGACGAGGAGGGCGGCGCTGAAGCCGTGGAAGAAGGCATTGGAGGCTGCGGCATGGACGGCGTTCGCGAGTGCGGGGTGGCCGTTATGGCTGGTGTGGGTGGCGAGCTCGAGCGCTCGGCCGACGGAGTCGTGGGCGGTGCGCGCGTCCTGCGGAGTTAGCGCTGCTGGAAGCTTGTCGGTCAGGCGGCTGTTGTAGAGCGAGACGTAGATGCTGCCTATCACGGCGACGCCGAGGGTGCTTCCGAGCAATCGGGTGGCGTCGTTGACGGCGGAGCCGATGCCGGCCTTGGCCGTCGGCACGACCCCCATGATCGCCTCGGTCGCGGGTGCGCTGACGAGCCCTACGCTGCTGCCGCCGAGCACCATCTGGCCGGCGATCTCGAGGTAGGTGGTTCCGGTCGTTGCGGTGGAGACCCAAGCGAAGAAGACGGCGAAGATGAATAGACCGGCGCTGACGACCTGTTTGGTGCCGAAGCGAACGGCGAGCTGGGTGCCGAGCACCGACATGACCGCCACGGAGATTGCGACCGGCAGCAGGTGGACACCCGTGGAGAGGGGGGAGTAGCCCTTGAAGAACTGGAAGTACTGGGTGATCAGGAAGCTGAAGCCGGAAAGCGCGAAGAATGCGATGGTGACGGAACCGCTCGCCGCGGTGAACCGAAGGTTGCGAAAGAGGCCGATGTCGAGCATCGGCTCGGCTGCGCTGCGCTCCCGGAGGATGAAGGCGGCGAAGAGCGCCGCTGCGACGACGTAGCCGGCGACGCTGCGGTCGGCGCCCCACCCGTAGTTGGGGGCCTCGATCAGGGTGTAGGTCAGCAGCGCGATTGCCGCGCTCGAGAGGACCAGTCCCGGGATGTCGGACTTGCCCGCGGCGGGATCGCGCGAGGTCGGCACACTCCAGGCGACGAGAGCGGCGCCGGCAGCGGCGACCGGTGCCATCGCGAAGAACACGCTCGTCCAGCCGAACTGCTCCAGCAGCCATCCCCCGACGATCGGGCCAAGGGCAACCGCGATGCCCACCGTCGCGCCCCACAGGCCGATCGCCTTCGCGCGCTCGGCCCGCTCGGTGTACACGTTCGAGATCAGCGAGAGGGTGGTCGGGAAGATCATCGCGGCGCCGAGACCCATGAAGCAGCGGGCGACGATCAATTCGTCGGCGGTTTCGGTGAGGCCTCCGGCGAGGCTGGCCGCTCCGAACAGGACCAGACCGGCGACTAGGAATCCCTTGCGCCCGAGGCGGTCGCTGAGGCTGCCGGCGGCCAGCAGCAGCGCCGCGAACAGCATGCTGTAGGCGTCGACGACCCACTGCAGCTGCGAGTTTGTGGCATGCAGTTCGCGAACGAGCGTCGGGATCGTCACGTTGACGATCGTGATGTCGAGGTTGATCACGAACGCCGCAACCAGCAGCGAGACGAGAATCAGGGGACGGCGCTGGATTGTTGTGGACATGAATCCCTCTTTTCCGGGTCGCGGAGGACCCTGTCAGGCCGGGCATGCTTGTCGGGCACGCCCACAGTTCTGGACTGATGGAAGAAGAACCCTAACAGGCTTCTGGACTGATCCGCCCATAATTCTTAGCGGCATGCCACTTCAGCCCGCGGCCTGGGCCCCGGTTGCCTCGACGCATAGGCCGGACCGATCTGACTCGGCACCGTGCGGCACCCCGGGCGAGCCCCACAGTCGCGGTCTAAGCCGGCTTCGAGCCCGCAGCCCAGGCCAACGCTCGGCCTAGCGGTGCGAGCCGGCGAGGGTGCGCGTGAACGGCAGCGACCGGAAGGCGGCCTCTGCGACAGGCTCGAGCTCCTCAGCCGTTTGGCCAGCGCTGGCCATGACCTGCAGTCCCCGCGTCACCGTCCATAGGAGGCCTGCCAGGACATCTGCATCGGCTGAGGGGTCGACGTCGCCATGTCGCTGCGCCGCAAGAACGCAGTCGCGCAGGCGGCGCCGGAAAACGGAAAAGCTCTGCGCCACACGCTCTTGGGCCTTGGGATCCTGTTCGTCGAGCTCGACTGCGAACTTGGTCGCCATGCACTTCGGCGCGGTCCCGCCTTCGCCGACCTGTGCTGAAGCCAGCAGAAACTCGTGCAGTCGAGACGCGGCGGTCTCGTCCGGGCCGTCGAGCACGGCCGCGATGTGAGCCTCGTTGCGTTGGCAGAACTCCTCAAGGCTGCGCATGAACAGCTCGTGCTTGTCGCCGAACGCCGCGTAGATGCTGCCCCGCCCGAGACCGGTCGCGGCGGCAACGTCATCGAGGCTCGTACCCGCGTAGCCAGTCATACGGAACTGGTCCTCAATCGCGCGAAGTGCGGCCGTAGTGTCGAAGCTTCGAGGCCTGCCCATAAGGCGATTGTATCGCCTCGGTGTCGAGTCGTCCCAGAATACGCTACCGTTCTAGGCCAGTCAGTCCAGAACAGTTAGACCCGCGTCAAAGAACGTTCAATGACCACAGCATTCTCCACAGGTAGCGCCAGAGAGACCGACGACCACGTACCCGGCTCCGCGAAATACGCGCAGGCGCTGAGACCGGCGCAGTGAAGCGCAGCGACCAGGAACGGATCATCGCAGCGGCCCGAGCCGTAGCGGCCGGCGGTACCGACGCCACCGGGCCGGCGACCCGACTCATCTCCACCGCCGAGGCGCTGGCATCGGTCCTCGCACAGCTCGACCTCGCCGCACCCCCACGCCTACTCTCGGTGACCGCCACGCCACTCGCGGATGTCGCCAGCGTCAACGACATGCTCCGAGCAATCCCGGCCAGCACCCCCCGGTTTGTCGACACCGACGACCGCCGCGAGCTGCATATGACCGTAGAGGTTCGCGACGGCCAAGACAACTGGCTCGGCGACGTCCAATTCATATGGTCCACATGATCACGCACGGCCCCACACTCGCGCCGCGGGGAGGCGCACGGTGTTATGCGGTTTCTGGCATCTCGGCGCGGTAGCGGCGCCGTTCTCTTGGGGGCGTGAATGTGATTGGGACGGACCGCCTGTGGCAGATGCGGCTTGCTCGGCGGGAGTGCGGCGGGACTGCGATGTACTGTGGAGGAGTGAAACCGCGATATCGACCGCAGCGACACCATCGAGAAAGACAGAGATCGCCTGCGAAGTTTCAGCCGATCGTGGCCACAAACTTCTGGGCGCCGCGGCTCGCTCAAATGGCCGCGATGGCCGGCGCGGCAGCGGGCGAGTTCGGTCCGAGTGCGGGTGTTGCAGTGAGAGCCGGGTGGGATGCAGGGATGCAGCTACACGCGCGCGCGAGGGACCGTGCTCCTGCATGGCTCCATTTTGGGCTTTTACGAAGGTTGGCATCTTTCAAACCCCACCCCAAGTGCTTTGGGGCCCTCAGCGTCAAGTAATCGGCTCCCACAGCCGATATGGGTACGTGTCCGTACTGCCGAGCCCTGCTGCAGACCCGATCCTCGCCAGCGCCGATCATGCGGCGGCAGCAGCCCTTCGCGAGCTGCCGGAGGCCACGATCCTGGTCTTCGATCGGGACCTTCGCTTCGTTCTGGCCTCCGGTCATGCGCCGGAACGCGAGGGAGATCCCGCCGCCGGCCAGGAGGGACAGTTCGTCGGGGATTTCTTTCCAGCAGGCTTGTGGAGTCTGATTGAGCCGCTGTGCCACTCGGCACTGCAGGGAGAAACGCGCTCCCGCGAGATCTGGACTCCCGAGCGGCACTGCCTGATGATCGACGTGGGCCCGCTGTGCCTCCGCAACCCTCCGTCGCGGGCCTCAGAGGATGCGATTGTCGCTGGCGGCGTGGTCGTCGTGCTCGACATCACCGCGCGCCGGCAATCGAAGGAGCTTGCACACCGGCCCCAGGATCACTTCGAGCAGGTCTTCGAGCGGGCCCCGATCGGGACGGGGCTGCTCGACCGGGACGGTCACTGGATGCTCGTCAACCATGCGTTGCGTGAGATCACCGGCTACACCGCCGGTGAGCTTGTCGGCAAGCGCTTCGAGGACATCGTGCACCCGGATGACGTCAACAAGGATGCCGCCCAGCAGGCAGCACTGCTGGCCGGCGGCATTCCGGCCTTCCAGGTCGAGAAGCGCTACTTCAATGCAGCCGGCGAGATCATGCCGGCGATATTTTCGACCTCGCTGGTCCGCGACGGGGGCGGCAGCCCTTTGCACTACATCGTGCAACTGCAAGACATCTCTGAGCGCAAGCGTCTGGAGGAGCACCTGCGCCACCTCGCCGACCACGACCCGCTCACCGGTCTTCGCAATCGCAGGCTGTTCGAGCACGACCTGAAGCTCCAAGTCGCCCGCTCCCAGCGCTACGGCGAGCTGGCGGCTCTGATGGTCATCGATCTCGACGCCTTCAAGCTCATCAACGACGACCACGGTCACAAGGTGGGCGACGACACGCTCAAGGTCGTCGCCAGGGGGCTCACCCGGCGCCTACGGGAAACGGACCTGGTTGCTCGCCTCGGCGGAGATGAGTTTGCGGTCCTTCTGCCCCATATAGACCAGGCGGGCGTCGCCATCGTCGCCGACGGCCTGACGCGCGTCATACCGGAATGCAACATCGAGCTTGGGGATGCCGTTCTGCATCCCTCGGTGAGCATCGGGTTCGCCCTCATCGACCAGCAGACCATCAGCGCCGAGGAGGTTCTCGTCGAGGCTGACAGGGCGATGTACGCCGCCAAGCGGGCGAAGGCGGCTGGGCCTTCCTCCTAGAGCGGGATCCCCCAGAGGGGGAACCAGCGCTCCAGTTCGGGCTCGATCGGCAACTCAGAGGCCATCTGCGCCTTGATCTGCAGCTCGCGCTCGGTCGAGCGGGTATCGGTAGTGCCTGCCTCTGGCACGAACGGGTACCAGAAGCCGCGCTTGTAGTTGTAGATGAAGTACACCGGTCGCTTTTGTGCATCAACAAAGGCGAACACCGCGCACAACAGCCGCTCCCCGTGGCCGGCGGTCTCGATCGAGCCCGACACCGCGTTGATCCCAACCGCGAGGTCTTCGACGCTGGGTGCTCCGTCGGGATTGCGCAGCACCATCCACCGGTAGCCGAAGGAGTCGTCCTCGGTGGAGACTCGTGTTCCGCTATCGGAGCCGGTGGCCTTCACGACCTCCTCCATGTCCTTCAGTGTCGCTTCGAACTCGGCGGTGGCGAGTGCCTGGAAGACGATTGCTGCCGACCCGGCCGGCTCAATCTGGTGTTCGGCTTCGAGCGCGATGTAGGCCGTGGCGATGGCGAAGAGACGATCGGGTGCTGGACCCTTGACCTCGTGGCGACCGGTGAGAACGTCGCGCAGGCCCACGTCAGGCGCTGCCCTGCAACTGCGACTCCAGCCGCTCCAGCGCCGCCAGGCGCTGCTCCAGCGGCGGGTGGTCTGCGAAGATGTTCATCAGCGACTTCTTGGTCCTCGCCGGGATGATGAAGAACGCGCTCATCCCTTCGGCCGTGCGCAGGTCCTGGCTCGGCAGCCGCTCGATCGTGCCGCTGATCTTCAGTAGCGCCGAGGCGAGCGCGCTCGGGCGCCCCGTGAGTACGGCCCCGCCGCGGTCGGCCGCGAACTCGCGGTAGCGAGACAGCGCGCGCAGCAGCAGGAAAGAGACCGCGTAGACGACAATCGAGGCGATCACCACGAGGAACAGGTCTTCCTCCTCTTCGCTGTTCCCCCCTCCGCCGAAGAAGAACGAGAACTGGAGGATCAGCGACGCGAGCGTCGCGAAGAAGCCCGCGAGCGTCATCACCATCACGTCGCGGTTGATGACGTGGGTGAGCTCGTGCGCCATCACCCCTTCGAGCTCAGCGGGGGAGAGCAGCTCGAGGATTCCCCGGGTCGCGGTGACCGAGGTGGACTTGCGCGTGCGGCCCATCGCAAAGGCGTTCGGCATCGAGGTCTCCATCACGCAGACCCTCGGCTTGGGCAGGTCCGCCTGCACGCACAGCCGCTCGATGATCCCGTGCAGCTCTGGCTCCTGGGCTGGGGTGACCTCCTTGACCCCCATCGTCGCCATCGCGATCTTGTCCGAGCCGAATAGCTGCAACAGCAGCAAGAGGAGCGCCACCACGACGATCACGCCGGCACCCGCTCCCGCCGCGAACAGCACGCCGACGAAGACCACATAGAGCAGTCCCAGCAGGAAGATCGTCAGCAGCATCCGCGCTTGCAGGCCGCGGTCTTTGCCAAAGCTTGATCGGTTCCTCGCCATCGGGCGTGATTGTCGCAGAAGCAGATCTCGGTGCCCTAAAGTGCAGCGGTCCCGATGCTCTCGCTCTGCACGCCATGAAGCCCGAGATCCATCTCCTTGGTATCTCGATCAAGACCTTTGGGGTGATGTTCGCGCTCGGCTTCCTCGCTTGCGGTGGGCTGGTGGCGCGCAGGCTGCGCGAGCTTCACAAGCCGGTCGACTGGGCGTATGAGATCGTGTTCGCCGCGCTGATCGGCGGCGTGGTAGGCGCACGCGGCTACTACGTGATTCAGAACTACTCCCAGGTCAAGCATGACTTGCTCGGATCCATCTTCTCCGGGTCAGGCCTGGTGTGGTACGGGGGCGCGATCGGGGGCGCGATCGGGGTGCTCGCGTGGATGCGCCGGCGAGATGCGTTGGAGCTGAGAATGCTCGATATGTGCGCGACCGCGCTTGCGCTCGGATATGCAATTGGACGTATCGGCTGCCAGGTCTCTGGCGATGGCGACTATGGGATCCGCTCGAGCCTTCCGTGGGCGATGGGCTATCCCCACGGCACGGTCCCTACTGCGCCGGGAGTGACCGTGCAGCCGACCCCGATCTACGAGACGGTGGCGATGTGTCTGGTGACCTATCTGCTGTGGCAGCTGCGCGACCGCGTGCGCCCGGGGGTGGTGTTCGCGTCCTATCTCGTGCTGAGCGGTCTGGAGCGGTTCCTGGTCGAGTTCATCCGGCGCAACAACGAGGTGCTCGCCGGGCTCACCTCCCCGCAGCTGGAGAGCATCGTCTTGATGGCGGCCGGCGCCGTCATGCTCGCCATGATGGCCCGCGGGGACGGCCTCTCGGGGCTGCGCGGAGACCTGCGCGGCTCCAGGGCGACGACAGCCTGACTTCCCCGCGATAATCACCTGCGATGGTCATAGGCACAAGCCTTTCGCGCGTGTTCCCGCTGGGAAGCCGCATCAACGAGCGCGGCCACATCGAGGTGGGGGGATGCGACACGATCGAGCTCGCCCGCGAGTTCGGCACGCCGGCGTATGTCCTCGCAGAGGACGACCTACGCGCACGGGCACGTGCATTCGTCCAGGCAGGTCGTGACGCTGGTCACGAGGATTTCAACGTAGTGTTCGCCTCCAAGGCGTTCCCTTGCACCGCCGTGCTCTCCCTATTTGCCGGGGAAGGCCTTTGGTGCGACGTGGCCTCCGGCGGCGAGCTCCACCTGGCCTTGACCGCCGGCTTCGCTCCCGAGCGGATCCTCATGCACGGCAACGCCAAGTCCGTCGCCGAGCTTGAGATGGCGTTGCGTGCGCGTGTCGCTCTGATCGCGATCGACAACTTCGACGAGATCGACCGGCTCGCGCAGCTGGTCGAGCTCGACGGTGGCGAGCAGAAGGTGCTGATACGCGCCACTCCCGACGTTCGCGGCGACACCCACGAGAAGATCTCCACAGGCCAGGCCAGCTCGAAGTTCGGCTTCTCGATGGCCGACGTGCCCGCCGCGATAGAGCGGGTTCGGAGCGTCGACGGTCTGAGCCTAGAGGGGATCCACGCCCACATCGGCTCCCAAATCCTCGAGCTCGAGCCGTTCCGTCGCGCGGCGACCGCGCTCGGGCAGATCGGCAGTTTCCCCACATGCAACCTCGGCGGTGGACTCGGCGTGGCCTACACCGAAGCTCAGCACCCGCCAGAGATCGATGAGTGGGTCGGTGCCGTCGTCGGTGCCGCCCACGAGGTAGGCATTCCTCCCCACACGCGGCTGTTGATCGAGCCGGGTCGCGCGCTTACGGCGAATGCCGGCGTCACCCTTTACACGGTGGAGAGCGTCAAGCGCAATGTGTCCAGGTGGGTGGCTGTCGACGGCGGGATGTCTGACAACCTGCGGCCGATGCTCTACGGCGCGGTCTACGAAGCGCACGTGGCTGATCGCTTCGGCGGGGCGACTCCCTGTGTGCTGGCGGGCAAGCACTGCGAGTCCGGCGACGTGATCGTGCGCGCGGCGCTGCTTGACGATCCGCGGCCGGGAGACGTGATCGTAACGCCGGCGACCGGTGCGTACGGGTTTGCGATGGCGAGTAACTACAACGGGGTGCCGCGCCCGCCGGTGATCTTCTGCCGCGATGGCGACGCGCGCGTGGTGGTGCGGCGTGAGAGCTTCGAGGACTTGACGGCGCGCGATGTCTCCTGAGCCCTTCAAGGTCGGGCTGCTCGGTCACGGCACGGTCGGGTCGGCGTTCGCCGGGCTGCTCGCGGAGCGGGCAGAGGAGATCGAGCGCTTCAACGGGCGCGCGCCGGTGATCACTGGCGTGCTGACGCGCACGCGGGGCGACTTTGAGGAGGTTCTGTCCGGCGCTGAGCTCTTGGTTGAGCTGATCGGCGGAGTAGAGCCCGCACGCGAGTACCTGCTGGCGGCGATGCGCGCCGGCAAGGATGTGGTGACGGCCAACAAGCAGCTGCTCTCCCAGCACGGCGAGGAGCTGTTCGGCCTCGCTCGCGAGCAGGGCGTGCGGCTGCGCTTCGAGGCGGCCGTCGCGGGTGCCGTGCCGGTCGTGCGACTGCTCGAGGAGTCGCTGGCCGCCACGCCGATCGAGCGCATCCACGGGATCGTCAACGGCACGACCAACTTCATCCTCTCGGAGATGGCCCGCGGCAGCTCCTACGCGCAGGCGCTGGCCGAGGCTCAGCGCCTCGGCTATGCCGAGGCGGACCCCAGCGATGATGTCTCAGGCCGCGACGCGGCGGCGAAGATGGCGATCCTCGCGCGCCTGGCGTTCGGCGCGCCCGTACATCTGGATGACGTTCCTTACGAGGGCATCGAGCACCTGCAGTCAGATGACCTGCAGTACGCACGCGAGCTGGGTCTCGGCCTGAAGCTGATCGGAACCGCCGAGCGTCGCGACGACGGCGTGTCGGTGCGGGTCTATCCCGCGTTCCTGTACGCCGGGCATCCGCTTTCGTCGGTGTCGGGGCCGTTCAACGCGGTCACGGTCGAATCGGAGGCGATCACCGAGATCACGATGTCCGGCCCAGGCGCCGGTGGCCTGCAGACGGCGAGCGCGGTGCTGGGCGACGTGGTGAGCGTGATGACCGGCGGCGCGCGACCGCCCGCCCCGCCGCTCGGGCTGCGCCTGCTCGAGGATGTCCCGAGCGCCTTCTACCTGCACCTGGAGGTCGCCGACCGCCCCGGCGTGCTCGCGTCGGTGACGAAGGTGCTGGGGGAGCAGGGGGTGTCGATCAAGTCGGTCGTGCAGCGAGGTATGCAGGAGAATGCGCGGCTGGTAATGGTCACCCATCAGGTGGCCGAGTCGAGCCTGCGCGCAGCGATCGCGCTGCTCGAGGAGTCCGACTTCGTGCGCTCGGCGCCGCGGACGATCAGGGTGATCGAAGAGGAGTTCGGATGAACGAGGCGAGCGTGAAGGTCCCCTTGGTGGAGGGCATTCCGCCAACCGGAGCTCACGTGCCGCTGATCGAGCGCTACCGCGAGCGGCTCCCATTCGAGCCGGGCGATCCGCTGGTCAGCCTGCAGGAGGGCTCGACGCCGCTGTTGCGCGCGCCGGTGCTCTCCGAGATGGTGGGGGCGACGGTGCGCCTGAAGCTTGAGGGCGCCAACCCGACCGGGTCGTTCAAGGACCGCGGCATGACGTGCGCGGTATCGGCCGCCGTGCGCGACGGCGCCAAGGCTGTGATCTGCGCGTCCACCGGGAACACGGCCGCAAGCGCGGCGGCGTATGCGGCGCGCGCGGGCATTACCTGCGCGGTGATCGTTCCAGAGGGCAAGATCGCCCAGGGCAAGATGGCGCAGACGCTCGTGCACGGCGCGCGTGTGATCTCGCTTCAGGGCAACTTCGACCAGGCGCTGACGCTCGTGCGCGAGCTGACGGACGCACACCCAATCGTGCTCGTCAACTCGGTCAATGAGTTTCGCATCGAAGGACAGAAGACGGCAGCGTTCGAGGTACACGAGGCGCTCGAAGGGCAGCTGGAAGTGCTCTGCATCCCGGTTGGCAACGCGGGCAACATCACCTCCTACTGGCGCGGTTTCCGCGAGCTGGGTGCGGCGCCGAAGATGTTCGGCTTCCAGGCCGAGGGGGCCGCGCCGCTGGTGCAGGGCAAAGTGATCGAGCATCCGGAAACGGTGGCCAGCGCGATCAGGATCGGCAACCCGGTGCGCTGGGAGGACGCGATGGCAGCGGCAACCGACTCGCGGGGAAAGATCCGCGACCTCAGCGATGCGGAGATTCTCCACGCCTATCGCCTGCTCGCCTCGCGGGAAGGCATGTTCTGTGAGCCAGCCTCCGCGGCTTCGGTCGCGGGCTTGCTCAAGTATGGAGCCGACGGAGCGGAGCAGATCGTATGTGTGCTGACCGGGCGCGGCTTGAAGGATCCGGAGACGGCGATCGCCAACAACGACGGCATGGTGATCACATGCGCCGCGGAGATGGGGCCGATCGAAGAAGCGGTTTTGGGTGATACGTAGGCGGGTAGTGCGCGTGCCGGCGTCCTCGGCCAACCTCGGTCCGGGCTTTGACTGCATGGCGGCTGCGCTGGCTTTGCATCTGGAGCTCGAAGTCGAGGAGACTGGCCAGTTCGCTGTGGAGACGGACCTGCCGGTCCCGCGTGGGCGCGAGAACCTGTGCGTGCGGGCCTTCGAGCGGCTTGCGCCCGCGGAGGGCTTCACCTTTCGAGTCCGCTCGGAGATCCCGCTGGCGGGAGGTCTCGGCTCGAGTGCCGCGGCGGTCGTGGCTGGTCTGATGGCGGCGGACCATCTGTATGAGCTAGACGCAGACCTGCTGAAGCATGCAAGCCAGCTGGAGGGTCATTCCGACAATGTGGCGGCGGCGCTGCAAGGAGGCCTCGTGATCTGCGCGGATGGGCAGGCGACGCGCTTTGAGCCGCCGACAGGCCTGGAGGCGCTCGCGGTCGTTCCCGGAGAGGCGGTGCGCACGAGCGCAGCGCGTGCGACGCTGCCGGCCGAAGTGCCGCTGTCGGATGCCGTCTTCAACATTGCCCATGGAGCGCTGTTGACGCTCGGCCTGGCGCGCGGGGACTGGGATCTGCTTGCGCGCGGGCTTCAGGACCGCCTGCACGAGCAGCGGCGCGCGAAGCTCTTTCCGCGATCGTATGAGCTGGCGCGCCGCGCACGGGAGCTGGGCGCGCTTGGAGCGACGATCTCTGGGGCTGGACCGACGGTGCTCGTGTGGTGCTTTTATGAGCAGACCGGCGCAGTCGTGGCCGCACTGCAGCCAGAGATCGATGGTTGGGCGACGCTGTTGCGGACACCGTTTGAGCCGCAAGGGGCCTATGTCGGGGAGCTCTAAGCCAGCTGGGTGAGCCGCCCGCGGGCGTGCTGGAGTCCCGGCAGCCGCTCGAGCACTTCGGCGGCGAGTGCCAGGTAGTCGGCGCCGAGGTCGGGGCGGTGATCAAGAATCGACTTCGCACGCTCGGCCGACTCGGCGTAGGCGATCGAAGAGCGGATGACGGTGGCGAACACCTGCTCACCAAAGCGCTCCTGCAGTGACACGAGCGCCTCGCGCGAATGCACTGTGCGCATATCGGCGAGGTTCAGCAGCACTCCCAGCAGCTCGAGAGCGGGATTGAGGCTGTCCCGCGCCAGTTCGACGACCTCCATGGCCTGCTCGACCCCCTGCAGCGCGAAGTATTGGGCCTCGGCGGTCACGAGTGCGCGATCGGCGGCCACGAGTGCGTTCACCGTGAGCAGCCCGAGCGAAGGCGGGCAGTCGATCAGAATCACCTGATAATCGCCGGGCACCTTGGCGAGCGCACGCCGCAGCGTCATCTCGCGGCCCATCTTGCCGCCCAGCATCAGCTCGGCCTCGGCGAGGCTCAGGTTGGCTGGAATCAGGTCCTCGTGGATCGCCTCGGCGGCGGTGGCGCGTCCGGCGAGCACGTCGGCGATCGTCGGCTCGGCGTCTGGCGGCAGGTCGAAGTAGTCGGACAGATTCCCCTGCGGGTCGAGGTCGACGGCCAGTGTCCTCACGCCGGCCCGGCGCAGCGCGTCGGCGAGCGTGCGCACTGCGGTGGTCTTGCCGGTGCCTCCCTTCTGGGAGAGCACGGCGATCGTCTGGGTCTTCGCCATCGAAGGCGATACTACGCGGGAGTCCCTTCCGGGCGTCAGATGCCCCTCAGTCTGCGGTGTGCTGAGCGCTCGGGGTGGGCTCCATCTCGAGCTGAGAGGCCACGCTGAGGAAGCTCAACCGGTAGCGCCCTACGAGGATCTCATCGCCATCTTCCAATGTCCTGCCCTCGACTCGCGCACCGTTCACGAACACCCCATTCAGGCTACGGTCATCGAGCACCCGAACGCCGTCGGGCTGGCGCACGATCAACGCGTGCCGGCGTGAGACGGTGGGGTCGTCGAAGCGTACGTCGGCGGCGAGCGAGCGCCCAATTCGCGTCCACTCTCGCGTGAGCGCCACCGTGCGCCACTCACCGCTCTCCTCATACACGAGATACTCGCCGGGTCCCTCGATTCGTTCTCTTGCCTGCGCCAGCAAGACCCCGCGTCCAGGCTGGGAGATTGCCCCCGGCGAGCGGCGGCCGGGGAGCGTGTCCTCGTTTCCAGTGCGCCTCGTCAATACGCCTTCGGGACCGAAGCGCGTGGCACCCAGTCGCCCAGCGCTGAACAAGGAGGCCCGAGCAAAGTCCTCGCCCCCGCAGCGCGGGCAGCTGCTCAGCATGTCCGAGCCGAGGAGCGTCAGCACGTAGTCGCAGTGCTGGCAGCGAAACGAGCCTGCCCCGGTGATGGTCCCCGATGTAAGTGTCTCCATCTGCTCTCCCCTTGTCTGCTCGGCGATTTGCCCTTGGACTCCTGCAGGGACTGCTGAGGATCGCTCGTGGCGATCATAACAAGACTGTCAATTGGCCCTTATGCAACTTCTAAATCAACTGCCTGGACTCCGGTCGCGGTCCAGCCCGGTGCCTGCCTGGCCATGTCCCGCATTCAACATCTACCCAGCTACTGCCCTTCACAAACAGGCAGGAGCCGGGTGCGCGACGGCGAAACCTTTCAGAGGATGGCCTCTGCATCTCGTCACGTGGAGCAACTCGAGCGCGTCCTCTTGCGTCGTGGCGTTGGTGCCTTGGAGGCCGGCCGGCATCGCTGCACCGACTGCGGGCGCACGCCGCTAACGGGAGAGCACGTCCACTTGTATGGAAGCCCGCCTTCCCCGTCGCATGGCATCGTCTGCGAGCTGTGCCGGCTCTTGCGCCGTGAGGCGCCAGCCGCCACCGAGATCGTGCGTCACTCAGAGCACGGCCACGCGGTTCGTCTCACCGCCCGCGCCGCATAGAGCGCCTGACGGGCCGTTTCAGTATGGCCGGGCACTAGACTGGCGGTCGCCGTGGACCCCGTGACCGTGTCAATCGTCGTCGATGCTCCGCGCGAGCGGGTCTTCGACTACTTGCAGGACATCGCGAACCATCCGGAGTTCACCGACCACTACCTCGTTGATTGGCATCTCACACGGATCGACTCCGTCGGTCTTGGCGCAGGGGCGCGCTTTCGCGTCAAGGCACCGGGCAACCGCTTCAGCTGGACAGACGTGACGTTTGTCGAGGTCGATGCTCCGCATCGGATCGTGGAGGCTGGCCGTGGCGGCAAGGACAATCGCATCCGCACGCTGGGCGTCTATGAGCTTGCGCTGGGGGCGGCGGGCACGACGCGCGTGCGGTTCACGCTCGAGACCAAGCCAGCCACGCTGTCCGACCGCCTGATGGAGGGGCTCGGCGCGCGCAGTTGGCTAAAACGCAAGAACACCCGGGCCATGCGCCGGCTGCGCTCGATCATCGAGTCAGACGCTGGCCGAGGGCAGCGCGTGACCGTCGCCGCCGGATAAACTCCCGCCCCGATGTCCAGTCGCCTGCGCAAGTTCCCGCTCGCTGTCCTCACTCTGCTCGCGGTGCTCGCGCTCGGCGCCTGCGGGGACTCCCACACGAAGGTCACCACGGGCACCTACGCCGGGGAGTCAGGGGCCAACGCCCCGTACCTGGACGTGGGGCCGCTGGTGTACGAGGTGCAGCTGTCGCGTCAGCTGAATCCCGTCGACGCCGAGGATGCCTCCTACCTGCAGGGGCTCTCCCCGGCTCAGCGTCAGCTGGCGCCGGGGCAGGAGTGGTTCGGGGTCTTCGTGCAGGTCTACAACCACAACAAGCGCGAACTGCCCGCTGCGACCAGCCTCACGATTGCCGACACCCAAGGCAACCGCTATGTCCCGGTCCTCCCGGACACCACCAACCCGTTCGCATACCGCGGAGGCCTTGTTGCAGCTGACAGCCGGCTACCTGCGCCGGACTCGATCGCGAGCTCGGGCCCAACTCAGGGTGCGCTGCTGCTCTATAAGATCCAGGTCGTCTCGCTCGACAACCGCCCGCTCGAGCTGAAGATCATCGACCCGGCGGATGCTTCTCAGACAGCGTCGGCCGAGCTCGACGTCTGACGGCGCCTCGTCGTCCCTGCTGCGTCCTCGGCTCGCCCTTGCGCCCGAGAATGGGCTTCGACTTGCTGCCCGATCTTCTATCGGACCCACCAAACGACGATCCATCCGTCAGTGGCTGGCTTGAAGGCCGGCTTCGAGCACTTGCCGGGCCACGGGCGCCGCGGTGGCTCCGCCGGCGCCGTCTTTCACCAGCAGCACGCCGACAGCTATCCGCGGATGAAGTGCGGGCGCGAATGCGGCGAACCAGGCGTCTGTGTTGCTCGCTTCATTCTGGGCCGGCCCGCAGCTTTCCGGGTTAGATCCACCCTGGCCCGATTCTGCTGAGCTCGCTTCCGAGCTTGGCGGGCAGCTGCTTTTCGTCTTCAGTTCGGCGGTGCCGGTCTTGCCGGCGACCACGACGCCTGGGATCGCGGCGGAGGTGCCGGTGCCGTTGCGCACGACGCCGATCATCAGGCGCCGCACGGTACGCGCGACAGCGGCGCTCGTCGCCTGCGTGCCCGTGCCCGGCGGCCCTGGTGTGAAGGCCGGCTGTGGCCGGCGCCCGCCATCGGCGATGCTCGCCGCGACGATCGCCATCTCCAGGGCGCTTGCCTGCACCTGGCCTTGCCCGATCGCCGTCGATCCGGCATCCAGTTCGCCTTGGATCGCGGATGCCGCGGGCAGCGAGCTTTCGGCGGCGCCTTCGATCCCTGGGTCGTGATTGAAGCCGAAGCGTTCCGCCGTTGCCACGAGACGGGGCGCTCCGAGCTTGGCGCCGAGCGGTGCGAACACGGAGTTGCACGACACCGCGAAGGCCAGTTCGAGCGATCCGCCGCATTCCTCGCCGTTGGCATTGTGCAGCTTGACCCCGTCGAGCGTTGCGTAAGTCGCGTAGGGGAAGACGCTGTGCGGGTTGGCGATCCCGGCTTCTAGCACGCCGGTGAGGGTGATCATCTTGAACGTCGAGCCCGGCGGCTGGAGGCTATCGAGACCGATCCCTGCAACGGCAAGGATCTGTCCGGAGGAGGGCGCCATCGCGACGATCCCACCGAGCTGCCCCCCGAGCGCGGTCACGGCGGCGCGCTGTACCGCGGGAGACACGGTGGTACGTGCGGCGCTCGCCGCATGAGACCCGGTGCTCGCGAGCACTCGCCGGCCCGCGAGCAGCTCGCCTCCGGGAGTCCCCCGCAGGCGTTCGTCCAGCGCCCGCTCCAGCCCGCTCACACCGACGATCGCATCGGAAGGCACACCCTGTGCTTCGAGCGCCGGCCGGCGCGAGCTGGGAATCGGGCCGACTTCCCCGACCACTGCGCTCGCGCTCGCGCCCCGCGGTGAGGTGCGCGGCCCAGCGCTGCTCGCCGAGCCTTCGGCGAGCACGGAACCGTCCCGAGCGAGCAACGTCGCCCGCCTGGGAAGCGTTGTCTGTCGGCTGAGCGTCTCTCCGGAACGCATTCCGGGAAATGCAAGCGATGGCGACCAGGCGATCGTGTCGCCTCCTTCGGCGCCGCTTACGATCCTCAGCTGCGCATCCAGCGCGAGCGTTCCGAACAGCCGCGTGCGGACGCGAACCGGAACGGACACCAAGCCGCCGGGGCCGTCGCGGGGCTTGCCGGTCACCTCCAGGTTCATGGCGGTGGCGGTTCTCATCGCCTGTCCGTAGACGGCGGCGAATTCGCTGGCCGTCATCCCATGCCGGGAGGCTGGGTCGATGTCCGTGTACATGGTCGCGTAGTCGCCTCGTGTCCACGCAGAGACGAATCGGCTGGCGAGGGTGGAGGCGGCTGAGCCGCCGTGCTGGGCGCCAACGATCGCGCCGATCGCGAAGGCCACGCTCGCCAGGGCTGCCACAGGACGCGCGCGCCTCATTCGCCGAGTCCGGTTCTCAGACAAGGAGCGATACAACATGGCAGGTGACACAGCTCGACTGGATCATTGTTGCGTTTGCGGCCATCCTGGCCGGGTTTGGCTTCCGGCGGGGCTTCATTGTCGGGGCGCTCTCCTTCTGCGGGTTCGCGCTTGGTGCATTCCTCGGAACTCGTCTGGGTCCTCTTCTGCTTCCACGCGGATCTTCCTCGCCCTACGCCCCAGCCTTCGGGCTATTCGGTGCACTGCTCGCCGGCGGGATCCTCGCCAGCGGGCTGGAGGGCCTGGGGTTCAAGCTGCGCCGTGCTCTCTTCCTCCCGGGCCTGGGCTTGCTCGACGGCTTGCTCGGCGCGGCGCTCAGCGCGGCGCTCGGTCTGGGCATCGTGTGGATCCTTGCAGCCGTGGCGGCGCAGGCGCCGGGGCAAAACCAGTTGCGCGCGGACATCCAGCGCTCGGCTGTCCTGCGCGAGCTCAACAAACTGCTGCCGCCGACGGGCTCGATCCTGAACGCGCTCGCGCGGTTGGATCCGTTGCCTGAAGTCACCGGCCCCTCGCCGGATGTCGCGGCGCCCACACCTCGCATCGCGCATGAGCCGGGCGTGCAGGCGGCCTCGCACAGCGTGGTGCGGGTGCTCGGCAGTGCCTGCGGCCTGGCGATCGAGGGCTCTGGCTGGGTGGCGCAGCCGGGCACTGTGGTGACCAACGCTCATGTGGTGGCCGGCGAGCGGGACACAACTGTTGAGCTGGGTGGTCATTCACCGAGCCTGCCTGCACGGCCGATCGCTTTTGACCCGAGGAACGACATCGCTGTGCTGCGCGTCCCTGACATCGGTGTGCCTGCGCTCAGCCTCGTGAGCGAACCGGCCTCGGGTACCGGCGGGGCGATTCTCGGCTATCCCGAGAATGGTCCTTTCAACGTGCAGCCGGGACGAATTGGGCGCACGCAGACAGTGCTCACCCAGGACGCGTACGGCTCAGGGCCGGTCTCGCGATTGCTCACCCCGCTGCGCGGTCTGGTGCGTCCGGGTAACTCCGGTGGCCCGCTGGTTGACGGCGCTGGGCATGTCCTGACCACGGTGTTCGCGGGCACGGTCGGCGGCGGCCAGCATGGGGGTTACGGGGTCGCCAACGCGACAGTTGCCCGAGTGCTGGCTACAGCGGATGCCGCTGGCCCGGGTGTTCAGGTGAGCACGGGGCCGTGCACAGCTGGGTGAGTCAGGTCTCCCACCGGTGTTCGGCTGCACGCTCGGGTTCGGGTGCCCCGCGCCGGCGCCGGAGCTCGCTCAGAGAGGCACGCATCTGATCGATCTCATTGATCTCGAGCTGGGCTTCTCGCTCGGGAGAGCGGGTCGGCTTCCAGTCGAGCACCTCGGCGTCTCTGTCGCGATTGAGATACCCGGCGAGCAGCGCCAGGACGAAGATCACCAGCGGGACCCCGAGCACCATCGCCAGGAAGTAGGTACCGGCCACCGGGCTCAGGCCCCCGCGGGCGCGGGACGCGTCTTACCTCGCGTTCGCGCTGCGCGCTTGCTTGTCGTAGCTGCCTGGCGCTCTTCCTGGTGCTCTGCCTCGCCCGAGGTATCTCTACGCCCGAGCGCGTCGATCGCCGTCTGGACGGTGGCCAGCCGGCGCACCAGAGCGCTGCGCACATCCTCGAGCTCGGCCACGCTCGGCAGTGTCGGGCCCATACCCCGCCGCCTCTGAGTGGGTGCCGGCGCGACGCCGGGATGCCCAGCTTCGAGCTCACCGAGCGTCCGCTCGAGTCCCGCAATCTGGGTACGCAGCAGGCGCCGGCGCTCGGCCGCCTCGTCGGCGGGCGGTGCTGGGGACTCGGAGGTCACATACAGGGCGGCCGCGACCTCGCGCGGGTCGACCCCGGTCGCTTGTGCCTCGCGCGCGGCGTCGGCCGCGATCGTGCCCACCGCAGAAGGCCGGTGCGGGGTGGAGGCGACGAACGTACCGCTGCCCTGCTGGCTGTCGATCAGGCCCTCGTGCTCGAGGCGCTGGTAGACGGCGCGGACTGTGTTGACGTTCACGCCGGTCGCCTCCGCCAAGTCTCGTAGCCCCGGCAGTCGCTGGCTCGGCTTGAACCGCCCATCGCGGATTCGAGTGCGCAGCGCCCACGCTAGCTGCACCCCGATTGGAACCTCGGCGTCGCGGTCGATCGCGACGCCGAATCCCTCCAAGCCGATGGTGTCTGGCTGAATTTTCATACCTCCACGGTAGCGCTCAGGACCTCGGACGTACAGTGTGCTGGTGAACTAGTACACTAGCGCTGTGGCGCGATCCCACCCCGACAGTGGAGGTCTCCTCGGCGGTGCTCCGGAGCGGGCGTTCCTGCCAGCTAAAAACCTGCTGGAAGAAGTCGGGGACATGATGATCCTGACGGGTAGGACCATATGGTCTGCCCTACGCCCTCCATACCCGTACGGCGGGGAGTTCGTCAACCAGTTCCTGTTCGCGCTGCGGCTGGTCTGGTTTCCGCTGCTCATCACGACCGTGGCGATCAACTACGGCGCGCCGGGACTGCAGGCGGCTAATTTCCTACGGATCTTCGGCGCGCTCGACCGGCTCGGCGGGTTCTTCGTGCTCGCGGCGATCCGCGAAATCGGTCCTTTGATCACCTCGATCGTGGTCGCTGGCATCGCGGGTACTGCGATCACGGCGGATCTCGGTGCGCGCAAGGTCCGAGAGGAGCTCGACGCGTTGCAGGTGCTGGGTGTGGACCCGATCAAGAACCTCGTCGTGCCTCGCTTCCTGGCGCTGATGATCGTCACGGGTCTGTTTGACCTCTATGCGCTGCTATTCGGAATCTTCGGGGGGATACTCGCTGCCGTTCTCAATGGCCAGCCGTTGGGACCGTTTTGGACGACGCTGTTCGCGAACGCGTCGACCACCGACCTGTGGGGCTCGGTGCTGAAGACGACAATCTTCGGGGCGATCATCGCGATCGTCTGCTGCTACAAAGGCATGAGTGCCTCCGGTGGCGCTGAGGGCGTCGGGCGGGCGGTCAACCAGGCAGTTGTGGTCTCGTTCCTGGGCATAGGCGCGTTCAACTACGTCTTCACTCAGACGCTGCTCGCCACCCACCCCAACATCCTGGTGATCAAATAATGAACGAGCTGCTGGCGATGCCGCGCGAATGGCTGGCAGCCACGGGCGAGATCGCTCGCTTCACCGGCAACATCTTGCGCGATGTGTGGGGGTTGCGCGTATTTCGCTTCTTCGGCGAGTCGCTACGTCAGGCGGGCATCCTGATCGTCGGTTCGACCGCCGTCATTTGGGGGCTTGTGTTCATCACCGGGTTGGGCACGTGTGGCGTCGAGGGCGCGTACTTCACTGAGGCTCAGGGTGCTCCGGCCTACGCGGGCGTGTTCACGGCCTGGTGCAACCTGCGTGAGGCCGTCCCGTATTCCTTTGGTTACATGATGTCCGCGAAGGTGGGCACCGGGATCGTGGCTGAGCTCGGCGCGATGCGCATCAGCGATGAGATCGACGCGCTCGAGGTGATGGGGGTCGACTCGATGACGTTCCTGTGCGGCACGCGCCTGCTCGCGGCGTGGATCGTACTGCCGTTCATGTACATCACGGCAATTGGCGTTGCGTACCTCGCCTCCTACATCGCGGTCGTGAAGCAGATCGGGTTTACCTCCGCGGGAGGCTACCTGTTGGTCTTCTGGCAATTCCAGAATGCGCCGGACTTCTTATACAGCGTAATCAAGGGAATGTTCATGGCTACGGCGATTGTGCTCGTGGCGTGCTACTACGGCTACAACGCCAGTGGCGGGCCGGTCGGTGTGGGTGCGGCGACTGCCAAGTCGATGGTGCTGAACCTCGTGTTCGTGACGCTGATCGGGATGCTCGGAACGCAGGTCTTCTGGGGCACCAACCCGCGAGCTCCGATCGGCGGCTGAAGGACGGCGCCAGGCGCTTCGCGCTTGCCGGCCACAATCCCGCGTCGCCCCCAATCGCTACGCTGGCGCCATGCCGAAGACACTCGTGATCGCTGAGAAGCCCTCTGTGGGGCAGGACTTGGCGCGTGTACTGAAGGGGCCATTCCAAAAGCAAGAGGGCTGGCTGGAGGGTCCTGAGCACGTGGTCACCTGGGCGGTGGGGCACCTCGTGCAGCTGGCCGAACCCGAGGCATATGACGCGAAGTTCAAGAGCTGGAAGATGGCCGACCTGCCGATCGTGCCTGACCACTTCAAGCTCGTCGTGCGCGATGAGCGCTCGCGCAAGCAGATGACGGCTGTCACCAAACAGCTCGGCCGCGAGGACATCGAGGAGGTCGTCAATGCCTGCGACGCCGGCCGTGAGGGGGAGCTGATCTTTGCCTACCTGTATGAGAAGGCGAACGCGAGCAAGCCGGTCAAGAGGTTGTGGCTGAACTCGATGACGAACGCGGCGATGAAAGAGGCATTCAAAGGGCTGCGTCCCGCGGCGGAGTTCGCAATGCTGGAGCAGGCTGCGCGTTCTCGCTCAGAGGCCGACTGGATCGTCGGCATGAACGCCACGCGCGCCGCAACCATCCGTTTGCGCAGCTCGTTCGATGGCGCGGTCTCGCTTGGCCGTGTGCAAACGCCGACGCTGGCGATCATCGCTCGCCGCGAGGAGGAGATCAAGGCCTTCATACCTGAGCCGTATTGGCTGGTGGATGCCACTTTCGTAGCCGACCCCGAACGGACCTACATCGGCCGCTTCCATGCGGGGAGCAAGCCGCGGATCGCGAGCGAGGCGGAAGCGGCCGCGATCGTGCAGGCGTGTGAAGGCAAGCCGGGTCAGATCTCCAAGCTGGAGAAGAAAAAGCAGAAAGAGCGCGCGCCGATGCTGTATGACCTGACGACGCTGCAGCGGGAGGCGAACACTCGGTATGGGTTCTCCGCCAAGCGCACGCTGGCGGCGGCGCAGCGGTTGTATGAGGAGCACAAGGCGCTGACATATCCGAGGACGAACTCCCGCTACCTGACGACCGAGATGATCGGCGAGATCAAGCCGATTGCCGCGCTGGTGGGGGAACGGGCCGAGTACTCCAAAGCCGCGGAGTACGTGACCGGGCTGGATAAATTGCCGTTGGACCGGGTGGTGAACGACGCCAAGGTGACCGACCACCACGCGATCATCCCAACACGCTCCGAGCACAACCTCGAGAAAATGAGCTCGGACGACCGTCGGGTCTACGACATGGCGGTGCGCCGCTTCCTGGCGGTGTTTCACCCGGAGGCGGTGTTCGAGAACACAAAGGTGGAGACGACGGTGCCGGCCGGCCTGCGGGAGAAGGACGGGGGGGCTTCCTACACCTTCCGTACGCGCGGCAAGCTTCTGCTGGTACCCGGCTGGCGCGGGGTATACGACGAGGTGGCCTTCGACTCCGCGCCGAAGGGCGAGGAGGACGAGGGCGCCGACCAGCAGCTTCCGCGGCTGGCCGAGGGCGAGGAGGTACAGACGAAGGAGATCGCCAGCGAGCGCAAGGAAACCAAACCGCCCCGGCGTTACAGCGACGCCTCGCTGCTCGGGGCGATGGAGACCGCGGGCAAGCTGGTCGACGACGAAGAGCTGCGCGAGGCGATGAAGGAGTCGGGAATCGGCACGCCGGCCACGCGCGCCGCGATCATCGAGCGGCTGATCACCGTCGGCTACGTCGAGCGCGACGCGCGGGCACTGGTTGCGACCGAGAAGGGGCTGAACGTGATCCGCCTGCTCGATGCGCACATGCTCACCTCGCCCGAACTGACCGGTAACTGGGAGCACCGACTCGGCAAGATCGAGCGCGGCGAGGACTCGCGCGAGAAGTTCATGAACGACATCGCGGGCTTCGCCGAGCAGACCGTCAAAACGCTCGACGAGACGCTCAAAGATGTGCGCATTCCCCGCGCCAGGCTGGGACCGTGCCCGGTATGTGGGCACGAGATCGTGGAGAACCGCAAGGGCTACTCGTGCTGGGCTCGTGATGATTCAGGGTGCGGGTTTGTAATCTGGAAGGGCAAAGCGGGCAAGTCGCTGCCGATAGCTGTGGCCCGCGAACTGATCAAAACCGGCTATACCAAGAACGCCGTAACCGGCTTCAGAGGCCGTAGCGGCCGCAGCTTTCGGGCGCACCTAGCCCTCAGCCAGACGGAGGAGGGGCAATGGCGGGTCGAGTTCGACGAGGAGTGGGCGAAGGAGGGCGTGAAGCCTCCGGAGGCCGAGTCCGAGAGCGCCGCCGATGTGCCGGCTTCTAGCGCGGCGTAGCACGGAGGCTCGACAGATCTCCTACAGCGAGCGTGTCGGGTGGGTACGCAAGGATGAGTAGCAGTGCCGATCACGCTCATCACCGGGCCCGCGAACGCGGGCAAGGCCCGCGAGGTGATGAGTGCAGTGCGCCGGCACCTAGCGCATGGGGTGCAGCCGCTGCTGATCGTGCCGACGCATGCCGGCGTGGAGCACTACCGGCGCGAGCTGGTGCGGGCGGGGGTGGTGCTGGGCGCGCGAGTGGAGCGCTTTGAGGGGCTGATCGGCGAGGCGGTGCGCCGCGCGGGTACGGGCGAGCCGGCGCTGGGAAGAATTGCCCGCGAACGGGTGCTGGCGAAGGTGGCCGGGGCGTCAGGAGGCGGCGTACAGAGCACTCCAGGGCTCGTGCGTGCGCTGGCGGTGATGGTGGCTGAGCTGGAGGTGCAGCGCGTAACCCCGGCGCGGCTAGGAGCGGCACTGCGGGCTTGGGAGGCTGTGGACGGCGGAGACGCGACGGCAGGCGTGGAGGAGCTGGGGAGGTGTTTTGGGGAGTACCGGCGCATGCTGGCGCAGATTGGGCGCACTGATAACGAGCGCCGCGCTGCACAAGCGCTGGACGCGTTGCGTCGCAAGCCTGCACTCTGGGGTGCCACGCCGGTGCTTATGTACGGGTTTGACGATTTCGGCGCCATGCAACTCGATGTGATCGAGACACTCGGCACCGTGGTAGGCGCGCCGGTGACGGTGTCGCTTACATATGAGCCTGGACGGGCAGCGTTCGCGGGACGGGCGGGCACCTTTCAGACGATTGCGCCGCTGGCCTCCGAGCACCGGCCGCTACAGGCGCGGGCGGAGTACTACGCCCCGGCGGCACGCACGGCGCTGCACCATCTGGAGCGCTCGCTGGTCGAGCCTGGGGCGGCGCGGGTGGACTCGGGCGGGGCTGTGCGGCTGCTGGAGGGTGGGGGTGAGCGCGCCGAGCTGGAGCTGGTGGCGGGCGAGATCGCACAGCTGCTGGAGCAGGGCATGGCGGCCGAGGACGTTGCTGTGCTGGCGCGCCCGGCCAGCACGTCGATGGAGCTGCTCGAAGAGGTCTTCGGCGACGCTCGCATCCCCTTCGCGCTGCAGCGCCGGCGGGTCTTCGCCGACACCGCGATCGGCCGCGCGCTGATCGGGCTGTTGCGCTGCGTCGCCGCGCCGGACGAGGGGGCCGGCGAAGCCAGCGAGGAAAACACGGAAAACACCTCTACTGGTGAGCACTCGAGCCGCGCTCCGGGCGAGCTGGGCGATCTGCTCGCCTGGCTGCGCGCGCCCGGACTGCTCGACGTGCCGGCGCTGGCCGACTCGCTCGAGCTGCGCGCGCGTCGTTCCGGGGCTCTCAGCGCCGGCCACGCGAGGTTACTGTGGGAGGAGCGCAACTGGCGCTTGGAGACGCTCGACCGCCTGCAGGTTTCCCAACAGCGCGGCGCCGCGGCACTGATCGAGCGCGCCTCGCGCGAGCTCTACTGGCTGTTCTGCGCCCCACGCCGCTCCCGCGCCGGGCTGCTGGCGGCCAGCGAGCTCGACGAGGCAGGCGCGCTGGCGGCCGGGCGTCGCGCACTGGCGCAGCTGCGCGAGCTGGCGCAGATCGCGCCCGAGCTTGCACCGGCGAGCGCGGCGGAGCTGGCTGGCGTGCTCGGCGGCGTCGAGCTGTTCAGCGGCGAGCGTCCGCTGGCCGGCGCGGTGGCCGTGCTCGACCCGTCCTCGCTGCTGGACGCCGAAGGGCGCCGTGTGCGCGCGCTGTTCGTCTGCGGCCTGCAGGAGGGCGTCTTTCCCCAGCGTGCGCGGGCGCAGCCGCTACTGTCCGAGCAGGAGCGTCGGCGCTTGGCCGAAGTCTCCGGGCTGCGCCTCGGTGAGCAGGAGGACCTGCTCGTGGCCGAGCGCTACCTGCTCTACGCGGCTGTCTCGCGCCCGCAGGAGCGGCTCGTGCTGAGCTGGCACAGCGCCGACGACGACGGTCAGACGACGCCGCGCTCGCTGTTCGTCGACGACGTCTGCGACCTGTTCGAGCCGGAGCTTCTCGCCACACGCGCGTGGCGTCGTCTGGGCGCCGTCGACGACGTCGCGCTGGTCAGGAGCACAGATTTCTCCGCGCTTGAGGCGCTTGCCGCGGACTCCGGTGCCAGCGCGCAAGCGGAGGGTGCCGATGAGCCGCTGCGCGACACGTACCTGCTCAGCGAGCTGGCGGCGCGCCCATGGTCGGCGTCGTCGCTGGAACGGTGGATCGGCTGTCCGGTGGCGTGGTTCGTCGAGCGGCTGCTGCGCCCGGACGCGCTCGAGTCAGACCCGGAGCCGCTCGCTCGCGGGGCTTTGGCGCACGCCGCGCTGAAGGATACGCTCGAGGGGCTGCGCCGCGAGACCGGCAGCGCGCGGCTGACGCGCGGCAACCTCGCGCGCGCTCGCGAGCTTCTCGCCAGCGCCCTGGCCGGGAACGAAGCCGGCCATCCGCTGTCGGTAGCGCCGGAGCGGCGCGCGGCCGTGCGCCGGCGTCTGCAGGCCGACCTCGACCGCTACTTGACGCTCGCCGCAGAGAGCGAAAGCCCGTTGGCGCCGCGCGAGCTGGAGCTCGGGTTCGGCTTTGAGGAGGGCGACGAACGCGGCGAGGCGAGCGAGCTGCCTGCATTGCAGTTGGGCGGCGGGGTGAGGCTGCGCGGGCGCATCGACCGCGTCGACGCCGACGCGGCGGGTAACGCTGTCGTGTACGACTACAAGGGCAAAGACCAGCCGGGCGCGGCGAGGTGGATAAAGGACGGCAAGCTGCAGGTGGCGCTGTACATGCGCGCCGCCGAGGAGTTGCTCGGGCTGCGCGCGGCCGGCGGCTTCTACCAGCCACTGACCGGCAGCGACCTGCGACCACGCGGCGTGCTCGACGGTGACAGCGGGCTGGAGCTCGACTGCGTCTCAACGGATGTTCGCGAGCACGCCGAGCTGCGCGAGCTGCTCGACCAAGCCGTCGCCGCGGCGCGCGAGGTCGCCGGGCAGGCGGCCGCCGGCCGCCTGCAGGCGCGACCGGACACATGCGCGTTCACAGGCGGCTGCCAGTACCCGACGATCTGCCGGTGCGAGCGTTGAGCCCGCGGGCGCCGGCGTTGCAGCCGCAGACGCTTCCCGGCATGGAGCCGGCCAGCGTGCCCACGGTGGCGAGCGGCGAGGTGCGCGCGTTCACGGACGAGCAGCGAGAGGCCATCGGGCGTCGCGCGGAGTCACTGCTCCTCTCAGCAGCGGCCGGTAGCGGCAAGACGTCCGTGCTCGTCGAGCGCTTCGTGGCAGCGGTTCGCGACGACGGCGTGGCGCCTGGCCGGATCCTTGCGATCACGTTCACCGAGCGAGCCGCCGGTGAGCTGCGCGACCGCGTGCGCGAGCGCCTGCTGGAGCTCGGCGACCGTCAGGCTGCGCGCGACACCGAGGCGGCGTTCGTGGGCACCTTTCACGGCTTCTGCGCGCGAATGCTACGCGCGCACCCCTTCGCAGCCGGCCTGGACCCGGACTTCGCGATCCTCGACGAGGGGCTGGCGGGGAGGCTGCGCGAGCTGGCCTTCCAGTCGGCGGTGCGCAGGCTGCTCGCCGCCGTGGGCGCCACAGCGATCGACCTGCTGGCGGCATACGGCGTCGATCGGGTGCGCTCGATGATCGAGCAGGTCTATCTGGAGCTGCGCAGCCGCGGCCAGCCGCTGCCACGCTTGCCGGTGCCGGTGCCGGTGCCGGACGCGGACGAGCTTGGTGTGCAGGCGGCGGCAGCGTGCGTGTTGCTGGGCGACCTGCTCGTGCGCTTCGGTGAGGCCTACGATCAGCTCAAGCGCGAGCGAGCGAGCGTGGACTTTGACGACCTGGAGCTGCTCGCGCAGGAGCTGCTGAACGAGCGCGAGCCGGTGCGCGAGGAATGGTCTCACCGCTTTGACCTGCTGATGGTTGACGAGTTCCAGGACACCAATCCGCGTCAGCTTGCGATCCTGCGCGCGCTGGACCGCGGCAACCTGTTCACGGTCGGTGACGAGCTGCAGTCGATCTACGGCTTTCGCCACGCCGACGTGAGCCTGTTTCGTAGCCGGCGCAACGAGCTATCAGAGCGCGGCGCGAGCCTCTCGCTGACATGCAACTTCCGCAGTGACGAGCCGTTGCTCGATGTCGTGAACGCAGTCTTCGGTAAGCGCTTCGCGGACTTCGTCGCACTGCGCGCGGGCGAGCGGGGCGGTGCAGACGCGGGCGCGTCGCGCGCACCGGTCACCAGCGTCGCCGGGCCGGGCAATGGTGGAGCTTCGCCAGCGCACACCTCAGCGCGCGAGCCGGCTGTCGAGCTGCTGCTCACCGACATCGATGGCTGGGAGCAGCGCCACGATCTGGCTGCGGCGGTCGCCGCTGGGCTGCCCCCGGCGCCGTTGTGGCGCCAGGCGGAGGCGCGGATGCTTGCGCGACGGGTGCAGGAGCTCGTCCGCGACGGTGTCGCGCGGCCGGGGGAGATCGTCGTGCTGCTGCGCGCGTCTGGCGACCTGGAGGTTTTCGAGCGCGCGCTGCAGTCGTGCGGGCTGCGCACACTCGCGGCGGTCGGCGCCTTCTGGGGTCACCAGCAGATTGGTGACCTGATCTCCTACCTGCGCGCGCTGGCCAACCCGCTCGACGAGGAAGCGCTCTACGGTCTGCTGGCGTCACCGCTCGGCGGCTGCTCGCGTGATTGCCTGGCGCTGCTGGCGCGTGAGGCGCAGGGCACGCGGCGGGGGGCCTGGGAGACCGCGCTGGCGAGCCTCGCCGCAGAGGGAGACCTCGCGGCGAGGCTTGCCCCAGCCGATCGCGGTGCGCTTGCGCGCGCCTGTGGCCTGCTGGCGCGCGAGCGCTCCAGTGCGCCGCTGCACACAATCGCCGCACTGCTCGAGCGCGCGGTCGCGGCGACCGGCTATCGCGAGCACGTGCTCGCGCTCGAGTGGGGTGAGCGGCGCCTGGCAAACGTGCACAAGCTGCTGCGCCTGGCGCGGCGCTTCGAGGCCGGCGAGGGCCGCGACCTGCGCGGCTTTCTTGATCATGTCGAGTACCTCGCGAGCGGCCCGCGGACCGAGCCGGACGCGCCCGTCGAGGGCGTCGAGCCCGATGCAGTGCGCCTGATGACCGTGCACGCCGCCAAGGGTTTGGAGTTCCCCGTCGTGTGCGTGGCCGATCTCGGGCGTGCGCCCAGCTCGCGGATGCCCGACCTGTTGGTTGACGGCGACCGCGTCGGCCTGCGCCTGATGCGCCTCGACGGCGCCGTGTCGAGCCCAGCGCTCGCCTACGAGGATCTGTGCGCCGAGCGCCGCCGGCGCGAAGCCGAGGAGGAGGACCGCATCGCCTACGTCGCGATGACGCGAGCGCGCGAGCGCTTGCTGCTCAGCGGATCGGTCAGGTTCGGGCGCTGGCCGGTCCCAGGGCCGGGTGCCGCGCCGATCTCCTGGCTGGGCCCGGCGCTGTCGCAGGAGGTGCCGGCGCTCACCGCCGAGGCAGGGCAGACGCACGACCTCGTGCTCGCGCCGGGCGGCCCGGCGGCGGTGCGCTGTCTCTTCAACTCTCCCGCCGCGCCGTTTCCGCCAGGCAAGCCGTCCGCCGGCTCGCCGGACGCGCCTGCGCCGGCCCCGAGCGCGCCGCGCGCCGCCACACCGCTGCCCGCTCGGCAGGCCACTGATGCGCCGCCGCCGGAGCGTGGCGCCGGGCGCGAGAAGCTGATTGCGCTCAGCTACAGCTCGCTGAGCGAGTTTGAGCGCTGCGGCTACCGCTACTACCTCGAACGCGTGCTCGGTCTGCCCGAGGATCGTGCCGCCGCGACAGCGAGCATCGCCGCCGGCAGCCTGGAGGCGCGTGTACGCGGCACGATCGTCCACCGGCTGTTGGAGCCGCTTGACTTCGCGCGTGGCGGCGCACCGTCTGAGGGGGACGTGGCGATCCTCGCCCGCGAGCTGGGCGTGCGTATTGAGCTCCACGAACGCGAGGAGCTCGCGGCACTGCTGCGCAGGGCGCTCGACAGCGGCTTCGCGGCGCGCTTGGCAACCACTTCGCGCCAGGCGCGGCGTGAGTATCCGTTCGCCTTCTCCTTCGGGCCGGACGAGCAGCTCGTCACCGGCGTGATCGACATCCTCGTGCCGGAACCGGACGGTGGGGTACTGGTCGTGGATTACAAGAGCGACCGGGTTGACGGGGAGGAGGATCTGGCTGCGCTGGTGGCGCGCGAGTATGCGATCCAGCGCCTGGTGTATGCGCTCGCCGTGTTGCGCGATGGCGCGCCGCGTGTGGAGATCGTCCACTGGTTCCTGCACCGTCCGGTGCAGCCAATCGGTGCCAGCTATACCACGGCCGATAAGCCAGAGCTCGAAGATCGCCTGGCAGAGCTGGCACGACGAGCTCGGGCACACACGTTCACCGTCAGCAAAGAGCCACACCGCGGTTTGTGCCTGACCTGCCCGGGACGTTCCGGACTGTGCTCCTGGAGTGACTCCGACACGCTGCGTGAGCGCGTGGGAGCATAGAAGGACCTTGACCGAGGATCCCTGGGAGGCGCGTTCGGATGAGGAGCTGTTCACCAGAGCGCGCGCGGGCGACGTTCGGGCGCGCGCGCGGCTGGCCGAGCGCTACCTGCCGCTCGCCCGCAGTCTGGCACACCGCTATCAGCGCAGCGAGGAGCCGTTTGAGGATCTCGTGCAGGTCGCCTCGCTGGGTTTGCTGGAAGCGATAGACCGGTTTGACTCCGGCCGCGATGTGGCTTTTCCGAGCTTTGCCGTGCCGACGATCCTCGGTGTGCTCAGGCACCACTTCCGCGACCGCACGTGGTCGGTGCGGGTGCCGCGAGACCTTCAGGAGCTGGCGCTGCGAGTAGACCGGGCGGCCACCGAGCTGTCTTTGGGCAAGCGCCGCGCACCGACGGTGAGCGAGCTCGCCGAGGGGGTGGGCGCCACCGAGGAGCAGGTGCTCGACGCGCTCCAGGCGGCGGCCGCCTACCAAGCTGGCTCTCTGGATGCGCCCCGTCAAGGGCGCGCTGGTACAGATGTCTCTGGGGAAAGCCTGGCCGACGCGCTGGGCGAGGAGGAGGCGGGCTTCGAGCGGGCCGAGGAGCGCGCTACCCTGGCGCCGCTGCTCGCGCATGTCTCCTCCAGCGAGCGTCTCGTGCTGAGGCTGCGCTTCGGTGAGGAACTGACTCAGACAGAGATCGCCGAGCGGATCGGGGTCTCCCAGATGCAAGTCTCGCGGCTCATCCGCCATGCGCTCATCCGCCTGCGAGCGGGCCTGATCGAGTACGAACCTCCGCAGTGAGGTGCCGCCGGGCGACTGCGCCCGCGGCGCTCAGTCGAAGTGCAACGTGAGGATTAGTTCCTCTCGCGGGTGCCCGGTGGAAGAGGACTCGATTCTCAGCTCATCAGAAAGGCGTTCGAGCACGTTGCCGATGCCGGCGAGCGCCGCGTCAGCGAGCAGCTTGGTGGCGCCCTGCTCGGAAAGCTCACCGACGCGCAACTGTATCTCCCGCCCATCGGTAATCACCGTAAAGGCAACGTGGCCGTCGTTCGTGTGCGCCGGGGTGTGGGCGGTGAGGGCGTCGCAGAGAATCATCGCGTCGTCCAGCCGGTTCACCGGGCAGTCGGCTCGGGCGAGAACCATCGAGACCACGCGAGATAGCACGGGACCGGCCAGGGGGCCATTTGCCAGGCGCAGGGAAACGGAGTTCTCCCCCGGCTCATTCTGGGTAGGTGTACTCGTCATGGGGCGCCGCTGGAGAGCGGGAAGGTCATGCGAACCTCGGTGCGCTCGTCCTCGTCATCGCGACCGAGCTGAACGGACTCCGTCAGCGAGGCGATCAGCGGGAGTCCCAGGCCGAGCCCGGGACTGTCAGGTCGTGGTCCGATTCCCGGGCCTTCATCGCGCACCACCACCACAAGCTTTTCTTCCTGCAGCGTGGCGAGGATCTCGAGCTGCCCCTCCACACCGTCGGGATAGGCGTGAACGACAACGTTTGTGCAGGCCTCGGTGACGGCGAGACGGATGTTGGAGAGGATTTGCTCATCGACAGCGAGCGCCTCGCCCAGTGCCCCGAAGGCGTGACGTACAACTGCAATATTTGTGGCTCGCGCCGGGAGCACCAGCTCTATGTCCGGCGTCTTGGTGGCCGGCGTCATCGTGACTCCTGAGATCCTTGACGTAACTGCGTCCTTGCTGATCTGCCCTGCGCGGACAGTTTTCACACATCAAACACCGACGACCGGCCACGATCTCCGCACCGCGATGCCCTCGGGAGCATCCGGTCGGGCTCGCGAGCCCGGTGCGCCACTGCGAATGAGCATACGCGAGAGCCATGTCGGAATCCGGCCCGAGGACCCTCGACGCCCAGCTCACGGTGCCTCCGCGCTGCTACGCTTTCTGGCTCCGCCTCAGGTGCCCGCCTATACCCGTACTGGGGTGTGCCCACCCGTACGGGATGCACCGCCCCAAGGGAGCACTTCCATGACTTCGTACACCAAGCAGCCGCCCAAGGCCGTCGGACTCTACGACCCTCGCTTCGAGCACGATGCGTGCGGCGTGGGCATGGTCGCGCGCCTGGACAACAGGCCAACCCACGAGGTGATCTCGCGGGCGATCACGGCCCTGGAGAACCTCGAGCATCGCGGTGCCTCTGGCGCTGACCCCTGCACTGGCGACGGCGCGGGCATCCTCATCCAGATGCCGGACGAGCTGCTGCGCGCCCTCGCCGGCTTCGAGCTGCCCCGGGCGGGCGCCTATGGGGTGCTGATGTGCTTCCTGCCGAGGAACGACGAGCAGCGCGCGAACCTCGAGCGGCTGCTCGAGCGGACCGTCGGGGCGGAGGGCCAGCAGGTGCTCGGCTGGCGCGATGTGCCGGTCGACGAGGAGCACACCGGTGAGGTCGCCGGTGCCAGCCGGCCCGTGATCCGCCAGCTGTTCGTCGGCGCTGGAGCGGCGCAGGCCGAGGATCAGGACGCCTTCGAGCGCAAGCTGTACGTGATCAGGCGCGTGTGCGAGCTGAGCCCGCAGGGGGAGGGGCTGTATGTCGCCTCAAGCTCCTCGCGTACGCTCAACTACAAGGGCATGCTGATCAGCTACCAGCTGGCGGCCTTCTACCCGGACCTGCGCGATGAGCGCGCCAAGAGCGCACTCGCGCTCGTGCACTCGCGCTTCTCCACCAACACTTTCCCGAGCTGGGAGCTCGCGCACCCTTATCGCGTGATCTGCCACAACGGCGAGATCAACACGGTGATGGGCAACGTCAACTGGATGCGCGCGCGCGAGTCAGAGCTGCGCAGCGAGCTGTTCGGCGAGGATCTGCCGAAGATCCTGCCCGTGGTCAGTCCGGGGAACTCCGACTCGGCGACGTTCGACAACGTGCTGGAGCTGCTGCTGCTCGCCGGGCGCTCGCTGCCCCACGCGGCGATGATGATGATCCCCGAGGCCTATCGCGATCGCGACGACCTGTCTGAGGAGCTCAAGGGCTTTTACGCCTTCCACTCCTGCCTGATGGAGCCCTGGGACGGGCCGGCCTCGGTGGCGTTCACCGACGGGCGTGTCGTCGGCGCAACGCTCGACCGCAACGGCCTGCGGCCTGGGCGCTGGGTGGAGACGACCGACGGGCACGTCGTGCTGGGCTCGGAGTCCGGCCTCTTGGACATCCCGCCGGAGCAGGTACGCCGGCTGGGTCGCCTGCAGCCAGGCAAGCTGTTCCTCGTCGATCTAGAGCGCGGGCGGATCGTCGAGGACGAGGAGGTCAAGCGCGAGGTATCCACGCTCAAGCCCTACGGCGAGTGGTACGCGCGCAGCTCAGTGCCGTTCTCCGAGCTGCCGCCGTGGGACCAGGTGACGATCTCAGAGGAGCCGCTGCGCGCGCGCCAGCAGGCGTTCGGCTACTCCCAGGAGGATCTGCGCGTGCTGCTCACGCCGATGGCGCGCGACGCCGCCGAGCCCATCGGCTCGATGGGCAACGACCTCTCGCTAGCCGTGCTCTCTGAGCAGGCGCCGCCGCTCTTCTCCTACTTCAAGCAGCTGTTCGCACAGGTGACCAACCCGCCGATCGACCCGATCCGCGAGGAAATCGTGATGAGCCTCTCGACGAGCCTCGGCACCGAGTTGAACCTATTCGAGGAGACCCCCGCCCACGCGCACAAGCTCGTGCTGGGCCAGCCGATCCTGCTCAACCGCGAGCTCGAGACGCTGGGGCACGTAGCTCATGACCTGTTCGCCGCGCGTACGATCAACATCACGTTCTCGCTGGAGAAGGGCGCAGCAGGGATGGCCGAGGCGCTCGCGCGCATCTGCCGCGAATCCTCGGAGGCGATCGAGGAACGGGTCAACATCATCGTCCTGTCCGACCGGCTGGTGGGACCGCGCCGTGTGCCGGTTCCATCGCTGCTGGCAGTCGCGGCTGTCCACCATCACCTGGTGCGCGAAGGCACGCGCTTGCGCGCGGGCATCATCCTCGAGTCGGGCGAGCCGCGCGAGGTGCACCACTTCGCCACGCTGATCGGCTACGGAGCGAGCGCGATCAACCCTTACCTGATGCTCGAGACCCTCGATGACCTGGTGCTCAACCAGAAGGCCATCACGCGCACCGGCGCCGACGGGGCCGAGGTCCCGGTGGACGCCGTGGAAGCCGCCGAGAACGTCGTCAAGGCACTGGGCAAAGCACTACTGAAGACGATCTCCAAGATGGGCATCTCGACGATCCAGTCCTACTGCGGCGCGCAGATCTTCGAGGCGGTTGGGCTCGAGCGCGAGGTGGTCGACAGGCACTTCACAGGCACGGCGTCGCGCATCGGCGGTGTGGGTCTCGACGTGCTGGCGGCCGAGGCGCTGCAGCGCCACGCGCGCGCCTACCCTGCGGGCGGGCGGGCCCGCAGTCAGCTGCTGCCCGTGGGTGGCGTGTACGCGTGGCGTCGCGACGGCGAGCACCACATGTGGAACCCCGAGACGATCGCGCTGGTGCAGCACGCGGTGCGCGCGGCCAACGGCGACGTGGGCGCTGCGCTGCGCGGCGACGCTGGCGCGCACGCAGCGGTTCGCGGGAGCGCGGCGTTCGAGAAGTACCGCGAATACGCGCAGGCGGTCAACGAAGACGCCGCGCGCAAAGCCACCTTGCGCGGTCTGCTGAAGATCGGACCGGACGGCTCAGGCGCAGAGCGGCCTCAGGCGATCGGACTCGAGCAGGTAGAGCCGGCGAGCGAGATAGTCAAGCGTTTCTGTACCGGGGCGATGAGCCTCGGCTCGATCTCACGCGAGGCCCACGAGACGCTGGCTATCGCGATGAACCGCCTCGGCGGGCGCTCGAACACGGGCGAGGGCGGCGAGGACCCGGCGCGCTTCCAGGCGGACGCCAACGGGGATGAGCGCCGCTCGGCGATCAAGCAGGTGGCCTCCGGTCGTTTCGGTGTGACGATCCATTACCTCGTCAACGCCGACGAGCTGCAGATCAAGATGGCCCAGGGCGCCAAGCCCGGCGAGGGCGGCCAGCTGCCGGGGCACAAGGTCGACTCCTACATTGGCTCGATCCGTCACACGATGCCCGGCGTTGGGCTCATATCGCCGCCTCCGCACCACGACATCTACTCGATCGAGGACCTAAAGCAGCTGATCTACGACCTGCGCTGCGCGAACCCCAAAGCGGAGGTGTCGGTCAAGCTCGTGTCCGAGGTTGGTGTGGGGACAGTCGCGGCAGGCGTCTCCAAGGCGAACGCCGACCGTGTGCTGATCGCGGGACACGATGGTGGCACGGGCGCCTCACCGCTGTCCTCTATCCAGTCGGCCGGCATTCCCTGGGAGATCGGCCTCGCTGAGACCCAGCAGACGCTGCTGCTGAACGACCTGCGCTCGCGCATCAAGGTGCAGACCGACGGTCAGCTGAAGACCGGTCGCGACGTCGTGATCGCCGCGATGCTCGGAGCTGACGAGATGGGTTTCTCGACCGCCCCGCTGATCGCCACGGGCTGCATCATGATGCGCGCCTGTCACCTGAACACGTGCCCCGTGGGCATCGCCACGCAGGACCCCGAGCTGCGCAAGCGCTTCCAGGGCACCCCCGAGCACGTCGTCAACTTTTTCTTCTTCGTCGCCGAGGAGGTGCGCGAGATCCTCGCCTCGCTCGGCCTGCGCACGCTCGATGAAACGATCGGCCGCGTCGACCTGCTCTCCGCGCGCGAGGCGATCGACCATTGGAAGGCGCGCGGCGTAGACCTTTCGCACGTGCTCACGCACATAGAGCTCGATGAGGATTCCACCCATCCCGCGGTGCGCCACCGTGTCGAACCCCCCCCGTACGTGCTCGAGGACGCGCTGGACTGGCAGCTCGTGGAGAGCGCCGGGCCGGTGCTCGCAGGCGCGAGCGATCCGCTGCCCGATGGTCGCGTCAAAATCGCCGGCCGCCGCGTGAAGCTCGAGATGCCGATCCGTAACCGCAACCGTTGCGTCGGCGGCATCCTCTCCAGCCACATTGCGCAGGCGTATGGGGCCGGCGGCTTGCCCGAGGATTCGATCG
This sequence comes from Solirubrobacterales bacterium, assembly GCA_044446485.1. Classification (GTDB taxonomy): domain Bacteria; phylum Actinomycetota; class Thermoleophilia; order Solirubrobacterales; family Solirubrobacteraceae; genus Palsa-744. The sequence continues at coordinate 62,244 of JBIOEX010000007.1, forward strand.
TGGTGGACTTCGAGGGCTCCGCAGGCCAGAGCTTCGGCGGCTGGCTGGCGCCCGGTGTGACATTCACGCTGCGCGGCGACGCCAACGACTATGCAGGCAAGGGACTGTCGGGCGGCGTGATCGCGGTGCGCCCGCGCGAGGGCATGGGCGAGCACTTCAAGGCCGAGCAGAATGTGATTGTTGGCAATACCGTGCTGTACGGGGCGACACGCGGCAGGGCGTTCTTTCGCGGCCTGACCGGCGAGCGCTTCGCGGTGCGTAACTCGGGCGCTTCCGCGGTGGTCGAGGGTGTGGGAGACCACTGCTGTGAGTACATGACCGGCGGCCGGGTCGTCGTGCTCGGTGAGACCGGGCGCAACTTCGCGGCCGGTATGAGCGGCGGCGTGGCCTACGTGCTCGACGAGGCCGGTGACTTCGCCGGGCGTTGCAACATGGGCATGGTCGGCTTCGAAGCGCTGTCCGCGGCGGACGCGAACGAGCTGCGCGAGTTGATCGAGGAGCATCGTAGCCGCACGGGCTCGCCGGTTGCCGAGCGCGTGCTCAGCGACTTCGGCGGCCTGCTGGCGAAGGGTGCCTTCGTGAAGGTCATGCCGCACGACTACAAGCGCGTTCTGGCCGAACAGGCAGGCGTACCGGCCGGCCAGCAGGTGGCGGTGCCGGTCTGATGGGCAAGCTCGGAGCCTTTCTTCAGATCGAGCGCCACGGCATCCCTCAGCGGGACGCCGTCGAGCGCACGCACGACTACCGCGAGTTCCTCCTCACACGGCCACTTGGAGAGCTGCGCGAGCAGGGCGCTCGCTGCATGGACTGCGGCGTGCCTTTCTGCCACAACGGTTGTCCGCTGGGCAACCTGATCCCCGACTGGAACGATCTCGTCTACCGCGACCGCTTCAAGGACGCGATCGAGCAACTGCACGCCACGAACAACTTCCCCGAGTTCACCGGCCGGCTGTGCCCGGCGCCGTGTGAGGCGGCGTGCGTACTCGAGATCCGCGAGGGAGACGCGGTCACGATCAAACAGATCGAGAACTCGATCATCAACCGTGCGTGGGAGGAGGGCTGGGTCCTTCCCCAGCCGCCTAAGACCGAGACCGGCCAGGCGGTCGCGGTCATCGGCTCCGGCCCCGCGGGCATGGCTGCCGCCCAGCAGCTGCGCCGGGCTGGCCACCGCGTGGTCCTGTTCGAGCGCGACGAGGCGATCGGCGGCCTTGTGCGCTTCGGGGTCCCGGACTTCAAGATCGAAAAGACGGTCGTTCAGCGCCGGGTCGAGCAACTCCTCGCCGAGGGCGTCGAGCTCCGCTGTGGCGTGGACGTCGGGCGCGATGTGAGCGTGGGGGAGCTGCGCGGTGACTTCGATGCAGTCGTGCTGGCGACCGGCTCGCGCGTCCCCCGTGACCTGCCGGCTCCGGGCAGGGAGCTCGACGGCGTCCACTTCGCGATGGACTACCTATACCAGCGAAACCGCTTCATCGCCCGCGAGTTCGGCCCCGAGCCGACCGCCGCCCAGCCACCCGCGGAGCACGAGATCACGGCCAAGGACCGCGATGTCGTGGTGATTGGCGGTGGAGACACAGGGGCGGACTGCGTCGGCAACGCGATGCGCGAGGGTGCGCGCTCGATCACGCAGCTGGAGCTGTTGCCCGAGCCGCCGCCGCGCCGCCCCGACGAGCGCACGCCGTGGCCGGAGTGGCCACTGAAGTACCGCCTCAGCTACGCGATGGAGGAGGCCAGGGAGACACACACGGGCGAGCAGGACTACTCGGTCGTGACGAGGAGCTTCTCCGGCGATGGCAACGGGAGGGTCACCGCGCTGCACATAGCCCAGGCCGGGTCCGAGCCGCCGTTCGCTCCGGTGCCAGGAACCGAACGCGAGCTGAAGGCCCAACTGGTGCTGCTGGCGATGGGTTTTCTGTACCCCGAGCAGCAGCTGCTCGACCAGCTCGGGGTGGAGAAGGATCCGCGCGGCAACGTCAAGGCCGTCAAGCCCTACACGACCTCGGTCGAAGGCGTGTTCGCCGCCGGCGACGCCCGCCGCGGTCAGTCGCTGATCGTGTGGGCGATCAACGAGGGCCGCCAGTGCGCGCGCATGGTCGACCGCTACCTCGCCGGAAAACGTAATGGCGCCGGTGACGCCGCGGCCGGCCCGCCCCAGGACGAGGGCCTCACCGGTAACGCTGATGCAGACGAAGGCCCCGAGGGCCCACCGCAGCACGTGGGGCCGGGGATCGAAGCCGGGTAGATGAGGTGAGCGATTCGCCCAACGGCCGTCCCGGCTCGCGCGGTCTGCCAAGGGTGTGCGTGATCGGAGCCGGCGTGAGCGGGCTCACCGCCTGCAAGTCGCTCGCTGACTTCGGTGTTCCCTACAGCTGTTTCGAGGCATCCGATGAGGTTGGGGGAAACTGGTACTTCCAGAACCCGAACGGCGTCTCCTCGGCCTACCGCTCGTTGCACATCGACATATCCAAGCCGTCGATCTCCTTCCGCGACTTTCCGATGCCGGATCGCTATCCGGACTATCCGCACCACACGCATATCTTCGAGTGGCTTCGCGATTACGCCGACGCGTTTGCGCTGCGCGACCGTATCCGTTTCAACACGCGCGTCGAGCGAGCCGAGCGCGGGCCCGGGGGAGGGTGGCGCATCACGCTCGGCGACGGCGGCCAGGAGAACTTCGATGCGCTGCTCGTCTGTAATGGCCACCATTGGAACCCGCGCTACCCCAACTTCCCCGGCTCCTTCGACGGGCCCCAGATCCACTCCCACGAGTATGTCGACCCGAGTACCCCCCTGGATCTCCATGGAAAGCGCGTGCTCGTCGTGGGGATCGGCAACAGCGCGGTCGACATCGTCTCCGAGCTGGCGCGCAAGACCGTGTCCGACACCGTCTTCCTCTCGACTCGCTCCGGGGCCTATGTCGTGCCTAAGTACATCTTCGGCAAGCCTGCTGATCAGGTCGTAAAGACGAACCCGCGGCTGCCCGCCGGCCTGCAGCGCCGGGTCGCCCGCATGCTGCCACGGATCTTCTCCGGGCGCATGGAGGACTTCGGGCTGCCGGTGCCCAACCACAACTTTCTCGACGCCCACCCCACCGTCTCCAGTGAGCTGCTCGGGCGCCTGGGTGCCGGCGATGCGGTGGGCAAGGGCGACGTCGCCGAGCTGCTCGGCGACCGCGTGCGCTTTGCCGACGGCAGCATCGAGCCAGTCGACGCAATTGTGTATGCCACCGGCTACAAGGTCAGCTTCCCGTTCTTCGACCCCGGCTTCCTCTCGGCACCGGAGAACGTGCTGTCGCTCTACAAGCGGATGCTCAAACCTGGGCTCGACGACCTTGCTTTCATCGGGCTCGGCCAGCCGATTCCCACGATCTTCCCGTTCTCCGAGCTACAGTCAAAGCTCGCCGCGCGCTGGCTCAGTGGCGACTGGGCCCCCCCGTCGCAGAGTGAGATGGAAGCTGAGATCGTCCGCGACGAGGCATTTCACACGGGCCACTTCATCAACAAGCCGCGGCACACCATGCAGCTCGAGTGGTACGCCTTCGAGCACGAGCTCAACACGCGCTCGATTCCCGCAGGCCAGGCGCGGGCGCGCGCTGGAGCGCCCACTGGGCGTGACGTTGCGGGGCGCTCCGGGGCGCTGGAAACCCCACAGCTCCCAGTATGAGCTCGGTCGGGTTCGACAGCGGCGGGGTTCGCTGTGCGGGCGTCCACCTGCCGGGGCAGGGTGACTTTTTCACAGGCGTTGACGGCCGCCGTCCCTGTGTGGTGCTCGGCCATGGCCTCGGCGGGACCATTGACTCGGGGCTTCTGCCCTTCAGCGAACGCTTCGCCGCGGCCGGGCTCGACGCGCTTGCGTTTGACTACCGGCACTTCGGTCTGAGCGACGGTGAGCCCCGGCAGCTGCTTTCCGCTGCTCGGCAACTCGAGGATTATGCGGCGGCGATCGCATTCGCGCGCTCGCTGGAGGGCGTCGATCCGGACCGGATCGTGGTGTGGGGCTCTTCCTACTCGGGCGGCCATGTTGTCCCCGTGGCCTCCCGCGACGGGCGCATCTGCGCGGTCATCGCACAGGTTCCCAATATGGACGGCATGGCCGCGCTGCTGCACCTCGCGCGCTATGCGGGCCCAGGCCAGCTTGCAAGGCTCGTGCTCGCAGGGGTGCGCGACCTTGTTGCTTCGCTGCGCGGGCGCCCGCCCGTGATGATCCCGCTGGTTGGCCCTCCCGGGAGCACCGGCGCGATGACCAGTCCTGACGCCGAGCCGGGTTACCGTGCGATTGCGGGCTCAACCTGGCGCAATGAAGCGACCGCCCGCGTCGCGCTCAGCACCGGCGCCTACCGTCCCGGACTGCAGGCCGGCCAGCTTCCCTGCCCAATCCTCGTACAGATAGCCGATCGCGACACGATCGCTCCGGTCAAGGCCGCTCAGGATGCCGCGTGGCGGGCGACCGGCCGCGCGGAGGTGCGGACGTATCCGATCGGGCACTTCGATATCTATACCGGCGAGCCGTTCGAGCGGGCGATCGCAGACCAGCTGCACTTCCTGCGCCGGCACGCCGGTGTGTCCTCGCGCACGCGCCCAGCAGCCCAGATCCAATAGCTCCGGCGCGATCTTGCCTACTTTCTGCCGACACAACCGCTTCATCGAGCGCTGCCCGATCTGCAGCAAGATGCTGCCCGGCAACACGCCTCCGGCGAGCAGATCCCCGCGTGCGCCCAGATCTGAGAAGCCTTCCGCTCAGGCCACCCGGCGCGGACGCATACGCGGTGAGGCGGTGCGAGTTAGCAGGGATGCTCGCGCAGAAGATGACGGCTACCGCTCAGCGCTTGTGCCTGGCATTCATGCCTCTGCAGACGCGAGCCGCCTAGCCGAAGAGATCGCCTTCGCTCACGGTCGCCTGCTTGCGCTGGGCGCTGAGCCCCCAGGCCTATACGGCGAGGTTCGCGCGCTTGCCGCGGAAGATCTCGAGCAGGCAACCTGGACGTGCTTCTTGATCGCCTACCTCTCACCGCTGGAGGGCGATGATCCCTTCGCCGGTATCCGCACGGCCTTGGCTGGCGCCCGCGATGGCAACGCTTACGCCGATGGCGAGCTGGGAGATCTCGATGGAATCCCGCTCGGGCCACGAACCTCCCACGATCCCGCGCGCGGAGCGAACACGCTGCTCGCCTACCGCCACTGGGCTGAGCGTTCTGGCGGCCAGGCGCAGGCGTTCGAGGGAGATCCTGAGTGGAGCCCAGAGCGGCGCTTCGAGCGGTGCTTCGAGCGCCTCGCGCTTGCAGGCTTCGGCCGCGTGGGGCGCTATGACCTGCTCATCATGCTGGGACGGCTCGGCCTGTACGGGCTGCGAGCCGACTCGCTGCATTTCACGAGTGCCAGCGACCCGTCCGCTCCCGACCCCGCCACACTGGCCGCCAAGCGGATGTTCGCGATCGGCGACCCGCTGATCCTCGGGCGTCGCGCCCACGCGCTCGCTGAGGCTATCCCGGTGCCTGTTGAGTCGCTCGACCTGGCGCTTTGGAATTGGAGCCCGCCTGCCCCCGGGGTACGGGCAACGCTCGGATTTCCCAGCGAGACCTGCGATCTCGATACGCTCGAGCGCGGCCGGGAGGCGCTGGAACTTTAGAAAAAGTACGTCCACACCGCCACCTACAGTCTGGACGATGCCACTGTGCTTCATTGAGCCCCAGGACGCGATTCGCGTGATCGCCGAGTCGGTCGGCCGCGAGGCTCGTCGCCAGCTGGTGGGCGAGGTGGTGCGCGCATGGGTGGATGACATCCCCGACCAGGAGCTCTCGGTCCACTACGCCAAGGCGATCGCCGATCTCGACGAGGACGATCTACACCTGCTCGCCGCCTGGCACGCCTCACTGGAGGTCGGCCAGCCGATTCCCAACACGGAGTTCCTCGTGGGAGTGTTCGCGAGCCTGGGCGAGAACCGGCGCGAGGCGCTGAAGATCGCGGCAGGCTTCCGCGGCGAGGAAGCTTTTCAAGCGGGTGTCTCCGAGGAGCAGGCACTGGACACCGTGCTCCCTCGCCTTTCACGCGAGCGGGCGATGGAGCTCGCGACCGAGTGCATTCAGCTGTACATGTGGGACCGCCTCGGCTGCGACAACTAGGACGCCGATGGCCGGCGCGATGCTGTGTCCTCGGCCGCTCGTGTACCGATCGTCGATCAGATGCGATCGACTGATCGGCCAGCACACCACGCGGCCTGCGTCCTTGCCTCGCTTGGCCCTCGACGCCCTAGGACCACTCGCTAGACTCGGACCATGTCCGACGAGGTTGCCGCCATACCTACGGTCGATGACGTGATGGACGCGTTGTCAAACGTGATCGACCCCGAGCTCGGGTTGGATTTCGTCGAGCTGGGTTTGATCTACGGCGTGGAGGTCTCAGGTGGCAACGTGAACGTCACGTTCACGCTCACGACGCCCGGGTGCCCGATCGGCCCGCAGGTGACCGAGCAGATCGAAGAGTTCGTGGGCGAACTGGAGGGCGTCAAGACGGTCGAATCCGAGATGGTCTTCACGCCGCCGTGGTCACCGGAGAAGATGTCTGAGGACGCAAAGTTCGCGCTGGGGTATTGAGGCGAGTTCAGACCGGCGCTGTGGCCGTCTCGCGAGCGAGTGACACGAGCGTCCCGAGCTCCTCGGCAATGTTCTGGCCGATGGCGTCGATGTCGGGCAGGGCGTCGAAGTCGCCGAGCAGGCCGAAGTTCATCTGGCCGTTGTAGGACATGATCGCGATTGCCAGTGCGTGATGCTGGGGGAGGAAGGCCACCGGGTAGGCCTCGAGCATCTCGCGGCCGAGCACGTACAAGGGGAACTGTGGGCCGGGCACGTTGGTTACCAGCAGGTTGAATAGGCGTGTGGAGAAGTTCAGGCGCGAGGCCTGCGCGAGGATTGTCGGCGGCGCGAAGTTCTGGACGCCCGCTATCACCTCGGCGCCAAGAGCCTGCTTTGACTCCTTCAGGCCGTCCATCGCCTCCGAGACGAAGCGCAAGCGCTGAACAGGGTCTGCGATGTAGACGGGCAAAGGCCCACGCATCACGACGATCCGGTTGCCGCCCGCGCCGTGCTCGTCCTCGGCGCGGACCGAGACGGGAACGAGCGCGCGCATCTCCATGCCCTCGGTGCGGATCCCGCGGGAGATCAGGAACGAGCGCAGCGCCCCGGCGACGACGGCCAGCACCACGTCGTTGACGGTCCCACCGAAGGCGTTCTTGACGAGCTTGAAGTCCTGGAGTGAGCTGGCGACGCCGACGAAGCGCCTGTGCGGGCCGATGTCGACGTTCAGTGGCGTCTCCGGCGCGGGGTTCAGGCCGGCCCACACGATCTCGCCGATCCCCTCGGCAGCCTCGCGCGCGCGGGCGAATGCATGGTCGGGGTGCGATAGGGCGTCGAGTGCGCCCTCCGCCAGCTCGATCGCGGCCCGCACGGCGCCACGCAAACCGGCGGCCACGAGCTCAGCGGCACCCGGCTCGCTATGAGGCCGCCATGCGCGCCCTGAATGTCTGAGTGGAGGTGGCTTTGGAGAGAGGTCGAACAGCACGGTCGCCAGATCGATGCCGGCTATGCCGTCGATCAGAGCGTGGTGGGTCTTTGAGATCAGCGCGAAGCGATCGTCCCTGCGAGGGTGGCGCAGTCGGCCAGAGGCCGACGAGCCGGGCCCATCGACATCTCCTTTCACTCCCTCGATCAGCCACATCTCCCACAATGGCTTCGAGCGGTCGAGCTGCTGGGAGAAGATCCAGGCGGTCAGGCTCTGCAGCTGCTCCCAGCCTCCCGGAGTCGGCAGCGCGGCGTGGCGGATGTGGTACTCGACGTTGAAGCTCGGGTCGTCGACCCACACCGGCCGTCCGCTGTCAAGTGCCGTATGGGCGAGCTTGTGGCGGTAACGCGGGACCAGGTGCAGCCGCTGGCGGATCTGTTCGAGGAACTCCTCCATCGAGGGAGGCGGCCCCTCGACGATCGTCAGCCCGCCTACGTGCATATGCGACGTTGGGCCCTCCTGGTGCAGGAAGGACGCGTCGACTGGGGTGAGCCTGTCCAAGTGGCGTTGCGCCATCGGTCTAGCGTACCTGGAGGCTCTCTACAATGACCATGATGTCCAACACCGTCGAGAAGGTACTGCTCGCGGCACCGCGCGGCTATTGCGCGGGCGTGGATCGTGCCGTGCAGACCGTCGAACGGGCGCTCGAGATCCATGGCCCGCCGGTGTATGTGCGCAAGGAGATCGTGCACAACAAGCACGTCGTTGAGCGGCTGCGCGAGCGGGGAGTGATCTTCGTCGAGCGGGAGACCGATGTCCCGGAGGGGTCGGTGTGCGTGTTCTCCGCGCACGGCGTCGCGCCCAGCGTGTACGCCAACGCACAGGCGCGTGAGTTGCGGACGATCGATGCCACCTGCCCGCTCGTGACAAAGGTTCACCGCGAGGCGCTGCGCTTCGCCGAGGATGGCTACACGATCGTGCTCGTCGGTCACGACGGTCACGAGGAGGTCGAAGGCACGATGGGCGAGGCCCCAGAGCGGATCGTGCTCGTGCAGTCAGAGCAAGACGTGGATGAGCTGGAGGTCGAGGACCCCGAGCGAATCGCCTACGTCACACAGACCACGCTCTCCGTCGATGAAACCAGCTCGATTCTCGCCCGCCTGAAGGAGCGCTTCCCGAGCGTGGTGGGACCCCGCACGGATGACATCTGCTACGCCACCACCAACCGCCAGACGGCCGTCAAGCAGCTGGCTGGCAGCTGCGACCTGATGCTCGTGATCGGCTCGCGCAATTCGTCGAACTCGGTGCGGCTCGTCGAGGTCGCGCGCGCCTGCGGCACCGATGCTCACCTAATCGACAGTGCGAGCGAGGTATGCGAGGAGTGGCTCGATGGTAAGCGCGTCGTGGGGATCTCCTCCGGCGCCAGCGCGCCCGAGAATCTGGTGGGCGAGCTGGTCAGCTACTTCCGGGCACGGGGGGTGAGCGACATCTCCGAGGTGGACGCGATTCGCGAGGATGTCCGCTTCATGCTGCCCAAGCAGGTGCGCGAAGTTGGGGGCCCGCCCACCC
>JBIOEX010000008.1:0-68563 GCA_044446485.1 Solirubrobacterales bacterium
AGGCCCCCGAGCACCCCCGCCACGAGGCCGAGCGCGGCGAGCTCGAGCGCGATTGTGAGCGAGCCGGTCATTCGAGCAGCAGCTCCACCGCCGCGGCCACCAGCACCGCGGCGAACAGGAGCATGATCGAGCGGCCGGCAAGCCGTTGCTGCAGCCACGCACCGATCAGCACGCCGCCGGTGGCGGGCACGCCGATCGCCAGCGCGTCGAGCAGCCGCAGGTTGCCGTATGCGGCCTGCACGGCGCTGGCGAACGCCGCGATGAACACGATCGCCGCCAGCGAGGTGCCGGTCGCCTCGCGCTCGTGATAGCCGAGCCACAGCACGAGCAGCGGCACGATCACGGAGCCGCCGCCGACCCCGAAGACCCCGCTGAACAGCCCCGCGGCCGTTCCGATCGCGATCAGCTCGAGCGTTCGCTGCCGCGAACGATCGCTGCTCGTCCCCTCCCGCTCAGCAAGCACGCGTGCGAGAGGACTCATCAGCCACCATGCGCGCCATACTAGACATCGTGTCGCCCGCTGCCACGCTCGTGGAGGCGCTTGAGCCACTACGTTCCGACCCCGACCACGGTGCCGTTTTGCTGGACATCGACGGTACCCTCGCGCCGATCGTCCGGCATGCCGCGGACGCACACGTCCCCGAGGCGACGCGCGCGCTGTTGATCGAGATCGCCAAGCGTTACGGAGTCGTGGGCTGCGTCAGCGGCCGCCGCGCGGCTACCGCCCGCCAGATTGTGGCGATCGGCACGATCGCCTACGTCGGTAACCACGGCGGGGAGCTCCTGCGCCCGCGAGCTACTCGCCCTGAGGTCAACCCCGATCTCGCCGCGTGGACCGCGCGCGTGCGGGAGTTCGCCGCGCGCGCCTACACCAACGAGCACCAGCGCATCAGGGTGCGAAGCGAGGACAAGGACACGATCGCGGCCTTCCACTGGCGCGGAGCTCCCGACGAGGACGGCGCCGCACAGGCGGTGCAGGAAATCGCGCGGCAAGCCGAAGAGGAGGGCTTCGCGGTGCACTGGGGGCGCAAGGTGCTCGAGGTGCGCCCGCCGGTCATGCTCGACAAGGGACTCGGTATCGAGGCGCTGCTGCGCGGCACGGAGGTCGCCGTCGCGCTGTATGTCGGCGACGACACGACCGACCTCGATGCCTTCCGTGGGCTGCGCTCGCTTGTAAAGGATGGAGCTTTGACCACCGCCATCTGCGCGGCGGTCAGCTCTGATGAAGCTCCTCCGGAGCTGGCAGTAGAGGCCGACCTCCTGCTCGACGGCACCGACGGCGTGCGCGGTCTGCTCGAGGCGCTGTTGTAGTCCTCAAGTGCGCTTCGTCGACTTCCTCAAGACCACCGTTCTGCTCAGCGCCGGCGCGGCCACCGCGCTCGGCGCGGTCACCATCCTCGCGGCTGGGCAAAGCTCCAACACGCTGCTGGCGCCGGTCGCAGTGGGCTGGTGGGTCCTCGCAGCCCTCGTTGGCCTGCGTCTGGGTAGGCGGGCCGAGACGAACCCGCCGATCGCGCGCCTGCTCGCCGGTGCCAAGGCCACGACCACGCTGCCCGAGCATCATCCGGGCGCGATCCTCATCAACCGGTTGTGGCCGCTGCTGCTGTTCACGCTGCTGGCAGGTGGCCTGGCCTTCCTCGCTCCCCAGATCCCTGGCATCGCCGCGGGCTTCGCGATCATCTGGGCGCTGGCATGGCGGCGCCAGGATGCAGCGGTGGCAGCGATTGAGGAGCGCGACGGCGTGTGCTTCTACGTGCGCCGTACTTCTCCCGTGCGCCCGATGGCGCTCGAGCGCGCGCCCGGCTTCAAGACGCTGCGCCCCGAACATGTGAATGGCGCTGTTACCTAGATGACAACGGCGCACGGGGTGGACGTGCTGATCGTCTCGATTGGTTCCACCGCGGGTCTGCGCGCGGCCGATGAGGAGCTTGAACAGTCGTTGCGCCGGGCCGGCGCGAGCGTGGCGGTCGCGAAGGCAACACCACCGCGACGGGTTCCTACCCTCGCTCTGACCGATTTGGGGTGGGCGCTCGCCGCCCGCCGTGCGTCCGTCGCTGGTCTCGCCGTGCACAGTCCGCGCGCGATCGTGTATTCGAGCACGACGGCTGCGCTGCTGTGGCCGAGAGAAGGGGCGATCCGCTTCGATGCTACCTCCGCTGGCAATAGGCCGGGCCGAGGCGGGGTGTGGCAGCGTCCGTTGGAGCGCCGTCGGCTGAAGCAAACGCCGCTGCTGTTGCCATGGAGTAGGGGGGGATTGGATGAGGCGCCGAAAAGCGCCGTACGCGGCAACCGCGCTGTGGTGCTGGGTGTGCCGGTCCAGCCCTCTGGACCGACCGATGGAGTGCGCGACATCGCCGCGATCACATATGGGGCCAATCCGGCAAAGAAGGGTCTCGACCGGGTACTCGCGGCATGGATGCGCGTGCGGCGGTCCGGCGAGGAGCTCGTGCTCGCCGGCGTAAACGAGGATGACCTCAGGCGGACGGGGCTCGAGCTCCCTGGGGAGGGCGTCCGTGTCACCGGAGAGCTCCCACGGGCGGAGTACCGTGCGCTCCTCAGGCGTGCGCGTGTGTTCGTATGTGCACCCCGGAGAGAGGACTATGGGATAGCTCAGCTCGAGGCGCTGGCGGACGGTGCTCAGCTCGTCACGACCGAAGCGCCCGGTCCCTACGTGGCGCTGCCGGTCGCTCGCGAGCTAGACAGGCGGCTCGTGAGTGAGGATCTGGCCGGCGCGCTGCGGATCGCTCTGGAGGAGCCGCCCGGTGACTATGCGCAACGAGCGGCGGTCGCGCTCGCGTCCTGGAGCACAGCGGCCATCGACAGGCTGGTCGCCGAGCAGCTACTGCCGCGCCTGCTTGGCTAGCTCGGCCCAGGGCCGCGTGTTGGCGACATCCGCGGCGGTCAGCCAGGCGCGGCGCGCGGTGGCGATCCCCCAGCGCATGTTGGCCAGGGTGGCGATGCGGTGGGCGTCGGAGTCGATCAGGATCGAGACGCCGGCGCGGGCGGCGGCGCGGGCGTGCACGTCGGAGAGGTCGCGCCGCTCGGGGTTGGCGTTTATCTCGAGCATCGTTCCAGTGCGGGCCGCCGCAGCGAAAATGGCCTCGAGGTCGATCGAGTAAGGGGCCCGGCGCTCGATCAGGCGGCCAGTGGGGTGGCCGATGGCGCGCACGAGCGGATGCTCGATCGCGGCGATCACACGCTCGGTCATGCGTTGCTCGCCAGTGCTGAAGGCGGTGTGCACACTGGCGATCACCCAGTCGAGCTGGCCGAGCAGCTCGTCGTCGTAGTCGAGCGAGCCGTCGGGCAGGATGTTGACCTCGCTGCCCGCCAGCAGCTCGATGCCCTCCACGCGCTCGTTCGCCTGGCGCACGAACTCGATCTGGCGGCGCAACTGTTCCGGGGAGACGTCATTGCCGAAGCCGTGTGAGGCAGAGTGGTCGGTGATTGCCAGGTACTCATAGCCGCGCTCGCGTGCCGCGCGACCCATCTCATCGATCGTGTTGTGACCGTCGGAGGCGATTGTGTGGCTGTGCAAATCGCCGCGGATGTCCTCCAGCTCGATCAGTGCTGGCAGTCCGCCGGCGGTACGGGCGCCGTCCAACTCTCCCCGGTGTTCGCGCAGCTCCGGCTCGATGTAGGCGAGGCCGAGGCGGCGATAGATCTCCTCCTCGGTCCCGTGCGTTTCGATGATGCCGGTTGCGTCGTCGAGGATCCCGTACTCAGAGACGTGCAGGCCCTGCCTGACGGCCGTTTCACGCAGCGCCGCGTTGTGAGGACCCGAGCCGGTGAAGTGCTGCAGCAGGTTGCCGAGCTGACCGGGTTTGGCGATCCGCAGGTCGACCGCGATGCCCGCATGGGTGCGCGCCCTGGCTCCAGCCTTGCCAGCAGAGCTGACGTTGTCGATCTCCTCGAGCTTGTTGAGGCTCTTCGCGAGCGCAGCTGGACGGGTCGTGGTGGCGATCAGGTCGATGTCCTTGACGCTGTCCGCCATCCGGCGGGCGGACCCCGCGATCTGTACCTGCGTGCCCTCGCCTCCCCGCGCGGTCAAGCCGGCGGTGAGCGTCTCGCCCAGCTCGAGCGCTCGCGGCAGCAGCAGGCGCCCGCCCCCCTGCTCCGGGGAGTGGGCGGGCATTCGGTCGAGTGCCGCGAGCACGCTTGTCTCGAACTTCGCACCGAACCCTCGTACGGCTTGTAGGCGCTGCGCCAGCGCTGCCTCGCGCAGCTTCTCAGGCGAGTCGATCCCCAGCTCTGTGTAGAGGAGCCGCGCACGCTTGGCCCCGAGGCCAGGTAGCCGTGTGATCTCGATCAGGCCTGGAGGAAACTGGGCGCGCAGCCGCTCGGTCGAGGGAGTTGTGCCGGTCTCGAGCAGCGTGAGGATCTTCTGCTCGAGCGTCTTGCCGATCCCCGGCAGCTCGATCGCCCGGCCCGCGCGCGCCAGCGCCGCTACAGACACAGATGCCTCGCGAACCGCCTTGGCCGCATTGCGATAGGCCTGCACGCGGTGGACGATTGCCCCGTCGAGCTCGTACAGGTCGCCCAGCTCCCCGAGGGCATCGGCGATCCTCGCGTTCGGCAGGTCCACTGCTCTAGGGTACGGCGACTTATGACCGGCGCGGCGTGGCTCATCCTCCCGACCTACAACGAGGCCGAGAACGCCGGGGCGATCGTCCTGGCCGCAGGCGAGGTGCTTGCCGGCGCGGCGCCAGAGGGCTTCCGCGTGCTCGTCGTCGATGACGGCTCGCCCGACGGCACGGGAGAGATCGCCGATCGCCTCGCTGAGGAGCACGACTGGGTGGAAGTGCTCCATCGCAGCGAGAAGGAAGGCATCGGTCCGGCCTACCTCGCGGGCTTTCGCCACGCGCTCGATCACGGCGCGGGGTATGTGATGGAGATGGACTCTGACTTCTCCCACGATCCCGCCGACCTCGCCCGGCTGCTTGGAGCCGTGGCAGCGGGCGCCGATTTGGCGCTCGGCTCGCGTTACGTGCCCGGTGGCGGGGTGACCGACTGGGGTTTGTTGCGCCGCTTCATCTCAGAGGGCGGCTCCACGTATGCGCGCTTGGTGCTGGGTTTGCATGTGCGCGACCTGACGGGCGGCTTCAAGTGCTTTCGCCGCGAGGTGCTCGAGGCGATCCATTTCGACGGCGTGCGCTCGCAGGGGTATGCCTTTCAGGTCGAGCTCACCTACCGCGCTGTGCGCGCCGGCTTTCAGGTGGTCGAGGTGCCGATCGTCTTCAAAGATCGTCAGGCCGGTCAGAGCAAGATGTCCTGGCGGATTGCGGTGGAGGCCATGTGGCTAGTGCCGCGTCTGCGCTTCAGGTGATGGAGCTTCGGCCCCCGGCCTCGGATAGGGCATCCGGGCCGCTGCGCTTCATGTGATGGCGCTCGTAGGCCGATGAAGAGGCGATGGACGATGTCTCGGCCTACGCGCTGGCCCACGGCGTGCGTCACACCCGCGCCACGTTGCGTGCCTGGCAGCGGACTCCCGGTGCCGTGCTGGGAAGGTGGGCCGCCGGCTCGGCCGTGGCTGCCACAGGCCTGCTGTGCGCTGTGTGGCTCATCTCGACGCTGTTCGGTGGCTATCAGCAGGTGATCACCCTGCAGCCTCCGTTTGCGGTCGGCGATGGCGGCGATGTGGTGAACGTGATGCGGCGCAATCTGCTCGTGCTCGCCCTGCACGCGATGGCTTGTGTCGCGGGGTTCATCGCGGGCAGCTCGCTGCCGCTGCAGGCGGAGCATCATCACGGCGTCTCGCGCTGGGTGCACGAACACGGTGGGCGGATCGCGATCGCCTTTGTCGTGGCCGCCACCACTTTCTCGCTGAGCGCGCAGGCCTACGTGCTGGGGCATACGCTGGCCGGTGTCTCTGGCTTCTTGAGGGTCTCTCCGGGTTTACTGCTGCTGGGGGTGCTCCCGCACGCGCTGCCGGAGCTGATCGCGCTGTTCCTGCCGCTGGCCGCATGGATCATCGCCAGCCGGCGCGGGGAGTGGGAGCAGCTGCTGGCCGCCACGGTCGTGACAGTCGCCGTGGCCGTGCCAGTGCTCGTGATAGCCGCCTTCATCGAGGTTTACGTATCCCCGCACCTGTTCAGTGTGCTCACCGGCATCCATCCGCCGATCGTGCGTAACTCCGATGGTTGGACCGTGACCGTCCACTAACACGGTTGTCCTCGCTCCGCCCTGAAGGCTCTTACTACACTTTGTATAGTGGTGAGAGATAAGAGGAAAGC
The DNA here is from genome assembly GCA_044446485.1 of Solirubrobacterales bacterium. Taxonomy (GTDB): domain Bacteria; phylum Actinomycetota; class Thermoleophilia; order Solirubrobacterales; family Solirubrobacteraceae; genus Palsa-744. Next base: position 6,231 of record JBIOEX010000008.1, read on the forward strand.
AATCAAGGAGACCCCATGGCAGGCACTTTGAGCGAAGTCACAGACACCAACTTCCAGGCCGAGGTGATCGAGTCCGAGGGCCCTGTGCTCGTCGACTTCTGGGCGCCTTGGTGCGGTCCCTGCCGCGTGGTCGGGCCGGTGCTCGAGGAGATTGCCTCTGAGCGCCCGGACCTGCGCGTCGTAAAGCTGAACATCGACGAGAACCAGCAGACCGCGGCTCAGTTCCAGGTGCTGTCGATCCCGACGATGATCCTGTTCAAAGGCGGTCAGCCGGTCAAGACTGTGATCGGCGCCTACCCGAAGAAGAAGCTCGAGCAGGAGCTGGAGCCAGCGCTTACTGCGGCCTAGTGGCCCGGCTCAGGCTGATGCTCAGCTGCAGGCCGCCGGTCTCGGTCTGCTCTGAGTAGTCCATCCCGGCGGAGGCTTCCGCCGGGTCATCTCCGAGCTCGAGCTCGACGGCAAGCGTCTCGCGTGCCAGGTAGTCGCGGAACCGCTCCGCGGCCTCGATCAGGGTGGGGTCGCCTTTGAGGGCCAGCTCGATGCGGTCCTCGACCTGTAGGCCCGCGGTCTTGCGCGCGTTCTGCACGGCGTGGACGATCTCGCGGGCGTGGCCCTCGGTGAGCAGGTCGTTGTCGATTGCAAGGTCTAGGGCGACCGCGTGGGTGCCCTCGCGCTCGACGGAGTAGCCCTCGGGGGCGCGCATCGTGAGGATCAGGTCCTCCGCCGAGAGCGTGTGCTCGCGACCCTGCACCCCGATCCCGATCGCGGTGCCATCGCGAATACAGGCCGCCACATGGGCGGGGTCGAGCGCGGCGATCGCCGCTGCCGCCAGCGGCATGTCCCTGCCGAACAGGGGTCCCAGGGTTCGGTAGTTGGCCTTCACCTCATAGGAGCCCAGCTCCTCCGCGGCGGCGACGAAGCGGACGGCGCGGACGTTCAGCTCGTCGCGCACGACGCTGGCGAGGCGTTCGATCGCGGCGCGCTCGCGCCCATCTGCCACGATGACGGCCTCGCCGAGTGGCTGGCGTACCTTGATCTTGGCCTTGCCGCGGGCACTCAGCCCGAGGCGGACGGTTTCGCGCGCGAGGGCCATGGCTTGCTCGAGGTCCTCGTCGCGCGGTGCGATCTCCTCTGGCCGGGGGAAGTCGCACAGGTGGACGCTGTCCAGCTTGCCGTCGAGGTTGTCGTAGATCTCATCGGCCATGAACGGGCACAGCGGGGCCAGCAGCTTGGAGACGGTCAAAAGGCACGTACGCAGCGTGCGGAAGGCGTCCTGCTCGCCGTCCCAGAAGCGCCGGCGCGAGCGGCGGACATACCAGTTGGACAGCTCATCGACGAGCGCCGCGATGGCGCGGCCGGCGGATGTGGCGTCGTAGGCGTCCAGTCGCTCAGTCACGTACTCCACCGTGCCGGCGGTCCGCGACAGCGCCCAGCGGTCGAGATCATCGGTGAGCCCGGCTTGCTCCGAGGCCTCGCCGAGGACGGAGGCGTTGGCTTCGGCGTAAAGGACATAGAAGAAGTACGTGGACCACAGCTGCTTGAGGAACAGGCGCACGCCCTCGCCGATCGCCTCGGGCGAGAAGCGGTATCCGTCCCACGGCTGCTTGGAGGTGAAGAAGTACCAGCGGAAGGCGTCCGCGCCGTAGGCGTCGAGCACCTGCCAGGGCTCGACCGTGTTCCCCTTGGACTTCGACATCTTCTGACCGTCCTCGTCGAGGATCAGCCCGAGGCATACGACGTTCCTATACGGCGCCTGCTTACCCAGCAGAGTGGCGATCGCCAGCAGCGAGTAGAACCAGCCGCGCGTCTGGTCCTGGGCCTCGCAGATGAAGTCCGCCGGAAAGCTCTGCTCGAAGAGCTCCTGGTTCTCGAACGGGAAGTGGTGCTGGGCGAACGGCATCGCGCCGGAGTCAAACCACACGTCGATCACCTCCGGCACGCGCCTCATCGACTGCTCGCAGCCGGGCTCAGCGCAGGCGATCGAGAGATCGTCGACGTAAGGGCGATGGTGATCCTCGAGCGCCGTCCCCGACAGATCGGCCAGTTCGGAGAATGAGCCGATCACGCGGAAGTGTCCGTCTGTGCAGCGCCACACCGGCAGCGGCGTGCCCCAGTAGCGCTCGCGTGAGAGCGCCCAGTCAACGTTGCCCGCGAGCCAGTCGCCGAAACGCCCGTGCTTGACGTGCGGCGGGTACCAGTTGACGGTCTCGTTGCTCGCCAGCAGCTGCGCCCGCAGCTTCGAGGTCGCGATGTACCAGGACGGTTTGGCGTAGTAGAGCAGCGGCGTGCCGCAGCGCCAGCAGTGTGGGTAGGAGTGCTCGTAGTCTTGGGCGCGCAGCAGCAGACCGCGCGCGTCGAGGTCGGAGATCAGCTCCCCGGTGAGGGCCGGGTCCTTGACGAAGCGTCCCTCATAGGACTTCCCGTCGCGGTCCAGTACGCGGCCGTCGTAGGTGCCGTCTGGGCGCACCGGGTTATAGAGCGTGTCCGCCTGCGTCGGGTCGAACGGCACCTCCGGGGACGCCGCGGCCACGCGATAGTCGTCTTCGCCGAAGGCGGGCGCGAGGTGGACGATGCCTGTCCCGTCCTGGGTCGTAACGAAGGAGTCGGCGAGGATCGGGAAGGGACCAGGCTCACGGTCATTCAGGTTGAAGACCGGTCCCTCATAGGAGCCGTATCGCTGCACCAGCTCATTGCCCGTGAAGCGATCCATCACCTCGATCTCATCACCCAGCACCGGCCCCGCGCGGTCCTCGGCGAGCACGAACATCTCATCCCCGAGTCTGACCTTGGCATACCTCGCCGTGGGCGAAACCGCTACCGCCACGTTTCCCGGAAGCGTCCAGGGCGTGGTGGTCCACACGAGCAGCTTCTCCTCGGGTGGGTGGGCTCCTGTTATCGGAAGCTTCAGGAAGACGCTCGGATCGACGACGTCCTCATACCCGAGTGCGACCTCGTGAGAAGAGAGCGTGGTCTGACAGCGGGGGCAGTACGGGACCACCTTGTGGCCCTCGTAGAGGAGCCCGCGCTCGTGAATCTGGGAGAGCGCCCACCAGACCGACTCGATATAGGACTCATCGAGCGTGCGGTAGGCGCCCTCGAGGTCGAGCCAGAAGCCGATTCGCTCGGTTAGCCGGTTCCACTCCTCCAGGAACTCGAACACCGACGCCCGGCACTCCGCATTAAAGCGCTCGATGCCAATCTTCTCCTCGATCTCAGCCTTGGAGGAGATGCCGAGCTTCTGTTCGACCGCGATCTCGACCGGCAGCCCGTGACAGTCCCAGCCACCCTTGCGCTGCACCCGGTGGCCGCGCATCGTCTGGAAGCGTGGGTAGATGTCCTTGAAGACCCGTGAGAGGACGTGGTGGGAGCCCGGCGGGCCGTTGGCGGTGGGCGGGCCCTCGTAGAAGACCCACTGCTTGGCCCCCTCCCGTATGCGCAGCGACTCGGCGAATACGTCGCGCTCGCGCCAGCGCTCGAGCACCTCGAGCTCGAGTGCAGGCAGCTCTTGGCGCGGGTCGACCGTGTGGCGGGGGATCAGCAGGGGTTTTTCAGGGGCGCTCACGGGCGGCCCATTGTAAGTGGGGCCTCCCGCGGGTCCTTACGATGCAACTATGAGGCTGCGTCTCTACCACCATCCCGACGGCGCGCGTGTTGCCTACCGGGAGCTCGGCGCGGGGCCACCGCTCGCGCTGCTGCACTCGGGACTGCTCTCTCACAAGGAGTGGGAGCCCGCTGTCGAGCAGCTGGCGGATCGCTTTCGCGTGGTGCTCCCCGACCTTCCCCTCCACGGCGACTCCGAGCACCGTCCTCGCCATCCCTACACGCTCAGCTGGTTCGCCGAGGTGCTCGGCGGCTTCTCAGCCGAGGTGCTCGGATCCAGGCCCCTGCTGGCCGGTCACGACGCCGGCGCCGAGATCCTCATGCACGCCGTCCTGCGCGGACATGTCAGGCCATCGCGCCTCGTGCTGATGGGAAACCGCCTGCACACCAGGCCATCCAACGAACGCGCGCGCGGTGCCTGGCGGCTCGGTGCGCGCGCTGCCGCGGTGCCAGGGCTCGACGGCTTGCTCTCCTATGCGGCGCCAGCTGTGTTCGCACCAGAGCGCGGTATGCGCCTGTCCGTGCGTGGCAACCCGGCCGCCGCCGATCTCGTTCGTCACGCCTTCGCCGGCGTTCCCGGCAACTCGAGCCTCGCGCGCTCATGGGCCCGGTGCGCGCGCAGCTGGCCGCGCGGGGCACAGACTCACCTGTTGGAGCTCTATCCGCGCCTGGACATGCCGGTACTGCTGCTGTGGGCTGACCAGGACCGCCTGCACCCGCTCGTGGGCGCCGAAGAGGCATTGGCCCTGCTGCCCAATGGTCAGCTGCGCGTGCTACAGAGCACGGGTTTCCTGATGGCCTACGACGACCCCGTAGGTCTCGCTCGCGAGCTCGCCGCCTTTTGCGGATAACGTGTCGCGCCGCCACCTGACAAGGAGAATCGATGACTGAAAAGCAGCTGTGGGGCGGAGAGACGAGCAAGGCCGTCGAGAACTTCCCGATCTCGGGTGAGACGATGCCCGTGTCGGTGATTCACTGGTTGGCGCGGTTGAAGGGCGCCGCCGCCGTCGTCAATGGCGAACTCGGGCTGCTCTCCAAGCGCAGCGCATCGCGCATCGAGAAAGCCGCCGCGGAGGTCGCTGCGGGCGGGCACGACGGACAGTTCCCGATCGACGTCTTCCAGACAGGATCGGGCACATCGACGAACACCAACGCAAACGAGGTCATCGGCAGGCTCGCAACAGATAGGGATCCCACCCGCCCGGTGCACCCGAACGATCACGTGAACATGGGCCAGAGCTCAAATGATGTGTTTCCCTCGGCCGTGCACCTCGCCGCGCTGGATGTTGCCCAGAACGAGCTGCTGCCCGCGCTCAAGGAACTCGAACGCTCCTTTGCGAAGAAGGCTAAGAGCTTCCAGAACGTCGTCAAGTCCGGGCGCACCCACCTGATGGATGCGGTGCCCGTCACGCTCGGTCAGGAGTTCGGAGGGTATGCCGCGCAGATGGCGCTGGGCCAAGAGCGGGTAAGCGCGGCGCTGAGCCACGTCGGGCAGATCCCGTTAGGGGGGACAGCAACCGGGACGGGCCTCAACACGCACGCAAAGTTCGCCGAGAAGGTGCGCGCCCGCCTGAAGAAAGAGTCGGGCTTGAAGCAGATTGCCCCGCCACGGGACCCGTTCGAGGCGCAGGCCAACCGCGATGCCCTCGTCGAGCTGTCCGGCGCACTGAAGGTCCTCGCCGTCTCGCTGACCAAGATTGCCGGCGACCTCGCCCTGATGGGCTCCGGCCCGCGCGCCGGCATCGGCGAGATCCTGGTGCCGGAGCTGCAGAAGGGCTCATCGATCATGCCGGGCAAGGTAAACCCCGTGATCCCGGAGGTCGTCCTACAGGTTTGCGCCCAAGTGATCGGGAACGACACCGCGATCACGATCGGCGGGATGCAGGGACAGTTCGAGCTGAACGTGCGCATCCCGCTGATCGCACGCAACCTGCTCGAATCGCTGCGTCTGCTCTCAGCGACCTCACGCGTGTTCGCCGAGAAGTGCGTCGACGGCATCGAGGCCAACAGGGCTGGCACGAAGGCCTCCGCTGGGGCGACCCTGGCCGTGGCAACGGCGCTCAACGGCGCGATCGGCTACGACAAGGGGACGGTCATCGTGCAGAAGGCAACCGCCTCTGGGCGCCCGCTGCGCGAGGTCGCGCTGGAGGAGGGGGTCGACGCGAAGCTGTATGACGCAACGATCGACCTGCGCAAGATCGCACGGGGAAACAAGGTGTGAGGATTGGGATGCCCGCCCCGCCGGGGGGGGGCCTGTCCACTCCTGTTCACTGACGATCGACCTGCGCAAGATCGCACACGGGAATCGCTAAGCGCAGCGTCCGCCGTGTAGGCGATAGACGGTCATGGCCGGCCCTGGCCGGTCATAGGCGAGCGGGTAGTAGTCGAACGTCCAGTCAAAGCTGAATGGGATGGGACCTTTCCCGGGAGCGTATGGAGAGGCTCGGTAGAGGACTTGGGCTTGCTGGGCGAGGGCTCGGTAGTAGGCGACCGCATCCGGCACGATCTTGGGATCGGCAAATGCCCGTCCGGATTGGGTGGAGCCGCTAATAACCCAGCAATAGCCGTGCTGCTCGTAGTAGGGGATCAACGCGGGCCCGAGCGTGCGCTCGTAGTTTTCCAGCAGCACGGTTCTGTGCGGCGGTTCGGGCATTCCGGTCGCGGGGTCAAGGACAAGGCGCAGAGTGGGGTACTTCAGCCAGCGCGTGCGGGTGGGCGGGACTCCGTCAGTGACCCCGCCGGTGTCGTTCAGCCAGGCGTTGGGGACCACGGGCTCGACCACGATCCGCGCACCCGCAGGTATGTGTTCCACCACCCAGGTGCGAGCGAGGTTGCGAGTGTCCGCACGCGACAGAACCAAACCCGAGTGAATGCTGTACAAGAGGCCCTGCGCCGCCAGCGCAATGACAGCCACCGCGGCGAACCCCAGACGCAGCCGCGGCGCACGCCGTGTGGCCCAGCCGGTCACCTCCAGTGCGAAGCTTGCTGCCAGCAGACAGACGATCGGGAAGATCGGTAGCAGCCAGCGGCCGAAGTAGCGCCCCTGCAGGCTCAGAAACGCGAGGTAGAGCACGGCCACTGGCACAAGCACCCAGCCGAGCCGCCGCTGCCTCAGCCAGATGGTCACCGTTCCCCCGAGGGCCGCCAGCGCGGGAACCCAGCCGAGTCCCCAGGCGAACGACCACAGGTAATAGGAGAAGCTGCCCTGCCCGGGGCCGCCTATCCAAGAGGCATGCGAGGATTCGGTGTAGCTGGACTGACGTTCCAGGTCCGCGCGGAAGCTGTGGAAATCGAGCACCGAGAACGGATTGGCGATCAGAAACGCGCTCAGCGCCGCGACTAGCGCGATCACGCTGCCGGTCGCCACGGAACGCCGGGCGCCCGGCGTTTCGTGGCGATACTGCGTGACGGCTGCTGCGAGCAGCGCAAGCAGGACGATTCCCGCCGTGTACTTCGTCGCGCTGGCAAGACCTAGGCCGATTCCCGCCACCAGGTAGTCGAGCATGCGACCCCGGCGCAATACTCCGGCCGTGCCGAGCAGCGAGAGCGTGAGCGGCGCCAGCGTGGGCACATCGTTGAGCGCGAGGTGCGAGTAGAAGACGGGAAGGAAGGCGACGGCCATGATGAGCGCCGCCAGCAGGCCGACCGCCCGGCTGAACAGGCGGGCTCCGACGAGATAGAGCAGCCACACGGCAACCGTCCCGAGCAGCGCGGCGGTCACCCGCGCGAGCAGATAGACGGTGTCGGGGTGCGAGGCGAATTCACGCGAGGCGCCCGCGCCGCCGCCGAACCAGACGGCAAAGAGAGCGTGCAGCAGGTAGGTAAACCCGGGAGGGTTGATGAAGTAGTGAGGATCCAGGCCGCGGTGGAACATCGCCACCGCCTCGGGCACGAAGTGTCCGTACTCGTCGGTGTTGTAGACGTAGGGCAGGCCCTGCTTGATGCCCCACAGGCGCAGGGCTAAAGCAACCACCAGCACAAGCGAAAGCGGACCCCAGTAGCGCCATCGCCCGTTTTGCATCGCCCCCATCCTATGCTGCCCCGCGGCCCCTAACGCATCGCTACTTTCGGGCGGATAGGCTGTTTCTGTGGCTGTGATCACGACCCTCCGTCAGCGCCTTCTCGCCGCCGCGCTGCTCGCCTGTGGCCTGTCGCTAGTGCTCGGCACCACCGTCCCCGCCGCGATCTCTGCTCGCTCCACGCATCATCCTGTGGCCCACGCCGCAGCTTCATACAAGGTGGGCATTGCGGATGAGAAGACCGAGATGTTCTCTGATCAGCTGTGGCAGCAGCTGCACACGCACATCACTCGCTTCATCGTTCCCTACGACGCGGCCGTCCGGTCCTACTCGCTGTCGCTCGCAAGAGCTTGGATCGGAGCCGCCGAAGCACAGCACCAGCAGGTGCTGGTGGCCTTCTATCACTCCGAGTACACGCCGACACGGATGCCGAGTGTCGCAGCGTACGAACATGACATAAAGAAATTCATCAAGCTGTTCCCGAACATTCACCAGTACCAGCCGTGGAACGAGACCAACCGGGGCAACGTCCGCTACACCTACGAGCGCTTCAACAGCCCGACGGCGGTCGAATCAGCGAAGTATTACCAGGCGCTCAGGCGCATCTGCGGCAAGTGCACGATCCTCGGCCTCGACATCCTCGACCAGGCCGAAGTCCGTCCCACGCTGAACTACATCGCCGAATTCAAAGCTGAGCTCCATCACCTGCAAGTGCCCACGCCAACGCTGTGGGGCCTGCACAACTACTCGGACACCAACCGCTTCTCGAGCACCCGCACGCGTGCGATCCTGGCGGCGGTGCCGGGAGATGTCTGGCTGACCGAGACCGGCGGAATCGTGAAATTCGGCGGCGCCTTTCCTAACAACCGCGGCTCGGGCCTGTCGCGCGCGGCGAAGGCGCTCGGTTACATGTTCGGCCTTGCCTCCACAAACTCGCGGATCAGGCGCCTATATGTCTACCAGTGGACCGGCGGCACGTCCTCAACGATCTTCGATTCGGGGCTGACCGACGCTCGTCACCATCCGCGCCCCGGCTATGTGATCGTGTGCGCGCACATGCACGTCGCTCACTGCAGGGTGAAGGTCAGCTCGCACTGATTCTCGAGGGCGCAACTTCCCCTGCGCTAGGGTGTCTCAGCCTAACGTGCGCCTGATGTGCCCGCCTTTGCAATGGCGGCATAGGCTGCTCCTCCGCGAGCACGTCCAGCGCGTCCCGTAAGCAACGACCGAATCGAGGGCTGATGTCGCGTATCCGCATACTTCTTTGTGCATCGCTCGCCTGCTCGGCGCTTGCGTCGGGCGCAATCGGCACCGGCCAGGCGCAGGCCTCGAGCGCTCAGAAGATGTACTTCGAGGGCTCGACCGACCTGCTCAACCCAACCACGCGTCCCACCGCGCTCGTGGCGCTGCAGACGCTCGGCGTGAAAGCGCTGCGCGTGGAGCTCAGCTGGTACTCGGTCGCGCCCGCGCCCACCAGCGCGACGAAGCCAAGCGTCGATGCGACCAACCCCGGCAGCTACAACTGGGGCCAGTACGACATCCTGCTCGCCGAAGCCAAGCGGCTGGGCTGGCAGGTACTCCTGACCGTCACCGCGCCGGTGCCGCGATGGGCCACGGCAAACAAGAAAGCCCCCTACACCTACCGGCCCGACCCTGCTGACTTCCAGGAATTCATGACCGCCGTGGCGCGTCACTACGGCTCGGAGGTCTCGCTCTACTCGATCTGGAACGAGCCCAACGAGGCCGTCTACCTGACGCCGCAGTGGAGCTCGAGCGGCAAGTCCGTGTCCGGACGCATCTACCGCGGCCTCTACCAGGCCGGCTTCGCGGGGCTGCAGGCGGCCGGGATCGCCCATCCACTCGTGCTGTTCGGCGAGACGGCGCCGGTCGGCTATGACACCGTCAACGTTCGCAAGGAAAAATCGAAAGCGCTGCTGCATCCGGTGGCGCCGCTGGCGTTCGTGCGCGAAGTACTCTGCCTGAACGCCAAGTACAAGAAATCCGGCTCCTGCAGCGAACTGCAGACGGCCGGCTACGCCCACCACGCCTACTTCCCGGCGGCCGGTCCCCGCTTTGTCTGGCCGCAGAAGGACAGCGTGACGATTGGCTCGCTCTCGCGCCTGTCAAACGCCCTCAACCTGGCCGCGCGGGCCCACGCGATCCCGGGGGGCGTGCCGATCTACCTGACGGAGTTCGGGGTCAACAGCAAGCCGAACAAGTACGAAGGCGTGTCGGCCGCCAAGCAGGCCGAATACGATGCGATCTCCGAGCACATGGCCTACTCCAACCCTCGGGTGGCGGCGTTCTCGCAGTACCTGCTAAAGGATGACCCGACCAGCGGGCGTCTAACCGGCAGCGCGATCGGCGGCTTCGTCGGCTTCCAGACCGGTCTGGAATACTTGAACGGCAAGCGCAAGCCGCTCTACTACGGCTTCCCGGTGCCGCTGGTGGTCACAAAGAGCGGGCACGGGTACTCACTGTGGGGGCTGGTGCGGCCGACGACCGGCGCCACGAAGGTCACGGTACTCGTGCAGCTCAAGGGCTCTCACCGCTACCGCACGCTGAAGGTGCTGAGGACCAACGGCGCGGGCTACTGGGCCCTGCACTCCTCCACGCGGGGAGCCAGCTGGCGGGTACGCTGGATCAGTCCGGCCGGAGTGAAGTACGAAGGCCCGCCAATCCGCGCTTACTAAACTAACCGCATGAGCGCGCCCCAGCTGAGCGTGCTGATGGCCGCCTACAACGAGGCCGCCACGATCGGCGATGTGCTGGGAGCGCTGAAAGCGCTCGAGTACGAGCTGGAGATCATCGTCGTTGACGATGGCTCGCACGACGACACCGCCACCGTCGTCTCACGGCTCGCCGAGCGCGACCCGCGCATCAAACTGCTGACCCATGAGCGCAACCGGGGCAAGGGAGCGGCGATCCGCACCGCGCTGTCGAACTCAACTGGCGAGGTGGTCATCACCCAAGACGCCGATGCCGAGTATGACCCGGCCGATATTCCCCGGCTGGTGGACCTCATCTTTGGCGGCATCGCCGACGTCGTCTACGGCAGTCGCTTGCGCGGCGGCCAGCCCCAGCGCGCGCACCTGTTCTGGCACTATGCCGGCAATCGCTTTTTGAGCCTTCTCACCGGGATGCTGTTCAACACCACGCTGTCAGACATGGAGGTTGGTTACAAGGCCTTCCGCGGAAACATCGCCCGGGGCCTGACGCTCGTCTCCGAGGACTTTCGCATCGAGCCCGAGCTCACGGCGCGCATCCGCGCGATCCCCGACCTGCGTATCTATGAGGTGCCGATCGCCTACTACGGTCGCACTTTTGCCGAAGGTAAGAAGATCACCTGGAGGGATGGGCTGCGAGCCGTGTGGGCGCTCTTGTACTTTCGCGTGGTCACTTGGCGAGAGCGTCGAGACCCCACCGTCTAGAAGGAGCTCGGCGTCGCGGTCTGGATATGCCGGTGGAGGGCTTTCGCGACAGCGAGCAGTGCTGGGCGCGCGACGCCGCTCGAGCTGACGAGTCCCGCGTCCCAGGTTAATTTCTTCGCGGCCTGGGGAGTCCCGGGCGAGCGCCAGTGGTAGTAATAGATGTGCGTGATCCGTGGGCTGAGGCCCGCAAGCCTAAAGATGTTCTTGGCGACTCTCCCCGCATCGGCCACGCCGTGGTAGATCAGCCTGCCGTGAAAGCGCCACCAGACGATGCCGCCCACCTCGCTGAACCAGACCTGTCCGTGGACGAATGAGAGGAGCTTTATGATCGCCCTGGGATTGTTGCCGCGGACGCTCAGGTAAGGGTTGAATGGCCAGACCTTGGGATACGGGTGGGCGCTCTGCAGAAACGTCGTGATCCAGCCCTCGATGTTGCCGTCGGCGTCGAGCGTGTCCGGCGCGGTGACCGTGCAGCCGGGGCAGTGGGAGGCGATCGCGTTGTAGTACTGGGCGGCGAGCCTGGGATGGCGGGCGGTCGGCTGACCGGAATGGGTGGCCTCGTTCCAGGGGCAGAACTCGGTGACCCACGGAAACAGGGCCCTGAACCGCAAGAAGGCGCGCAGGAACTGGGCCTTGCTCGGCGCGCGGCCGTTGTTATCGGCGTGCTGGAAAGTGATCAGCGGCGTGATCCCGGCCCGCTTGACGGCATCGAGCCAGGCGGTTACGGCCGCGCGGTCACGCGGCACGAGGGCGACGTTCCAGGGGACGACATCGCGCGCAGTGTGGACCCCGAGCTCAGCGACCCGCGGATCGGAGAACGTGGCCGGTTCGTAGTCAGCGAGACCGAAGGTGAAAGTAGCGGCCGGCGCCTGGGCTGCCGACGCCAAGCCAAGCAGGGAGAGAGATGCGGCAAAGACAGCCAGGAGCGTCTTCGCGGGAAGGGTGATTCCAGGCACGGTGTATGGCCTTCAACAACGACTGTGGGCGTTCAGAGCGGTGCGGGCAGCGCTGGCTCTGGGGCGGCCGTGAGCATCCGCTCCAGCAATAAGCGTGCTCCAGGCTTGGAGAGCGGTTCGTTGAGGTTGCCGCACTTCGGCGACTGGATGCAGGATGGACAGCCGGATGCGCAGGGGCACTCGGCGATCAGACGGTGGGCGTCACGGGAGAGTTCCTCGAAGCGGGTAAACGCGGTGCGCGTGATGCCGATGCCGCCGGGGTGGCCGTCGTAGATGAAGATCGTCGGGCCACCGGTCTGAGGGTGCCGGTTGGTGGACAGCCCGCCGATGTCCCAGCGGTCGCACATAGCGATCAGTGGCAGCACCGCGATCTGGGCGTGCTCGGTCGCGTGGAGCGCGCCGAGGAGGGACTTCACCGGAATCGCGCCGGCCAGTTCGGTGCCGTCGAGCTCAAACCATAGGGCCTGCGTGGAGAAGCTCGTGGGGGGCAGGTCGAGCGCGACGAGATCGATGACTTGATGCCCACCCGCTCTGTGGTCGGCCGTGCGCCTGCGCTGGTAGCCGAGGACCGTCTCGGTGACGGCGACCTCTCCGAAGCTGAGGGAGACCCCGAGCACGTCGCGGCGATCGAGCAGGCGCTCGATCGTGGTGTCGGTCTCGCGCTTGGGCTGCGTGTCCCAGTCGCCGTAGAAGGGCGCGACCAGCGCGCGGCGGCGCTGTAGGTCGAGTTCGCGTACCTCATACGAGCGCCCGAGGTGCAAGTAGATCGCGCCATCGTGCACGGTCGAGTGGGCGCGCGCGGCCTCGGTTGTGCCGAGGAGCTCTCCGGAGGCGACGTCGACGATCGTGAAGTGCTCGGGGGAGACGGAGCGCAGCGAGACCTCCCCCGCAGGGTAGCCGCCGGGCTGGCGGGGGACGTAGGTGCTGTGCGACGACGTCGCTGTGCCGCCAGAGGAGCGGCGCAGCTCGCCGGCGCTGAGCAGGATCTCGGCGTTGGCCTGGAAGTGTGGCCCGAGGAACTCTGCATCCCGACCGGAGAGGGGACCCTCGTGCGCGGCGCACAAAAGATGCTGGCGGAAGATCAGCGGAGACTCGTGATCGAGGATCGCCGCCTCGACGGGCCGCTCGAGAAAGTCGTCGGGGTGACGGCAGAAGAACTGGTCGAGCGCGTCCTCGCCGGCGACGTACACCGCGAGACCCCGCCCGCGTCGCCCGGCGCGACCCCACATCTGGCGCAGCGAGGCGACCGTTCCAGGGAACGTGACGACGACGGCCGCATCGAGCTCCCCGATGTCGATCCCGAGCTCCAGGGCATCGGTCGTGATCACCGCGCGCAGCTCGCCACGGACCAGGCGGCCCTCGAGCTCGCGCCGCTGCTGGGGGGTGTAGCCCGCGCGGTAGGGGGCGACGAGCTCGGCGAGCCCGGGATCGGTTTCCTGCAAATCCGCGACGACGAGCTTGTGGAGGATCTCGACGCCCTTGCGCGACTTCATAAAGCAGATCAGCCGCGCCCCGTCGCGCACCAGGCGCGCCAAAAGCTCAGCTGCCTCGCCCAGCGAAGAGCGGCGCTTGCCCAAAGCCTCGTCGGTCAGCGGCGGGTTCCAGACGGCGATCTGCCGCCCCGGCGCCGGCGAGCCGTCGACGTCGATCAAGCGCACGTCCTCCAGCCCGGTCAGGCGCTCGGCCAGCTCGACCGGGTTGGCGATCGTCGCCGAGGTGAGCAGGAAGCGCGGGGTATTGCCATAGGCCGCCGCGATCCGGCGTAGCCGGCGCAGGACGTTGGCGACGTGCGAGCCGAACACGCCGCGGTAGACGTGCGCCTCGTCGACGACGACGACGGCGAGGTTCGCGAACAGCTCGGCCCAGGCGGCGTGGTTGGGGAGGATGCCGACGTGGAGCATGTCGGGGTTGGTGAGCACGATGTTCGTCCGCCGGCGGATGTCCGCGCGCGCCTCGCGCGGGGTGTCGCCATCGTAGATCGCCGGACGCGCGCACTTGGTCAGGCCGAAGGCGCCCAGCGCGCGGGCTTGATCCTGGGCGAGCGCCTTCGTCGGGTAGAGGTACAGCGCGCGCGCCCGGGTGTCGCGGCAGAGCACGTCGAGCACGGGCAGGTTGAAGCACAGCGACTTGCCCGAGGCGGTCCCGGTCGTGACGATGGTCGTGCCCTCCCAGGCGGAGTGGATCGCCTCGGCCTGGTGGGAGTAGAGGCGCTCGATCTCCAGACGGGAGAGCGCCGCGAGCACCTCGGGATGGAGCTCCTCCGGGGGCTGCACCAGCTTCGCCTTGCCGGGCCCTTCGCGTGCCTCGCGCACAAGCCGGCCGTCCTCGCGCGCCTCGTCGAGCAGTGCGCTCCAGGGCTCGATCGTGCGTTGGATGGCCACCGCTTGCGATAGTAGAGGCGATGGGCTCGCGCACCCGCTGTTTGTACGTAGATCTCGACGGCACGCTGCTCGGGCGCGGCGCTTCGCTGCTGCACGACGGTGAGGGGAATGTGTCGATCGATGGCGTACGCGCCGTACAGGCGTGCCTGCGGGCGGATGTCGAGGTGGTGCTGATGTCAGGGCGCCGCCGCGCGCAGGTGTTCGAGGACGCGCGACTGCTTGGGCAGAGCTCCTACATCTATGAGGCGGGGGCGTGTGTGGTGCTGGATGGGGAGGAGCAGTGGCTGACGGGGGGGCTGCTTCCGGGTGAGCTGAGCATTGCCGAGCAGATCGAGCGATCGGGCGCGCCGAGGTTGCTGCTGGAGCGCTATGAGGGTCGCCTGGAGTACCACGAGCCTTGGCATATGCAGCGCGAGGTCTCGCACCTGTTTCGTGGCTTGGTCGACGCATTCGAGGTCGACGCCCTGCTGGAGCAGCATGGTCACGGGGATTTGCGGCTGGTGGACAACGGCGTGGTCAATCGTCGTTCGCAGGCGCTGGCGGGGTTGGAGCACGTGCGTGGCTATCACCTGCTGCCTGCGGGGGCCTCGAAGGCGGGCGGAGTCGCCTGGCATCGCAGGGCGCGCGGGTATGCGCGGGAGGAGTGCTTCGCGGTGGGGGACTCGCGCGAGGATCTCGCGTGCGCGGCGCAGGTGGATGTCTTCTGGCTGGTGGGGAACGCGGTGGAGCGCGATCCGTCGATCCGCGAGGCGCTTGGGGGGTATGAGAACGTGCGCGTCACCGAGGAGGGGCACGGCGCGGGAGTCTACGAGGCCGTGCTCGGAACTTTGATGAGCTGATTCTTGAGATGGTTGATGGGTTGTTTTTTGAGATCGTCCACGTGTCGCAGTGGGCATAAATGCGAGTTGGGGCGGGGCCTCCTTGCCCCGCCTCCGGGGCCTGGTTATTTCCCCGTCGTCAAGCGCCAGGCACGGCGCCAGAAGCCCGGCCGTGGGCGCCTGCGCCAGAGCGCCGGGGGTGGCACGGTCGCGCGCACCAAAGCCACCCACTCGTCTAAGGGCAGCTCGCCCGAGATCAGCCGTCCGAGGGCGCTCGTGACCGGCGCTCCCACATCTGCGTCTCTCAGGGCGCGGGCGAGCAGCGGCACCGACTCCAGGGCCTCGACCGCCTGGCCGATGCGCGCGGGGATCTCCGCGGCGGGGACGCCCGCGGCCAAGAGCTCGCCCGCGCGGCGGTTGCGGCTGTCGCGCGCGAGAGCGGTGGCCACCAGGTCACCCGCTCCGGCCAGACCGATCATCGACTCCGGTCGCGCACCGAGAGTGTCGGCGTAGCGCCACACCTCGGCGAAGATGTGCCCGGCGGCCGCCCCCGCAGCGTTCAGGCCCTGCGCCTCGGTGGCGCCCGCCGCCAGCGCCGCGGCGTTCTTGGCGGCGCCGGCCAGCTCGACGCCTAAAGGATCGTTGGACAGCTCGCAGACGACGCCTGCGCGCGTGAACATAAGGGCCAGCGATCGCGCAAGGTCCTCGTCGCTCGAGGCGGCGACCAGACCGGCGCCGGCGTGCACCATCTCCTGGGCGTGCGCCGGTCCGCCGATGCATGCGACCCGGCCGGCGCCGAAGTGCTCGGCCAGGACGATCGTCGGCGGCAGCCCGGCCGGCGGGACGAGCCCCTTGGCGACCGACACGACCGCCGTGCGCTTGCCGAGGCCGGCCGCGGTGAGCGTCGCGATCACCTCACCCAGCCCGCTCGAGGGCACCGCGAGGAACACGTAATCCGCGCGCGCCACCCCCGCCGAGGCGGCCTCGATGCGCAGCGACGCGGGCAGCTCCACGGTAGGGAGGTAGGCGTGGTTCTCGCGGTCCTCTTCCAGGCGCGCGGTCTGCTCGGCGGTGCGCGCCTGCAGCGTCGTGCGCAGTCCGCCGCGGGACAGGAGCACCGCGAGCGCGGTGCCAAACGAGCCCGCGCCGATCACCGTCGCGCGTCTGGCGCCCGGGGTGGGCAGCGAGCGAGCGCGCGCGGCACGGACTGCCGGGCTCGCGGTAGGCTCGGGCTCCGTCATCTGATGAGCGAGCCTATCGATCCGCAGAAGAGCGCCGTGGAGTGGCGTAACTGGGCTGGCGATCAGCGCTGCCGCCCCGCGGCCGTAGAGCTCCCGGGCTCCATGCAGGAGATATCCGAGGCGATAGCTCGCGCCACGCACCACGACCGTCGCATCCGGGTCGCCGGCGCAGGGCATTCGTTCAGCGATGTGGCGCTCACCGACGGTAGCCAGTTGCGCCTGGAGCGCCTGGATCGCGTGCTCGACATCGATCGCTCCTCAGGGCTGGTGCGAGTGCAGGCAGGCATCTCGATTGCAGAGCTCAGCCGCAGGCTCGCCGAGCACGGGTTGGCGATGGAGAATCTCGGGGACATTGACGTGCAGAGCATCGCCGGGGCGATCTCCACCGCCACGCATGGCACCGGGGCGAAGCTGGGCAACATCTCCGCGCAGGTGCGCGAGCTGACCTTGGTGCTCGCTGACGGCTCCACCCTGCGGTGCTCGCCCGAGCGCGATCTCGAGACCTTCCGGGCCGCGCGGGTGGGACTCGGGGCGCTTGGCGTGATCGTGGAGGTGATGCTGCAGTGTGTTCCCGCCTTCACGTTGCGCGGCGTCGACGCCCCGACGCCGTTGGAGGAGACGCTCGAGCGCTTCGAGGAGCTGGCGCTCGGGAACGACCATTTTGAGTTCTTCGTGTTCCCCCATTCAAGGACGGCGCTCACGCGCACGAACAACCGCACCGAGAAGGACCAGCGGCCACGCGGCCGGGTGAATGAGTACGCCAACGACGTGCTGCTCACCAACCACGCCTTCGGTCTGATGTGTCGCGCCGGGCGCAGGTTTCCCGGGCGGATCCCCCAACTCAACCGGCTCGTGACGCGCCTGGCCGGGAGCTCGGAACGGATCGACCGCTCCGATCGGATCTTCGCGAGCCCGCGGCTGGTGCGCTTCACCGAGATGGAGTACGCGCTGCCGCGCGAGCACACGGCGGATGCCGTGCGTAGCGTTATGGATCTCGTCGAGCAACGGGGCTTCGCCGTGCCTTTTCCGATCGAGGTGAGGACAGTGGCGGACGATGATGCGTTCCTCTCGACCGCCACCGGTCGCGACAGTGGGTATGTGGCCGTGCACATGTATGAGGGGATGGAGTGGGAGCCCTACTTCCGCGCTGTGGAGGAGATCATGGGTGAGCTCGGCGGGCGCCCGCACTGGGGCAAGCGCCACTTCCAGACGGCGGAGACGCTGCGCGGTCGCTATCCCGACTGGGACCGCTTCCAGGCGGTGCGCGCCCGGCTCGATCCGGAGGGGCGCTTCGCCAACGCCTACGTCGAGCGCGTACTAGGACCCGTCCACCCACCGGCCCGTCACCCCATCGATGCCTGAGGCGCAATACGAGCGCCTGGAGCGCGCGACCGCGGAGCTGCAGGCGCCGTTTGCCCTCGTGGATCTGGATGCGATGTGGGCGAACGCCGAGGACCTGGAACGGCGAGCCGCTGGCAAGCCGATCCGGCTCGCCAGCAAGTCGGTGCGCTGCCGTTCGCTGCAGGAACGCGTGCTCGCCCGTAAGGGGTTCGCGGGTACGCTCGCCTTCACATTGCCCGAGGCGTTGTGGCTTGCTGGGCATGGGTTCGAGGACATCCTCGTCGCCTACCCGACCGCCGATAGGAGCGCGCTTGCAGCGCTCGCGGACACAGGGGCGGATGTGACGGTTATGGTGGACAGCGTCGAGCAACTCGACTTGATCGCCGCCGCTCTGCGCCGCGCCGGCGACCCTTCCCTCGCGCCCGTTCGCGTCTGCATCGATCTGGACGCCGGCTATCGCGCGCTCGGTGGACGCGTCATCATCGGCGCCAAGCGTTCTCCCGTGCACACGCCCGCGCAGGCGGCAGCGCTCGCGCGCGAGATCCTCGCTCGCGACGGGATGCGACTCGTCGGGATCATGTCCTACGAGTCCCAGACCGCCGGTCTCGGCGACGCGCCACAAGGACGGCCCCTGCGTGCGCTGGCGATTCGCGTAATCCAGTCCCTGTCCGCTCGCGAGCTGGCCGCTCGCCGCGCGCAGGCCGTCGAGGCGGTGCGCGAGCACGCCCCACTGGAGCTCGTCAACGGCGGCGGCACCGGGAGCCTGCACATCACCGCCCGCGAGCCCGCGGTCACCGAGCTCACCGCCGGATCGGGGTTGTACGGCCCGGCGCTGTTCGACTCCTACCGCGCCTTTGCGCCGCGGCCCGCGGCGATGTTCGCGCTGCCCGTAGTGCGCCGTCCCGGCCCCGGCGTCGCGACCGTACTCGGCGGCGGCTATCTCGCATCCGGTCCCGCCGACGCCGCGCGCCTGCCCGTGCCGCACCTGCCCGCCGGGTTGCGGCTCGACCGCCAGGAGGGCGCGGGCGAGGTGCAGACGCCCCTGCTCGGCCCGGTTGCGGACGGTCTCGCGATCGGCGACCGCGTCTACTTACGCCACGCGAAGGCCGGCGAGCTGTGTGAGCGCTTCTCGAGGCTGTACCTGCTCGAGGGCGGCCGGATCGTGGAGGAGGCGCCGACTTACCGTGGCGAGGGACAATGCTTTCTGTGAGCCCCGCTGGAGATACGCTCGAGGGAACTCTGCGAGAGGTGGTGGAGACGCTTGCCCCGATCGACCGGACCCCCTGCTCGCCCGGCGAGCGTAAAGCGGCGGAGTGGCTGGCAACGCGGCTGCAAGCGATCGCTGGAGTGGACGTCGCGCTCGAGGATGAGCCTTCCTGGGGCACATTCCCGCCGACCGCCACGGGGCTGGGCCTGCTCGGCATCGCCGGCGCGGCGCTCGTGCTGCACGGCAGGCGCGCCACGGGAGCGCTGCTCGCGGCGGGGACACTCGCGGGCATCGTCGACGAGGCGCAGAACGGGCCGCGGATCCTGCGGCGGCTTGTGCGGCGGCGGCGCACGACCGTCAACTTGATCGCCCGTGCCGGCAGTGGGGACGGCACGCTGGTGGTCCTCGCCCACCACGATGCGCCACAGACAGGAGTGATTTTCGACCAGACACTGCAGCGTCGCATCCACGAGCTGGCGCCGCAGTTGCTCGAGGCAGTGAAGACGCCGCCGCCACAGTGGTGGGTCGGCCTCGCCGGGCCGCTGTGCACGATCGCCGCTGCGGTTGCCCGCCGCTCCCGGCTCGCTCGCCTGGGCATCGCAATCGGCGCCTTCGGGACAGCGACGGTGGCGGATCTATGGCGCAACGAGACGGTGCAGGGCGCGAACGACAACCTCTCCGGCGTCGCTGTGCTCGTCGCTCTGGCCGAGCTGCTGCGGGAGCGCCCGGTGCCGGGAATGCGCGTGCTGCTGGTCTCCTGCGGAGCCGAGGAGACGCTCCAGGACGGCGTGCGCGCGTTCATCTCCCGTCACCGCGACGAGCTGGCGGATGGGCGCACGTGGTTCGTAAACCTTGACACGGTCGGCTCGCCCCACCTGGTGATGCTCGAGGCGGAGGGACCTGTGTGGATGGAGAGCTACGCTGGCCCGTGGCTGCGGGACCTCGTCGATGAGTGCGCGCAGCGGCTGGAGATTCCGTTCGAGCGCGGCTTCCGCGCGCGGGCCTCGACCGACAGCGTTATCCCCAGCCGAGCCGGCTATCCGATCGCGACACTCGTGTCGATCACCGATTGGCGCAGTCCCGCCAACTACCACCTGCCCAGCGATATACCCGCGAACCTGGACTACGGCACGGTCGCTAGCGCCACCCAGCTTGTATACGAGCTGGCGCGAACGCTCGCCACCGACGCCAGAGCTCAGACCACCTGAGCGAGCTTCCTTCCCGCCGCCGTAAGCGCTCGCACGTTGCGCGCCTCCAGGATCACCTGCAGGTCGAGCATACGCGCGTCAAAAAGGTTCAGCGCGTTCTCGCCAGTTACGGCATAGGCGGGCACGCCTCCTTGGCGCGCGCGTGTGGCGATCTCAAACGCTGCGCTACCGCGCAAGGTGCGCTCCTGCAGGCGCCGTTCCACGAGCACCACTGCGCGGGACCGGTACATCCGCGCATAGAAGTCCAGTCCCTTCAGCAGCGCAGTCACATCGGGCGCCCGTCTAGCGGACGGCGCGATCGGGCAGAGGTCTGGCTCTGGCAGGCCCCCTGCGACCAAGCCCCGTCCGATCGCGTGCGCCACGTCCGCGGCGCTCAGGGTCTCGCCGAGGCGGCCCGCGACGACGAGCACCGTTTTCGAGATCACGATCAGGCATCCTTTCAGCAATGGCTCCGAAGAAGGGTGATCAAACGATCATCGATGTCCGCGGGCGCGATTTGCGCGTGTCCAACGCTGATCGCGTGATCTTCCCACCGGCCGAGCGTTCCGGTGCCGTCACCAAGCTCGACCTAGTCAACTACTACCTCGCTGTCGGGGACGGCATCATGCGGGCACTGCTGCTGCGGCCGACGACGCTCGAGCGCTGGCCGAAGGGGGTGCACCCGGGGATCGTGCCTTCGACACGCGAGAAAGGCGGCGGCGACGCCTTCTTTCAGAAGCGTGTCCCGCGTGGGGCACCCGAGTACGTGCAGACCGCGACGATCGAGTTTCCGTCGGGTCGCACCGCCGACGAGGTCTGCCCGACGGAGCTAGCGGTCGTCGGCTGGGCCGCGCAGATGGGCACGATCACTTTTCACCCGTGGCCGGTCCGCCGCGAGGACCTCAACCACCCCGACGAGCTGCGCATCGACCTCGACCCACAGCAGGGCACCGATTTCGCTGACGCGGTCCGCGTCGCCGCACAGGCGCGCGCGCTACTTGAGGAGTTGGGATATACCGGGTTCCCTAAGACCTCCGGCGGTCGGGGGGTCCACATCTACGTCCGCATAGAGCCGCGCTGGACGTTTACCGACATGCGCCACGCCGCGATCGCTTTTGGTCGTGAGCTCGAGCGACGCCTACCGGGTCGGGTGACGACCAACTGGTGGAAGGAGGAGCGCGGCGAGCGGATCTTCGTCGACTACAACCAGAACGCACGTGACCGCACGATCGCGTCCGCTTACAGCGTGCGGCCGAAGCCGGGGGCGCCAGTTTCTGCGCCCCTGGCCTGGGAGGAGCTCGAGCAGGTGGTGCCCGAGGACTTCACGGTGGCGAGCATGCCCGCCAGGTTCGCCGAGGTGGGCGATCGCCACGCTGCCATCGACGAGGTCGCCCACTCACTCGAGCCACTGCTCGAGATGTATGAGCGCGACTCTGCTGAGGGCCGGGGGGACATGCCCTACCCCCCCGACTATCCGAAGATGCCCGGAGAGCCTCCGCGTGTCCAGCCAAGCCGCGCGCGTAAGCACGTCCCGACCACGGAGCCCGCTGGCGCATTGGCCGATCACGGTGGCGATGTGGAGCGCTCGCCGTGACGCTGGCGCTCGAGCCTCCCCTGAAGCCCCAGCTCGCGCTCTCGCGCAAGGAGCTGCCGAGCGGCGAGGACTACACATACGAGGTCAAGCTCGACGGGTTTCGCTGTGTGGCATTCGTGGACGGTACGGAGATCTTCCTGCAGTCGCGCAACGGCAAGCCGCTCGGGCGCTACTTCCCAGAGCTGATCCTGCCTGCCGGCCGTTACGTGCTCGACGGAGAGATCGTGGTCCGTGACGGTGACGGGCGCGAGGACTTCGATGCGCTTGGCCAGCGTATCCACCCGGCGGTCTCGCGGATCGAGCGCCTCGCGGCCGAGACTCCAGCCATCTATGTGGCGTTCGACCTGCTAGCGAACGGAGATCAGTCGCTGCTCGATCTCCCCTTCGCTGAGCGGCGCGCTGCGCTTCAGAGCCTGCTCGCCTCCGAGCAGTTCGCGAACGTCCCCGTCGAGCTGATGGAGACCGTCGCCACCGAGCAGGAGGCCCAGCGGTGGCTCGAGCACGCCGAGGGCGCGATCGCCAAGGAGCGCTCGGCACCCTACCTTCCCGGTGAGCGCAAGGGGCAGTTCAAGGTCAAGCGCGTGCGCACGATTGACGCGGTTGTGGTGGGTTGGCGACCCGGCAAGAAGGAGGGGACGGTGGGCGCGCTGATCCTCGGCCTCTACGACGGTGCAGAGCTGCGCGTCGTCGGACACTGCTCCGGGCTGACGGCCACCGACAAGAGCCGTCTGGTTGGCTTCCTCGCAGAGTACGAGTCCGGCGAGCGTGGCTCGGCAGACCCCAGCCGTTGGAGCGCGGGCAAGAATCTCGAGTGGGTCGGGCTGCGCCCTGAGCTGGTCGTGGAGATCGACTTCGACCACGTTTCCGCCGGACGCATCCGGCACGGCGCCAAGCTGCGCCGCTGGCGCGAAGACAAGCACCCACTTCAGTGCACCTATGATCAGTTGCGTCAATGACCAGCACGAGCGGGGCGGCGACGGTGGCCGAGGAGGAGTACCTGCAGACCCTCTTCTGGCTGCAGGAGGCAGGGCTGGGGATGACCGGCGCGAACGTCGCGCGCGCGATGCAGCTATCGGCGCCCACTGTGCATGAGATGGTCGGGCGGCTGGAGCGCGACGGCTACATCACCCGCGACAAGGACCGCACGATCGCCTTCACCGTGCTCGGCGCCGAGCACGCCGAGGGAATCGTGCGCCGCCACCGCCTGATTGAGCGCTTCCTCACCGATGTCCTGGGTGTTCCCTGGGACGAGGTGCACGAGGAGGCCGAGCGCTTGGAGCACGCGATGTCCCCCGTGCTCGAGGAGCGTATGCTCGCGGCGATCGGCGACGCGAAGACCTGCCCCCACGGCCACCCGATCGCCGCCGGCGCGCGTATGGCCGGTGTGCCGCTTGCCGACGTAGCGGTCGGCGCGTCGGTGAAGGTGCTGCGTTTCGAGAATGAGGCCGAGGATCTCTTGCACTACCTGAAGGGCTCGGGCCTGGAGCCGGGGCTGGAGGGTACCTTGGCAATGCGCGACGAGGAGCAGGTGGTGCTGCAGAGCGCTGATGGTCGCCACTGCACGGTGACCCCTAGCGTCGCTGAGACAGTGTCCGTCATCGCTGACCCCTCACCACCCCCGCGCACCGCGCTGCCGGAGCAGCTCGTGCTGGGACAGCGCTATGGGCGCTGAAGCGAGCGATACGCGGCGGCGAGGCGGGTCACGCCCTCGTCGATCTGCTCGGGCGTGACCCCCGAGTAGGCCAGCCGCAGGGTGTTCTCGCCGCCCTCCAGCAGGAAGTCAGTGCCCTTCACGAACGACACCCCGCGCTCGGCGGCGGCCTTGTGCAGAACGCGCACATCGGTGCCCGCGGGCAGTGTCACCCACATGAAGTAGCCGCCTTCGGGAGTCACGAACTCGGCCTCGGGCAGCTCGCGCCGCAGCGCCATATCCAGCGTCCGCGCGCGCTTTGCGAGCGCGGTTCTAACGGCCTCGATCGAGCTGTCGATCGCGCCCGAGGCACAGAACTCGTACACGATCGACTGCGAGACCATGCTCGGCGAGATGTATGTGTTCGTCGCAAGCTTTGCCACAGCCGCGATCAGGCTGGCAGGCCCGACCAGGTAACCGACGCGGATGCCAGGACATACGGTCTTCGAGAACGACGAGGCGTACACGACGCGCTCCGGATCCATAGACAGCATGCTCGGCAGTGTCTCGCCGCTGAAGCGCAGGTCAACGTATGGGTCGTCCTCAAACACCCAGAAGCCGTGCTCGGCGGCCAGCGCGAGCAGTGCCTCCCGCTTGGCCGGTGAGAGCGTGTAGCCGGCGGGATTCTGGAAGTTGGGGATGATGTGGGCCAGCTTTGGCCGCACCGCGTGGGGACCGTGCAGCAGGCCAGCTAGCGCGTCCGTGTCGATCCCATCCAGCTCCAACTCGACTGCGTGCAGGCGCGCGCCGCGCTCGCGCAGCGAGAGCAGCGTGCGGTCGTAGGTAGGACGCTCCACGATCACGTCGTCGCCGGGTGCCACGAGGTGCTCAAACAGGAAGGCATCAGCCTGCATCGAGCCGTTGGTTACGAGCACACGCTCGGGCTCGACGCCGTGCCGGTTCGCGATCCATGCGCGCAACCGGGGGTAGCCGACCGAGGTGCCGTAGGCAGTCGAGCCCGCGGGGTCGCTTTCGAACGCGCGGATTGCCGCGTCGCGCAGACCCACTACATCGATGATGTCTAGCGAGGGCGCACCGCGTGCGAATGAGATCGTTGGGCCTACATGTGGGCTGGGCACGGCGGCGAAGCTTATGCGTCCAAGCAGCTCGTCATATTCCTGGGTCAGCTCGCGGGCGGTGAGCTCCAGACGGTCGCGGAAGCGCAACAGTTCCTCGGCGCTCGGGGACCGGGCCTCGGGAGGCTGCGATGCTCGCGGGGGCCACGGTGCTCGCGGGAGCTTGGCCTGCTCGGCGTGTGCGATTGGCTCAACCGCTTCATCGACCAAACGGGTTGGGCTGGGAGCCTGCCAGGGTGTGGGCGTCTCCTCCAGGCTGGCGGGGGGAACATCCCCGCCGGGATCCTCGCCGCGATCGATCGAGGTCAGGGTGCGCTCGAGCTCCTGCAGCTTGCGCTCCAGCTCGCCCAGCGTCTTCGATACCTCTTGATCCACGGACCTAGCGTAGCTGCGTTACCGCTATCTGCGCTACCTCGGTTGGGGTGCGTCCCACACGCACACCCTTTGCTTCCAGCGCCTGCGCCTTCGCGGCGGCTGTGCCTGCGGAGCCCGACACGATCGCTCCGGCGTGGCCCATCTGCTTACCTGCAGGGGCGGTGAATCCCGCGATGTAGGCCACCACGGGCTTCCTCACGTGCGCGGCGATGTACTCGGCGGCCTCCTCCTCGGCTGAGCCGCCGATCTCGCCGGAGAGCACGATCAGCTCAGTCTGCTCGTCGGACTGGAAGAGCTCGAGGATGTCCACGAACGAGCTGCCCGGCACCGGGTCTCCGCCGATGCCGACGATCGAGGAGCAGCCGAAGCCGGCCTGGGCGATCTCGTTGCCTATCTGGTAGGTCAGCGTCCCCGAGCGCGACACCACGCCAACGTTTCCCTGCTTGAAGAACGACGCCGGGATGATGCCCACGTTGGCCTTGCCGGGCGACAGAATGCCTGGGCAGTTAGGCCCGATCAGGCGAGTGCCCGGGAAGTCGCGCTTCAGTGTGTTGTAGACCCGGAGCTCGTCGTGGGCAGGGATCCCCTCGGTGATCGCGATCACGAGCGCTACACCCGCAGCGGCGGCCTCGAGGATCGAATCGGCAGCGAAGCGCGGGGGCACGAAGATCATCGCGGTGTTGGGCTGGACGCCCTCGGCCGCCTCGGCCCAGCTGTTGAAGACGGGGATCCCCTCGACGTCCTGACCGCCCTTGCCCGGCGTCACCCCTCCGACGACGTTTGTGCCGTAGCGCCGGTTGTTGAGCGTGTGGAACGAGCCCTCGCGACCGGTGATTCCGGCGACCGCCAGGCGAGTGTTCTCATCTACTAGGACGGACATCAGCCCTGCCCTCCTGCGGCCAGCGCGACGACCTTCTCGGCGGCCTCGTTCATCGTCCTGGCAGCGTGTACGTTTGGCAGTGCCGCCTCTTGGAGGAGCTCACGGCCGGCCACATCGTTGGTGCCGTCGAGGCGCACCACGAACGGAACGGACGGTTTGACCTCGTCAAACGCGGCGATCAGGCCTCTGGCGACCTCGTCGCAGCGGGTGATGCCGCCGAAGATGTTGAACAGCACGGCCTTCACGGCATCGTTGGCGAGGATCAGCTCGACCGCCTGCTTGATCTTGGCAGCGTCTGAGCCGCCGCCGGCATCGAGGAAGTTCGCCGGAGAGCCGCCGGCCTGGGCGACGACATCCAATGTGGACATGACCAACCCTGCGCCGTTACCCAGAATGCCAATGTCTCCGTCGAGCTTTACGTACTGGACGCCCTGCTCCTTCGCGCGACGCTCAATCGGATCTTCGTTCTCACTGTCCGAGAGCGCCTGGTTCTCGGGGTGGCGGTACAGGGCGGCCTCATCGAGTGACACCTTGGAGTCCAGAGCCTTGACCACACGCTCCGGGGTGACGATCAGCGGGTTGATCTCCGCGAGCGTCGCATCCTCTGCTAGCCACACCTCGTATAGCGCCACAAGCGCGTCGGCAACACCCTCGATCACGTCGGCGTCGGCCTTGCCGTCGGTGGCGATCTTGATCGCCTCCTCGCGGGAGAGGCCATTCAGCGCGTCGACGTGATGGCGGATCAGCTTCTCTGGCGTCTTCTCGGCGACCTCTTCGATGTCCACGCCACCCTCGACGCTGAACATGATCAGCGGCGCCTTGGCCGAGCGATCCAGCAGCACCGAGGCGTAGTACTCGGTGGCGATGTCTGAGGCGTGCTCGATCCACAGCGTGCGCACAGTGTGCCCGTGGATGTCCATCCCCAAGATGTCGCCTGAATGCTCGCGTACCTCGGCAACGTCTGCGGCGAGCTTCACCCCGCCGGCCTTGCCGCGGCCGCCGATTAGCACCTGCGCCTTGACGACCACCGGGTAGCCGATCTCATTCGCCGCAGCGACGGCGTCCTCGATGGTGGTGACGGCCTTGCCGTCAGACACCTTCAGGCCGTGACGGGCGAATAGCTGCTTGCCTTGGTACTCCAACAGGTCCATTGCGGCGCGGGACTCTAGCCGAAAGCAGCGTGACCGCGCGCGGAGGCGTGCGCAGGGCATAATGCCGATCCGATGCCGATTCCCAAAAACGTCACGTTCGTCACTTTTGATGTCTACGGCACGCTGATCGACTGGGAGACCGGGATCTACGAAGCCTTTGCCAAAGAGGCCGAGCGCGACGGCTTCGAGATTGACCGCGGTGTGCTGATGACGCTCTTCCACGAGATCTCGCGCGAAATCGAGGGCGGCTCATACGAGCTCTACGCGGAGGTGCTCCGGCGTACGGCGATCGAGATCGCCAAACGCCTGGAGTGGTCCCTGGAGCCCTCTCGCTCGGGTTTCCTGCCCGACTCGGTGCAGCGCTGGAAGCCATTCAAGGAAACCAACACGCAGCTACAGAAGCTCTCAAAGAAATACAAGCTCGGCCTGCTCTCGAACATCGACGACAAGCTGCTAGGCCAGACGCGCCGCCATATCCCGACCGACTTCGATCTGGTCGTGACCGCCCAGCAGGTACGCTCCTACAAGCCCGAACTGGCCCACTTCACTGAGTGCGCCAGACGCATGGGTGGCAAGCGCGGCTGGGTACACGTCGCCGCGAGCCACTACCACGACGTGGCGCCGTGTGTTAAACAGCGCGTGCCTGTCATTTGGGTCAACCGCAACAAGGATGTGCTCGACTCCTCGCAGAAAAAGCCGACGGCCGAAGTGAGCAACCTCAAAGAGGCCGCCAAGCTGCTCGGCGTCACCTGAGCCAGTGCGGGCGGTCGCCCTGCACGCCGACGTGCTCGTCGCCACCAGCGCGATCTGGCAGACCAACTGCACGATCGTTCGCGGGCGTGTCGAGGGGGACGCTGACGGTCTGAGGCAAGCCGGAGAGTCCTTCCTGATCGATTCCCCGGTGCTGCCGGACGAGCTCGATGCGCTGCCTACGCTGCTTGAGCAATCCGGATTCCCGCCGCCGAGCGGCCTGCTGGCGACGCATGGGGATTGGGACCACCTGCTCGGGCGGCTTGCCTTTCCGGGCATCGCGCTGGGCTGTGCGGAGAGCACCGCCACGCGGATGCAAGCCTCACCGGGAGAAGCCCAACGCGAGCTGCGCGCGTCCGATGAGGAACACTTCATCGAACGCGATCGGCCCCTCGCCCTGGGCGCGGTTCAGGCGCTCCCCGTCCCTGGCCGCTGCGCTGTGGGCGACCGCGAGCTTGAGCTGCATCCCGCCGAGGGCCACACCGGGGACGGCATGGCCGTCCTGGTCGGGTGGGCGGGAGTGCTTCTGACCGGTGACTATGTCTCGCCGGTCGAGCTGCCGGTGCTCGGTGCCGCCGGCATGGCCGATGCTTATGTAGACACGCTGCGGAGATTGCGTCCACTGGTGCAACTGGCCGAGCACGTCGTGCCCGGCCACGGGCGCGTGCTGGCCTCTGAGGAGGCGTTAGCGATCCTGGATGAGGATCTGGCCTACGTCGAGAAGGTGGGACCGTCTAGCTCGACTCGGCTGAGACGATCGTCGCGATCGGTGCGCCAGCCTGGATCGGGGCACCCTCGCTGATCGGCAGCTCGGTGATCGTGCCCGCCTTGTGAGCGGTGATCTCGTTCTCCATCTTCATCGCCTCGATGATGCAGAGAAGCTGGCCCTCCTGCACGGTGTCGCCCTGCTTGACGAGCACCTTCCACATGTTGCCCTGAAGCGGTGAAGGCAGAACATCCGGTCCCCGCCCACCCACACCCGCGCTGGTTGACTTACGCTCGTTGCGTTTGGGTGCCCTGGTGCCTGCCGGCGCCGCTCCGTTACTAGCGCCGCCTCCGGCAAATGGGGGTCCGAGCACCCTGACGTCGAAACGCTGTCCCGACACCTCGACGGTGTAGGTCTGCTCTACCTTCTCTGGGTCATCGCCGGCATCCGGTTGGGCCGCGTCAAAGGCGAGCGTCTTCAGCCAGCTCTTGTCCTCGAGCAGGTCCCGGCAAGTCTCGCCTTTGGCCCACTGCTCGGTGGCCAGCAGCGCCTGGTGAAAGGGGATCAGCGTCTTCAGCCCCTCGATCTCGTATTCGCCAAGTGCGCGCAGCATCCGCTGTGTGGCCTGCTCGCGGTCTGCGTCCCAGACGATCAGCTTCGCCACCATCGGGTCGTACATAGGTGAGACTTCGCCGCCCGCTCCCACACCTGAGTCCACGCGCACGCCTGGTCCACTCGGCTCTTTGTAGGTGCCGATCTTCCCGGGCGCCGGGGCGAAGTTCTTGGAGGCGTCCTCGGCATTGATACGGCACTCGATCGCGTGGCCGCGCAGGACGATGTCCTTCTGGGCGTAGGACAGCTGCTCGCCCGCGGCGGCGCGGATACCCTCCTTGACGATGTCCACACCCGTCGTCATCTCGGTCACGCAGTGCTCGACCTGCACGCGCGTGTTCATCTCGAGAAAGAAGTACTCAGCGCCTGCACCGCTCGCTGCACTCGCTCCGTCGCGCTCCGTCACCGGTGCGGAGAACAGCCCCTCGATCGTGCCAGCACCCACATAGTCCACAGCCTTTGCCGCGTTGACCCCGATCTGCCCGATGCGCTCGCGCATCTCAGGGTCGACCACCCACTCTGGTGCGGGGGACTCCTCGATCACCTTCTGGTGGCGGCGCTGGATCGAGCAGTCGCGCTCGCCGAGGTGGATCACGTTGCCGTGGCGGTCGGCCAGGACCTGAACCTCGACGTGGCGCGGGTCGTGCAGGTAGCGCTCCAGGTACACGGTGGGATCTGAGAAGAACTTCTCTCCTTCGCGGCTTGAGCCCTCGAAGGCCCCCTCGAGCTCGTCTTCTGTCAGGGCGACGCGGAAGCCCTTGCCGCCCCCGCCGCCAGCGGCCTTCACGGCCACGGGAAAGCCGATCTCCTCCTTGGCGATGCGCAGGGCGTCGGCTACCGTGGCGACCGGCTCGGTGGTGCCCGGGACGATCGGCACCCCGGCGGCCTGCATCAACTCGCGCGCTCGGGTCTTCGAGCCCATCGCCTCGATTGCGCTGGCCGGCGGCCCGATGAACACGACGCCTGAGTCCTCGCAGGCCTGGGCAAACGGAGCGTTCTCCGCCAGAAAGCCATACCCTGGATGGATCGCCTCGGCGCCAGAGCGCGTGGCGATGTCGAGGATCTTCTCGATGCTGAGGTAGTTCTCCGCGGCCGGGCCGTCGCCGAGGTTGTAGGCCTCTCCGGCGCGCGCAACGTGCAGCGCGTCGCGGTCGAGCTCGGAGTACACGGCGACGCTCCTCACGCCGAGCTCATCCAGCGCGCGCACGATGCGGACCGCGATCTCGCCGCGGTTGGCGACCAATACCTTCGAGAACATCGGGTCGGTAGCTTAGGCGATCATCCCGGCGCCGACGGTCTCGTTGCTCGTCTCGTCGATCAGGATGAAGCTGCCTGTTCGGCGATTGCTCGTGTAAGGGTCGAGCACCAGCGGGGTACTCGTGCGCAAGTGCACGCGGGCAAGGTCGTTCAGCGCCAGCTCCGCTGGTGGCGCGGCGCGTTCAAGTGTGTGCACATCCACGATCTCACCGATCTCATCGATGACCGCCGTCGTGTGGCGAGAGGTGTGCTTGAGCAGGTAGCGCCCTCCGGGCTGCATCGGCTTCTGCGCCATCCAGCAGATGTCCGCCTCGAGCTCATGCGTTACCGCTGGTGCCTCCTGCGGACGGCAGATGAGCTCGCCGCGTGAGATGTCGAGCTCGTCCTCGAGACGGAGCGTGAAGGACATCGGCGCCATCGCCTCCTCGAGCTCCCCGTCGAACGTGTCGATCGCTGCGATCCGCGAGCGCCCGCCACTCGGCAGCACCGCTACTTCCTCACCCTTACGCAGCGCTCCACTGGCGAGCTGGCCGGCATAGCCGCGATAGTCGTCCGTGAGCAAACCGTTTGACGGGCGGATTACCCACTGCACGGGAAAGCGCGCGGGCCTGTCGTAGGGGTGGTCGTAGGCGACCTCGACCTGCTCCAGCAGCTCCAGCAGCACCGGTCCGTCATACCAGTCCATCTGCTCGGAGCGACCGACGACGTTGTCGCCGTTGAGCGCCGACATCGGGATATAGGAGATCTCCGGACGCGGGCTGTGCTCCGCTCCCGCGGAGTGTTTGCC
Organism: Solirubrobacterales bacterium; assembly: GCA_044446485.1. GTDB lineage: Bacteria > Actinomycetota > Thermoleophilia > Solirubrobacterales > Solirubrobacteraceae > Palsa-744. Next base: position 37,290 of record JBIOEX010000008.1, read on the forward strand.
AGGGCCACGGCTCAGCTTCGCGGCAAAGCCTTCGAACTCCTCGAGGAGTTCCTCGAAGCGCTCCTGGGAGTGCTCGACCAGGTCCATCTTGTTGATCGCAACGACCATGTGGGGAATCCCCAGCAGCGCGCTGATAAAGGCATGACGCTTTGACTGCTCGAGCACCCCTCTGCGTGCGTCGATCAGCACCACAGCGAGGTCCGCCGTCGAGGCGCCGGTCACCATATTGCGCGTGTACTGCCGGTGCCCGGGGCAGTCGGCGATGATGAACCTTCGGCGTGGCGTCGCGAAATAGCGATATGCCACGTCGATCGTGATCCCCTGCTCGCGCTCAGCCCGTAGCCCGTCGGTGAGTAGCGCCAGATCCAGCGCGCCCTCGCCGCCGCGGCGCTCGCTCGCCTGCGTGACATGCTCGAGCTGGTCCTCTAACACCTGCTTTGAGTCGTATAGGAGCCTGCCGATCAGGGTGCTCTTGCCGTCGTCGACCGAGCCCGCGGTCGTGAAGCGCAACAGGTCTAAGGTCACTTAAAAGTATCCAGCCTTCTTGCGGTCCTCCATCGCGGCCTCTGAGACTCGATCATCCGCGCGCGTCTCCCCGCGCTCGGTGATGCGCGTCGCCGCGATCTCGACCACGACCTCCTCGAGTGTCGCCGCTTGGGACTGAACTCCGCCGGTACAGCTCATGTCGCCGACGGTCCGGTAGCGCACGGTTGCGTCAAAGACCTTCTCGCCGTCGACCAGCTCGGTGCCCTCCCGCCACGCGTACAACATCCCGTCGCGCTTGAAAACCTTGCGCTCGTGGGCGAAGTAGATCGAAGGGACCTCGAGGCTCTCCTGGTCGATGTACTCCCACACGTCGAGCTCGGTCCAGTTAGAGATGGGGAACACCCGCACGTTCTCACCCTTTTTGATGCGCCCGTTGTAGAGGTTCCACAGCTCCGGGCGCTGGTTCTTGGGGTCCCACTGGCCGAAGTCGTCGCGGAAGGAGAACATCCGCTCCTTGGCCCGGGCGCGCTCCTCGTCACGGCGTGCGCCGCCGAAGGCCGCGTCGAAGGAGTGCTCAGCAATCGCGTCGAGCAGCGTGATCGTCTGCAGGCGATTGCGCGAGGCCCGGGGCCCCGTCTCCTCTACCACGCGGCCGCTATCGATCGAGTCCTGCACGCTGGCGACGATCAGCCGCTCTGAGAGCTCGGCCACGCGACGGTCGCGGTACTCGATCACCTCGGGGAAGTTGTGCCCCGTATCGACGTGCATCAGAGGGAAGGGGAAGGGCGCCGGGCGGAAGGCCTTCTCAGCCAGCCGGAGCAGGACGATCGAGTCCTTGCCGCCGCTGAACAGCAGCACCGGTTTCTCGAATTCGGCGGCCACCTCGCGCATCACGTGGATCGCCTCCGACTCCAGCGCCCGCAGGTGACTCAGCTGGGGGCGCACCGCGATGCTCATCTAGGCGGGATCCACCAGCTCGACGTGGATACCGCACTCGGTCTTGTCGGTGCCTGCCCAGCGTCCCTCGCGACCGCTCCCCGGCTGGGTGCAGGGGGCGCACCCGATCGACTCGTAGCCTTGGTCGTGCAGCGGGTTGTAGGGCAGCTCGCGCTCGTGGATCCGTTGCCACAGGTCCTTGTCGGTCCAGTGGGCCAGCGGGTTGTACTTCCACAGGCCGCGCCCCTCGTCTCTTTCGATCAGCTCCGCGTTCGCTCGTGTCGGGCCGTGCTCGCGGCGAATGCCCGTGATCCAGCCCTCGGCGCCGTCCAGCGCGTGCTCGAGCGCGGCCACCTTCGCGACCGAGCAGCAGTGCTCGGGGCCGCTCCACGGCTCGTCCGGACTGCTCGCATCGACCACCTCGATCTGCACGCCGAAGCGCTCCTCGAAGGCCCGCCAGGTCTTCATCGTCTCCTCGAACAGCACGCCCGTGTCGATCGTCAGGATGCGCACCGCCTGGGAGGGTGGGACCTCGTCAACATAATCCAGCCGCAGCAGCTCGTCGAGCAGCACGGACTCCTCCTTCTGGAAGGAGCACAGCAGCACGGCGCGCGCGCCGTGCCGCGCCGCCTCGCGCAGCGTGTGCGTCAAGCCCGGCGCTGGGTCGAAGTGGGAGGTGGTCTGTGCCATCTGGCTATCTGTTGGGGTCATCTGATCGGTCCTCGTGTCGCATCTGATCTATACCGCGCACTCGCCCTCGCCACGAATCACTTCGAAAGGCACGTCGCGGTTCCAGTCGATGAATTGGTTCATCGACTCCAACCCGAAGTCGACAGGCATCGACAGATCCTTGACCTGCGACTCAAGCTCGCCGATGCCGACGCGAGCCAGGTACTCGTTCCACTGCTCGCCATCCTTACGGTTGGCCTCGTACTGCTTGATCCACCGCTCGATCGCCTCGGGCACGCGCTTGGAGGGCAGGCGCAGCTTCAGGCGCGTGCCGAACTCGACCTCGCCGCCTTCGAACACGCCGCCGATGATCGGTATGTAGGCCGGGATCGTGTGGTCACCGACTTTGATCGACGCGCCCGTGAAGCCGATGCTCGCGACGTGGTGCTGGCCGCAGCCGTTCGGGCAGCCGCTGATCTTGATGTTCAGCTTCCGCGTCAGCTCGTCGGTGATCTGCAGCGATTCGATCCGCTCTTGGACAGCCTCGTTGAGCCCCATCGAGCTGGTGATGCCGAGCTTGCAGGAGTCGGTTCCGGGGCACGAGACGACGTCGTTGATTTCCCGCGAGCCGGCATCGCCGAGGCCAAGCTCCGACAGAGCCCGCCACAGGTCATACACGCACTCCTCGCGAACCCAGCGCAGCACGAAGTTCTGCTGAACGGTCGTGCGCGCGTAGCCGCCCGCGTAGGAGCGCATGACCTGAGCGAGACCACGGAACTGCTCCGGCGTGAGGTCGCCGCGCGTGACCTTCACCTCGACCGTCACGAAGCCGTCCTGCTTCTGCTCCGCGACGTTGGCGGCGCGGAAGCGCTCGTACTCCGACTCCTCGCCGTTGGGGCTCCCATAGCTCTGCGGCGCCGATGGTGCGGACTCGCGCTCGTCGTTGAGGAACAGCCGCTGCTCGATCGAGAAATCGCGTTCGGCGACCCAGTCGCCCTTCAACTCCTCGTCGGCCTGCTTGCGCAACTCCTCGATGCCGTACTTGTCGACGAACACCTTGATGCGCGCGCGGGCGCGGTTGACGCGCAGCCACTCCTGGCGGTCGAAGATCCGCATCACGGCCTCGGTCATCTTCAGGTATTCGCCGTTATCGACCTCGAGGAAGTCGTAAAGCACCTGCGCCTTGCGCGGCATGATCGAGGTGCCGCCGCCGACGAGCATCTCGACGCCGCGCACCTCGCCGGGGCGGGCGGGATCCTTACTCTCGCGCACGCGGGCACGGAAGGCGACGTCGTGGATGCCGCTGATCGCGCGGTCGCGGGGCCCGCCGTCGAACGACGTCTTGACCTTGCGCGGCATCGCCTGGGTGGTGGGATGGCGCACGAAGTAGCGCACGTAAGCGCCGGCGTAGGGGGTGAGGTCGAACAGCTCGTCCTTCGCCACACCCGCCCACGGGTCGCCGGTGACGTTGCGCATCGTGTTGCCGCAGCCCTCGCGGCTCGACAGCCCCGTCTCGCCGATCTCGCGGATCAGCTTCTCGGCGTCGAGCAGCGGAACGTGGTGCATCTGGATGTTCTGACGCGTGGTGATGTGGCCCTTGTTGAGCGGTACGTACTTCTCGACGACGTCGGCGAACGAATCCATCTGCTCGGGCGTGACACCCCCGAACGGGAGCTTGACACGGATCATCTGCACGTCCGCCTGGCGCTGGCCATAGACGCCCTGCTTGAGGCGGAACTTGATGAACTCGTCTTCCTCGGTCTCGCCGGCGAGGAATTTGGTGGCCTCGGTCTTGAAGTCGTCGTACTCTCGCTGCAGGATCGGGATCACGTGCCCGGGGACGTTCTGCAGGACCTCTGGGTCCTCGAGCGTGCCGTGCTGGGCGGGTACGGAAACTGGCTCCATTACGAAACCTCCTGATCCGGGCGCTGGGCCCGGGCTGCTTTCAACGATGTACTGCTGGCGAGAGGAATAATGGCTAAAGGCTAGCGGCTTTTAGGGGTTTATCCAGGGATCAGGCACATCTCCCTGACACTCTCGTTCGATGCCTTCGAGGATAGCCGCGTGCTGCCACGGGTCAGGACCCTCCTCGCCCGGTGACGGCCGTGGCGCTGTCTCACGCATGAAGCGCTCGATCGCGGCCACGATCGCCGCGGCCTGCTCGGGAGCGGCGGTTGGCGCGATCAGGTGGAGTTCCGGGCGGCGATTGGGCATTTGCGCATTGTGACCGGACGGGATCGAAGCCATCTGGACGGTATTCCGTCCACCGCGGCCTCGCCGACTGCTACAGCGGGATGTTGCCGTGCTTGCGTTTCGGGCCCGGTTCGCGCTTGCTCTGCAGCGTGTGCAGGGCGGTAATGAGCTTCGGGCGCGTCTCGTGCGGCACGATAACGTCGTCGATGTAGCCGCGCTCGGCTGCCGTGTAGGGGTTGGCGAAGCGCGCCTTGTAGTCCTCCATCAGCTTTTCGCGCCGCTCCTGCGGCGTCGGGCTGCCGGCGATGTCGCGTCTGTAGATGATGTTGACCGCACCCTCGGGACCCATCACGGCGACCTCCGAGGTCGGCCAGGCGAAGTTGAAGTCGGCGAGCATGTGCTTGGAGGCCATCACGTCGTAAGCGCCACCGTAGGCCTTGCGCGTGATCACGGTGAGCTTAGGCACGGTCGCCTCCGTGAACGCGTACAGCAGCTTCGCGCCGTGGCGGATGATGCCGCCCCACTCCTGGCTTGTACCCGGGAGGAAGCCGGGGACGTCAACGAACGTGAGGATCGGGATGTTGAACGCGTCGCACGTGCGCACGAAGCGCGCCGCCTTGGCCGAGGCGTCGATGTCGAGCACGCCCGCCAGCTGTGCCGGCTGGTTGCCAACGATGCCGATCGCAAAGCCGTCGAGGCGCGAGAAGCCGCAGATGATGTTCTTGGCGTGGTGCTCGTGAACCTCGAAGAACTCTTCGTCGTCCACGATCAGCTTGACCACGTTGCGCATGTCATACGGCTTGTTGGGGTTCTCCGGTACCGCCGTGTCCAGCGCCGGGTCCATCCGCTGCGGGTCGTCGGTCGGTTGCACGCGCGGCGCCTTCTGCAGGTTGTTCTGCGGCAGGAAGCCGATCAGGTAGCGGCAGTCCTCCAGGCACGCGTCCTCGTCCTCGGAGGCGAAGTGCGCCACGCCCGACTTCGTGTTGTGCGACATCGCGCCGCCGAGCTCCTCGAAGCCGACCTCCTCGCCCGTGACCGTCTTGATCACGTCGGGGCCCGTGATGAACATGTGCGAGGTCTCCTTGACCATGAAGATGAAGTCGGTGATCGCCGGTGAGTAGACAGCGCCGCCCGCGCACGGACCCATGATCAGGCTGATCTGCGGGATAACGCCCGAGCACTTGACGTTGCGCACGAATACGTCGCCGTAGGCGCCGAGAGAGACGACGCCCTCCTGGATGCGCGCGCCGCCGGAGTCGTTGATGCCGATCACAGGGCAGCCGATCTTGGCGGCCAGGTCCATGATCTTGACCATCTTCTCGCCCATCACCTCGCCGAGGGAGCCGCCGAACACCGTGAAGTCCTGGCTGAACACGCACACCGTGCGACCGTCGATTGTGCCGTGGCCGGTCACCACCGCGTCGCCCCACGGCCTGTTCTTCTGCATGTCGAAGTCGTAGGTTCGGTGGCGCACGAACGTGTCGAGCTCCTGGAAGGAGCCCGGGTCGAGCAGCTTCTCCACGCGCTCGCGCGCCGTGTACTTGCCACGGGCGTGCTGCTTCTCCTCGGCCTCGGGCGCGGAGTGAAGCGCCGCTTCTCGTAGCTCGTGCAGCTGGGCGAGCTTTTCCTCGTAGCTCTCAGGTGCCTTTTTGCGCGGCTCCTTGCGGTGGCCGCTGCGCGAGGCCGCCAGCAGGGCGGCGTCCGTCTGCCGGTCGTGGGAGCTCGAGGCCATCGGCGCGATCTTACCCGCGGGCCAATGCCGGGGTTCCTCTCAGGCGCGAGAGAACGGCCGGTGGTGCGCGGCGCCCAACCTGTCCAGCACTGCGGTGAGCACGGCGGTGACCTGCTCCATCTCGGCTTCCTCGGCCGCCTTCGGTTCCGCCGCGATGTCCTGCGTCTCTTCCGCTGGCGCGTCCTCGAGTGCGGGCTGCCCCGGCTCGATCTCGGTCTCTGGCTCGACGATTAGAAGCCCCTCGGGGTCGATCTGATCCTGACGACGGCGGCGAAAGAGGCGGGCAAAGAACCCGAGACGTGGCTGGTGTTCGAGATGCTCCTCGGTGAGGGCCTCCTCCGCGGCCAGCGGCTCCGGCTCTGGTGCGGGCTCGTCCACGACCGCGGGTTCCGGCTCAGCCGCCGGCTCGACTTCAGTGGGCTCCCGGGTCACGCTCAGCGTCACCTTCGTGCCCCACCCTGACGGGGCGAGCATGACCTTACCGGTGGTGTCAGCCGCCTCCCATTCAACGGCCTTCTCCGGGTCGGTGCAGGTGATGCGGATCTCGCCGAGCTCGCCCAGGTGGCGAGCTAGCGCGTCAGGGTCGCTGAGCTCCGTCCATAGCTCGGGCGGGGACTTGACCAGCGTGCGCTGCACTTCCGAGGAGATCATCGTCCTCAGTTTCGAGCGATCTCTCCCTAGTCCTTCAGTGGGTCGGCTTATGCAGTCGAAGACGCACGCCGTGCTTGTACCAGTCCACGCTCGTGCAACGCCTCCGCCAGCTGCACGGCATTCAGGGCAGCTCCCTTGCGCAGGTTGTCGGCGACGATCCATAGGTCCAGCGCGCGCTCGTTTCCGGGGTCACGGCGGATGCGCCCGACGAATACGTCGTCCTTGCCAGAGGCGTCGATCGCGAGCGGATAGAGCGCAGCGTGGGGATCGTCGAGAACGGTGACGCCGGGCGCTTCGCGCAGGAGCTCGCGAGCACGCTCGGGAGCGACGGGTACGCGCGTCTGCACGTTGACGGCCTCGGAGTGGCCGTTGACGATGGGCACACGCACGCACGTGGCGGAAATGCGGATCTGAGGATCGTCGAGGATCTTGCGCGTCTCGTCCATCAGCTTGCGCTCCTCGTCGGTGTGGTCCTCGCCGGCGGCGAACGAACCGGCGTGGGGGAGGGCGTTGAACGCGATCCTATGGGCGTACTCCCGAGGCGAGGGGAGCACCCGATCGTGCAGTAGCGCGTGGGACTGGTCGAGCAGCTCGTCGATAGCGCGCCTGCCCGTGCCCGAGACAGCCTGGTACGTGCTGATCACCAGTCGCTCGATCTCCGCCTCGTCGTGGAGTGGCTTCAGTGCCACGACCATCTGCATCGTCGAGCAGTTCGGGTTGGCGATGATTCCGCGATGGCCGGCGAGCGCCTCGGGATTGACCTCGCTGACGACTAGGGGGACATCGTCTTGCATGCGCCAGCGCGAGGAGTTGTCGATCACGGTTGCGCCCGTCGCGGCGAACTTCGGCGCCCACTCGCCGGCGCTGGCCCCGCCGGCGGAGAACAGCGCGAGGTCAAAGCCCTGGATCGACTCCTCGCTGAGGCCGTGCACGATCAGGCCGCCATCGAGCTCGCGCCCAACCGAGCGCTCGGATGCGAACGGCACGATCTCGCGCGCTGGAAAACCGCGCTCTCCCAGCAGCGCCAGCATCAATGTGCCTACCTGGCCGGTGGCGCCGACAACCGCGATCCGATAACCCTCATTGCGCATCTCGCCAGCGTACCGCCCGGGAAACGGCTATTGGGGTTCTGCTAAGCGCCGGTTTGTGCGGTCATGAAGTAGATCGTTAGCAGGATGAGCACGTTAGCGCCCACGTTCACGCGGAACAGGAGCTGGCGTTGCGATTTGTACTCGGCGCTGAAGACGATGTCGGACGTTCCCGGGGACGTCGCATCGGCGGCGGCGATGTCGCGCTCGGCGAGCTCGGCGAGTCTGCGCTCGCGCGGCGCGAAGAACGCCCCTCCGAGCGCGCCTAAGAGGATGATCACGCCGAGACCCCACTGCACGTAGAAGTCGCTCCAGACATGCAGTTTGCTGGCCAGGTAGATGCCGGCGAGCAGCGCGAGACCGATGAATGGCGAGATCACGAACTTTCCGACGCTGTCCTGGATCCGGTGGAACCCGGGCATCGAGCGGGGCTCGGTGCGCACGCCAACGGCATACATGACCGGATAGGCGAAGGTGATCCCGAAGGCGATGACGATCGCGGCGATGTGGACGGCGAGGACGAAGGTGTAGAAGGTTACGGCTGGAATGAGCATGAGCGCACCCTAACGGCGCGGGCGGAAGGACGAGCGGGCGCCCGGCTCAGAACGTCGGTGCGTATTTGCCGAAGACATCCTGCATGGCGGCGCAGGCCTCACCTAGCGAGCAGCGGTCCTTGAGCGCCTGGCGGATCGCGGGCAGCAGGTTCTCTGAGCCGCGGGCGACCGCACGCAACTCCTCCAGACGCTGCTGTACGAGCGCCTGGTCGCGGTCGGCCTTGAACTCCGTCAGCCGCTGCACCTGTTCGCGCTCGGACTCTGGGTCCACGCGCAGAAGATCAGGTACCTCGGCGGAGTCTTCCACGTACTCGTTCACCCCCACCACCACGTCTTGGCCGATGCGATAGCGCTCCTGGTAGCCCCACGCCGACTCGTCGATCTCGCCGGTGATGAACTGGATTGCGTTGACCGAGCCGCCGAGCGCGTCGACGCGCTCGATCAGCTCGTTCGCGCGCGTTTCGATCTCATCAGTGAGCGACTCGACGAAGTAGGAGCCCGCGAACGGGTCGACGCTGTCGGCCGCGCCCGACTCGTGCGCGAGGATCTGCTGCGTGCGCAGAGCGATTTTCGCCGCGCGCTCGGTGGGCAGGGCGAGCGCCTCATCGAAGCCGTTGGTGTGTAGCGACTGCGTGCCACCACAGACCGCCGCGAAGCCCTGCAGCGCAACGCGCACGATGTTGTTCTCCGGTTGCTGCGCCGTCAGCGTCACGCCACCGGTCTGCGTGTGGAAGCGCAGCATCGTCGCCTTTGGGTTCGTCGCGCCAAAGCGCTCGCGCATGATGTGCGCCCACATGCGCCGCGCCGCGCGGAACTTCGCCACCTCCTGAAAGACGTTGTTGTGCCCGTTGAAGAAGAACGCAAGCCGTGGCGCGAACTCGTCCACGTTCAGGCCCTTGTCGATCGCCGCCTGGACGTAGGCGATACCCGAGGACAGCGTGAACGCCACCTCCTGGACCGCAGAGCAGCCCTTCTCGCGGAAGTGATAGCCCGAGATCGAGATTGTGTTCCAGCGCGGCACGTTTTCGTGGCAGTACTGGAACAGGTCCGTCGTCAGGCGCATCGTCGGCTGCGGCGGGTAGATGTAGTTGCCACGCGCGATGTACTCCTTGAGCACGTCGTTCTGGGTCGTGCCGCGAAGCTTGTGCGACGGAACGCCTTGCTCCTCGCCGACGAGCTCATAGAGCAGCAAGAGGCATGCCGCCGGTGCGTTGATCGTCATCGAGGTGGAGACCTCCTCGAGCGGAATGCCGTCGAAGGCAGTGCGCATGTCGTCGATCGTGTCGATCGCCACGCCGGTGCGGCCAACCTCGCCGAGGCAGCGCGGGTTGTCGGAGTCCAGGCCGAGCTGGGTGGGCAGGTCGAACGCCATTGACAGCCCGGTGGAGCCCTTGGAGAGCAGGTAGCGGTAGCGAACGTTTGACTCCTTGGCTGAGGCGTAGCCTGCGTACTGGCGCATCGTCCAGGTCTGCTTGCGGTACATCTCGCGGTGCACGCCACGCGTGTAGGGGAACTCGCCGGGCTCGCCGAGCTCGAGCTCCTCCGGCAGGTCCGCCTCGGTGTAGAGCCCGGAGATCTCGATGCCGGAGTCGGTGAAGCGGCGGGGGTCCTCAGGTCCGACGATCGGGGCGACGGTCAGGTGCTCTTCGGGTTCGGTCATGTGCGGAGAGGTTATCCTGCCGTCCATAGCCACTTGTTTGGTCACCGGCGGCGCTGGATTCCTCGGTTCGCACCTGTGCGACGAGTTGCTCGTGCGCGGGCATCGTGTGATCTGCGTGGATAACTTCGAGACGGGAACGCTGCAGAACATCGAGCACATCCGCGACCCGGAGCGATTCGTGCATGTCGGCGTGGACATCATCGAGCCATACTTCGTGGAGGAGCCGCTTGACTTCGTCTATCACCTGGCTTCGCCGGCATCGCCGATCGACTACCTACGTCTGCCTCTGCACACGCTTAAGGTCGGCTCCTACGGCACCCACCACACCCTGGGTCTAGCGAAGGCCAAGCGCGCTCGCTTCCTGCTCGCGTCCACCAGCGAGGTGTATGGAGATCCTCAGCAGCATCCTCAGCAGGAGTCTTATTGGGGGCACGTCAACCCGATCGGCCCGCGGGGCGTGTATGACGAGGCGAAGCGCTACGCGGAGGCGCTGACGATGGCCTACCACCGTCAGCAGGGCGTGGACACGGCGATCGTGAGGATCTTCAACACGTATGGGAGCCGGATGCGCCCGCATGATGGTCGCGCGATCCCGACGTTCTTGCGCCAGGCACTGGCGAACAGGCCGCTGACGGTGTTCGGCGATGGCTCACAAACGCGGTCGTTCTGTTATGTGAGCGATCTGATCCGGGGCATGATCGCGCTGGCGGAGTCCGGCCATCACGACCCGGTCAACATCGGCAACCCAGACGAGTTCACGCTTCTGGAGCTGGCCGGCACGATCAAGGAGCTGACGGGGTCGAGCTCGGAGATCGTGTATGAGGCGCTGCCGGAGGACGACCCGAAGCAGCGCAAGCCCGACATCACACTCGCGCGTGAGCTGCTCGCGTGGGAGCCGGAGGTCCCGCTTCGAGAAGGGCTGCAGAGGACGATCGAGCAGTCCGGGGTCGAGCTGCTCATCGGCAGCGGCTCCAGCTGAGCCCCCTCGAGGCGAGTGCGTCGAGTTCCTCTGAGGACCGGCTGACCGCTACATCTGCAAGTCTGATGCGTTGTGAGTAGCGAGATGGGACCACGTTCTTCAGGAACGTCCGCTCCGCCCGCGCCGCACGCGCCCTCCTCGCGGGTACCGGCTTCGCCGGCGCAGTCCGGCGTGGCGAGCCCCGAGGCGGCGCACCCGGCGCTGTCGGAGGCAACCGCGCGCCGCGAGCCGTCCGATCGGGATATGCGCAGCAAGCGCCCCCCGGCGCTGTCGTTCCTGCTGCGCATGGTCACGGCCCGGCGCCTGGCGCGTGTGCTTTCCCTATTGGCACTCGACCTCGTCTGCGTGGCGCTTGCGATCTTTACGGCACTGGTGCTGAAGGCGGCGGTCCTGGGTCATGTGAATGCAAGCTCGGCGGTGCACGAAACCGAACGTATTCTCGCTTTCGCCTACCTCGTGACCGCGCTGCTGTTCGCGCGCTCGGGACTGTATGCCGAGCGCGCGCAGCGTCCGGGGCTGTCGCGGATCGTGGCTGCGCTGTTTCAGGTGTCGTTCGTCGCGCTGCTATTCGCCGTTGTGAGCGGCGAACACTTTCAGAGCTTCTACATCTTCTGGGGCTCGCTGGCCTTCGCGCTGCTGTACGTATCTTCGGCGCGCGGCGCTTACGAGTGGCTGACCGGCGTGGTCCTGCGCGCCGCCGGCTACCGCCGCCGCGCGGTGCTCGTGGGCACGGGCAAGCACATCCGCGATGTCGCCCATGCGCTCGCGGACGCACCGCACTCGCCGATCGAGGTTGTTGGGTTTCTCTCGCCGAATACGCTGCCCGCCAATGGCCTGCGCCCTCTGGGATCGCTCGCGAGCCTAGAAGACGTGCTCGACAGCGAGCGGATCGACGAGGTGATCATCGCCGATCCGGAGTTCCCGCAGGTCGAGGCGGTGGAGCTCGTCGACCAGTGCCACCGGCGTGGAGTGCGCGTGCGCCTGGCGCCATCGACGATGGAGATCCTGATCCACCGCGCGGAGTTCGTGCCGGGCCAGTCGGTGCCGCTGTTCGAGCTGAGCTCGCCGGTATTCGAGGGTGTGGACTTCGCATTGAAGCGCGCTTTCGACCTCGTGGGGGCAACGCTGCTGCTGGTGGCGTTCAGCCCGTTTCTGCTGGTGATCGTGCTAGCCGTGCGCCTGTCATCACGTGGCCCCGTCCTGTTCCGCTCGACGCGTCGCGGGATCGGCCAGCGACCGTTTGAGTGCCTGAAGTTCCGCACGATGCATACTGACGCCGAGCAGCGCCAGGCCGATTTGGAAGAGCTCAACGAGGCATCGGGAGCGCTGTTCAAGATCCGCGACGACCCGCGGATGACGCGGGTGGGACGGGTACTGCGGCGCTACTCGCTGGACGAGTTGCCCCAGCTGGTGAATGTGCTGCGCGGCGAGATGTCACTCGTGGGCCCTCGCCCGCTTCCCGAGCGCGACTACCAGATGCTCGAGGACTGGCACCGCAAGCGCTATCTGGTGCTGCCGGGAATTACTGGCCTGTGGCAAGTCTCAGGCCGCTCGGAGCTCGACTTCGACGACCTCGTGCATCTCGACTTCATCTATCTGGAGCGCTGGTCGCTGGCTCTCGATTTGACGATTATCCTGAAGACATTTCCGGCAGTGCTCATGCAGCGCGGGGCTTACTGAGCCTGCCCACGCACGGGCGCTCCGGTCGCGCGAGGGCGCTTTCGTAGACGCGCCAGGTCGCGTGTCCGACGTCCTGCCAGGTCCATGCGGGCGGAGCCGGCGACGGCTGGGAAGCCGTGTCGGCCGCAGGATCCGGCGCCTCCGGGATCACGACCACATGCCCGCGCTCGAATCCAAGCTCGGCAACGGCTTCGTCGGCGAGCGCCTCGGTGGGAACGATTACGTGGGTCGCGCGCTGCACCGCGAGATGGCGCAGGCGCAGGTGGATACCGCCCCCGCGCAATCGCTCGCTGAGACGAGTGAGCGGGCTGAGCTCGTGGATGGTCACGACCATCGGGCACGGGCTGTGCAGCATCGCGCCCTGCATCCAGGGCGCGTGAAACACGTCGTATGCCTTGCGGGGGCGATGCGTCTCGACGATCTCTCCGCACGTGGGGCCCGTGTCGCGCAGCGCGTCGAGCAGGCAGCGGGAGTAGCGGCCGACTCCGCGCGGATCGGCGGCGGGACGGCTGTCGAAGGCGACCCTCACGGGCGGCTCCTCGACTCGACGCTGTGGGTCAATTTGCCTCCGGGGAACGCACGCAGGGCAAGATAGCCGGTTCTAGAAGGCATGTGTCGAGATGACAGCCGGACTGCACTTTTTGCGACCGGGAGATCGCATTTTGCGCACTCGGGCCGGTGCTGTCTAGCCTTGCGCGTAGTGATGCCCGCGAGCGAGAACTACCACGAGGCTCTGTGGGAGGGCGTGCCCGAGGGTCTTGAGCCGATCGACTTCGCGCGCCGCCGCGGCTTCCTGCTGAGTCACGTCCGCAAGGGCGTGAGGGTGCTCGACGTGGGCTGCGGCGAGGGGCGCTTCGCCGCCGAGCTCGCGCGTATAGGGGCCCACCCGGTGGGGATCGATGTCGCCGCGGAGCCGCTGCGGCGGGCGCGTGCACGCCATCCCGCGCTCGATCTGCGACAGGTGAGGGCCGCAGGCGCCTGGCCACTGCAGGACGCGAGCTTTGATGTCGTGTGGGCGGGCGAGGTAATCGAGCACGTTGCCGACACCGCCGGCTGGCTGTCGGAGGTGCGTCGTGTGCTGTGCCCCGGTGGGACTCTGCTGCTGACCACGCCTGACCACGGGCGCTTGGAGATGCTGCGCTGGGCGCTCGCGCCACGTGCCTTCGAGGCTCGCTTCGACCCGCGCGCCGATCACCTGCGCTTCTACACGCGTCGTGCTCTCAGTGAGCTGCTCGCGGACTTCGGCTTTCAAGACGTCGCAGTGCGCCGCCCTGGAGGGCTGCCCGGTGCGCGGCGAGCGCTGCTGGTGAGCGCACGACGGTCACGCTTTTGATCGCAGCCGGTGAGCGCACCAGGCCTTTGACGCCCGCTGGAGAGCGCACCACTGCCACCTTTTTGACGGGCGCCGCTGCGGTCTCGCGCAAGGCCTGGAGGTAGGCGTTCTGGATTGCGAGCAGACCTGGATCATGTTCGATCACCGACAGCGGAGCGACCGCCTCGGGGTTCAGGTAGACGGTCGCGCGTAGCTCGTTCAGTGCGTTCTTGGGATTGTCCGTCCGCAGGTCGTATTCTCCCAGCGCCTGCCAGGTCTGCGGGTTTGAAGGTTGCAGGTGTACCGCCCGCACGAGCGTGGCACGCGCAATCGCCGCCTGACCAGCGTGCTGCTGGATAGTCGAGAGGGCGAATAGGGCTTCCGCCGATAGTGGGTCGTGGCTGACGGCGGCCTGTGCCGCTGAGAGTGCGCCGGTGGGATCGCGCGCGCTCAGTGCGAGCGCTTTCTGAGAGGCGTCTGCGGAGCGCTGCGGCTGCCACTGGGCCCAGGCAGCGAGCAACGCCGCGATCACAGCGGCCACGGCGACGCCAACGCGCAGCGGGCCTAGCTCACGCAGGGCATGCAGGGATAGTTTCCCGCGCTTGCCCCTGTCCGGAAGACTCCCCAGCGGGCCGCGGCCGGCGAGCCAGCCAGCGCAGAGTAAGGCCACACACGCGTTGCCGGGCACGAACCATGTCCAGTCGACGGTGGAGTGAATGCCGAACACGACCACGAGGCTGAGCATGCTGAGCATCCCGATGCGCTCGGGCGTATACGTGCGCTGCTCGCCCACCGCGCCCTGTCGGTCTGCGGTTTTGCGCCAGCCGACGGCTTTCCAGCCCGTGCGTTTCAGCTCAGGCCAGCTCGCCCAGCGCCGGTTGAAAGGATGCGTTGCGCGTCCAGCGGCGGCCATCCAGGCCGCCAGCAGGGCAAGGGCGATCGCTAGCCCCACCACGCCCAGGTCGGCGAGAGTCTGGACGACGAAGCCGTGGGCGTCCTTCGCTTCGAGATCCTCTGTGCGGTAGCGCAGGCGGGCCGTTCCATAGCTCCGCGCGCCGGCCCCGAGGACGGGGTGGGCCTGGAATATCTTCAGGGCCTCGTTCCAATAGCGCGCGCGTACGCTGCCGATCGCGGTCAGGCGGCCGGGAGTGTTGGCAGGGACGGCCGCGTGGGGGTTGGTGAGCGAGTCAAACCCGTGGGAGATGCTGCCGGAAAACCCGCGGTGACTGGCGGCAAGCGCTCCCGCGAAGGCGATCACAGCAAGCACGAGGAGGCTGAGCAGGACTGCGCCGGCTCGCCGGCGCAGCACGAGCGAAGGCGTCCGACGGCCGGTGAAGAAACCGACCATGAGTCCTGCGATTGCGAGCACGAGGAGCATCGCGACCAGCAATACGCCGAGCTGGCGCCCCGCGATCACGCGCTCGTGAAGCGCGACGTTGTCGGTAATGAGCGCATGCCTCGAGAAGTCCCATGCCACCACCAGCCCGGCGCCAGCTGCGCCGATGAGCAGCACGGCGGCGCCGCGCAGGCGCAGCGGAACGATGCAAAACCACAGCGCCACGCCGAGGGTCAGTGCCACCACTGCGCCGCGGGAGTAGGCCAGCATCAGCGCTACGAGCAGCACGCCCATGGCCGGGTAGGCCAGCGCGCTGAGCAGTGCGTGCCCGGCCCGGCGCGCTCCCAGCCACAAGCAACCGATCACGCCCATCGCTGCGGTTAGGCCGGTCGCATTCCAGTAGCCATACGGCGCTTGCAGGCGCGCGTAGATGTCGTGGGCGTCGAGCCGGGCGGGGAAGACCTTCGTGAGCAGCGCGTAACCGCATACCACCACGGCTGCCAGCGTCACGCCGCCGAGCACCGCGGGCCAGCGTGCGGGGGCCGCACGGGCCAGCGCGACCGCAGCGCCGAAGACGGCGCTGTAGGCGAGCATGCGCCCGGCGTCCTGCCAGCTGTCGTCGGGTTGCACGGACCACACCACCGACAGGGCGGTCAAAGCCGTGAACGCGAGCAGCAGCCCCACCGGCCACAACCCGTATGCATGTCTTTCTCCTGGCGTCAGGATCACCGCGCCGGCCACGATCACGCCGCAGCCGAGCGTGAGGAAGATCTCCATCGTGGTCATCTGCTGGACGGGCGGCAGGCCGCCTCCGGCGAAGAATGTGATGAAGCAGAAGATTGCGGCAGTCAGCAGCGCTGGCCACCACAGGAACAGCCGGTCTACGTCCGGTCGCTGCCACGAACGCCCTGCACGAGAGCGGTGGGGAGAAGATCCCCGCTCGTTGCCGAGTGGCGGAATGAGGCCCTCTGGCGGGGCGGGATCAGTTGTGGCGGCGGTTGCGGACACGGTTCCAGAGTGCCCCGCCTGCGAGCGCCAGCGCGCACGCGAGCAGGAATGCCAGGATCACCAACAGGGGGTTGGGCAGCGAGCTGAGGGCTGAAGCGATGTCGACGGGCACGACGCCTGGGCGGATGATTTGGCTGCCCACCCGTAGTGGAGTCGAGCCTGCGTGTGGTGCTCGGCTAAGTTCACGCCGCTCAGCGGGAGTGGCGGGGGTGGCAGCCGTGCCGGCCGGCCCTCCGCCCCCCGCGCCAGTCCCTTTGCCCGCACCGGCAGCTGCCAGCTGAGCTTTGTGAATCAGGCTGGCGCAGTCGGTGTACTCTTCGCTGCTGGTTTCCAGCTCCTTCAGAGCCTTGTTGTAATCCTTTTGGCTGAAGCCGTTCAGCGATTCGCCATGGGTGCACTTGAGGATGATCTTTTCGCCGACGTCAGCTTGGGCTGGCGCCGCGAGCAATATGAGGATGCTCAACAGCGCCGCCGCAAGCGTCAGCGTTCGCGTGAGGGTGGCGATTCTCATGATGGGCCGAGTAACGCTACCAACGCGCTCGGGCGAGATCGCAGGTAGGCCTGTCCTTAGGATCCCAGAGAGAGGCCGAGGCTGGCAAGCGCTCCCGCGAAGCCCTTGGCCCAGGCTTCGTAAGTAAAGGCGAGTACATCGCTCGCCCCGGCCGCGCCGAGGCGGGCACGCAGTGTGGGCTCGATGGCCAGTGCTCTCATCGCGCCGGCGAGAGCCTTGGGATCGCCAGCGGGCACCACCAGACCGTTGTGCCCGTCGCGTACCAGGCCGCCGGCGGCCGCGCCGACGGCGTCGCTTGCGATCACCGGTAGGCCGCGGTTCATCGCCTCGTTCACAACCAAGGCCCAGGGCTCGCGAAACGTGCGTGTCGGGATCGACGGCACTACCAGGACCTCGCAGGCGGCGTAGAGGTTGCGCAGCTCCACTGGCGGCACAGCATCCATCCAAATAACCCCGTCCTCACCCCCAGCTCGTCCCGCCGCGCCGCCGGCGGGGACCCAAGGGGGGCTAGATCCCACGCCGACGATGACTAGCGCGGCGGTTGGGCCCCGCAGACCCGCGGTACGCCAGGCCTCTGTCAGTACCCTCACTCCCTTTTCCCGGTCGGGCCGACCTACAAACAAGAACTTTGTCGCAGCTTGCTCAGGCCACCCCGGCCGGCCAGTGGCTGGCCAGCGCGGCGGGGTGGTCTGAGCCCTCCAGAAGTCGTTGTCTACGGCCTGCGGGGCGACATGCACGTTGTGCGCGCCGTGCGCGCTGACGTAGTCGCTGACGTGCGATCCGTAGGTCACGACAGCGTCCGCGGAGCGATACATGCGTTGCAGTGCCAGATAACTGAGCACGTGTGCTGCGCTGCGGGGGTGCGCCCACAGCGAGGCCCAGAGGATCAGCGGCACACGCGCGCGACGTGTGCCTGCCCAACTTGCCGGCAAGGCTACGCGACCGCCGGTGGAGGAGACGACGGCGCGGTAGTCCCCGCTCGCGGCCAGCGCCGCCGTTTCATACTGGTGCAGGCGACGGTGCGGGAAGGGCAGCGCCTGCGACGGCGTTTGGCCGGCCACGCCGGCACCGTGCCGGGAACGTCCCCCGAACAGCGCGAACTCGACGTTCTCCTGCGCGTGCAGACGTGCGAATGCGCCCACACGGTCGGGCGGCGCATGGGAGGTGACGAACAGGACGGGCTTCACCGCAGTGCATGCTCGTAAGCGGCAAGCGTCTGCACACCACAGCGCTCCCAAGTGAAATGGGCGGCGACTGTCGCGCGCGCGCGTTGAGAAGCCTCGCGCAGCCGGTGAGTATCGGACAGAAGCTCGTCGATGCGCTGGGTGAGCCGCTCGATGTCGCCAGGAGGTACGAGCATGAAGCCGTCGCCGGCGGCGGCGATCTCCTCGGGCCCGGGCTCACCGCGGCATCCGATCGCGGGCAAGCCGCCCGCCATCGCCTCGATGTAGGCCACCCCGAATGCCTCCTCGGTCGAGGGCATCACGAACAGCGTGCACTGGCGTGCCTGCTCAATCGCCTCCGCGGGGGCCAACTGCCCGTGGAACTCGACTCGCCCGGCGACTCCCAGCCGAGCGGCGAGTCCTTCCAGCGCCACTCGCTCGGGGCCTTCGCCGACGATTGAGTAGCGCAGCGTTGGATGTCGCTGCCCAAGTACCGCCAGGGCGCGCAGTACGTCGGCATGGCGCTTGCGGGCAACAAGATGGGCCACCGTTACGATTGTTGGGTGGGCTCCTGTCCCCGCGCGCCGTGCCGGATACGGGGTCGCAGGCATCTCGGCGCCGAGGTGCACCACGCGCGTCTCGCCGGCCCCATGGGTGCGCGCCAGCTCCGCGATTCCTTGGCTGTTGGCGAGCACCAGACGGGCGGCACCCAGCCCGCGTGAGACCGCCGCGGCGCCAGCGGTGCTACCAGTGGGCGGATCGGCGGCCGTGTAGAGCACATCGCCGCCGTGCACGGAGACAATCAGTGGCACGTCCAGCTGGACACGGCGCACGGCGTCACCGGCCGGCACGGCGTTGTGGGCGTGGATCAGCTGGAATCTAAACGAACGATGTAACTGTCGCAGAGCGAGCCCGAGGGAAGGTGCGGCCCATGCTCCCCAGCTCGCGTAGGAACCCGAGCGGGGTGGCGAGACGTAGGGGATGTAGGACACCTCCAGACCGTCATGGAGCTGCTTGCGTGGCTCGCGCACGAGCCTCGCCAATGTGCTCGCGACGCCCCCCGGTCCGGCCGCGAATGAGGCACGCGGGGGGACCAGGCGGTGTAGGACGAGGATGCGTACCTCCGCACCGGCATCGCGAGCGGCGAGCGCCTGCCGGTGCGTCCATACGCCCAGCACCGGGTCACCCCGGCGCGGGTAGAACTCCGCTACGACGGCAACCTTCACCAGCGGCGGTGAGTGGTCAGGGTGCGCTGTGTCTCAACAGCGCTCAAGTACGGCTGCCCGGCGAGAAAGGCACGCGCCTCGGCGATCGCTGCCTCACGCGAATAAGCCGAAGCCGCAGGCGCTGCGCGATGGCGGATCGAGACCGCGTCGAGTACGCCGCAGCGCCAGTGCTGCTCGCGAGCGATCGCCGCCCAGTGAGCGTCCAGTCCCCAGCCCATGCGCAGCTCGGGGAAGGGCAACAGGGTCGAGAAGGTACGGCGGGCAAAGGCGGTCACCGGGCCGATCTCCACGAAGCCGGTCTCACGCACGACGCTGAACAGGCGCCGG
Organism: Solirubrobacterales bacterium; assembly: GCA_044446485.1. GTDB lineage: Bacteria > Actinomycetota > Thermoleophilia > Solirubrobacterales > Solirubrobacteraceae > Palsa-744. The sequence goes on from JBIOEX010000008.1 coordinate 56,801, forward strand.
CGCGTCAACGGCCAGGCGGCATGGGAACAGGAGCGGTGGGTGGGTTGAGCGAGGTCGAGTGAGAAGCGCTCTGCGAGAAACAGGAAGCGGTCGAGGAAGCCGCGGGGTAGCAGCACGTCATCGTCAACGAGCAAAAGCCAGTCGTGGCCCTCGGCCGGATGGGCGAGGAGCATCCGGTTGAGGTTCTCGAACTTACCGAGCTCCCCGGGCGGCTCGGTATGCAGCTCCATCTCATGGCGTGAGCGCAGCAGCTCGGCGCGTATCGACTGTACCAGCGCGCTGTGCTCTGGGCGCACGACACCGAGAACGAGCACCTTCCGCGGGGGCGGATCGCGTCGCGCCGCGATGTTCAGCCGCAAGCGCAGGCCACTGGCCATCTCCCAGACGTTCACCGCCTCGTCCTGCATGCCACGGCGAATGGCATCGAGACCCGCGACCCTGCCGCTTGTGCCCGAAAGGAAATCGTACGCGACTGCTGGCGGTGAGCCTGGTGTCCGGCGTTCGCGCATTGCTTCGCGCAGACGCCCGGCGCTGTGCGCGACCATCACCAATCCGGCCGGGCAGCGGCGCCGGATGACGTGCCCGAGGCAGCCGGTGAGCGTAAGCAGCTCTCGCCGAAGGGACGGCGCTTGTTCCCGGTAGGCGTCGAAGCGCCGCGCGCCGCGCCCCCGTGCGTGGGCCGCTCTGGAGAGCGAGCTCAAGCGCGCGTCGGTGCCGGCGCGACGGTGCTCGACGGCGGCCCCGGCTACGTAGAGGATCCTCGCGCCGGGTGTTTGCGTGCGCAGGCGTTCCTGCCACTCCTGCTCGTCGCCGCCGTGCTCGAGGGAGACCTCGAATGGGCCCACTCGCTCTAAGGCGGCGCGGCGGATCGTCATGTTGGCGCCCCAGGCGTAGGGCGCGTCGGTGTCGCTCGTGCCGAGGTCCAGCGCTGTGACCGGCGGTCCCTCCCGCCCGCAGCTGCGTAGCGCCGGGCCCTCCAGGCGAGGTTCGATTGGGCCAGTGAAGACATCCACCTGTGGGTGCTCGCTCGCCGCGTCGAGCAGCGCTGCAAGCCATCCGGGCTGCACACGGACGTCATCGTCGACGAACATCACCAGCTCACCCGTCGAGCACTTCACGCCCGTATTACGAGCCACGTTCAGGCCCAGCTGGCCCGGGTGAGACTCATAGCGGGCGCCGAGATGCTCGACCAGGACTCGCACAGCGGACGAGTCCCCGGCGTCGTCGATCACAAGCACCTCGGCGCCGGCGGCATCCGCCTGAGGAACGATCGAAGTCAGCGCAACCTCAAGATAAGCGGGACGTGCGCGGGTCGGGATGATGATCGATGCTGTACAGGGCATGGCTGCAACAGTCTAGGTTTGACGCTCACATGGTCCTGTTCCTGCATAACCGCTACCGCACGACCGGCGGCGAGGAGCGCACGGTCGAGGACCTCGTCTGGCTCGTCAATGCTCATCTCGATGAGCCCGCCGAGCTGCTCACACGCGACTCGTCGACGACGGGCCGTGGCCGCGCAGCCGTGGGGCTGCTGCGGGGGGGCCTGGAAGGCGAGGATGTGGCGCGCGCCGTTCGTCTGAGCGGCGCCCGCATCGTGCACGCCCACAACCTCCACCCGTCGCTCGGCTGGCGCGCCTTGGCGGCCGCCCGGGAGGCCGGAGCGCGCGTCGTGCTGCATCTGCACCAGTACCGGATGGTATGCGCGACCGGCGTGTGCTTCACGCGTGGGGCGGAGTGCACGCGCTGCCATGGGCGGGACACGCTGCCGGGTGTGCGGCTGAACTGCCGCGGAAGCGTGCCCGAGGCGATCGCCTATGGTGCGTCGCTGGCGTTGTGGCAGCGACGTCTTGCCGAGCAGGCCCACGCGGTGATCGTGCCGAGCGCGTTCGCGCGCGAACGGCTGCAAGAGCTCGGCGCACCCCTGCCGTGGGACCGCGTACACGTGCTGCCACCGCCCGTGCGCGTACATCCCGATCGCGCTTCCGGGGAGTCTGGCTCCTACGCGCTCGTCGTCTCGCGGCTCGCGCCTGAGAAGGGCGTCGACGTTGCGATCGAGGCTTGTCGTTTGGCCGACCTGCCGCTCGTCGTGGCCGGGGATGGCCCCGAGCTGCCTGCTCTGCAGGAGCTTGCTGGCGAGGCTGATGTGCGCTTCGCGGGCCGTGTCGATGATGCTGAGCTGGCTCGCCTGCGCGACGGTGCGTCGATTGCGCTCGTCCCCTCGCGCTCGGCTGAGACGTTTGGTATGGCCGCCGCCGAGGCGATGGCCGCGGGCCTGCCGGTGGCCGCCAGCCGTGTGGGGGCGCTGCCGGAGCTCGTCGGCGAGGAGGGGCTCGTGCCGCCGGGAGACGCGGGCGCGCTGGCCCGGGCAATCACCCGTCTGGCTGGAGACCGGGCCGCGGGCGTGTGGGGACGGGAGCGAGTGCGTGCCCTGTGCGCACCGGAGAGGGTGGCGCCGGCGCTGGCCTCGATCTATGACGCGGCGACGTAAGCTGCGGCCGTGGTCCCAGCTGAAACCGCGAACCGGCGGGTCTTGATCACCGGCATCTCCGGGCAGGACGGCTCGTTCCTGGCAGAGCTGCTGCTGGATGAGGGCTATGAGGTCACTGGGGTTTTGCGCGACCCCGAGCAGCTTGGCTGCGCCGGGCATCTGCGTGAGCAACTCGGCCTTGTGCGTGGCGAGTTGCTCGATCCGGGCTCCCTGAGGGCGGCGGTCGAGCTCCTCCGGCCAAGTGAGATCTATCACCTGGCCGCGCCCTCGTTCGTTCCGGCCTCATGGCTGGCACCGCTGCAGACGCTCCGCGCGATCGTGGACTCCACCGCGGCGATCCTGGAGGCCGTGCGCGAGCTCGTCCCCGATGCCCACGTATTCGTGCCCGCCTCTGGCGCGATGTTCGGCGAAGCGATCGAAAGCCCGCAACGCGAGGACACGCCATGCCGCCCTACGACGCCCTATGCGATCGCCAAGCTTGCTGGACACCAGCTGCTCGGCGCGCTGCGCGCTCACGACGGCATACATGCCAGCTCGGGAATCGTCTACAACCACGAGTCCGAGCGCCGGCCGGAGCGGTTCGTGACGCGCAGGATCACGCGGGGAGCTGCTGCCATTGCTCTCGGACTGCAGGAGGAGCTGACGCTGGGGGACCTGCAGGCGGTACGCGACTGGTCGTTCGCCGGTGACATCGTGCGCGGCGCCTGGCTGATGCTCCAGCAGGAGCAACCTGAGGACTATGTGCTGGCAAGCGGCGTGCCGCACACCGTTGGGGAGTTTGCGCAGGCGGCGTTCGCATGCCTGGATCTGGACGCCGGGCGCTACCTGCGGGTGGATCCCGCGCTGGTGCGAGCGCCTGAGAGCACGCCGAGTGTCGGTGACCCGAGCAAGGCGCGCGAGCGCCTGGGGTGGCAGCCGTCGCTCTCGTTTTCAGAGCTGGTCGAGCGCATGGTCCGGGCCGACTTGTGCTCGCTGGAAGCGCAGGCGGGTAAGGGTTCAAAGCCATAGACTGCCCGGCGTCATGACGACGATTGGTGTGATCGGGCTGGGTTATGTTGGTTTGCCGCTCGCGGTGGCGTTCGCGCAGGAGGGTTGCGAGGTGATCGCGGTCGACGTCGATGAGCGCAAGATCGACGCGATTGAGGCCGGGGCTTCCTACATCGAGGACGTTCCCGATGCGACGCTCGGAGCGGTGGCGCAGCTCATCCACGCGACCACGCGCTACGCCGACCTGGCCAGGGCCGACGCCGTCCTGATCTGCGTGCCGACACCTTTGACGCGCAACCGCGAGCCTGACCTCGGACCTTTGATCGACTCCACCAGCGCACTTGCGGAGGTCCTGCAGGCCGGTCAGCTGGTGGTGCTCGAGTCCACGACGTACCCCGGCACGACACGTGAGCGGGTCGCGCCATTGCTCGAAGAGTCTGGTCTAAAGGCGGGCCGGGATTTCCATCTGGCGTTTTCCCCGGAGCGCGTCGATCCGGGCCGCACGGATTTCACGCTGCGCAACACCCCGAAGGTTGTGGGTGGCCTGACCGAGGCGTGTGCGGAGCGCGCCGGGGAGATCTATGGGCTCGTCTGCGATCAGCTCGTGCCGGTCTCGAGCCCGGAGGCGGCGGAGCTGTGCAAGCTTTTGGAGAACATCTTCCGTTCGGTGAATATCGCGCTCGTGAACGAGCTGGCGATGTTGACCGACCGGATGGGGATCGATATCTGGGAGGTCGTCGAGGCCGCGGCGAGCAAGCCGTATGGGTTCATGCGCTTCGAGCCCGGACCCGGGATGGGCGGACACTGTTTGCCGGTCGACCCGTTCTATTTGAGCTGGCGCGCGCGCGAGTTCGACATGACGACCGAGTTCATCGAGCTCGCGGGGAAGGTCAACCAGCAGATGCCATATCACTGTGTCGCGAAGGTTGAGCGTGTGCTGAACGACGCCGGTCTACCGGTTAAGGGTGCGCGGATCGCGGTGCTCGGCGTCAGCTACAAGCCCGGTGTCGGCGACATCCGCGAGTCCCCCGCGCTGAAGATCCTCACGTTGCTGCGTGCCCTCGGGGCGGACATCCGCTACCACGACCCGCACGTCCCCACACTCGCCGACTACGACCTGAGCAGCCTGCCGCTGCAAGAAGCGCTCGACGACGCTGACCTAACGCTGATCGTCACCGCCCACCCGAGCGTGGACCACGACACGATCGCCCAGCACGCCCGCCTGCTGGTCGACCTGCGCGGCGTCACACGCAGCACACACGCCGAGAACGTCGTACGACTATGAGCGCGCTGAGCGCCGATCCGCGCGCGCCAGGACTGCTGCTCGGGAAGGATGTCCAGGTTGGCAGAGGCGTGTCGTTCGGCGCTTACGTAGTGGTGCACGACGGCACCACGATCGGCGACGGGTGCGTGATCGAGGACCACGCGGTACTGGGCAAGCGCCCCCGGCTGGCGCCCGGCTCCTCCGCGGCGGGCGAGGTCAGCCGGCTGGAACTCGGCAAGGAAGTCAAGGTCTGCTCCGGGGCGGTGGTCTTTGCAGGCGCCCAAGTGCAGGAGAGAGTGATCCTCGGTGACCAAAGCTTTGTGCGTGAGCGCTCGCGGGTCGGCACCGGCTCGGTGATCGGGCGGGCCAGCACGGTAGACAACGATGTCTATGTGGGCGCTCGCGTGCGGGTGCAGACCGGCGTCTATTTGACCGCGTTCACAATCGTCGAGGACGACGTGTTCGTCGGGCCCGGTGTGATCACGACCAACGACGACACGATGAGCCGCCACTCAGCCGAGGGTGGGCGGGATTCGTTACATGGTGCCACGCTGCGCCGTGCCTGCCGGGTCGGCGGGGGTGTCGTGTTGACGCCAGGCGTGGAGATCGGCGAGGAGGCCTTCGTCGCGGCTGGCGCCGTGGTGAGTTGCGATGTGCCGGCACGGGCCGTCGTAATGGGCATTCCGGCGCGTGCCGTGCGCGAGGTGCCGGCGGAGGACCTTCTGGAGCGCTGGCGTTAGGGGGAAGCCATACCCCCACGCTCCCTGTCCGGCGTCTGGTGATCAGGTGGGCGTAATGACGACGACGGGGATTGCCCGGGTCGTCTGCTTTTGGTAAGCGCTGTAGCGATCGCGATTGTTTTCGTTCACGATCCTCCATAGGCGGTCGTAGTCGGGGTCCGCCGGCTCGAGGGCCTTGGCAGTGGCTTTCTGGCGTTCGCGGGCGATCTGGATCTCCACGTCCGGGTTTGCGCGGAGGTTGTAAAGCCACGCTGAATGACGATCGCTGCCGCCGTTGGAGGGGACGACGAGGTAGTCGTCCCCGTCACGGGCGTAGACGAGGCTGTTGCACCGGGTCACGCCCGAGCGGGCACCAGTGGTTCGGAGCAGCAGAGTGGGGACGCCAACCATGCGATGCCCTATGCGCCCGTCGGTTCGCTTGTAGAGCTGCGCGTGGATCTTGAGAATCTGGCTCGTGACGCTCATGCAACACAGCCTATTGGGCGACGGCCGCCGGCGTACTTAGCCCGGACACAACGCCCTGCCGGTCCCGGCGTAGTCGCCCTACAGCGCCCTGGCCGCTTTCACGACCTCTTCGGCCTGCTCGCGACTGAGCACGGGGCTCATCGGGATGGCGAGGTGGGTGCGCGCGGCGTGCTCGGTCGCCGGGAGCTCCACGCCGGCTTCCCACTGGCGCATCGCGGCCTGGCGGTGTACGGGAGTGCGGTAGTAGGCCTTGTGGCCGATGCCGGCAGCAGCGAGCGCGCTTTCCAAGCGCTGCACCTCGGGGTGAGCCACCACATAGAGATGCCAAGCCGGCGCCGCTCTCTGGACTGGGCGTGGCAGTTTCACCAGCTCGCCGAGGCCGGCCTCCTCGTAATGGCGGCCGGCCTGGCGGCGTCCCTCGGCCCAGGTGTCGAGGTGGGGTAGCTGGACGCGCAGGATCGCCGCCTGGAGCTCATCCAGGCGCGAGTTATAGCCGACGTGCTCGTAGGTGACCTTGTCGTGCGAGCCGTGGAAGCGCAGCACACGCGCGCGTTCGGCGATCTCGGGGTCTGAGGTCGTGATCATCCCGCCGTCGCCAAAGCAGCCGAGGTTCTTGGAGGGGAAGAAAGAGAACGTTGCTGCCGTGCCGAGTGCACCCGGGCGACCCTGCTCAGCGGTCGATCCGGCCGCTTGGGCGGCGTCCTCTAGCACTGGCACACCGAGCGCCTCGATCTCGGCGACCGGTGCGATGTTGCCGAACAAGTGCACGGCGATTACTGCCTTTGTGCGGGGGGTGATCGCGGCGCGCACGGTGTCGGCGGTTACACAGTAGGTGGACGGATCGACGTCGCAGAAGACAGGGATCGCCCCCGTGGGGGGGATCGCCTCGGCGGAGGCGTAGAACGTGAAGGACGGGACGACAACCTCGTCGCCCGGTCCCACTCCCATTGCGCGCAACGCGATTGTGATCGCGTCGGTCCCGTTCGCCACCCCCACGGCGTGCGAGGCTGAGCAGTAAGCGGCGAACTCCCGCTCGAAGCAGTCAACCTCCGGACCGAGGATGTAGCGCTCGGAGTCGAGCACGCGGCCGACCGCGGCGTGGAGCTCCTCGCCTAGCGCGGCAAGCGGCGAGGAGGTATCGAACAGGGGCACCCCCATGTCGCTCAGTGCGCCGCGAGCTGCTCGAGGTCTGAGCGGGTCATCAGGCGGATCAGCTCCTCGAAGGAGGTTTCGGGCTTCCAGCCGAGATCACGCTCGGCCTTTGCCGGGTTGCCGATCAGGTGGTCGACCTCGGCCGGACGCACGAACGCGGGGTCGATCCTGACGTACTGCTCGAAGTCGCCCAGCCCAGCCTCGTCGAACGCGACCTCGCAGCATTCGCGCACCGAGTGCGCCTCGCCGGTGGCGATCACGTAATCCTCGGGTGTGTCGCGCTGGAGCATCAGCCACATCGCCTGCACATAGTCCTCGGCGTAGCCCCAGTCGCGTTCCGCGTCGAGGTTCCCCAGCGCGATCTCCTTGACCAAGCCATGCCTGATGGCGGCGGCGTGCCAGGTGATCTTGCGCGTCACGAACTCCAAACCCCGTCGCGGGCTCTCGTGATTGAACAGGATGCCGGAGGTCGCGTGCAGATCGTAGGACTCGCGGTAGTTGACCGTGATGAAATGTCCGTAAGCCTTCGCGACACCGTAGGGCGAGCGCGGGTAGAACGGGGTCGTCTCGGTCTGGGGTACCTCGAGTACCTTGCCGAACATCTCGCTGGAGGATGCCTGGTAGAAGCGGGCCTCCGGACAGACTTCGCGCATTGCCTCGAGCATTCGCGTGACACCGACGCCAGTGAACTCCGCGGTAAGGGTCGGCTGGATCCAGGAGACCGCGACGAACGACATCGCGGCGAGGTTGTAGATCTCGACCGGTTCGGCCGCGCGCAACGCATCGACGAGCGAACGCTGGTCGAGCAGGTCGCCCTGATGGAGCGTGATGCGGTCGCGCAAGTGCTCGATCCGCTCGAACTTCTCGGTCGAGGCGCGGCGCACCATGCCATGCACCTCATAGCCCTTCTCGAGCAGCAGCTCGGCCAGATATGACCCATCCTGGCCCGTGACACCCGTGATCAATGCGGATCGCTTCCCAGTCATGGCGCGGACCCTACCGGGACATGATCCCTGACCCATGCCACCGTCGCTGGGATGCCGTCCTGCAGGCCGGTGCGTGCCTGCCAGCCGAGCAGGCGGTGGGCCTTCTCGGCCGAGGGCCAGCAGCGGGACACGTCGATGGGAAAGTCCGGCAGGTGCTCGAGCGCGAAGCCCGCAGGGTCCTCACCGCATGCCTCCCAAACCATGCGTGCGATCTCCGCGACGGTGAGCTCGCGGGCAGCGGAGATGTTGAAATCCTCGTTCAGTCCCGCAGGCGAGCTCATCGCGGTGAGGATGCCGCTGGCGATGTCCTGCACGTGGGTGAGTGTGCGGGTCTGCTGGCCAGAGCCGAAGACTTGCAGAGGGCGCTGCCCGGAGAGGGTCTTCCAGATCAGGTCTGCCACCAGATGGGCGATGCCCGGCTCGGGAGGAGGGATCTCGCCCGGGCCGTAGGCTCCCGACGGCCTGCAGATTGTGTAGGGCAGGCCGTGCTCGTCGTGGGCGGCGCGGCAGTAGACCTCGCCAGTGAGCTTGGAGAAGCCGTAGGCGGAGAGCGGCACAGGGCACTGCAGCACGTGGTCCTCGGTGCTCGGGAACTCGGTCGCACGCTCGAACACAGCCGATGACGACACGTACACGAACCGCTCGACCTCGAGATCGATCGCAGCCCGGATCACCGAGTTATGCAGCGCGTTGTTGGCCTCGGTGAGGGTGTGAGGGAGGCGATGGGAGCTGGCGATGCCCCGGGCTGCGAGGTGGATTACATGCGAGCAGCCGCCCATGGCCTCGCGGGCCTGCGCGGGCTCGCGGAGATCGCCGGTGTGGACCGAACAGCCCTCACGCATCCACTGGGGGGCGGGCAGGAGATCGGACACCCGCACCTCGTAGGCGGGGTCCGAGAGCAAGCGCCGCACGAGGGCCGCGCCGATCGTGCCGGCGCCACCTGTGATCAGGACGCGGCTCATGCGCGACGCTTCACCGAGCGCCTGTGTCGTGCGTACTGGCGTGCGAAGCCCGCCATGAAGCGGGGGTTGTAGCGGGCGTAGCGCGGCCACAGGCGGCGAGGCTCGCGCGAGAGGCGATAGATCCACTCGAGGCCGTTGCGCTGCATCCATGGCGGGGCTTGGGAGACAAGGCCGGCGTGGAAGTCGAAGGCCGCGCCCACGCCGACGAGCAGCGGCGTCCACAGGCGTGGGCGGACGCGGCGCATCCACTGCTCTTGGAGGGGCTGGCCCGTGCCCACCCACACCACCTGGGCGCCTGAGGCTTCGATGTCGGCGAGCGCCCATTCGTCCTCCTCTGGTGTGAGCGGGCGGAACGGCGGAGAGTTGCCTCCCACGATGCGGATGCCGGGATAGCGTTCGTTCAGGCGGCGGGCCAGGAGCTCACGCGCCGGCGCGTCGCGGCCGCCGTACAGGTACATGGGGATTTCCTTGGTGGCAGCCCGCTCGCAGAAGTGGCCCATCAAGTCGGGCCCGTAGATGCGGGTGGCGCGGGAGTGGCCGAGCGCGTGGAGGGCCCACACCAGGGGCTGGCCGTCGGGGACGGCGAGCGTCGCGCCGAGGGTGGCCTGCCTCGTGAGGGGTTCCTCCTGGGCTTTCATCACGAGGTTGACTGCGGCGGCGGTCAGATACCCGCGCTGGTCGGTGGCGATCATCGCCTCCATCCAGTCGAGGACCTCTGCGTAGTCGGATATGGCGAGCGGGATGCCCAGGATCTCGGCGGTGTGGGGCGGGATGGGTGTGGGGGTGGAGGAGATCACACGAGCCTAGCTGTGGACTTAGGAGATCCCTGTAGGGGTACGGTTGCGGACGTGCCAATCGATTCTGACTTCTGGACGGGACGTAGAGTCCTGCTTACCGGACACACGGGTTTCAAGGGTGCGTGGACGGCGTTGTGGCTGCAGGGCTTGGGTGCGGAGGTGACCGGCCTGTCGGCCGGGCCGCCGACGGAGCCCTCGTTGTATGCGCTAGCCGGCGTCGGCTCACAAATGGCCGGCGAGCTGGCGGTCGACATTCGCCACACCGAGGAGGTGCGGCAGGCCATTAGCCAGACGCGGCCGGAGATTGTGCTGCATCTGGCGGCCCAGCCGCTGGTGAGACGCTCGCTGCGGGATCCGGCGATGACCTACGAAGTGAACGTGATGGGCACCGTCAACGTCCTGGAGGCCGTCCGCCTCGCCGGCGACTCAGTACGGGCGGTCGTGGTCGTCACCTCAGACAAGTGCTACGCCAATTCGTCTGAGAATCCCCGGCAGTTCGTCGAGGGCGACCCGCTGGGGGGGAGCGATCCATATTCCAGCTCGAAGGCCTGTGCGGAGCTGGTCACGGCGGCGTATCGCGATTCGTTCTTCTCTGCAGAGACCGCCGCGCATGTGGCGAGCGCGAGGGCGGGCAACGTGATCGGTGGCGGGGACTGGGGGCACGACAGGCTGATCGCGGACATCGTGCGCGGGGTAGGAGCGGGGGAGTCTGTGAAGGTACGCAATCCGGGGGCGGTGCGGCCATGGCAGCACGTGCTGAACCCGCTGAGCGGGTACTTGCGGCTGGCGGAGGAGCTGTGCCGGAGTGGTGATGCCGCTCGAGCGTGGAACTTTGGCCCGCGCGAGCGCGACGCGCGGACGGTGGGATGGATCGTCGAGCGGCTCGGGTCACTATGGGGCGGCAGGTTGAAATGGGAGCTGGATGAGGGGGAGAACCCGCCGGAGGCCGGTTATCTGGCACTGGACTCGACCGCGGCCGGGCGTGATCTCGGATGGTCTCCACCGTGGGACCTCGAGCAGGCGCTGGAGAGGATCGTGGAGTGGCACGAGGCGCAGCGCAGGGGCGAGGATATGCGGCAGGTGAGCTTGGCGCAGATCGAGCATTTCGCAGGATTCGCCTGACTCGCAATTTGTCATAACATTCTGGGGAATGAGTCCCCTGAACGTGCGTCGCTACCGTGCCGAGCGTTTGCTTCGTAAGGAGTTCGAGGGGTTGCGCGGGAGAGTGTTGGGGATGGTGCGGGGACGGCTGCGGGCGAGCGGCGTGAACCTCGACTCGAGTGACCTGGAAGCCTGTTACGCGCAGGCATGGCAGGGCCTCTATACAGCAGTGCTGGACGGTCAGGAGATTGAGAACCCCACCGGCTGGCTGACGCTGGTGACGTTCCGCCGCGCGATCGAGGAGCACCGCTCACGCCGCCGCGTCTACCCCACGGGGGATGCGGGAGAGCCGGAGTCCGTTGCCGGCGGGGCGACACTGGAGCGCGACTTCGCGGACGAGTTGGACGACCGGATCAGGCTGCGGCAGGTGTTTGAGGGACTGCGCGGCCGGCTCAGCACGCGCGAGCAGCAGGCAGCAGCGCTGTGCTACCTGCAGGGGTGCTCGCGCTCGGAGGCGGCCGCGCAGATGGGGATCTCAGAATCGCGTATGCGCAAGTTGATGGAGGGTCCCGGGGCCGGCCGGCCGGGGGTGGCGGGCAAGGTCGGCGACCTGGTCGAGACGATCCGCGGCGGGGGCTGGTGCGAGGAGCAAGGGTCGCTGATGCGCGGCTTGGCATACGGCATCCTCGATCCCGAGGGGGAGCGCTATCAGCTGGCCCTCCTGCACCAGCGCGAGTGCCCGGCGTGCCGCTCATATGTGGCCTCGCTGCGCGGCCTGGCGGCGATCCTGCCCCCACTGGCGCTGCCCGCTGGCCTGGGCG
>JBIOEX010000009.1:0-68268 GCA_044446485.1 Solirubrobacterales bacterium
GCATCAGCGAGCAAACCGAAAAGCTCGCAGCCACACCACATCCCTTTACTTCTACAGAGATAACTTTTCACTCACAACCACCTTTCTCGATCCTCACACAACACGAACACACCACGAACCACAGTAACCAGTGCTTGAGACGGAACAGCCGATCGGACTGAGCCGTGACACTTTCACCACGAAACTAGTTTTATGATCCTCACACACCGCAACCCAAGGTAGCCGGTGCTTGAGACAGAACACGCGATCGTGAGTACCTTCCCAACCTTCGTTTAGGGTTCGCGCGCGCGTGCATATATGTAACGTCTGTGCGGTTTCACCCGAAGTCAGCAGCGGATGGTCGATATCGCTCTCGCCGAAGCATTTGCGGAGCGTCTTGAAAGAACGCCAGCGTTGTCAGCGGGCTGGCGTGGTTCTTGGCGCTGGCGCTCGCGTCGCTTGTGCTTGAGACCATTGGACTAGCCACGGCTGCCGCGCTAAGCTCTTAGTCATGGAGCCAATCAGAACAGACTTCAAAGGCTACGAGGGAAAGTTCGTGGCCATCGACTGGGACACCGGGGAGATCGTGATCGCTGACGAGGATCCGCACGTCGTGTTCGAGCAAGCCAAGAGCCGCGAGAACGTGGTTGTAGCAGGACGCGTGCCGTTTGCAGACGAGCCAATGACTGTCGGTCTTGGCTGAGCCCGCGCCACTACCGTGGCTGTATCCGTACCGGGAGGATCCACACTCCTCGCGGTTGGGAGGCCCCGCATATCGCCCATTCGTGCCGATGGCTCTAACGAACGGGGATCACTGCACAGTCGAGCACATGGGGTTGATCGATACCGGTGCCGATTCGGTTCTTGCCAGCGATCTGCTGGCCGATCAACTCGAGGTTGATTTGGATGACCACGAAGGCGAAACAACGCTTGGAGTCGGAGGCCGGGTAGTTACAGTTCGGTACAAGACGGTTGGACTGCGACTGTACCGAACCGCGCAAGACCCGATTTACCGTGAACGTGAAGCGCAGGTTGGATTCGTCTCGAACTGGCAAACCTTTGGTCTGGTCCTGCTCGGGAGCGTCGGCTTCCTCGACCAGTTCACAGTCACCGCAAGCCGCTTTGCCCAAGCCGTCGCTGTTGAAGACAGGGACGCTTTCGACGAGCGCTTCGGCCCAGTCCTAATCACCTGAGCTCAGGAACAACCACCGCTCCGATGCCGTGACACTTTCACCACGGAGCCGTTTCTTATGATCCTCGCACACCGCAACGCACGGTAACCCGTGTTTGAGACGGAACACGCGATCGTGAGTACCGTCCCAACCGTCGTTTAGGGTTCGCACGCGCGTGTATTTATGTAACGTCTGTGCGGTTTCACCCAAAATCAGCAGCCGCGTCCTCGACAGGCGCCCACGCCGCCCGTAAGGCGAGCAAAAACGGCTGAAGACTAACCAGACTGGACTGGCGAACCGGCCTCCCGCCGACCCCACACTTTGCTGCTGCGGAAAGACTACGCGGCGAGGGGTAGTCCGGAGGCGTCGCGGACTTCGACTTGCGTGCGTGGCGGGAGTTGTATGGGCTCGTGGGTCGAGGGGCGCTCCCGGAGCTTGATCAAGACAAGCGCGAGCCAGAGGAAGATCGACGCGAATCGGTCGGCTGGCTTGGGTGTGAACAGCACCTCGCGGCCGTCTTGATAGACGACTACCACGGGATCCCCGCTGAACAGCGCGCGGCTGGTCATGAGGGCCTGGTGCGGGTTCTGCGCATCGACGAAGTGTGTGCGGTTGGGGTAGCGAGCGTCGAGCTCAGGGTCGTCGATACTCGCGAGGACCTTCCGCATCGCGGGGCCAAGGGGCTGTGGTGTTGTGCTCATCGCGATCTCCAGTTCTCGAGAATCGTCGGCCAGGCCGCCGGCGGACACGGGGACGGCCTGACCCCGGGTGTTGCTCTACGCGTTGGCGGGTTCTGGCTGGGGCGTTTGCTGCTTGTCGCGGACGAGCTCGAGGTGTGCGCCGAGCGCGGCGGCGATTAGCTCGATTGTGGTGCGGGTTGGGTTGCCCAGCCCGCGCTCGTAGCGGCTGATGTCTGCTTGGGAGAGTCCCGAGCGCTCGGCGAGCTCCGCTTGGGTGATGCCGGCCTCCAGGCGCAGCGAAAGCAGCTGGCCGGCCAGGTCGAAGCGGCACATCTCGCCGTCGAGGTGTGCCCGCTCGTCCTCGTTGTAGCCGGAGCGAACCTCCTCAATGTAGTCGTTTAGCTTTGTTCCCATACGATCAGAAGCATGGCATATATCCCATACCGTGTCAAACTCAGCGGCGCCCACGCCGGCGAGGGGATCGGGCTGGCGTGGCTCGGCGTTGGCGGGCTTGCTCGGCCTGCCACTCCTTCAGGTAGCCGCGTGCACGCTCGATCTCTTGTTGCTGGTGGCGGGGACTGGATCGTCTGCCCTTGTCGTAACCGCTGAGCAGCAGGATCAACCGGTTCGCCTGAGTGACCCTCGATAAGATGAGACCGTGAGCCCAACGGTCTTTTACGACGGTCCATTTCGATTCTTCTTCTTTTCGCGCGAGGAGACACGGATGCACATCCATGTTCAATCGGCGGACGGCGAGGCCAAGTTCTGGCTCGAACCCAACATCCAGTTGGCACGAAACCACGGTCTGCGCGATACTGATCTGCGTCGTGTGGAACAGGTGGTAAATGAACGCGAGCAGGAGATCCGAAATGCCTGGAACGACCACTTCGCAAGCTGAAGTAACCAACATCTCCCAACATGGCTTCTGGCTGTTGCTCGATGAGCGAGAGCTATTCCTGCCCTTCGAGGAGTACCCGTGGTTCAAGCGAGCGCCGGTCGAGGCGATCGTACGACTCGAGCAGCCGCGACCCGGCCATCTGCACTGGCCCGACCTCGATGTCGACCTGTCGGTCGACTCGATCGAACACCCCGAACGATACCCGCTGCGGGCAAAGCTGTAACTCGACCGCGAGGCGCTCCCCGAGCTTCGCCGCACCGGTGCGAGATGAATCGGCTGACGTCGTGGCCACGATCAGTGTGGTCACACACCGCAACGCAAGGTAACCCGTGCTTGAGACGGAACAGCCGATCGGGCTGAAGCCGTGACACTCTCACCACGGAACTAGTTTTTATGATCCTCACACACTGCAACGCAAGGTAACCCGTGCTTGAGACGGAACACGCGATCGTTTCGGGCAGGCTGTGGGCTATGTGGGTATGCTCTGCTCTGCGGGTGAGGACCTCTGGCCTTTAGCCCGCGTTTCTTTTGGGCTTCGGGGTCCTGGCGCTATGCACCGTAGTTGGAGTTCGGGCTCCGGCCGTTTGTGCCGGTCTCGCTCGTGCACCGAGACCAGAGCACCCCCGCTGCTGGAAGGCCTGATCGAACCGCCGCCTGCCAAACTGCCGGGTCGCGATGACCGACCGTCCCGGATCTCCCGAACAGCTCGAGCTCGTCGACCGCCTGTTGGCTTCGGCGGGCTTCAACCATCTGTACGCGTTCCGTGTCCATCGGAAGCTCGTCGAGCTCGACGCTGGCGGAGACCACACCCGGAAGCTGCTCGCCGAATCGGCCGCGATCGTCCTTGCAGAGATGCCGGCGCTGGCCCGTGACCTGCGCACTCTCGGAAGTCAATGGTCTGAACAAGAGCTGCTCGATCCCCCGAAGGCCCAGCGTACGGCCGAGACCTTGGCGGTCCGCTTCGCCGAGCTGAGTCCCAAGCTCGACGCCCTTACCGTCCGTCAGGACGAGATTATCGCCGAGCTGGTTGCACTGCTGAACGACGCCCGTCGAGCTTGAATCGCTCAGGCTGCTTGGGCCGCTTGACGTTCTGCCGCTACCGACTCGAGGTTCGCGGCGTACATCAGTAAGGCCTCGCGGATCGCTATATCCGTGCCCTGCGCTTCGCCACGCACCCTGCGAGCTTCCGCCTGCAGTTCCTCGGGAGTCTGGTTGCTCTCCAGCAGATCCTTTTCCAGCGCTGCCGTCAGCCACTGGTGATCGTCGGTCAACGTCGGCCAAGATAAAGCTTTCATGCCCCCATTCTACCGGACCGCGTTTCCGCCGTTTCAGGACGCCACGAACAGGGATCACGAGGCGTCGCCGCGACGGCAGCACCGGCATATATGACGCTCAAGTAGGCGGCTCGTAGCGGCGCAGGGCGTCCCTGATCGGGTCGGGCGCCAGCTGAAAGCCGCGGGTCAAGTGCCAGCGCAGGCTGGGCACGTTGGCCGCGGAGGTACCGCTTGCGAGCTCTTCCACACCGCGGGCGGAAAGCGTTTCCACGACAACGCGTAGGAGAGCGGTGGCGAGTCCTCGATCGCGCGCCTCGCGTTGCACGGTGAGCCACATGAGCATGGGGGCGCCCGCGGCGTCGCCCGCGCCGTCGGTTCCTACCAGCACGACAGCGCAGATGCTCCCCGCATCGACGGCGACGACGCCCAGGCCGGGGTCCTCAAGGCTGCGCTCGATCTGTTCCTGCAGCAGGGTCTCTGGATCCTCGAGGCTTCGATATGGGTCCTCCTCGACCCAGACGTCCATCAGCAGCCTGGCGATCTCGGAGCGGTCGCGGCGAGCGTCGATCGTGCGGATCTCCACGCCGCTGAGTGTCACCGCTGGGACCTCGAGGCTCGTTGACCGGCGTAGCCGCAAAGGGCGCGGACGTGACGAGAGCCACGCTTCGCCCTTCACCATCTCGTACTTCCAATCCGGATGCCGCGGCAGACGCCACCACGCATCAGAACTCACGGAAAACCTCAGCATGTCCACATTGTGAGCGAAGCCGCGACGGAAGATGCTGCCGTGAGTTCAGCTCTCGGCCGACTCGATCGAGCACCCCAAACGGTACCCGCTGCGGGCAAAGTTGTAACTCGACCGCGAGGCGCTCCCCGAGCTTCGCCGCCTCCGCGACGACGCGCAGGACGAGTAAGTGCGCTAGACATGGTTAATACGCTGTATGGCAGGGTTTGATTGGTAGAGATAACCATCGCAAGGGCGCGCTACACTTTTGCTATGGACGATTTCTTTTCGGTGCCGCTGGGCTATGTAGATCCCGACCAGGGGCCCGACGACGACGACCGGGTTTCACCCTCGCCGATCCCGCCCGAGGCCTACGAGCACCGCGGGAAGTGGCTCGCCCTGCGTGGGCGCAAGATCCTCGCCATCAGGGATACAGAAGCCGAGTTGCGCGAGGAGTTCGGCCACCGGCGCACGGAAGTGATCTTCTTCCACGTCCCGGTGTCGCCGATCTACGCCCTCTAGCCGGCCGATCCGTTGCCGCGCCGTCGCTTCACGTACGACCCCGATGGGGTGCCGTCGCTCGATCTGCGCATCCAGGCAAAGGGCGGTCCGCAGGTCGATTTCGCGGGGATCGTCGACTCGGGCGCCGGCCGGACGGTGCTCTCGGTAAAAAATGCCGAAGCACTTGGGCTCAGAGGAGGCGATCTGCGCGAGGCGGGAGAAGTGGTCGTCGCCGACGGCAGCGCAGTTCCGTGCTTCGCCCCGCGCGTCCCGATCCGTGCACAGGTGCTCGACGCCGTGTCCAGGGAAGATGATCCGGATCCTTGGGGACCCGTCTTCGACCTCGATGTGGTCTTTCTGGAGCACGTCACCAGCCCGTTGTGGGGACAGACGGACTTTTTCGACACCTTTGGCATCGATTTCCAGCGCCCGAAGTTCACCCTGAGATACTAATCTGTGGCTGCGTCGCGCTGTGCACCACGAAGCGTCCCAACGTGGCACTTAATGACGGCACATGAATTTGGCGAGCTTACTATTGTGATAATTTCACCTATGACCCACCATCCATCTCGGCTGCCGATCGCGTTCGAGCGTGACATTGCACGCTCCCGCAGAAGGAGAGCGGTATGAGCGATTCACTCGGGGTGCCACTCGTCATCGAGATGGATGGTGGGAATGATCTTGTCCTGCCGGATTTCTGGAACGCTGCACGAGAACGTGGTCTCAACCATATGGTGACGGACCAGTGGCCTTCGACCCAAGTCACCGTCCCCGAGATCGCCGTTGCGTCCGTGGGGGGCAAGAGCTACGCACGCTATATGGTCGAACACTCCTCAGCAGGTATCGGGTATGTGCGCACTATGGAGGGCCAGGCTTTGGTCTCTGCGTTTGGCAAGTCCGTTGGCGAGGCTCGTGATGTCCTGACGTGGATAAAGGAGTTTCAACCGCTGTCCGAACCAAAGGACGGCATGATCGAGGTCACATTCTGGAGCTACGGCCACCACGGCCCTGAGTCATCGATAAGGTCGATCGCCGCACCATCGTGGGTAGAGATAGGGGGCAACTATGGGAGCACAGCCGCGGCGAACCTCGAGTACATGATGAGCCCGTCTTTTGAGCCCGGAGTGGGCGGACAGCTCTTGCTCTGGAATGGTCCAACCGGTACGGGTAAGACAACCGCTCTGCGTGGGCTCGCGCGAGAGTGGAAGGACTGGTGCAGCATCCACTACGTCACGGACCCAGAGAAGTTCTTTGGCTCCCACGCGTCTTACATGATGGAGGTTCTGCTTGACGAGCAGGGAGGTCGATACCCGGTTGGGGGTCCAGGTGAATTCAACCTGCTGGGCCGTGACGAGGAGTCTCCCCGCTGGCGACTACTTGTGCTGGAGGATGCTGGCGAGCTGCTGCGCAAGGATGCGGCGGAGGTCACCGGGAAGGCGTTGTCCAGAATGTTGAATGCAGTTGATGGCATGATCGGCCAAGGCTTGCGGATCTTGGTGCTGGTGACTACGAACGAGGATGTCGGCGCTTTGCATGATGCCGTTGCCCGCCCTGGCAGGTGTGCGTGCGAGATCAAGTTCGAGCGGTTGAACAGCGAGGCAGCTAACCAATGGAGAGAGGCGCACTCTCTGCCCAGCGGCACATCGGCGTCGTTGGCTGAACTCTACGCAGAGCTCGAGGGCTTCAAGGGTGCTGCTGATACCCGTATGCCGTTGGGCTTCGGCCACGAAGACCCTTTCGGCTGAGGACGCCGCGACGCTCAGTGGGCGGCCCGTAGCGGGCGTAGGGCGTCCCTGAGCGGGTCGGGCGCCAGCTGAAAGCCACGGGTCAAGTGCCAGCGATGGCTGGCACTCGGCGTATTGACCGCCCAACGTCCTTGCGTTATCGTTGTTCATGCGCTGCTCCTCGGCGCGTCCTCCTGAGCCAGTGCCTGACCCACGCTTGGGCCGGCGATGAGGGAGCAAGGGACACAGTCTCGGGATTGTCGCCTCCAGTAAGGCCGTGATGCGTGGGGTCCGGCCACAGGGAGATGACATGACTCAGGACGCAAGTCTGAAGAAGGCCATTCGTGTCCGCATGGCCGAAACGGGCGAGAAATACACGCAGGCGCGACGAGCCGTGCTGGCGCAAAACAGAGTGGGTTCTCCGCCCGCAGCGAGTTCTGGCCGCCGAGATCAGCTGGTACGGGTGCGTGCCGAACTAGAGCAGTTCCAAGGGGCGCTGAACTCGACCGCTGACCGCGAGCGACAAGAAGAAGCACTTCAGACAACCCGACGTGTATGCGGGGACGCCCATCCCGCGACACTCACGGTGATGAACAAACTCGCCGAGACGTTGCAGGCTCGGGGTGATCACGACGATGCGCACGAGCTTCACATGCGGGCACGGGCTGCCCGCCGCGGGTCGCGGGAGGGACTTTTGGCCGTCCGTCGTCGTGTGCTCGGTGAGGAGCACCCCGAAACCCTGATCGCGTTGAATGACCTCGCCTTCATGCTCTGTGATGAAGGTGATTATGCGGGTGCCCGCGACCTTCAGCAGCATATTTTCGATGTCCGTCGTCGTGTCTTTGGTGAGGAGCACGAGGAGACCCTCGCGGCGATGGGCAACCTTGCCGCCATGCTGCTGTTTCTCGGTGAACCTGCTGGTGCTCGTGACTTGCAGGAACAGATCCTCGACATCCATCGGCGCGTGTCAGGCGAGGAGCATCCACAGACACTTGCAGCAGCGAGCAATCTCGCGGCCTCGCTGCTGGCTTGCGGTGATGAGGCCGGGTCCATAGAGCTGATAGAGAGATCTCTACCCGCGGGTCAGCACGACGTCGATGAGGAGAACCCACATACCCTGGTGCTGATGGGCCATCTCGTGAGCGCCTTGCAAGGGCTCGGTGATCAAGGTCGCGCTAGCCAGCTCGCGAGGCAGATCCTCGCGATCAGCAGACGCCAACACGGTGAGGAGCATCCCGAAACACTGCTTGCAATGACCAGACTCGCGGTGACACTACGAGATGAGGGTGATTATCGGGGTGCCCGGGAGCTCCAGGAGAGAGCTCTCGATGTCCAGCGGCGTGTTCTCGGCGGGGAGCATCGCAACACACTCCATGCAATGAGCGACCTCGCAGACACGCTGGAAAAGCAAGACGACCTCGCTGGGGCCTGTGAGCTACGCGAGCATGTCCTGCACACCCGCCAGCGTACCCTCGGGGACAGGCACGCTGAAACGATCCAAGCGATGAAAGACATGGCACAAACGCTGTTTGCCCGCGGCGAACATACCAGGGCTCTCGCGCTAGGAGCACAGACGCTCGAGGCCAGCAAAGAGGCCTTTGGTGATGAGCACGGCTTGACACGTGCTGTGGACGCCAAGCTCAAAGATATGCGCAGCCAAGGCAACCGACCCGAGGCGATCTAGATGAATGACACCAACCCCAAGACTAAGTCAATGAACAGGGCTGAAACCGATAGTGAGCGCCTGGTAACTATTGAGCACACCATCGCCGATGGGCATGAGCAACGATTGGCCTATCCGGGTGACGCTGACTGGCTGCTTCTGGGCACCTATCCTCAAGGAGGCACATTTGCGGTTGCCTATGACTGGCCGTCGAAAGGTAAAGAGAACTCTGTCCTGATCGTGTCGCTGTGGGTACTGGACATGCGGCTTGTCTCATATGACCCTGACACCGATGTACTCACCGTACCCGACGATCTACCGGACGACAGCACTGCCGAGCAGCCTGGCGTGATCCCAATCCCAGACGCCAGCACAGCGATCCCTCGTGAGCTACTCGAGAGGTTGGTGGCTCCCGGATGGTCAGACCAAGATCCGGATTAGTGGCCACATTTCCCGTGGATTCCAGTGTGTGTGACTAGCGGGCAGAATCATGATGACGCCAAAGAAGCCAGCTCGCCTCGATCAAGTGATCAGATTTCGCTGCTGGGCCGAGAGGCGCGCTGTCAGCCGCTCGCCGGCGAACCGCGACCTGCGTCTGGAAGGCATACCTCGGCGCTGTCCTCCGCCGTGCTCGGTCGGCGCCTCTCGACGCGACCGGCGTCTTGGTGGGGGTTCCTAAGCGGCACGTCAGCAGATGCAGCTGACTGGCGGTGGTCGGTGATTTGCGGACGTGGATGATCCGCGAGATGTAGAGATACCACCGCCGCTGAGCCTAGACGAGGCGCAGCGAGTCACGCGGTGTGTGTGCGCTGAAGCAGGGCGGCCAGGCGCGTGTGCTGCTCGGAAGCGCCGCCGAGGATCTCCTTGACCCAGCGGAGCGTCTCTGCCTCGTCGATTGCTGTGCCCCAAGCGATCATCTCTTCGACGTCAAGCCAGTCCTTCGGCCGGCCGAACACGACCTTGCACACGATCAGATGCTCGGGGCTGAGAATCGGGATCTGCACGGGGCCGAAGCTGACCTGGCGTGAGCGCTCGGCCATCTGCCGGTGAAAATCGAGGGTGGCGAAGAAGATGTCGAGATATGACCCGTCCCAGTCCAGCCTTGCCTGACCGTCTCCTGCGATCGTGATTCGATCCGCTTCCGAGACGGTCACACCCAGATGGGTAAGAGCCCCCAACACGGGGTCCGCGTCCTCCGGGGAAACGGTCACGTTGAGGTCTACGTCGGTCGTGGCGCGCGGGTTGCGATACCACGCGAGCGCCACAGCCCCGCCGAACTGGTGTGTCACATGCATCGAGTCCAGCAGCTCGTGCACCGCCACGATCCTCCCGGCGAGACCATCCAGGCTCCCGGTGGCGCCCATCCTCAGTGGTGGCCCGAAGCCTCGGCGAGCCGTGACAGCACCGGAAACGCCAGCGGCGCAAACGGCCTGGCAGGCTGGCTGGCAGTGACGGCGTCGGCGAAGCCCAGCAGATCGATCAGCGCCGCCCCCGGATCGGCCGGCCTGAGCGCCGGTCCTCGTTGCAAAGCCAGCGCCATCCGCCGGGACGCCTGCACGAACCTGCTGGGCGAATCGCCGGTCTTTCGCCAGGCGCCGGTCACCGCCGGCGCCCCGGCCCGCCGTCCCGAGGCAAGAACCGCCTCCACATCAAAGGGTCGCTGTGCCCGCCGGGCGGCCTTGGCCACCACCTCGCCGGTCAGGACGCCGAACCCAGCGAGACTGCGTGCCCGAGGACCAGCTGGCGTGTGCAGCGACTCCCGAATCTCGAACCGTCCCTTGGGACGCGCAACGACATACGCCATACCCACTAGAATACCACTAGATTGCACCCACTAGCTGGGCCGCGTTCTGATTGACGGCGCTGGACGGGCCTAGCGTTTGGCTGATCACGCCGGACCCGCTTTCCGGACGGAGCGGCAGACCGCCGGTTTGTCGCTCAGCCGCCCACCGCGCTGGGACTCTGCACGGCTTTCGTTCCCCCGGCCGGTGGTACCCTGGATGCATGGCGAAAGTCCAGACCAAAGACCCGCCGCGGCGGATCAAGTCCGAGTTTGCTTCGCTGAAAGAGTGGGGCGACTGGGTCAACGCCAACTGCGCTCCGCGCCGCGCGGACGACACTCCTGTCTTGGCGGGACAGACCGGCCCGCGCAAACGCGCCACACCGGGGGAGCTGATCGCCTTCGTCAACGAACACCGCGCCCGGCACGGCTGGCCGCCATACGATCCGAGCAACCCGACGACCGCTTGAGCGACCCCGACGCGCCGCCGCTCGATCCCGACGCACTGCTTGACGCGCTCGAGCGTCATCAGGTCTCGTTCGTCGCCGTCGGCGGACTAGCCGCGCAATGGCAGGGCGCGCAGCGTCCCACCAAGGACCTCGACGTCTGCCCCGCCTGGGATCGCGAGAACCTCGAACGGGTGGCGAACGCCCTGCGCGAACTCGGCGCCCGCCTGAGCGGCTCCGATGCACCTCCCGAGGGGCTCGCCATCCCGCTCGACGGCGTCATGCTCTCCCGCACGGAGATCACAACGTGGCGCACCGACGCCGGCGACATCGACATCCTGCTCGGCATCCCCCGCGAGAGCCGCTGGGAGCTCGCCCGCTACGAGCAACTGCGCGAGAACGCCATTCTCATCGAGGTCGGCGAGCACACCGTCCTTGTCGCGGCGCTACAGGACATCATCCGCTCCAAGGAGATTGCGGATCGTGTGCCGGATCGCGAGGCGTTGCCCGAACTGCGCCGGCTGCGCGACGACGCCCCCTGAAGACGCGGCTCGGTGCGGCCTGGCGGCGAGCTCCGTTAGTGAGCAATTACGCTTGAGGACCGGTGAGGATCGTGAGCAGGTCGCTGATTCGTTCGACGCGGCCGAGACGGTCGGGGAGCGAGGTGCCGGATTGAATCGTGTAGCGGTTGCGCCGTCCGTTGCGCTCCCGCTTGATGTAGCCGCTGGTCGCGAGCTCGGTGACGATCCGGTGGGCAGCGCGTTCGGTGATCCCGACCTGCTCGCTTATCTCGCGTAGGAGCACGCCTGGATCGTGGGCGATGCAGACGAGGACCTGGGCGTGGTTGGTCAGGAACTTCCAGCGCGGAGTCGTGTCCTCAGCCATAGAACAAGATTACCGTATCTAGATATAGTTTTCCAGGACTTGGATTTCATGCTATGCTGTTCAAGTCAACGGTGCTCCCTCAGATCGCTGGCGTGCAGTTTCAAACGGAGATCCGGCGGCGGTCCCAAGTGCACCTCGCCCGGCCCTTTCCAAATCGATGAAGGAGGGCCCCATGCCGAGCACGCTCACACCGGGCAGTCCACCGGTAGCTGACAACGGCCAGCCTGCTGTTGGTGCTGCCAGCCGGCCGCCGCTGACAGATCAGGAGCAGTTCGACGCCGCCGTCAACCGCGACGGCAGGATCGTCATGCAAATCCTCGCGGGCGTGGCGGTGCTCGCGGCGCTTGTGATGTCGACGGTCGCCCTCGTCCTTGCCAGCGCCAAGAGCACCACAAACGCTGCCGCTCCCGCGGTCGCGGCAACGGCCGCTGCGGTGGTTGCGCCGGTGCCGAGCGCAACGCCGCTCAACGTGACGATCACCGGGAGTAACAAGCTCGGGTCCGACGGCAAGATGCATGACTCCTTCTCCAAGACCAACTTCGCGGTGAAGGTCGGACAGCCCATAACGCTGCGTGTCAACAACACCGACAGCAGCCCCCACAGCATCACCTCCGCCGAAGCGGGCGTCAGCGTCATCCTCCTTCCGGGGGTCCACAACTACACGTTCACGGTCCAGAAAGCCGGACACTTCTCATGGCTTTGCATTCTCACGTGCGATAGCGGTGCGGCCGGATGGGCGATGACCCACCCCGGTTATATGGCCGGGTACATCACCGCAACGTAAAACGTTCAGTCACCAGCTAACCCAGCACTCTTTCAGTGTGTTTTTGGGTCGCATCCGCGCAGGCCGTGGCGTGTGCAAAGGCCGTGGGGGCGGAGCGTCCCTGCTCCGCCTCGGGAGGACTTCGATTATCCGTCTAGGGGCCGGTGAGCTGCTCGATGTAGGGGCCGAGCAGGGTGGTGACTGAGGCGGCAGTCATCCCGGTGGGACCGGCGGGGAGCGCCGCATAGCTGATCGCCAGGCGCACGAGGCACTCGGCGAGCAACTGAGCGTCGTGTCCCGTCGCGGGCCAGCGCTCTGTGATCGCGATGCTCAGCCGCTCCGTCGCGCCATGCACCAGGGTTTGGCCCTGGGTGGTGAGGAACGGCAGCATCTCCGGGGACCCTCCGACCACGGCGCGTATCAACGGGTCTTCCGCGGCGGCGGAGAGGAACAGCCCGAACGCAGCTGTGAGGGCTGCCTGCGGATCGTCCAGGTGAGCATCCAGCGCGCTCTCTACCGTGCTGATGAAGCCATCGGCCTCGCGCAGCACGAATGCCTGTGCGAACTCATCCCGTGAGCCGAACTCCTTGTAGAGCGTCTGACGGCTGACGCCTGCAGCGGCCGCCACGTCGGCCATCGTGACCTCGCTCCAGGCGCGGTGCTCGAGCTCGCCGCGCGCCGCGTCGAACAGCGTTTCGCGCAGCAGCTCCCGGGCCGCCATGGCGTACGGCTTGGCGGGCTTTCCTGCGGTGGGGCTCGCCGGGGTTGTGCGCTCGAGGGTGCTCATGCTGGCTCAGTCTTCCCCGGCCGGCTCAAAGTCGACCTTGTCGCGTACGCCGCA
Source organism: Solirubrobacterales bacterium (assembly GCA_044446485.1). GTDB lineage: Bacteria > Actinomycetota > Thermoleophilia > Solirubrobacterales > Solirubrobacteraceae > Palsa-744. The sequence goes on from JBIOEX010000009.1 coordinate 13,331, forward strand.
GTCCGGGCAGGCCCAGTCATCCGGGACCTCGCTGAAGGGCGTGCCCGCGGGGAAGCCCTCGCGCGGGTGGCCCATCTGCTCATCGTATGTGTAGCCGCATGCGGGGCAGCGGTAGGAGCTCATCGGACTGGACGGTAGCGGGCGAGCAGACGTGTCCGCGCGCGCGGGTGGAGGTTGGCGCGCGTGAGGTCCTCCTGATAGTGGTCGAGCACGCGGTGGTCCATGATCCGCCGCCACAGGGGAGGGATCACGGCGGTCACGATCATGCCCGCGTAGCCAGTCGGCAGCTGGGGGGCCTCCTCGACGTGGCGCAGCGCCTGGTAGCGGCGGATCGGGTTGGCGTGGTGGTCGGAGTGGCGCTGAAGGTGGTAGAGCAGGACGTTGGAGGCCACACTGTTGGAGTTCCAGCTGTGCTCGGGCCGCGTGCGCTCGTAGCGCCCGTCCTCACGCTTTTGGCGCAGCAGGCCATAGTGCTCGAGGTAGTTGACGACCTCCAGCAGGGAGAACCCGAGGACGGCTTGGATAAGCAGGTAGGGCAGGACGACGAGCCCGAAGACTGCGGTGAGCGCGGCGAACAGCACGACGGTCATCGCCCAGGCATTGAGGATGTCGTTGCGCGGACTCAGGTGGGACTTGCCCAGACGGTCCAACCGCACGCCCTCGAGCTCCCAAGCCGAGCGCAGGCTGCCCGCGACGGTGCGCGGGAAGAACGCGTAGAAGCTCTCGCCCAGGCGCGAGCTGGCGGGGTCTTCGGGCGTGGCGACGCGGACGTGGTGGCCGCGGTTGTGCTCGATGAAGAAGTGCCCGTAAGCGCTCTGGGCGAGCGCGATCTTGGAGAGCCAGCGCTCGGAGCTGGCGCGCTTGTGGCCGAGCTCGTGGGCGGTGTTGATCGCGATCCCGGAGACCATCGCCACGGTAAGCGCTAGGCCAATGTCATCCAGGGTTGAGAGTTTGCCGCTCGACCACAGCCAGCACGCGAGCACCAAACCGGCGTATTGGAGAGGGATATAGAGGTAGGTGCACCAGCGGTAGTAGCGGTCCTGCTCGAGCCACTTGATGACGCTGTCGGGCGGGTTGGAGGCGTCCATTCCGATTGCGAGGTCCAGGAGAGGGAAGACGGCGAAGACGAGGAATGGGCCGTAGAACCAGAAGGCCCCGATGCCCGTCGCTTCCACGAGACCGAACGCGAGGAAGGGGAGGGAGGGGACGATCAGGCCGAGCAGCCAGGCATAGCGCTTGTGGTCGCGCCAGCGCGCGGGTGCGGCAACGGTCTGGTCGTTCGCGATCGATGCCATGCGGCACGCCTCCTGTGTCACTTCAGGACGATATGTGCGCAGATTATACAAACATCGATCATTTGTCAATCTTCAGGACATGGATTTCTAAGCTGTCCAAAACCAGCAGGCCCTTTTTGGTTGCCCATCAACTGGACCGCGAACGACACGTCCGAGAGCACGGGCGAGAGCATGGATGCTCGCCTCGTCAACGAGGGGACGCATGCTCAGCCGCCCGTGCGAAACTGACGATCCTGCCGATGAGTGCGTTGTAACGGCTGTGCGCATCATGTTCACCTTCCGTAAGCAGTTCGTACAAACGGTGGTGTGCAGGCCCCAAGCCCTCACGAGACGGAACGTCGTAACCCAGCGCCCGCAGGCGAGGAGCGGCCATAGCGACGATCAACGCCGATTCGGTCTCCCGACCGGCCGCGAGGTCGGCAAGCCCCTCACTCACGAGCTCATGGCCAGGAAGCTCTGAGGTTGCACCGGACATGCTCCAATCCTAGGGCGATCCCGCCAGAGGCCCCGGTGCGAGTGGACTCTGGCCGTTACCGGTGCTCCAAAGCCAAGGAGGTCTCACTGAGGCTGGATGCGCCGGCGGGTGCCGCTGCGCGGCCGATTGCCGCGAGGGTGATCCCCGAGAGCAGGCTCGCGACAATCATGAACTTCCATCCGTCGCTGAAGTCACTCGCGGTGTGCGGGGTGCCTAGCACCGCGACAAGGATGGCGAAGCCCAGGGCCGATCCGATCTGCCTGCCGGTGCTCTGAACGGCGATGCCGGTCGCAAGCCGCTCGGGCGCCAGTGTGGCGGCCACTGCGCCGGTTAGCGAGGGGATCATGAAGCCGACGCCGATTCCACCGATGAGCATGCCGGGGAGGAAGTCGGCCGCATAGTGCTCGGTACCGCTGAGGTGTCCGACCCACCAGACGCCGCCGAGGGCAAACAGCAGCGCGCCGACGGCGCCAACTCGTCCTGGACTGAAGCGGGAGCCCAGTCGCGCGCCGGGGACCGCCATCGCGGCGGCCATCGCGGGGCCGGGGAAGATCTCGAGGCCAGCGGTGATGATTTCCCTGTGCCAGACACCGGTCAGGAAGAGCACGCTCGCGAGCAGCATCCCGGCGAATGCCATGAAGAACAGCAGCGATCCCAGTGTTGCCAGGCTGAAGGCCCTGATTTTCAGCAGGGCCGGCTCGACGATCGGCGAAGGATGGGTGGCGATGCGTCTGGCGACCATCGCGATCAGCAGCACCGTGAGCGCAAGCAGCGCCAATATGCGCGGGCTCGCCCAGCCCCAGCTGGACCCTTGGATGATCGCTACGACCAGTGCGGCGAGCCCTGCCGTGAGGATGGCCGCTCCCAGGAAGTCCGGGCGGCTGCTCTCCGGATGACGGATCTCGCGCAGGATGCGCCAGCCGATGAAGAGGCTCGCGAGGCCGACAGGGACGTTCACGATGAATACCCAGCGCCAGCTCACCTGCACGAGCAGGCCGCCCAGCGGAGGGCCCGCGGCGGCGGCGATCCCGCCGACGGCAGCCCAGATGCCGATCGGGATGTGACGCTTCTCGGGTGGGAACTCAGGCAGCAGCAGGCCCAGCGAGGCCGGCATGAGCAGTGCCGCACCGAGACCCTGTACGGCGCGCGCCGCGATCAGAAAAGGCACGGAGGGAGCCAGGGCGCAGGCGGCCGAGGCGATGACGAAGAGGCCCGTGCCGAGCAGGTAGGAGCGCTTGCGCCCAAACATGTCCGACCAGCGCCCGGCGGCGATCAGGAACGCGGCGAAGACGATCGTGTAGGAGTTGAGCACCCACGACAGCGAGCGCAGACTTGTGTGAGGGAAGTCGGTATGGAGCTGGGGGAAAGCGATGTTGACGATGAACACGTCGAGCCCGGCCATGAACACGCCCGCCACGACGACCAAGAGAACTTGCCACCTACGCTCCATGGACCACCCTCCAAACGGCTAGTTTGTGCGACTGGGTTGCATAGCAAGACCCACCCTAACAGAGAGAGTTTTATCACGCAACTGACAATGGTAGGATGGTGTGATGCTGGGGAGTGACTACAAGGGTCAGAACTGCTCGATCGCCCGCACGCTCGAGCTGGTCGGTGAGCGCTGGACGATCCTCGTGCTGCGCAACGTGTTTCTTGGCATCCGCCGCTTCGATGGGATGCAGCGTGAGCTGGGGGTGGCGCGCAACGTGCTCGCCTCGCGGCTTGACCGGCTCCTGCACGAGGGAATCCTCGAGAAGGTGCCCTATCAGGCGCGGCCCGCGCGTTATGAATACCGGCTGACGGAGAAGGGATTGGATCTGTGGCCGGTGATCGTTGAGCTGCTGCGCTGGGGCGACCGGTATGCCGCTCCCAACGGCCCGCCGATCGTGCTCCGGCATCGGGGTTGCGGCGGCGAGCTTGGCGGGCACCGGGTATGTACCGGTTGCGGTGAGAGGCTCGGGGTGCGCGATGTGCGTGCTGAGCCCGGCATTGGTGCTCGTGTGCCTCAGCCGTCGGCGAAGGGTGCGACAGGCACGCCGTGATCGTGCTCGCGCATCCCCAGCTCGTAAACCGCCCCATGAGGGCTGTGCAGCGTACGTGAGGGACTGCCCGGCTTGTTCACGGTCAGCTCGAGCGCCGCAACCGAGCAGTTGGCCACGTCGTGCTCTGTGCCGTCGGGGTCGGCATAGCGCCAGCCGGCGACTGAGTCCTCGGGGTCCTGGACGCGCGCCTCTAGCGTCAGTCCGCCGGTGCCGGGGAGTGTGAGCTCACAGCTCGTGGGTGTCTCGGCCACGAGCAGCCCCCGTGCGCTCAGGCCACCGATGCGGTGGCGCTGTCCATCGAGGGAGAGCGCGCCGTTTGCCACCCAGGGCGTCATTCGTCCTGCCAGGCGCAGGCGGCCGATGGCGACGTCCAGCCACGCCTCAGGCTGATCCTCGAAGAGGACCGCATGCAGCCAGATCCAGCGCTCGGCGTGCTCGGCGCCCCAATTGTGACCCGTCATCCCGGGCCAGTCGCGCAGCTCGATTGTGCGGTCGGGGAGCTCGAGGGTTCCGTTGAACCGCGCGGTGGGGAGGGGGCTCGAGAGCTTCGTGCGCGGAAGCGGTGCCCGATAGAGCCAGCCGGGGGAGAGGTGGCGGAATTCGGGCTCCTCTGAGCGGAAGCTCAGCGACCAGCTTGCCTCGCCGCAGCTTCCACGAGCATCGGTCGGGGTCATCTGCGACTCGCCCACCGTGATCCAGCCACCGGCGGGTGCGTGCAGATCGTCGGTGGTGAGCTTGGTCATGAACGGCCGCCCGTGGGTCGCGTCGAAGACCGTGCACCACACCGACCCCCGCGGTGGCTGGCCTGGGCGCTTGTGGACGGTGTGCCGGATCCAGACGCCCACCGGTTGCACCGGTGAGACGGCGCGCAGGTAGAAAGACTCATACATCCCCGCGCGGCGGTGTGCTGTGGGAAAGACCGCACCAGCCGGCATCCTCAGGATCCTAACCCGCGCGGGGAACTGCGAGGATCGGAGCGTGGAGAACCGTGAGCCGCTCGTCGAGCTGCCCCATGCGCTGACAGATCCCCAGCCCTGCCCGGATGCCCGCTTCGTGATGGGGATCGACGGCGGCGCGACAAAGACGCTCGCCGCCGTTCTCGACCTGGAGAGCAAGGCGCTTCACCTCGGGTACGCCGGCCCCAGCAATGAGGACGCGGTCGGCGCGCAGAGGGCGGTGCAGGCGCTGCTGGAGGCCGCGGATCAGGCGATTGGGCGCGCGGGCATCTCCAGGGAGGATCTCAGCGCGGCGGTGCTCGCGGTCGCCGGGACGGACACCAGCGCCGTGGCCCGGCACGTCCGCAATGCCTGCAACGACCAGTGGATCGTGGTCAACGATGTGGTCGCCGCGTGGGCCGCGGCGACGGGCGCGCAACCCGGAATTGCGGCGATCTCGGGTACCGGCTCGAATGTCTTCGGCATGGGCTCTGACGGACGCGTCTGGCGGGCTGGCGGCTGGGGACATTTACTCGGCGACGAGGGCAGCGGCTATTGGCTCGGGATCGAGTCGATCAAGGCCGCGCTGCGCGACCGCGAGGCGTCCGGTCCGGACACGGCGCTGAGCGCGGCGGCGTGTGCGTTCTTCGGATGCGGCAGTGTCGAGGAGGTTGCGGCGCTCGTGTATTCCAAGCCGCTCACCAAGGGCGAGATCGCCGCGTTCGCGACGGAGGCGGCGAAGCTCGCCGCGGGCGGCGACGCGGTTGCCCGCGAGCTCTACGGGGACGGGGCCCGCGAGCTGGCCGGACAGATCCTCGTGGTGATCCGGCAGACTGGCCTCGCCGGCGCCTTCCCGGTGGGGCTGATCGGCAGCGCCTTCAAGGCCGGACCGGTGTTTGTGCAGCCGCTCACCGAGGCTGTCCACGAATTCATGCCCGGTGCGCGCGTCTCGGTCGTGGAGATGGCTCCGGCCGGTGGCAGCCTGCTGCTCGCGGCCCGCGCTTGCGACCACGAAGCACTCGATCTGCAGGAGCTTTCCCGGCTGACCGGCGAGACCTTCGCAGCACAGTCAAGCGCTCAGTAGGCGAGCTTCGATCGCGGCGCGGTCACCGATCGCGCCGGGGCCGAGGCCTTCGATCCGGATTGCCGCGGCCGCGTTGGCGAAGCAGGTGGCGTGCGCTGGGTCCTGGCCCTCGAAAAGCGCGACGAAGAAGGCCGCCGCGAACACATCGCCCGCGCCGAGATCGTCCTGTGGATCCCCGGTTGCGGGGACCTCCACTCTGAGGACTTCCGCCTCTGGCAAGAAGATCTCGGCCGGCTCCGCTCCGGCGGTCACAGCGATCACCGGCGCCGGGATGCGTCCTTCACAAATCGAATGCTCGTGCTTGCTCAGCACGATTGCGTCCAGCTGCTCAGGGAGCCGTCCTGAATCCAGCGGCGCCGGTGAGAGAACGCCGTCGCGTTTGCTCCATGTGCGCAGCAGGCCTTGCGGGGTGAGCCCGATGAATCCGGCGCGTCCCTGCCAGGAGCGTGGCGTCTCACGGGCGATGGGGGCGAGGTGCAGGATGCCGGTGTCGACGGCCGGTTCTTCGGCCATCGCGCCGGCCCAGGCGAGCACGCGCTGGGTGCGCTGTGCGCCCGGCCAAGACGTCTGCAGTGTGGTGGTGGCCGGCGCCGGGATGATGTGCAGCGAGAGCTCACCGCGGTAGGGCTCGAGCAGCGCTTCGATCTCGGGCGGTGAGCCCTGTGTCACGATGAGCGTCCGCAGGCCGAGCCGGGCAGCTTGGAGGGCACTATAGAAAGCGCCGCCGCCCGGGCGGCGCGCGTGCCCGGCGGCGATCACGTCGACGGTTACGTGACCAACGGTGAGGTAATCGAAATTGAAGGACTTGGGCTTGCCGATGCGTACACCAAATCAAATGGACCGCCCGACTGTTCTGCTTGCTGAGCCGCGATGAGATCGCAATGCAACCGAGCCCTCGCGCAAAAGGCCCGCCGCGGCATGTTCCTGGCGGTCGTCGTGGCGGCGCTCTGCCTGCCCGCTGAGCCCGCGGCAGCCTCCCCCTATCCGGCGGGCGCCCGGCGCCCCGCGAAAGTAGCGCGGGCTTTCGAATTCGCCCACGCCTCGCGTGCCGTGCACAAGAAGCCCTCCAAGCACAAGAGCAAAAAGCCGAAGTTGCCCGTCAACGTGGAACGCGCGCAGCTTGCCTTCGCGGCGATGCAGAACACCTACTACATCCCGGGTTCAGGGCTGTACGAGGGGGAACCGTTCTCGTTTCTGTGGCCGTTCTCCCAAGCGCTCGCGGCCACCGTCAGCATGGCGAACATCCCGAGCGTGAAGAGCTCGTTTGCTCACGAAGTCAAAGTCCGCCTCGTCGGTTTGCGCTCCTACCTAGACACCAACAACTCCGGCGCACCGGAAGGTACCTTCACGAGCACGCTCGCGGGGTTCGACGGCACCGTTGCGCCGCCGGCAGGCCCGGGCGGGACGAAGTATTACGACGACAACGAGTGGGTCGGGATCGAGCTCATGCGAATCTACGAGCAGACCCATGAAGCCGCTGTGCTCGGCACAGCCGAGGGGATCATGGCGTTCGAGATGGCCAGCTGGAAGACGGCCGGCCCCGAAGGCCAGCAGATCGCCTGCCCGGGAGGCATTCCCTTCTCCAACGCCGCCGAAAACCGCGAACGCAACACGATCACCGATGCCCCCGCGGCGGAGCTTGGGGTGCAGCTCTACCGGCTGACCAGCAATCCTCAGTACCTGCAGTTCGCCGAGATGGCCTATGAATGGGTGCGCAACTGCCTGACGGCGCCCAACGGGCTCTACGGAGATCACATCTACCCCAACGGCGCCATCGACTCGACGGAGTGGAGCTACAACCAGGGGACGATGATCGGCGCGGGCGTACTGCTCTACCAGGCGACCGGCAACAGCTACTACCTCTACCAGGCGCGCCAGACCGCCAAGGCGGCGCTCGCTTACTTCACCCCCGAACGGCTGGGATCGGAAATCCCCTTCTTCCCGTCGGTGTACTTCCGCAACATGCTCTACCTCGACTCGGTCACCCACGACCCCCCGGGACTGAAGCTGGTGCAGGGCTATGTCAACTACGCCTGGGAACATCTGCGGCTGAGCGATGGGGTGTTCGTCGCTGGCTCGCCCGCGACTGCCCAGCTGCTCGTACAGGCGGCGATCGTGCAGGACTACGCGCTGCTCTCCTCGCCGCCAGCCACTTTTTTCTGAGCGAGTAGGCTGTCGCTCAGATGACCGGCGCGACGAACCTGATCACCGCTGAGGGGCTTGCGAGCCTGAACGCGGAGCTCGAAGAGCTCGAGGGGGAGGGGCGCAGGGAGATCGCGGAGCGGATCAAAACGGCACGCGAGTGGGGGGACCTGAAGGAGAACAGCGAGTATCACGACGCAAAGAACGAGCAGGCGCACTTGGAGACGAAGATCGCACGGGTGCGCGAGAAGATCGCCACAGCGGTCGTCGTGGCGCAGGCGCCCACAGGTGGAGTGGTCGGCTTTGGCTCCACGGTGGCGGTACGCGACGAGCACGGCGCCGAGCACACGTGGCAAATCGTCTCATCGCACGATGCCGCCCCCGCCGAGGGCCGGCTCTCGGCCGATTCCCCAGTCGCGCTAGCCCTGCTTGGGCGCGGTCCCGGTGACAGTGCCCGTGTCGCCCTGCCGAAGGGCAAGCGCACCTTTACCGTTATCAGCGTTGGCTGAGGGCTCTGAGAGGGTGGCGACGAATGCCTCGACCACCTCGCTGTCGAACTGCGTGCCGGCGCAGGCTCGCAGCTCTGCGATCGCCTCCGCAGGCGCGATCGCACGGCTGTAAGCACGATTGGTAGTCATCGCGTCGTAGGCGTCGCAGACGAAGATGATGCGCGCTCCCAGCGGAATTTCCTCACCCTTCAGCCCGTCCGGGTAGCCACCGCCGTCGAAGCGCTCGTGACTGGAGCGTACGAGTGCTGCCACCGGGCGCAGCGCGCTCGCGGCCATCAGGATGCGCTCGCCGAGGATCGTGTGCCGGTGCATGAACCGCCACTCCTCATCGTTGAGCGCGCCAGGCTTTGCGAGGATCGCGTCGGGGATCGCGAGCTTGCCGACGTCGTGCAGCTCGGCTGCGCGGGCTAGCACGTCGAGCTCTTCCCCGTCCAGACCCATCCGCCGTCCGACGGCGAGCACGAGCGTGCCCACCCCGCGCTGGTGCTCCTGCAGGTCGGGGTAGCGCTCGCGGAACGCTTGCAGCAGCACGTCGCGCAGTTGCAGCACCGCGCTGCCTTCGCGCGTCTGGTCCTTGCGCGCGTACAGCCGCTGGTCGGCCAGCTGCAGGACCGCGGCCGAGTCGCTGCCTTCGGCCGGGATGTTCACCTCGCCGTGCGCTGCGCCGATCGAGAAACCCGGCCCGCGCTCGGAGAGCGCCTGCACGCTGGAGATCATCGGCGAATCGTCTCCCGGGATGAGGCGGATCAGCACACAGAACTCGTCGCCGCCCATCCGGTAGGCGGTCCCGTGCCGGGCGACGCTCGCGCTCAGCTTGCCGCTCAGGCGTGCCAGCAGGGCGTCGCCCGCGGGGTGACCATAGGTGTCGTTGTAGCGCTTGAAGCCGTTGAGGTCGTACAGGATCAGCTGCCACGGCTGGCCCGCGCGACCCTGGTTGCAGGCCAGTTCGAGATCTTCCAGCAGCTGCCGGCGGTTGGCCAGGCCGGTCAGCGGATCGGTCAGCGCCAGGCGGCGCGAGCCGACCAGCATCGCGAGGTTCTCGCGCACCGTGAGCATCAGGCGCGCGCTGACAGCGAGCACCGTGGCTGTTGCCAGCACCAGCGCCGGCACCGTGAGCTGGTGATGGAGGTTGCCGTAGATGAACACTCCCAGCGCACTGAGCAGCGACGCGGCGGGCACTGACACCAGGCGCCAGTCCTCGAGCCGCCGGCGTGCTGGCCGTGGCCAGGGCGTCCAGGCTGCGATCGCCAGCAGGATCGCCGCGGCGGGCCACAGGCTCTCGACCCAGGTGTCCGACCGGTAGGAGTGAGTCGCTACCTGGTAGAGGTAGGTCGAGTCGGCGACTGCGCTGAGCAGCAGGCTCGCCGCGATCAGCAGCCACACCCGCCCCGGGCGCCATCCGGTAAGGCCGAGCGCGCCGATCGTGAAGATCAACAGCAGCAGGTCTGCGCTCGGATAGGCCAGCGCTACCGCGATCGAGCCGACGTCACCGTGGGCGTGGCTGATCAGCGGCGGCAGGACGACCGCCGCCGCGAGTGTGGCGGCGCCGAGGCCGCCGATCAGGCCATCCAGCCAGATGCTGATGCGCAGCTCCCGCAGGTGCGCCCCGAGGAGCAGCATCAGCGCGCAGTAGACGCAGAGGTAGAACGCGAGATAGAACCCGTCCGCTACAGAGAGGCTGCCCGAGGCCGCGCTGGGGCCTTCGACGAAGAACGTGAAATAGAGTTCGCCGAGGCTCCAGCTGAGCAAGCCCGCACCCATCATCAGCCAGGCCGGGCGCTGTGCCGCGATTGTGATCGCGCGAGCGATTACCGCCAGGCTCGCGCCGAACATCAGGACGTTGTAGAAGCCGTTGTCGTACAGCCCGTCGCTGTGATGGCCGCCGAGGCCGGCGGTGGTGTGCAGCACGAGCACGCCCAATCCTCCGAGGAGAAAGGCGAGGTACAGCGTCGATGGTGTCGTTCGTGCGCGCATCGCCGAGGATGGCCTCACGTTTACATCGGCCGTTTGCCCGCGATCCTGGAGTCGCTCCGCCCTTCCTTATTTACACGCGCGAGGCGCGCGCGTGGGCACGGCGCACACGCGCTACGAACTGCTTTGGCTTGCGCCGGTACAGGCGATCGCCTTCGCGCAGGGTTCGCTTGCGCAGGCTTTTGCGCCGCCGGGAGATCGCCTTCAGCAGGGCCTTGCGCGCTTGCTTTGCTCGTTTGCCTTTGAACGGCGCGTGGCCGGGCGCGGGAAGCCGGGCCTGGAGCAGTGCAAGGTCGTGCTCCTCGCCGAGATGTTCTCCCAGCTCACCGGCGCGGCGGGCGAGTGCGCGCAAGCCGAGCATCTCCGCGGCATAGCGCAGGTCCTTCACGCGTTTGCGCCATTCATGCAGTGCGCGGGTGCCCCCCTTACCGCGGGCCGCGTACCGGTGGCGCCGGCGCCCCTGCCGGTAGAGCCGAAGCAAGTCGCTCTCCACTACGGCGATGGAGGGCCGACCGGGCAGGCGCCACAGCGCAGCACGCGCGCGCAGTTGGGTGAGCTCACAGAGCACCTCGGCGCGGGTGGCCTGCGCACCGAGCGCCCGCTGCGCCGCCACCTCGCGTTCGGCGACGAGTACCTCGCGCAGCTCGATCAGCGAGCGCCGGCGGGCGAGCTTTCGCTGAGGATCCAGCAGCGCATCGAGCGTGCTGACCATGACCTGTGCGTCACGTGCCCCGGCGAGCCGCCGCGCCGCCGCGCGCAGGATCTCCTCCTCGCGTGCGAACGCCTTCTCTCCGAGCGCCCCTCTGAGGAGCCGGTTCAGTGCTCGCAGGCGCTTGAGTGCCTTACGCGTCTCGTGGATCGCCCGCTCCTCAGGCGTGCCCCTCTCATCGGAAAGCAGCTCGATCGCGAGGTCGAGCTGGCCGAGCGCCATCCGCCGCAGCCCCGCTCCCAACGGCTCGCCGGGCAGCTGGGCAAAGCGGCGCTCGCGGGCGTGCTTTGCCTTGGTGGTGCGGCGGGCGCGCTCGGCCTTCGCCAGCGCGACGCCCACCCCCACGGCTACGGTCGCGGCGATGGTTGCCGCCACGGGCGCGACAATGGAGCCATGTCCAACCTTCCGGCTGCCCCATGGTGGACGGTGCGCCGTGCGGCGAATCGCAAGCCTGCGACGTATCGCTGTCCTCTGTGTGGTCATCATCTACCAGCCCTCAGCGAGCATATGCTGATCGCCCCTGAAGGGGATACTCGCCGGCGACGCCACGCCCACACCACCTGTGTCCTTGCCGCCCGCTCTAGCGGGCGGCTCATACTGCGGGACGAGTGGCAGCGCACTCAGCCCCGTACACCGTCATTTTGGCGGCGGCTGTGGCGCAAACAGCCCCGAGGCTGAGCGCGCCTCAGCCTCCCCAGACCTTGGCGTGCTCGGGGTCTATGCGGATGATCACGCGTTGTTCGCCGGGCTGGCGGAATGGGTAGGAGTCCTTATCCATGTACTTCTTGGCGAGTGAGTCGATGTGCTCGTCGGCACCGTCGTGGGTGCGCTCGGCCACGCGCCCGCGAACCTCGAGATATTCATAGGGGTTCTCCATGTTCTGCACCGTCAGCGTTACCCGCGGGTCCCGCTCGAGATTGCGTGGCCAGGCGCGTCCCTCGGCGGAGTTGACGACCGGCCGGCCGTCCTGCACGTCGACCCACACGGGGGCGGTCTGCACTGAGCCGTCGGGGCGTAGCGTGGCGACGTGGGCGAAGTTCTTGGCCTTCAGCAATTCCTCGGCGCGACCGTCGATCGTTGTAGTCATCGGATCAAACCCTTTCCCCTCGCGATTGTCAAAAGCATTAGCCATCACCATAGGACGGCCGAGCGCTGAGCGGGTTACGTTCTACTGACGGGAGCTGGCCGAGGGGATGGGATCGAGCGGGGTCAGTTTGCCGTTGTTCAGCTGAAACCGCACGTTCGCTTCGCGGGACCCGCCGGACAGGGAATAGGCAAGGGTGATTTCGGTGTCGCTCTGGCTGACGACGCGGACCTGAGCACTGGGCTCCTTTGCGTCGGTGCCTATGTAATGCCCGCTGACGAAAAAGAATGCCCGCTCACCAGAGCCGTTACGCGTGCCGACGAGCACACGGAGGGTCTGGCTGGGGTGGTAGTCGGAGGTGCTCCTCGCGGTATACCCCTGTGCCTGCAACGCCGCCTCGGCACCGCTCAGCCCTTCCGCGGTGCTGGGCTTTTGCGTGAACGCCGGCTCGGGCGCGGTGCGTGTCCTCACGGGGCCCGAAGTGCCGCCACTCGCGCCCGGCGCTTCATTCGTGCGGGTCGCAGTTGTTGGGGTTATCCCACCCGTCGTTGTTTTTGCTCGAGTGGTGCTCTGAACGGGTGGCGGAGCGCTCGAGACAGTCACCGTCTTTGTGGCGCCGCCGCACCCACCCAGCAGAGCTGCGAGGGCTACTCCTAGGCTTAGCTTGCTGCGCGGGCGAAATCCTCGTCTCATGGACGTGATGATAAACGCCTGCCATCGTGCACCTCCTCGCTTGCATTCGCGGCACACCTCCCTGCGCTTGCCAGGAGCCCTTGACCTTCTTATTAGCGACTGCTAATCTTCTAGTGGCATGAACGCCGCAAACACAACATCCGATCCCGTGCGCCGTCGCGTCCCCGCCGCCGAGCGCCGGGAGGAGCTGATCTCCGCCGCCGTGCACGAGTTCGCCCACGGCGGCCTGCACGGCACCCCGGTCGAGCGCATCGCCCGCCGCGTCGGCGTCGCCCAGCCGTACGTATTCAGCCTCTTCCCCACCAAGCGTGACCTTTTCCTCGCCGCGCTCGACCGCAGCTTCGAACGGGTCGCCGATACCTTTCGCGGCGGCGCTTCAGACTATGCGGCTGGGCGCGCGCCCGCCGAGTGCGAGGATGCGCTGCAGGCGATGGGGTTCGCCTACAAGGACCTGCTCTCCTCCGACCGCGACTACCTGATGCTCCAGCACCAGTGCTACGCCGCCTGCGATGACGAGGCCGTGCGCGCATCCGTGCGCCACCGCTTCGCGCAGCTGGTGGAGCTCGCCGGTGAGCTCTCAGGAGCTGAGCCGGAGCAACTGGACGACTTCTTCCGTCACGGTATGGCCCTCAACGTCGCCGCGGCGCTGGGAGTCGAGGATCTTTCGGTCGGCTGCCCGTGGGTCAAGCTGAGCTTGGCTGAGCCGCAAGCGGGGTAGGCCCGACCGGGCGCGAGGGGTAGGATCGAAGGACTATGCCCACCTCGGCAGAGATTCCGCCCGCCGCTGAGCCTCGCAGCCGCCGTGAGATGGCACGCACCGGTGCCCTCGTCATACTCGCGATCCTGATAACCCTGTTCGCAGTCTTCAACCTCAAAGAGGTCAAGGTGAACTGGGTCTTCGGTTCCGGCAAGGCGCCACTGATCATCGTGATCGTAGTCTCCCTGCTCGTCGGCATCGTGCTCACGCACTTCGCCGAGCGCAAGCGTCGCTAGCCGACCCCCCCCCCCCAATAAGGGCCAGGCCGCTCGCCGGCTCGAGCTGCTCCTCGGTCACGATCTCAGCGGCCCTCTCGGTACCGATGAACGGCGCGAGCACCACATAGGCCAGATAGTCCGATAACGCTGGAAGCCGCTGGACCTGTTCACCGGCGACCTGGCAGCGGACCGTGTGCCAGATGGCCCCGGCGACAGCATCGACCGCGAACTCGTCGTTGGCCACTTCGGGGCCCCCCTCGGTGAGCAACATGGCGATGTCCTGGGCGAGCTCGTAGTTGCGCTCGATCATGTCCGGCCCGGCGCTATAAACCCCCGTGGCAATCATCTGGGCGTGAAGGGGATGGCTGGCCAGGTGGTGCATGAGCTCGCCGATCGTCTTCCGCACTGCCCGGGGCCAGTCTTGGCCGACTAGGTCCGGGTCGGCGGCTATTTGCAGGAGCTTGTCGCTCATCGCGTCGAAGGCAGCGGTGAGGCACTCCTGCAAGTGGTCAAACAGCTCGAAGAAGGAGTCCATTGAGACGCCTGCTTCGTCGGCTATCTGCAGCGGGCTGAGATCTTTGTGGTCCTCGACCAAGGCGAGCCTCAGTGCGCACTCCAGCAGGCGCCCGCGAGTGTCCATCGGCGGAGTGACGGCGCCCGGGTGGCCGTTCGCGGAATTGCCGTTGGCGGTGTGCCCGTTTGAGGCGTGTCCATTTGTGGAGTGCCCGTTCGAGGTGCTCCCGTTCGCGGAGTGGCCGTTTGTGGAGTGCCCGTTCGTGGAGTTGCCGTTTGCGGCGTGCCCGATTGTGGAGCGCAGACTGGCGACAGCGCGATCGGCCAGGCGTGCAGCCATAGGGTCCTCCGGGGCCGTTCCGAACAGCAGCGTCCACTGCAAGAGCTCCTCGGTCAGCGCGGGGATCTCCTCGGCGCGCCCGGTACGCAGGCGCACAGATATGACTTCGTGCAGCCCCCCGATGATCCCCCTGACGATGGGGAGCGGGAGGTCACTCACCTCTGGCGCGTGCGCGAAGCTGCTGAGGAGCATCTGCTCGAAGGCCCCCGTTGCCCGGCACAGGTGCAGCATGCCCGCGGCTCCGGCCGTGGGCGCCTGCACGATCACCAGGCTGGCGCTATTAGAGCTGCCCCCGGCCTCCTCGGTGAAACGCTCGAAGGCGGTGCGCAGGCGGTCCTCCAGCGCGCCGTCCACACCCCGGTAGGCCTCATTGGTCAGTTTGGCTATGCGAGCGGCGATTAGGTCGACGCTTGTTAGGAAGCACTCTTCCTTGTTGGAGTAATGCTCGTAGAAGGACCGCCGCGAGACGCCGGAGAGAGCGACGACCACCTTGACGCTTGTTTTCGTGTAGCCGTACTGGCTGACTGCCTCGACCATTCCTCCGTGGATGCGGGCCCGCTGGTTCTGACTGACCTCATCGCGGGGTATTCGGTGGGGGCCGTGGGGCAGGCGCTTGTAGAGGGGGGTGACTCGCGCCGCGCTCATGCCCTGCCCCCGACTTCGCTTGGAAGGAGCAACCGGCCGAAGCCATCTTGGATGAGGTGCAAGTAAGCGTCTGTTGGACGCGTAACACGACGCTGAGCACTATTCAGTTGCCTCGCGGCGGCACGCGCTCCGGCCGCATGCTTGTTGCCCGGGCTTAGATAAACGGTGCCCGGCACGCTATGGCGTTCCGTTCACGTAAGTCAAGCGGGAACCGTTGGATGACTGATAAACGAAGCGCATGTGTTTGCCGAATGACGGCCGCTTGCGCTGCGCGCATGTTCTGCCCGCGACTTCGTAAGGCTGCGAGAACGACGGACTCCCTCCCATTGCCTGTCGACCCCTCTCCATCCGACCCCTCCGAATCCCCCGAACCGGCCTTCGCGCCAGCAGACACCCTCATGTGTGTTGACGCTTGACACATCATCACATGTCGGTCCGTTGGATGTCAATCGACAACCCGTTGTGCGCCAGCCGGGCCGCCCATGGATCGACTGGGACCTCAGTGCAGGACGACCTTCAAGAGGAGGATCGCCAGGCCCATCGTGATTCCCACGCTGGCTTCGAGCACGAGCTCGCCGGGTGTCGCACGGGCGCGGATCCCGGCCAGCAGCTCGAATGCGATCAGGCTCGCCACTGCGGTCCAGAGCGCCACTTCGACTCCCGTAGCCTGGGTGGCGCCCACGGCCCAAGCCAGCAGCAGCGCGAGCAGCGGGATGCAGGCCCCTCTGGCGATCGTCCAGTTCTCGAGCAACGCTCGCCCCAAGCCCTTGGCACTGAGACGCTCGTGCGTCTGCAGGCGATGCCCAAGGACGCGTGCATAAGCGTGTGCGAGCCAATACAGCAAGAGCGCGATCACCGCTGAGCCGGCGGTGTCCAGGTAGCTCTCGTGTAGCCCGCTCTCCGCGGCCAGCAGCGCGCCGATCGCGATCACCCCGTAGATCACGCTCGCCGGGTTCTCTTCGGGGCTGATCCAGTCAATTCCCCGGCCGATCCAGCCACGCGCAGCGGTATCTGCGGATGGTGGCTGGGGAGGGGAGGCTGGTTCAGCGATGCTCGGATTATCTCCCAGCCGCAGACAGATTCCCGAAGGGCGGATCCCCTTGCTCGTGGGGTTCCGCTGCGTCTTTAGTTTCAGCCGCAGCCGCTACGATCTGCACGGCGCGCCGACGTAGCTCAGCTGGTAGAGCACCTCCATGGTAAGGAGGGGGTCCGGGGTTCGAGTCCCCGCGTCGGCTTGTCATCTGCGCTGGTGTTCCCCGGCGCCGGCTCATGGGGGAGCCCGCTCCCCCCAAGCTCAAGATCGGGGTCGCTCAGTTGATCTCCTCGAGCAATTCTCCAGGAGAGGACAGGTTCAGCCCGCGGGCCAGGATCACGATCGTCTCCAGACGCGGCGAGCGCTTGCAGCGCTCCAGCAGGCTGATCTCCGTACGGTGCAAATCACAGGCCTTCGCTAGCGCCTCCTGGGAGAGGCCGGACTTTTCCCGGTAATGGCGAAGGTTGAGGGCGAACTGCTCGCGCGCTGATTTCATGGCTCCCCACTGTCGCATCCTGCAGACGATGAGTCCACAGACAATAGTCCTTCAGGCAATTGTCTTCGCAGGGCTCAGCTAGCTGCTGCCACCACGTCCTCTCCGGGCGTCACCGTCGTCACCGGCAGGCCCATGCCCCCTACCTTGCTCGGCAGGTCGAGCTTTAGCCAGCGCGATACTTTCGCCGACAGCGTCGAGATGATCACCTCATCGAAGCCGTGCAGGTTGATCGCATCGTGCACCGCTGCAAGCGGGTCGGGATCGCCGACTAGCCCCTGCACGGTTGCACCCGCCGCGTCTTCGAGCAGGGGCAGCGCGCGGTCGAGCACCGTCCGTGCCTCGCCCGCCGCTTGGTCCTCGGGGTCGACGACCTTGTGCAGGCCGTGGGTGGCGTTCGGCACCAGCAGCGTGAACACGCACGGCCCGCGCTGCGCACGCTCCCGCACGGCGTCGAGCAGCGGTTGGGTGGCGGCCGTCTTGTGAGCCACGACCAGCACGCGGCTGGTGGATGCGGAGGACTCCATCAGTGGAACTCCTTTCTGGGTGTGCCGTCTTGCTACCCAGATGATCCCACCGCAAAGCCCTTTGCGCCAGGAGTACGACGAGAGTGGCGGGAGAAGGATGCGAGCCTTCGAAGGCAGATCCTTACTGCGATCCGATCAGCTTGGTGCGGTTATGAGTTCGTGAGCGGCGGCGCTCTGCTCATGCTCGAACGCCGGCTCGAGCCGCTCGAGTTCGCGACCGTCGAGGCCCGTCGCACGCGCGACATCTCGCCAGCGCGCAGTCGCGTTCGAGACGTCTCCGACGATTTCGCGAGCTTGCGCGTCTGAGACCCTAAAGAGCTCGGCAACCTCGAGGGCTGTCGCGAGGCTTGCCTGCGCGCTGTTCTCGTCGATCGCGGTCGCCAGCTCCTTGACTCCGCCTTCGGGGTCGGGGTTCAAATCGAACGCCGGCGACAGCGACCAGCCTGCGGTGCTCAAGCGCAGGAACCCGTGGTTGCGGAGATGGTCGTCGGTATTCGAGATCAGGACCGTAAAGACGATCCGCCGCCACAGCTCGCGCAAATCCGCCGTGGCGTCGGACGAGCGCTCTTCGAGCACCTGGCCGATTTCTAGATAGCTCGCCTGTTCTCGGTCTTTGGCTTGCAGCATCGACATCGCACTCAGATAGCCGAGGCGTCCGCCGCCGTCGCGGTCGAACCGTCGCACGACCAATACCGGCCGGTTCTCGATGACGTGCAACTTGTGCTCGGGAACCGTGATCCCGGCATTCGTTGCGAGTGTGAGGGCGACAGCCTCCCACCGGATCACGTCCCACTCGTCGGCCTGGGGGGACGGAAACTTGGCGATCGCGAGACGCCCCTGAGTGTCGAGCACGTGGGCCTTTGGTCGTGCGCCGCCGAGCGAGCTGCCGCCGTGAAGAAGTAGGCGCAGATCCTCGCTGGTGGGTTCGTCGCGTTCGAGCTCTTCGGCTGCGTTGAGCAGACGTGGAAGCCCGATCAGGTGCGGCACCCCCTCGGTGTCACTGGCTAGATATTGCTCGCTGTCGTGGCCGCGGAATCGCAGCGCCCCCTGGCGCAAGTCGTCACGGGCGCCGAGCAGGAAGCCGACCTCCGTCAGCCCGCGCTGCTGGGTGTCTGCTTCGCGGGTCCGCTGCGCCTCCGCGCGGCGAACGAGTCGCCGTCCCCACCCGTCCGGGGCACAGTCGGACATCGCTCCGAACAGGGGCTGTTTGACCGGCGTTTGATGCTGGCCGGCTTGGAGCGGCAGCCCGGGATCGAGTTCGTAGGCATCCGCTCGTTGCAGATAGTCCTCTCGATAACTGAAGGTGGCCGATTCGGTCTGCCCGTGACGATGCGTCCAGAGATGTCCCGCCGGAACATCGCGACCGGCGATCTGCACGTCGACCTCGATCGGCTGCTCAACCATCGCCCGTCAGCCTCCTCGGTCGCACGCGACGAGGGAGCTCCTCCTCTGAACGCAGCCGGCCGACATCGCTGGCGAGCGGGTCCAACGCCTCGCTCATAAGGTCCTGAATGCCAAGCGACCTCAAGATCCGGAGCAGGTTCTCGACGCTGACGCCGCCATCGGCTGCCTCTATGCGCCGAACTACTCCTCGTGAGACGCCGGCGCGCTCGGCCAGCTGAGCCTGGGTGAGGCCGCGCAGCTTACGCCAGGTAGCGACGCTTTCTGCAAGGCTTCTTTGTGCCCGGCGAACCGGGACAGGCGTGCTTCGATGGGATATGTTATGCTCCATATATAGTGCACTATAGCTAATACCGCACTATATATCGACCATTATGAGCCTCAGCTAAATTAGCGCCTGTCCTGCGACTACTACTTCGCTTCGTGCGGTGGGATGGCCGTTCGGTGCCTCTGCTACGTCCGCCTACTCGCCTGTTTGGCCTCGACAAGGCGGCACATTGCTGGGTGACGACGGGGGCAGGATTCGAACCTGCAATGGCGGGAGAAGGATTCGAACCTTCGAAGGCAGAGCCATGTGGTTTACAGCCACACCCCTTTGACCGCTCGGGAACCCCGCCAGGGGCCGTCAGTTTAGGACTTATGCGCGCGGGCGTCTCGCCCGCAGCCTCTTAGGGCCGCGGTGCTAGGAGGCCTCGCGCAGCTGTTGCGCGTCAGGCAGCGTCTGCAGCTTCTTCAGCGTCCGGTTCTCGATCTGGCGGACGCGCTCGCGTGTGATGTTGAACGCACGGCCGACTTCCTCCAGCGTGCGTGAGCGCCCACCGGTGATTCCGTAGCGCATCTCGAGCACCTCGCGCTCGCGCTGTGGCAGGCAGGCGAGCACATGGGTCACGTTCTCCCGGCGTAGCGCCTCTGAGGCGATCTCAAACGGCGACTCAGCCGTCGCATCCTCGATGAAGTCGGCCAGGGCTGAATCCTCCTCCTCGCCCATGGGTTTCTCCAGCGACACGGGCTGTTGGGCCATGCGCTTGACTTCGCGCACCTCGTGCGGGGTGTAGTCCAGCTCCGCGGCGATCTCCTCTGGACTCGGCTCACGGCCCAGTTGCTGAATCAGCTGGCGCTCGGCGTGGACCACCTTGTTCAGCCGCTCCACCATGTGCACGGGGATCCTGATCGTGCGCCCCTTGTCTGCCAGCGAGCGCGTGACGGCCTGGCGGATCCACCAGGTCGCGTACGTCGAGAACTTGTAGCCGCGGCGATAGTCGAACTTCTCGACCGCGCGGATCAGCCCGAGTGAGCCCTCCTGGATCAGATCCAACAACGTCAGCCCGCGGCCGACGTAGCCCTTGGCGATCGAGACGACCAGGCGCAGGTTCGCCTCGACCATGTGCTGCTTGGCCGCGATGTCGCCGCGTTCGATGCGCTTGGCCAGCGCGACCTCTTCGTCGGCACTGAGCAGGGGCACGCGGCCGATCGCGCGCAGGTACAGGCGCAGCGAGTCGAGGCTCGGCTCGACGGTGAGGTCGACCTCGGGACGCCTGAACTCCTCTAGGCGTGCGCGCAGTGCCTGCCCCTGATCCACATCATCTTCGTGTTCGCGGCTGCCCGCGAACGGCGATTCGCTCAGGTTCCCGCCGAGCGAATCGTCACTCTCGATGATGGACGTATCTGTGGTCTCCAGCAGAACCTCAACCCGATTGCTCAACTCTACCCCCAGGATCCGTCCAGCTCCCCGCCGGGCGATCTCCGCGCCGGCCTCCCCTGACCAAGTGCGGAGTGATACCAGAATCCGCGGGGGAAGATATGCCGGCTGGTCATGGGCTCTGCAACCAGCACACGCCACCACGCCTGCTGTGGCCGCGGGCTCCAGGCAGGTTTTGCTCGCGCCGCAGCGCTAGGCTTGGCTCTGGTGCAGGCGACACGACTCACCCCACGGTCCTTGCCGGCGCAGAGCGCGGACGAGGATGTCCAGGCGCGCCCGCCGGGGGTTCCGGTTGGGCTCTCGCGCGTGGGCGTGACTGGAGTTGAGAAGGTTGTGCGGATCCGCGACGAGTCGTACTTCGCCCGCCTTTCGTGCTTCGTCGATCTCAGCCACGAGCAGAAGGGAGCGCACATGTCGCGCTTCGAGGAGGTCGTCAACGAGGCGATCGGCGAGGTCGTCCTCTCAGAGTCGCCGTTCCGCGCCGAGACTCTCGCCCAGCACATCGCCGAGCTCGTGCGCACCCGCCAGGACGCTGAGCGCGCGGAGGTGACGATTGCAGCACGCTATCCCGAGCACAAGCCTGCGCCCGTGTCCGGTATCCCCACCCAGGAGATCTACACCCTCCATGGGCGAGCGGTCGCGTTCGAGCACGGCACGCGCCGCACGGTCGGTGTGTCCGCGACGGGCATGACCGCGTGTCCGTGCGCGCAGGAGCTGGTGGCCGGCCGTGCACGCGCTCGCCTCGCGGCCGACGGCTTCTCCGCGGCGGAGATCGAGCGCATCCTGCGGAGCGTTCCCGTCGCCACCCACAACCAGCGCGGCCTTGCGACACTGCACATCGGCTGCATCGAGGAGTGCGTCGCCGAGATCGACGCCTCCGCGCTGCTCCAGATCGCGGAGGGGAGCATGTCTTCGGAGATCTACGAGCTGATGAAGCGCATCGACGAGGTCGAGGTGGTGGAAAAGGCCCACCGCCGCCCGCGCTTCGTCGAGGACTGCGTGCGCGAGATGATCGCCGGCGTGGTCGCCCGCTTCCCTGAGCTCGATGGCGCGAGCTTCGTCTCGGCGCACCAGGAGAACCTGGAGACGATCCACCAGCACAACGTGCTCGCCGAGCGTCACGGCCTGCTCTCTGAGCTGCGCGCTGAGGTCGACGCCGGCATGCCGGCGGCCCATCAGACAAGCCTCGAGGAGTGGTTGAACTCGGGCGCTCGTGCTCAGGCGTCCGGCTGAGCTTGCACCTGTTGCATGCGACGGCGTAGCCCGAAGAAGTAATCCAAGCCGGACAGCACGGTCACCAGCACCGTCGTATACAGCAGCAGCGATACCCATAGCGGCTGCCCATGCACGGCGATCACCGCGAGGATCGCGGCGATCTGCAGGCAGGTCTTGACCTTGCCGAACATGCTCGCCGCCATCACCACGCCGGCCTGCGTAGCGCCGAGGCGCAGCACCGTGACGGCGAGCTCGCGAGTGATGATCACCATTGCCACCCACGCCGCCAGCCGGTGCAGCGAGACGAGCGCGATGAGCGCGGCCACGATCAAGAGCTTGTCGGCCAACGGGTCCATCAGCTTGCCGAACGTCGTGATTGACCCGCGCGCGCGGGCGAGGTAGCCGTCGATGAAGTCAGTCAGCGAGGCCAGCGCGAAGACGACCGCCGCGAGCACGTCGCCGGCGGGCGTGTTGCCGAGCAGCGCGACGACCAGCACCGGCACGAGCATGATCCGCAGCACCGTCAGCACATTGGGCAGGTTCAAGGGGAACATGGGACCGCCCATTATGCCGCCCTAGTATCGGTCTCACGCCTTCGCAACATTCGACCCGACGAGGAGATACGATGAACAAGCGCACCCTGGGAGGAAACGGACCGGAGGTCTCGTCGATTGGACTCGGTTGCATGGGCATGTCCGCCTTCTACGGGTCGACCGACGAAGGTGAGGCGATCGCGACGATCCACCGCGCTCTGGACCTCGGCATCGACTTCATCGATACGGCCCAGCTGTACGGTCCGCTGACGAACGAGGAACTCGTCGGTCGCGCAATCGAGGGCCGTCGCGACGAGTACGTGATCGCGACGAAGTTCGCGCGGCGCACGGACAAAGCGACGCCTGGCGACATGTCGACGCTCGGACCACTCGACGGCTCGGCCGAGCACGTGCACACGTCGGTCGAGGGCTCGCTGAAGCGCCTGAAAACGGACCGTATCGACCTCTACTACCAGCACCGTGTCGACCCGAATGTGGGGATCGAGGAGACGGTCGGGGCGATGGCCGAACTGGTGCAACAGGGCAAGATCCTGCACATCGGCCTCTCCGAGGCCGCGCCGGAGACGATCCGCCGCGCGCACGCTGTGCATCCGATCACCGCGGTCCAGACCGAGTACTCGTTGTGGACACGCGACCCGGAGGCCGAGGTGCTGCCGACCTGCCGCGAGCTCGGCATTGGCTTCGTCCCCTACTCGCCGCTTGGACGTGGCTTCCTGTCGGGTCGTTTCTCCTCGCCCGAGGATCTCGATGAGAACGACTTCCGCCGTCATGGGCCGCGCTTCACGGGTGAGAACCTCGACGCGAATCTCAGGCTCGCCGCGAAGGTCAAGGAGATCGCCGAGGAACTGGAGATCACGCCGGCGCAGCTCGCGATTGCATGGGTGCTCGCGCAGGGCGAGGATCTCGTGCCGATCCCCGGAACCAAGCGCCGCAGCTACCTTGAAGAGAATGCCGCGGCGGCCGGCGTCGAGCTGACGCAGGACGATCTCGCGAGGATCGATGCCGAGCTGCCGGACGTGGCGGGCGAGCGCTACGACGAGGCCGGGATGGCGTCGGTCAACCTCTGATGGCAAGCCCGGCGGCCCGCTTGGCGGCTTCTGGTCAGTAGCCGACGGAGTAAAAGCTGATGTGCTTGCAGCCGTCGAGCTTGTAGTGGGGCAGTGCGTGATGGCTGGTGAACAAAACGATGTGGGGGTTCTGGCAGTGGATCACGCCTGAGTTCTCGTGGGCATGAACGACGGTAGCCGGGTTGGTGCCGGTCCACACATAGTTGACGGTGTCGTTGGCATAGATGATGTTCTTGCCGTTCCCAGCGTGGATGACCGCGGTCTGGAACGAAGGCCAGCCCGACTCGTGGTAGTCACCCCAAATGACATCGCCTGCGTTACCGCCATAGATGGTGTCGTTGCCGTAGCCACCGAGCAGGTAGTTGTGCACTCCGTTTATCCCGCGAAGAACATTTTCTTCTCCGGCTGGCCCCCTGTCCATGACCAGGTGCTGCTGCGCTGGCCAGCCAGCATGGCTGGTCATCGCCGCCGCGGGCGCCGCTATGCAAAATGCCGCCAGCAGCGCCAGCGCCGGAACGCGGCGAGGTAGCGGGGGCAAGCGCATGAGAGTTCATCGGCACCCATCCGCACATCCCGAGGCAGGGCGCGAGGACTCGGACATGTGGCCATCTCCGCGATCGCTCCTGCCAGCGGCTACCAGCCGTTTGGTCCCCGGTTGCACCGGCAGCGAACGCTAGGGTGGGCCAATGCCGCTGATCCCGATGGTCATCGAGCGAACCGCGCGGGGCGAGCGCGAGTTCGACATCTACTCGCGCCTGCTCAACGAGCGCATCATCTTCCTCGGCACGCCGATCGACGATCAGGTCGCGAACCTGGTGGTGGCTCAGCTGCTGCACCTCGAGAGCCAGGACCCGGACAAGGACATCTCGATCTACATCAACTCGCCCGGCGGCTCGATCTACTCGGGCCTCGCGATCTACGACACGATGAACTTCGTCAAGCCCGACATCGCCACGATGGTCGTCGGCGTCGCCATGTCGATGGGCTCGCTGCTGCTCGCCGGCGGCACGAAGGGCAAGCGCGCGTCGCTGCCGAACTCGCGCATCCTCATCCACCAGCCCTCGGCTGGCTTTCAGGGCCAGTCGACTGACATCGAGATCCACGCGCGCGAGATCCTCAAGGTGCGGGAGCGGATCGATGAGATCTACGCCGAGTGCACGGGAAAACCGACGGCCGAAGTCCGCGCCGACATGGAGCGCGACCGCTTCTTCTCGGCCGAGCAGGCGCTCGAGTACGGCCTGATCGACCGCGTGCTCGAGAGCCACTAGACGGCCGATAGGCGGCGCGCTACTGCGTCCTCCCTCGCTCGTGTACCGAAGCCGGGAGACACTTGCTCCGCTCGCATCCTCGTTTCGGCCAGCACACCTCGCTCGCTGCGTCCTTGTATCACTTGCCTCTCGGCCGTCTAGCTGGTCGCGCGACTATGCTCGCCGGGCGAGATGGCAGGTCTGACCCCGCTCGAGCGCTCGACGCTCTTCCTGATTACGGTCCTCACCGTCCTGGCGGGGGTGGCCAACTACCAGCCCTGGCCCGCGATTCCCCGGTTTGGCGTCGCGACCCTGGCGCTCGCGGGTCTCGCCTGGGTTGTTTCGTTCGCCACTGAGCAGCTGGGTGAGCGCTTCGGGCCCGGTGTCACTGGGATGTTGCAGTCGACGCTGGGCAATCTGCCGGAGCTGTTCGTCGTGATCTTTGCGCTGCAGAAGGGTGAGCTCGTGGTCGCGCAGACCGCGATCGTCGGCTCGGTGCTCGCCAACGCCCTGCTTGTCCTCGGTCTCGTGATCGTCGTCGGCGCCCGCCGCTCGCCGGATAATCTGATGCGCTTCTCCAAGCGCCTGCCGAGGGACACGGCCACGCTGCTGCAGGTGACGGTGTTCATCATCGTCCTGCTCGGTCTCTCGCTCAGCTCACACGATCCGGCGAGCCATCACGTCAAGGCGATCTCGATCGTCGGGGCGATCTGCCTGCTCGTCGTCTATCTGGCCTGGGTCGTGCCCTATCTGCGCTCGGACAGTCTCCCCGGCGAGGACCCCGGAGAGGATCAGGCTCAAGCCCCGGACCTCGGTGCGAGCGCCCGCGGTCCGCGCCTGTCGCTCGGCGTGACGCTCACGCTGCTGATCGTCGCTGGCACCGCCTCGGCGTTCGTGTCGGACTGGTTCGTCAACGGCCTGGAGCCGGCAATCGAACTGCTCCACATCTCTCAGGCGTTCGCCGGGCTCGTGATCGTGGCTATCGCGGGCAACGCGGTCGAGAACACAGCCGGCCTCGTGCTCGCTTGGAAGGGCCGCTCGGACCTGGCGATCTCCGTCGTCAAAAACTCCGTGGCCCAGATCGCGGCCTTCCTGTTCCCGCTGCTCGTGCTCATCTCTTTCGCGCTTAAGACGACGCTGACGTTCGCGCTGGCGCCCGTCTACATCGGTGCGCTGGCCCTCACCGCGCTGGGCCTGTGGCAAGTGACCGGCGATGGGGAGGCGGCCGAGTTCGAGGGCTGGGCGCTGGTCGCCCTGTACGTGATCCTGGGCACGCTCACGTTGTATGAGTAGGGCAGCGATACGGCGCGCTTCGCTGGGATGACGAACCGGCGGATGACTCGAGAGGGCGCGGTAGACTCGCCAGGCGCCGCCA
The DNA here is from genome assembly GCA_044446485.1 of Solirubrobacterales bacterium. GTDB lineage: Bacteria > Actinomycetota > Thermoleophilia > Solirubrobacterales > Solirubrobacteraceae > Palsa-744. The sequence continues at coordinate 39,354 of JBIOEX010000009.1, forward strand.
AGTGAGGTCATTGGAAAAGGGAGCAGGGATGTCGCGTTCGTCCGGTTTTGCAAGCCATCGTTTTCTGCTCGCGCTTATCGCGTTGCTGCTGCTCGGCCTGAGCGGCGCGAGCGCTGCGCCGGCGGAAACGCTGCCGGCGGAATGCGGCACGCTGCAGGCGCAGCTCACTGCGGCTTCGACACGGCCGGGCGGCGGCGAAGGCGACACGGTCGTCCTGAAAGGGATGTGCGAATCGCTCTCGCTGGGTGGCAGCGGCGTGACGATCCCGAAAGGCTCCAACTTCACGCTCGAAGGCGCCCCGTCGACGACGTCGGGGATCGACGCGGCTGGGTTCGTCGGCTCGGCGTTGTCAGGGACGGAACTGGCGTCGTTCACGATCACGAAACTCACGTTTGAGCACAGCAACACGGTTGCGGTGTCGCTGCGCGGGGAGCGCCTGACGCTGAGTAGCGACAGCTTCCTCGAAAACAGCAACAACGACACCACCTCGAGCGCGCTGTTCATCGGTGGCGGCGAGCCGACGTGCGCGCCGGGCAATGGACCGGCGATCTCGCTCCTCGACTCGACGTTCCGCGCCAACACGCTCACGGTTGGCGGCGGGGTTGGCGCTGGTGGGGCGGCGTTCCTGCTCGACTCGTGCACGAACGGCGCACCGAACCTGGTCGAGGGCAACGTCTTCGAAGGCAACACACTCAGGGCCAACGGCTCCGAACAGGCCCTCGGCGCGGGGCTGCTGTTTGCGGCGTCGGCCACTGACCCACCTCCTCTGATGCAGCTCGGCAACGTGTTCGCCGCCAACAGCATCCTCGACATCGCCGGCAAGGGCAGGTACGGGGGAGGGGGTGAGTGGACCGAAGGGGTGAGTCTCACGAGCGTGGACGATCGCTTCTCGACGAACACCATCCCGGGCACGGAAGGGGCGTATTGGAGCTACGGGGCGGGGCTGGGGATCGTCGCATGCAACTCCACCACGCCGACCGAAAACGCACTAGAGAACGCCGTGGTGGCGGGCAACTCGATCGACGGGGGCAGCCCGGCGGATGCCGGAGGCGCCGGCATCTACAGCGGTTGCGGCAAATACTTGACCACGCCCGACCATCTCAGGCTGCTGAACTCGACGGTCACCGAGAACGCGGTGCCGAACGGCGGCATTGCGGGCATCTACGGCAAGCCCAGCGACCAGCTCGAAGTTGCCAACTCGATCGTCGCGGCCGACTCGGGCGGAGCGGAGATCGGCGGCTTCAACGGCACCGGTGGCTCGCTCGGCGTGAGCTTCAGTGACGTCTGCTCGGGATCCTCGCCGTTCGCGGGCGCCGGCAACATCTGCGCGCCACCGCTGCTCGCGAGCGCGAGCGATGTCCACGAGACCTCAGCGAGCCCCACGATCGACGCGGGCTCAAACGCGCTCGTGCCGAGCGGGCTGAGCACAGACGCCTTCGGCACGACGAGAATCCTCGCGGGCCACGCCGCGTGCGGTGTCAGCTTCCCGGCTGTTGTCGATATCGGCGCCGAGGAGTTCCAGTCCGCCTCGCCATCCTGTCCAGCCCCGGTCACACCACGACCTCCCGTCCCCGGGCTGACTCACTACATCAGCCGTAAGGTCAGTCCCACAGGCATCGCGGTGAAGCTAAGTTGCTCCAGCACCGATGGCCTGGGCTGCTCCGGGACGATCTTCCTCACTACCAACGAGATTCTGCAGGGCAAGAGGGTCATCGCCGTCGGCGCGAGTCACCACACCAGGGGATCCGTCAGGCTTGGCCAGGCGCCGTTCTCGTTGGCCGCCGGCAGTACCGCGACGTTCACGGTCAAGCTCAACTCGACCGGCCTGGAGCTGCTGCGCCGGTTCCACGCGATCTCGGCCTTTATGTTGGCCAACGAGGTATCGCCCACCAGCACTCCGTTCATCTTTCTGCTCGACGGCGTGCGCTTCAGCCAGCCCAAGCACAAATCAAAAAAGCACAAGTCCCGTCACGCGAAGCGCCGGCACTAACTCAGCCAGGTGCTCAGCCCCGCACCAGCCCGCTGATCAGCGCCCCGGCGACGCCGCCCTCGGCAGCCGTCGTGGCGCCGCTTCCGGTGCCCTCCAGCGGCGCGATGAACATCGTCTGGATCGCCAGGCGGCCAGGCCCCGTGAAGCGGTTCCAGGTGAGCTTGCCACCGCCACCGAAGATCCCGGTCTTCAATCCCATCGTGACGGCTTCGAGCTTGACGCTCGGATCCTTGAAGAGCCAGCCGCCCGCCTCGACATCGATCTGCTCGCCGTCCATCAGCTGCACGAGAAAGACGTTGCCGTGGCCGTGCAGCCAGACGAGCGCGTCACCATCGGTCGCGCGGAACTTGTCCATGAAGAACCCCGAGCCGCCGAGCAGCATGTTCTGCACGCCCTTGATCCGTTCGAAGCTGTAGTCGAGGTTGTCGGTCGCGGCGATGAACTGGTGCTCGCGCACATCCAGACCTTCGCCTTCTTTGAGATGCAGGGGAACACACTGGCCGGGGGAGTCGCGCGAGAAGGCGATCTTCCCGGTCCCTGAGGTTTTCGTCACGAAGAACTCCAGCCCCGCGATCTTGCGCTTGATCGCGCCCGGCAGTTTCTTCAGCTCGATGTTCAGCTGGGTCTCCTTCCACAGCAGCACGTGGTGCTCGAACATCACGCTCTGCTCGCCGACATCGATCTGCAACTCGGGCACCAGTTCCCCGCGGATGTGGTAGCTCACGCCGGCGAACGTCTCGTCGTGGACGCTCGGGGGAATCGGCTCAGGCAGGTGCATGATGGTGTTCTCCTTTGCGGGGATGCTCGATGACGGGCGGGAGCCAGGCGCTACGCGAATACGCCCTGAGCTTCGCTGTTTCGTGCAGCTGCGTCAAGGCCGCTACGCCCGCCCGCTGGGGCGGGCAGGGGTGGGTGGGGTTCTTATAGATCAAAGCGCGCTAGACTGCTTCTACCTCGCGCCTGGGCGGGGTTTTTCTTCGCCCAAGGCCATTTGTCCACGACCACGCAGGGATTTCTCACATGGCCCGCGGAGACGTTCGAATCGCGATCACCCTCGCATGCGAGGAGTGCAAGCATCGCAACTACCAGACCAACAAGAGCAAGCGCAACAACCCGGATCGGGTGTCGCTGCGCAAGTACTGCCGCTGGTGTCGCAAGCACACCAGCCACCGGGAGACCCGTTAGCGCGGGAGCGCTGCTGTGGCTCGTGATCGCAAACGCGCAAAGCAGCGCCGCGAGCGCCGCGCTCGTGGCGCACGCACGTCGTCGCCGGGCACGCCCGCGCGCGCCGATGTCCCGGGTGCGCTCGACCACGCCTCGGCCGACGCCGACGAGTTCGACGCCGCGCTTGTCGCAGGCGCCGGCGGGGTGCCCGCGGACGCTGGTCGCGCCGCGGCGGACGCCAACGGTCCGCCAGCCGAGTCCGAGACACAGTCCGAGTCCGAGGCTGAGGCCGAGGGCGACGTCACCGAGGACGAAATCCAGGAGCTCACGGCCGCCAGCAAGGCTGGCGTCACTCCCGAGCAGGCCTCCGGCGCTCCCACCGCACGCGGGGGCAACCGCGCGGTTGCGTTCCTGCGTGCCAGCTGGGCCGAGCTGCAGCGCGTACAGTGGCCCGACCGCCCGCAGGTCTTCCAGGCGACCGCCGTCGTATTGGGCTTCGTTGCGATCGCAGGCGCTTATCTTGGCTTGGCCGACTTTGTGGCCAAGGAAATCGTCGAATTCGTCCTCTGAGGAATCCTGAATGTTTCGTTGGTATGTAGTCAACACCTACTCCGGTCACGAGAACAAGGTCAAGCACAACTTGGAGCACCGGGTCATCTCGCTTGGCCAGCAGCGCGCGGTGCGCAACGTGGTTGTTCCGACCGAAGCGGTCTCGGAGATGAAGGACAACCAGAAGGTCACCGTCGAGAAGCGCACGATGCCGGGCTATGTGCTCGTGAACATGGAGCTCAACGAGGACTCCTGGGGCGTCGTCAAGGGGACCCCTGGGGTGACAGGGTTCGTGGGCGCCTCTCAGGAGCCTGTTCCCCTTACTCAGGGCGAGGTCGACAGGCTGCTGCACAAGACCGACGTTGCCACCGCGCCCCGCACACGCGCCCAGTTCACGATCGGCGAGTCCGTGAAGGTCATCTCCGGCCCGCTGTCGGACTTCTCCGGGGAGATCTCCGAGATCAACGACGACGCCGCCAAGCTCAAGGTGCTGGTATCAATCTTCGGCCGGGAGACACCCGTCGAGGTTCAATTCGATCAGGTGAAGAAGCTTTAAATGGCCAAGAAGGTACTGACGACAATCAAGCTGCAGGCGAACGCCGGGCAGGCGAGCCCCGCCCCGCCGGTCGGTCCCGCGCTGGGCCAGCACGGGATCAACATCATGGAGTTCTGCAAGGCGTTCAACGCGCAGACGCAGGGCGAAACCGGCACGGTGATCCCGGTCGTGATCACCGTATATGAGGACCGCTCGTTTACGTTCGTCACCAAGACGCCCCCTGCCGCGGTCCTCATCAAGCAGGCGCTGCGGATCGGCAAGGGCTCGGGCGAGCCCAACCGCACGAAGGTGGGCACGATCACACAGGCACAGCTGCGTGAGATCGCCGGGCGCAAGCTCGAGGATCTCAACGCCAACGACATCGACCAGGCGGCGAAGATCATCGCTGGCACGGCGCGTTCAATGGGTGTGGAGGTCTCCTCGTGAGTAGCCATCACGGAAAGCGCTACACCGAGGCGCTTGCGAAGGTCGACCGCCAGCGTGAGTATGAGCCCGCTGAGGCCGTCAAGCTCCTCAAGGGCCTCTCCAGCGCCAAGTTCGACGAGTCGGTCGAGCTCCACGTGCGCACCGGCCTGAATGTGCGCCACGCCGATGAGCAGCTGCGCGGCACGATCGCGCTGCCCAACGGCCTCGGCAAGGACGTGAAGATCATCGTCTTTGCCCAGGGCGCGAAGGTCGCCGAGGCGCAAGCGGCCGGCGCCGACGCGGTCGGTGGCGAGGACCTGGCAAAGCGCATCGAGGAGGGCTTCGACGACTTCGACGTGGCGATCGCCACGCCCGATCTGATGTCGGTCGTCGGTCGCCTCGGCCGCGTGCTCGGGCCGTCGGGGAAGATGCCCAACCCGAAGGTGGGCACGGTCACGATGGATGTGGCCAAAGCTGTCGAGGAGTCCAAGTCGGGCAAGGTCGAGTACCGCACCGACCGCAACGCGATCGTACATCTGGTGATCGGCAAGGCAAGCTTCGCAGAGCGCTCGTTGCTGGAGAACTACGCCGCGGTGATCGAAGAGCTGATCCGCGCCAAGCCAGCAAGTGCGAAGGGCCGCTACCTGCACTCCATTACGATCACCTCCACGATGGGGCCGGGCGTGAAGGTCGACGCCAGCCGCACACGTGACATCCTTGAGGAGGCGCCCGCGGCTACGATCGCCGCTTAGCGCCACCCAGGCCACCAGAGACCCCCGGCGGCTACCGATCGACATCGGTAGCGCAAGACCGGGACAGGAGCCAACCATGAACCGAGACCAGAAGGCCGCGGCGATCGCTGAGATCGCGGCCAACATAGATGAGTCCCACGCGGTCTTCGCCGTGGACTATCGGGGCATCTCCGTACCCCAGGTCGCCGAACTTCGCTCCCAGTTGCGCCACGCCGACGCGACGTTCAAGGTGGTCAAGAACTCGCTCACCGAACGCGCCGCGGACCAGGTGGGCGCCGAGACGCTGAAGGCGCTCCTGGAGGGGCCGACCGCGCTGACGTTCGTGCGCGGCGACATCGCGACTGCCGCCAAGGCGATCGCCGACTACGGCCGCGCCACACAGCTCTTGCCGTTCAAGGGCGGTCTGATGGAAGGCGCCGCGCTCGACCCTGACCAGATTCGCTCGCTCTCGCGCTTGCCCTCGCGTGAAGTGCTCTATGGCCAGCTCGTCGGCGTTGTGGCCTCGCCCGTCAGCGGCCTCGTGCGTAGTCTGAGTGCACTAATCGGAGGCCTCGCTTCGGCCCTTGGCCAGGTACGCGAGAAGATGCAGTCCGGAGAGATCCCCTCTGGCGATGCCCCCGCCGTCACGGAGGCCCCAGCCGGGGAGGCCGCCGCGGCTGAGGAGACCGAGACCCCCGCCGGAGACGCTGCTCCAGAGGCCCCGGCGGAGCCTACCGAGCAGGAGCCAGCGCCCGCCGCTGGGGCTGAGGTGAAGGACAGCACGGACCAGGCCGCAGGCACCCAAGCTGAGCCGGAGAATGAGCCGGCCCAAGAGAACGACGACAACCCTAAAGCGGACGCACCGGCTGATGATCAGCCCGGGGACGGCGACGCGAATCCCAAGGAGGACTGACTGAAATGGCTACAGCCACAAGCACAGAGAAGTGGATCGAGGAGCTGAAGGGCATCTCGGTGCTCGAGCTCGCCGAGCGGATCAAGGCGCTCGAGGAGGAGTTCGGCGTATCGGCCGCGGCGATTGCTGCGCCCGCCGCGGCGCCCGCCGCTGGCGGAGGCGGCGATGGGGCCGCTGAGGAGGAAGAAAGCAGCACGGCCGACGTGATCCTGACAGCCGCCGGCGACAAGAAGATCCAGGTGATCAAGGTCGTCCGCGCCGCCACGGGCCTCGGGCTGAAAGAGGCCAAGGCACTCGTCGACGAGGCTCCCAAGCCTGTGAAGGAGGGCATCGAGAAGGAGGAGGCCGCAAAGCTCAAGCAGGAACTGGAGGAGGCCGGCGCCACGGCCGAGCTGAAGTAGGCGCCTGGCCTCACCGCAAGCCGTATCGAGGGGCCCCTGCAAGCCGGGGCCCCTCATTTACCTGCGGCTAACAATTGCGCCGGTTTTCCGGTAAAGTGCTTCTCGCTGGCCAATAGTCGTAGCCGTCCAGGCAGCATGGCGCCGCGCCACATACGCGGGTCGCCGGGGGCGGGGTCCGTGAGCGCTGGTTGCCCACTTAAGGGTGCCGATGGTCTGTGCTATCTTTGCTGGTCGCGCTTTCGGCGCCCTCCTCTGCCCGTCTCATCGTTCTCCGAAGGAGTCGTTTCTTGGCTGCTGTTGATGCTCTCCGGACGCGCCGGAGCTTCGCGCGTCTACCTAAGTCTGTCGACGTTCCCAACCTGATCGATATCCAGCGCCGCTCGTTTACGTGGCTCACCGACCCCAAGACGGGAGGGCTGCGCGAGACCATCGATGACATCTCGCCGATCGAGGACTACACCGGCAACCTGGCCGTGCAGTTCGGGGAGTTCGTGTTCGACGAGCCGGTCGCCTCGCTGGAGCAGTGCCGCGAGAAGGACCTGACCTACGCCCGGCCGCTGACGGTCACGGTCGCCTTCATCAACCGTGAGACCGGCGAGATCCGCGAGCAGTCCGTCTTCATGGGCGACTTCCCGTGGATGACCGAGCGCGGGACGTTCGTGATCAACGGCACCGAGCGCGTCGTCGTCACCCAGCTCGTGCGCTCCCCCGGCGCGTACCTGATGGAGCCCAAGGACCGCGAGAAGCAGGTGTTCATCGCCAACCTGATGCCCGCGCGCGGGTCGTGGCTGGAGCTCGAGATCGACAAGAAGGGGAAGGTCTTCGTTCGCATCGACCGCAAGCGCAAGCTGCCGGTGACGGTGCTGCTGCGCGCGATGGGCTACGCGACCGACGAGGAGATCCTCAAGCTATTTGAGAACTCGCTGTACATCCGCAACACGATCGAGGCCGACACGGAGGTCACCCGCACCGAAGAGGGCGCGCTGGTGGAGCTGTTCAAGAAGCAGCGCCCCGGCGAGCCGCCGAGCGTCGACAACGCCAAGGCCCTGCTCAACCAGCTGTTCTTCGACCCCAAGCGCTACGACCTCACGCGCGTCGGGCGCTACAAGCTCAACTCGCGACTCGGCCTCGACGTCGACATCGAGACGCGCACGCTGACCCAGGACGACATCCTTCAGCTCGTGCGTGAGCTCGTCTCGCTGCCCAAGCGCCTGGGTATCCCCGAGGACGGCGAGGTCGAGATCAAGGACTACGCGGCGGAGGCTCTGAGCATGCCGCGCGAGCCGGTCGCGGAGCATCTCGACGAGTACGAGCACTTCGGCAACCGCCGCCTGCGCACGGTCGGCGAGCTGATCCAGGAGGCCTTCCGGATCGGCCTCTACCGCATGGAGCGCGTCGTGCGCGAGCGGTTGACAACCGAGGACGCCGACACGATCACGCCACAGACGATCATCAACATTCGCCCCGTCGTGGCGGCGCTGAAGGAGTTCTTCGGCTCCTCGCAGCTCTCGCAGTTCATGGACCAGACGAACTCACTCGCCGGGCTGACGCACCGCCGGCGCCTGTCGGCCCTGGGAGCGGGCGGGCTGACACGCGAGCGCGCGCCGATCGAGGTGCGCGACGTGCACCCGACGCACTACGGGCGCATGTGCCCGATCGAGACGCCAGAGGGCCCGAACATCGGCCTGATCGGCTCGCTGTCCTCGTTCGCCGAGGTATCCGAGTATGGCTTCGTCACCACCCCCTACCGCGTCGTCAAGGACGGTGTGCTGACGGACAAGGTCGAGCGCCTGGACGCTACCCAGGAAGAGGAGCTCGTGATCGCCCAGGCGAACACGCCGGTCGACCCCAAGACCGGCAAGCTGAAGGGCACAGAGATCCTCTGCCGCACGCAGGCCGGTCAGTACGTGACTGTCGGGCCCAAGGACGTCGACCTGGTGGACGTCTCGCCCGAGCAGATCTGGTCGGTGGCGACCGCGATGATCCCGTTCCTCGAGCACGACGACGCCAACCGCGCGCTGATGGGCTCGAACATGCAGCGCCAGGCGGTGCCGCTGCTGAAGGCCGACGCTCCGCTCGTCGGTACGGGCATGGAGCGCCGCGCGGCGCTCGACACCGGCGATGTGCTGCTGGCCCGCAACGCCGGCACGATCGACCACGTCGATGCCACCCAGATCGTGATCGAGTGCAGCGACGGCAAGAAGGATGAGTACGAGCTGCAGAAGTTCATGCGCTCGAACCAGGGCACGCTGATTCACCACAAGCCGCGTGTGCGCAGTGGCCAGAAGGTCAAGGCAGGCGACGTGCTCGCCGACGGCTCATCCACCGACAAGGGCGAGATGGCACTCGGCAAGAACCTGATGGTCGCCTTTATGTCCTGGGAGGGCTACAACTTCGAGGACGCGATCATCCTCTCCAAGCGCCTCGTGCAGGACGACGAGCTCACCTCGATCCACATCGAGGAGTACGAGATCGACGCCCGCACGACGAAGCTCGGCGAGGAGGAGATCACACGCGACATCCCCAACCGCTCGGAGGAGTCGCTGCGCAACCTCGACGACCACGGGATCGTGCGCGTAGGCGCGGAGGTGGCCTCCGGCGACCTGCTCGTCGGCAAGGTGACCCCAAAGGGTGAGACCGAGCTGACGGCCGAGGAGAAGCTGATCCGCGCGATCTTCAAGGAGAAGGCGCGCGAGGTGCGCGACACATCGCTGAAGGTTCCCCACGGCGAGGGCGGCGTAGTGATCGACGTGATGACATTCAGTCGCGACGCCGGCGACGATCTGCCTCCGGGTGTGAACGACTTGGTGCGCGTGTTCGTCGCCAAGAAGCGCAAGATCTCCGAGGGTGACAAGCTCGCGGGCCGGCACGGCAACAAGGGTGTGATCTCAAAGATCGTCGACGTGCAGGACATGCCGTTCCTGGAGGACGGCACCCCAGTCGACGTGATCCTCAACCCGCTCGGCGTGCCGAGCCGCATGAACGTCGGGCAGATCCTCGAGACGCATCTTGGCTGGGCGGCCGCGCAGGGCTGGTATGACGATGGCTCTGAGGCCTACAAGGAAGCCCATGAGGCCAACGGACACAGCAACGGCGGCGCCACCTCCTCCGCGCGGGTGTACGTCTCCACGCCAGTGTTCGATGGCGCCACCGTGGCGGATGTAGACGAGGCGCTCGTGCGCTGGCAGGACGAGCACAAGGGCCGGATTCGCATGGACGTTGACAAGAGCCGCCGCCCCGGCGAGCAGGCCTCGGGCAAGATGACCCTGTTCAACGGCCGCTCAGGCGAGCCGTTTGCAGAACAGGTGACGGTCGGATACATGTACATCCTCAAGCTCCTGCACCTCGTCGACGACAAGATCCACGCTCGCTCGACCGGCCCATATTCGCTGGTCACCCAGCAGCCGCTGGGCGGCAAGGCGCAGTTCGGCGGGCAGCGCTTCGGTGAGATGGAGGTGTGGGCGCTGGAGGCGTTCGGCGCCGCCTACACGCTGCAGGAGATGCTGACGATCAAGTCAGATGACACCGTCGGGCGCGTGAAGGCCTATGAGGCGATCGTCAAGGGCGAGAACATCGCCGAGCCGTCGATTCCAGAGTCCTTCAAGGTGTTGCTGAAGGAGATGCAGTCGCTCGCACTCGACGTGAACGTGGTTTCCGAGGAAGGCCAGCGCACGGAGATACGCGACGAAGACGACGATTTGCTGCGCGCCGCTGAGGAGCTCGGTATCGACCTGTCCGGCGTGCGTGCCATAGCCAGCGACGCGCCTGCGCAGGAGCCGGAGAGCGAGGTAAGCGATGGGGCGGCGGGCGCAGATGCGCCCGTGGCGCTCTCAGAGGACGAGGAGGGTGAGGCCGCGGAGGAGCCGCTCGACGTCGAGGAGCTGCTTGGAGAGGTCGCGATTGACGAGGACGACGGGCTTGCAACTGACGAGATTGTGGAGGACACACCGTGATTGACATCAACAACTTCGACGCCATTGAGATCTCACTCGCGTCCTCCAAGCAGATCCGCAGCTGGAGCTCGGGCGAGGTGATCAAGCCCGAGACGATCAACTACCGCACGCTGAAGCCTGAGAAGGACGGCCTGTTCTGTGAGCGCATCTTCGGCCCGACCAAGGATTGGGAGTGCTACTGCGGCAAGTACAAGCGAGTTCGTTACAAGGGCATCGTCTGCGAGCGCTGTGGCGTGGAGGTCACGCGCTCGAAGGTTCGCCGCGAGCGGATGGGTCACGTCGACCTGGCCGCCCCGGTCAGCCACATCTGGTTCTTCAAGGGCGTGCCCAGCCGCATCGGCTACCTGCTTGACATGGCGCCGAAGGAACTCGAGAAGGTTTTGTATTTTGCGGCGTCGATCATCACTTGGGTGGATGACGAGGCGCGCACGAAGGACCTCGACTCCCTGGAGAAGGAGGTCAACAAGGTGCTGGACTCCTACGCGGCCGAACGCGAGGAGCGCGTGCTCGAGCTGCGCGAGTCACTCAAGCGCCGTGAGAAGTACCTGCAGAACGGCAAACAAACGCACTTCAACGATGAAGACCACCTGTGGGCGGATTCGCTCGATATCAACCTGGCCAAGATCTCTGATGAGGAGCGCGAGAAGCTCACAAAGGAGCTGCGCAAAGCATTCGACGCGGACATCGCCGACACAGAGGCCTACATCGAGGATGGGGCCGAGCGTATGCGCAATGTTTGGGAGCTGTTCAAGACGATGGAGTCCAAGCAGATCGAGCACGACGAGACGACCTTCCGCGAGCTGAAGGAGCGCTTCGGCTCCTCTTACGGCTTCGGTGAGTACTTTCGCGGCGGGATGGGCGCCGAAGCGGTTCGCGACCTGCTCCAGCAGGTCGACCTGGAGGCCGAAAGGGTTGAGCTCGAGGACCAGGTGAAGACCGCCAAAGGCCAGAAGCAGGCTCGCGCGGTCAAGCGCCTGAAGGTCGTCTCGGCGTTCATCCAGTCCGGGAACAGGCCCGAGCAGATGGTGCTGGACGCCGTGCCGGTGATCCCCCCGGAGCTGCGCCCAATGGTGCAACTCGACGGTGGGCGCTTCGCCACGTCTGACCTCAACGATCTCTACCGCAGGGTGATCAACCGCAACAACCGCCTCAAGCGGCTGCTCGACCTCGGCGCACCCGAGATCATCGTCAACAACGAGAAGCGCATGTTGCAGGAGGCTGTCGACGCGCTGTTTGACAACGGGCGCCGCGGCCGTCCGGTGACCGGCCCGGGCAACCGCCCCCTGAAGAGCCTGTCGGACATGCTCAAGGGCAAGCAGGGACGCTTCCGCCAGAACCTGCTCGGCAAGCGCGTGGACTACTCCGGGCGCTCAGTGATCGTGGCCGGCCCGTACCTGAAGCTGCACCAGTGCGGGCTGCCGAAGATCATGGCGCTCGAGCTGTTCAAGCCGTTCATCATGGCCCGGCTGGTCGAGCGCAAGTCCGCGCAGAACATCAAGGCGGCCAAGAAGATGGTCGACTCGGGAATCGGCGAGGTGTGGGACGTGCTCGAGGAGGTCATCCACGAGCACCCGGTACTCCTCAACCGCGCGCCGACGCTGCACCGCCTGGGTATCCAGGCGTTCGAGCCGCTGTTGGTCGAGGGCAAGGCGATCCAGGTGCACCCGCTGGTCTGCCACGCGTTCAACGCCGACTTCGACGGTGACCAGATGGCTGTGCACCTGCCACTCTCGGCCGAGGCGCAGGCGGAGGCGAGAATCCTGATGCTCTCCTCCAACAACATCCTGTCCCCCGCGCACGGGGCGCCGCTGGCGACCCCGACGCAGGACATGATCCTGGGCGCCTACTACTTGACCTATGGCCCTGAGGCCGAGGATCTGGCGAAGATCGACCGCGCCACGCATGAGCCACGCCCGCACGTGTTCCGTACCGCGCAAGAGGCCGAGCTCTCCTACGAGGGTGGCGTGGTGAAGTTGCACGACATCGCCGAGTTCCGTCCATACGGGCGTGAGGGCGGCCACGTGCTCACGACGATCGGGCGGATCATCTACAACGACCGCATCGAGCGGGCGCTGGCCGAAGCGCTGGGCGACGAGTTCGACGCCGGCAAGTACGTGTTCGTGAATCAGTCGATGAAGAAGCGCGACACCACCCGTCTGATCGACGCGCTGGTGCAGACCTACGGCGCGACGACGATCTCGCTGGTGCTCGACGCCTTCAAGGACCTCGGCTTCAAGTACGCCACGCAGGCGGGCATCACGATCTCCAAGAACGATGTCGTGGTCCCGCCCGAGAAGCAGGACATCCTCGACAAGTACGACAAGCTCGTGGGAGCCATCACCGACCAGTACGACGACGGGCTGATCACCCAGGAGGAGCGTCACGAGGCCGTGGTGGAGAAGTGGAACGCGGCGACCGACGAGGTGGCGGAGGCGATGATCGAGAACCTCGAGGAGCTGAACCCGATCTTCATGATGGCCAACTCCGGCGCGCGTGGCTCGTTCAAGCAGATCCGCCAGCTGGCGGGGATGCGGGGCCTGATGGCCAACCCGAAGGGCGAAATCATCGAGCGCCCGATCAAGGCCAACTTCATGGAGGGCCTATCGGTGCTCGAGTACTTCATCTCCACGCACGGCGCACGCAAGGGCCTGGCGGACACCGCGCTTAGGACCGCCGACTCGGGCTACCTGACCCGCCGGCTGGTCGACGTAGCCCAGGATGTGATCATCCGCGAAGCTGACTGTGGCGCGGAGGAGTACATCGAAATGGCCGTCTTCAAGCCCGGCGGCGACCCCAACGACGATCTCGTCGGGCGGATCACGGCCACGGCGGTAAAGACCAAGCGCGGGCGGATGCTCGCCGAGCAGGGCGCCGAGATCGGCCGCGCAGAGTTCGCCGAGATCGTGGAGGCGTTCAAAGATGATCACGAGAAGGGCGTAAGCGTGCTCGTACCGGTGCGCTCGGTGCTCAAGTGCCGTGCGCCGAGCGGCGTGTGCCAGGCTTGCTACGGCAGGGCGATGGCTACAGGCGCGCTCGCGCAGATCGGCGACGCCGTCGGAATCATCGCCGCGCAGTCGATCGGTGAGCCGGGCACGCAGCTGACGATGCGCACCTTCCACACCGGCGGGGTCGCCGGGGCGGACATCACGCACGGATTGCCGCGTGTCGTCGAGCTGTTCGAGGCACGCAAGCCGAAGGGCCTGGCGAAAATCGCCGAGCAGGACGGCGTGGTGTCGATCGAGGAGACGGACAAAGCCCTGACGGTGGTCATCACCGACGAGGCCGGCGAGGAGCACCGCCACGCCTTCCCGCGGCGTACGCGCTTGTTCGTGACGGCAGGCGAGAAGATCACCGCGGGCCGGCAGCTCAACGAGGGCTCCGTCTACCCGCATGAGCTGCTCGCCATCCGTGGGCGCACCGAGACTGAGCAGTACCTGGTGAAGGAGGTCCAGGAGGTCTACAAGTCCCAGGGCGTGGACATCAACGACAAGCACATCGAGCTGATCGTGCGCCAGATGCTGAAGAAGGTGCGGGTCGACCAGAAGGGCGACACCGACTACCTGCCGGGCCAGTTCGTGGACCGCTTCGATTTCGCGAAGGTCAACGATGCCATCGCCAAGGAAAAGAAGGAGACGGCCCAGTTCGAGGACATCATCCTCGGTATCACCAAGGCGTCTTTGAACACAGATTCGTTCCTCTCGGCGGCTTCCTTCCAGGAGACCACGAAGGTCCTGACCGACGCGGCGCTGGAGGGCAAGACCGATCGTCTGAACGGGCTGAAGGAGAATGTGATCATCGGCAAGCTGATCCCCGCCGCCACGGGCCTGAAGCGCTACCGGCGGATCGAGATCGAACCGTCGCAGCCGCTGCCGCGCGCGATCGACGATGTCGGACTGCTCGACCAGGACGAGATCGCCGCCGAGCTGGGACTCTCAGGCGGCGGGGGCTACGGGCATGAGTTCGACGCCGACCTGGCATCGCTCGAGAAGATCGGCGCGGGCGGCACCGACCCCGGTTTCGTCGAGGAGCTGGCCGACCTGGCGATCCCAGAGGACGCCGGGAAGTAGCCGTTTCCCAGGGCTCCTGCGGGCGTCATCCTCAGGCAGTAGTTCTCAGGCGCGGCCGGGTTATCCCGGCCGCGTTTTGTGGTTATAGAAGTTGTGCGGGCCGGCGCGGTTTGAGCCCTCACCCCAGTGCGCGGCGGTAGGAGATCAGCGCCAGCGGGCCAAAGTCAGGGGCACAGAAAGGCTCGCCGTCCGCCGTCCAGCCTTCGCGTTCATAGAACCGTCTGGCTCGGGCCTGGCCTGCGGGGGTGAACAGGCGCATAGCGGTGAACCCGCGCTGGCGGGCGGCCTGCATTGCCTGGGCGTGTAGCGTGCGCGCGAGACCCGTGCCCCAGAAGCCGGGGGTGAGGAACAGCTGACGCAGGTGCGCGAGGGCGGGGTCATCCACGGCTTTCCACGCCTGGGTGGCGGGCAGGAATGCAATATGCCCGGCCAGCACGCCGTCCGCCCATGCGAGCAGACACCAGAAGTCCTCGTCGCCGAGCAGCGCCCGGAGGAGCCCGGTCTCCGCGGAGGCCGGGCGTGGTGTCCATCCGGCCGGTGCGAACGGCAGGTAGCTTTCAAAGCCCTCGGCGACCGCCCGCCCGAGCTGCCCGGCGTCGCCCGCGCCCGCCGCACGGAAGACGAGCCCGGCTGGGGCGCTGTGGCGCTCAGGGGATGACATCCGCCGCAGTCTCACAGACCACCGCCCTTCAAGTGAGAGGATTCTCACCGGAAAAGGGGCGCACCGGCCGGGGGTGTGGTGTTCTGAAGGGCAATGACCGCGCGCGAGATGACGCGTCGATCGCTGCTGGCGGCTGCGGCGGGTGCTGCGGCTGGAGGGCTGGCGCGCCCGCGGGGAGCTTTCGCTCTGATGGGGGTGGCGCCAGTGAAGCAGGCGGCCCCTGTACTCCCGGCTGGCTCGGGACAGCCCCTGATCCTCGCGCGCGAAATGTGGGCGCGAGGACGCTGCATCCCGCGTGCGGCTCCCGAATACGGCTCGGTGGAGCTCGCGTTCGTACACCACACCGAGAACCCAAACGGCTATCTGCCGGCTGAGGTCCCGGGGATGCTGCGCGCGATCTTCGCGTTCCACCGCGATGGCCGCGGCTGGAATGACATCGGCTACAACTTCGTCATCGATCGCTTCGGGCGCATCTTCGAGGCGCGGGCCGGCGGCATCGACGAGCCAGTCATAGGGGCCCAGGCGGGCGGCTACAACTACCGCTCGACGGGCATCGGGATTCTCGGCGAATACGGAGCGCAGCGCATCTCCCCAGCGGCCCGCTCTGCGCTTGCGCGCCTGCTCGCATGGAAGCTGTCCCTGCACGGCGCGCCCGTCGTGGGCCGCGTCGCTGTGCGCGTCAATCCCACAGGCGCCATCTACAGCCGCTTCCCAGCTGGCGCATGGGTATCGCTGCCACGAATCGCGGGCCACCGCGACGGCGACTCAACGAGCTGCCCTGGCGATGCTCTGTACGGCGAGCTTCCGGCCTTGCGCATGCGCGCTGAAAACCTGGCCGGGCGCCCGGTGCGCGCGACCTTGCTCATTCAAGCCCAGAACCCGGGCGCCGCCACAGCCGTCCTGGCGGGCGCGATGGTCTTCTTGGACGGAACCCCGGTCCCCGGCGCACCGGTCGAGGTTCAGGTGCGTCACGTAAGCCACCGGGGCCAAGCAGTGCAGGAGCGCACGATCGCCCAAGCCACAACCGGACCAGACGGCCTCTGGTCACTGCCCGTGAGCATCTCCAACCAAGGCACGCCGGTGTCGCTGCGAGCGCTGTGCCCGGGCACAAGCGGCATACCGGCGGCGGTCTCTGACCCGCTGCACCTCGCGGGTACGCCCGTCTTCAGTCCGCCGCCAGCGGTATCTCCTGGACCCACTGCTGAAGCCGCTGTGCCTCCCGCGCCGTGAGCCCTTGCTCGGGCTCGGTCTGCACGAGCAGCGTTGGCGCCGGGCGTTGCAGCGCCCACGCATGACAGGCGGGGTTGAAGGCGTCATCGATCCATGCAAGCGGGCGCCCACCCGAGTGTGCGGTGATCGCATCGAGCTTCCAGTGGGCGTTGGTCAATCTCTTGGAGCCCACCCCGGGCGCAAAGCGCAGGAATGGCAGGCCCGCGGGCAGGCCGAGCAGGCGCGGCAGGTATTCATCGGCCTTCTCCTCCCAGCCGCTGCACCAGACAAGGTCGAAGTCGCGGGCGAGAAGCAGAAGGTGCCCAGCCGCGGCGCGCGAAAGGAAGTGTGGAATGCCGTCGATCGTGTGGAACGAGCCGTCGAGGTCCCTGCAGTGCGGGGCAGGGAGGGCGGAGCTCCGAAAGCAGCCGAACAGCGAGATCACGCCATCGATATCGACCATCAGCAACGGCTTGCGGGCGGACCGGGCGGAGGGCTCTTTAGCTCGCATACAGGTTGGCTGGAGTAATCTGCCTGGATCGGCCGCGACAAGTAAAGCAGCAAGGCGTTGCCGCCGATGGAGCCTCGCAGGAAACGAGGCGAGCCGTTGCGCCTCTCTGGAACTCCTACCACCACAAAGCGCTCTGGCCTACCTACACATGAACAAGCCCAACCACCAAACTGACCGCCCGTACAGCGGGCTCGCCCAGCGATGAGCCTCGAGCTGGGCATTCTGCTGGCGCTCGGGTGTGCGTTTGTGGCGAATCTGGGCTTCTTCTACAAGTACCGTGGCGCCAACTCGGTGCCCAAGGTCGAAGTAAGCCACCCACTGCGCTCCGCGAAGGCCCTGTTTGCCTCCAAGTGGTTCGCGCTGGGCATGGTCGTCGCGACGGCGAGCTGGGGATTGCACGTGATTGCGCTGGCGCTGGCCCCGATGTCGGTGATCCAGGTGGCGCTGGCGGCTGGGATGGTGTTCATCGCAGTGATGGCCGACCGGATGTTTGGTTTCGAGGTCGGTACACGCCAATGGTTCGGCCTATCGCTGACGGCGATCGGGCTGGTGATGCTCGGGCTGACGCTGCCGGCTATGCATGGCACGCACTCGCAGTTCTCCCAAGCGGCCATGATCTCGTTTGAGGCAGGCCTGTTTGGCCTCGGTGGCCTGTTGATCATGGGACGGCGGATGGGTGGTCCGGTCGAGCACCACGGCGTGATGCTGGGGGCAGCGGCGGGCATTCTGTTCGGCGTATCGGATACCGCGATCAAGGCGCTGACGGGTATCACCGGCGCGCACGGGGTGATCGGGCTATTGCTAAGCCCGTGGCTGCTGGTGGCCGTGCTCGCCTCGATCGTCGCGTTTTACGCTTCAGCACGCGGGCTGCAGGACGGCGACGCCGTGCCAGTGATCGCCGTGACGGGCACCGCGGCGAACATCGCCGGAATCGCCGGGGGGATCGTCGTATTCGGCGATCCGATGGCGGGGAGCACGCTGGGAGTGGTGCTGCAGGCCACGGCGTTCGTGCTGGTGGTCATCGCCGCCGCGCTTATGCCCGCGCCCGTGCGCTCTGCCGGCGTCGCTGCGCGGGCCTAGCGCTGCTAGGATCCCCAACCGGATGCCAACAACCTCTCAGCTTGTGCGCAAGGGCCGCGTCACTCCCAAGAAGAAGCTCGCCACACCCGGCCTGAAGTCCGGGAAAGGGCGCAAGAAGAAGGTCGCCGCGCCGCAGCGGCGCGGGGTTTGCACGCGCGTGTATACGACGACTCCGAAGAAGCCTAATTCCGCACTGCGGAAGGTCGCGCGTGTGAGGATCTCCGGCTCCATCGAGGTCACGGCGTACATCCCGGGCGAGGGTCACAATTTGCAAGAGCACTCGGTGGTGCTCGTACGCGGTGGCCGTGTGAAGGACCTGCCGGGCGTCCGCTATAAGGTCGTGCGCGGAACGCTCGACGCGGCCGGGGTGAGCGATCGCAAGAAGGCCCGCTCACAGTACGGCGTGAAGAAGAAATAGCCGATGCCCCGTCGCGCAGCAGCCCAGGTCCGGCCCGTCGAGCCGGACCCGATACATCGCTCGAAGCTCGTCCAGCAGGTCATCAACAAGGTGATGCTCGACGGCAAGAAGTCCACAGCCGAGCGGATCGTCTACGACGCGCTCGCGCTGATCGGCGAGCGCTCGGACAAAGACCCTATCGAGACGCTAGAGGCCTCGATCAAAGCGCTCACGCCGAGCCTCGAGGTTAAATCGCGTCGCGTCGGCGGCGCCACCTACCAGGTGCCCGTCGAGGTCGCCTCGCGGCGCGCCCGCACGCTCGCCGTCCGCTGGCTCGTCGAGTTCGCCCGCCAGCGCCGCGAGAAGACGATGGCCCAGCGCCTCGCCAACGAGCTCACCGACGCGATGTCTCAGCAGGGAGGCGCCTACAAGCGCAAGGACGACATCTACCGCATGGCCCAGGCCAACAAGGCCTTCGCGCACTACCGCTGGTAGATAGCCGCCTCCCTAGGAGGCTCTCGGCCCTTCGCTACGGTGGGAGGCATGTCCTCCGCCCCCGTCGTCCCCGCTGTTTCACCGGCCGCGGGCGATCGCATCGAGGCCCATGTCTGGCGGATCGCCGGGGTGGTGATCCTCGGGATGATCATGTCGATCCTCGATACGACGATCGTGAACGTCGCGCTGCGGACGCTGGGGCACGATCTGCACAGCTCGATCTCCCAGATCCAGTGGGTCGTGACCGGCTATCTGCTGTCGCTGGCGGCGGTCATCCCGGTGACTGGTTGGGCGGCGCGGCGGTATGGCGCCAAGCGCGTATACATGACCTCGCTCGTTTTGTTCACGGCTGGCTCGGCGCTGTGTGCCATGGCCAGCTCGACCGCCTCGCTGGTGATCTTCCGCGTGTTGCAGGGGGCCGGCGGCGGGATGATCATGCCGGTCGGTCAGCTGATCATGGCCCAGGTCGCCGGGCCAAAGCGAATGGGGCGCGTGATGGGGATCGTCGCGATGCCCGCGATGCTGGCGCCGATCCTCGGACCGGTCGTCGGCGGGACGATCCTGCAGAACCTGCACTGGTCGTGGATCTTCCTCGTCAACCTGCCGATTGGCTTGATCGCGTTCGTGCTCGGCTGGCGCATGCTGCCACAGACCGATTCCGGCGATGCCGGGCGCCTTGACGTCGTCGGTCTCGGCCTGCTCTCGACGGCCTCGACGTTGCTCGTTTACGGCCTGTCACAGCTCGGCACGCACAGCAGCCTGACCGCTGCGATAGTCGTGTGGCCGATCGTGATCGCGGTGGTGCTCGCCGGCGTGTTCATCTGGCACGCGCTACGTGTCGAGCGTCCGCTGCTCGACGTGCGCCTGTATGCCAACCGCGTCTTCGGCGCCGCCTCGCTGACGACCTTCGGCCTGGGCGCGGCGCTGTTCGGGGCGATGATCCTCGTGCCGCTCTACTACCAGGAAGTCCGCCACGAGAGCGTGATCGTGACGGGGCTGCTGGTCGGTCCGCAGGGACTCGGCATGCTGCTGGTGATGCCGCTGACCGGCCGTCTCACGCAGCGCTTCGGCGGCGGGCGCGTTGCCATCGTCGGCGTCTCGATCCTCTGCCTGGGCACGATTCCACTCGCGTTCGTCGGTTCAAACACCTCGATCCTCTACATCTCGCTCGTGCTGCTGCTGCGCGGTGTGGGCATCGGCTTCTCGTTCATGCCAGCGATGACCGCGGCGTTCTCTGCGCTGCGCCCCGACCAGCTCTCCGACGCCACGCCGCAGCTGAACGTGCTGCAGCGGATCGGCGGGGCGATCGGCACGGCGGTGCTCGCCGTCGTGCTGCAGCGCGCGACCGGGCATGCGCTGATCAAGCCGGCGAGCGCCTTTCAGAATGCCTACTGGTGGTCGGTCGGAATCTGCGTGCTCTCGCTGATCCCCTGCGTCGTGCTGCTGCGTGCGGAGAACCCGCGCGCAAAGCCGGCCCACGAGGCGGCGAACGCAGAGGCGACCATCGAGCCGCTTGGCGCTTAGAGGATCCTCCTGGCCCCCGGCGGAGCCTTCGTAGAAGCCGGGTTGCCCGGCGCTTTCCTGGTCCCGCGGAGCGTGTGCAAAACCTGGGAAACGCCCGGATTGCTCTGCTATAGTCGTCCCTCGCTTCGCGGACGGAGCAGTCGTGCGAGCATGTCCCCGGAGCTAACTATCAAGATGGAGACCTCGAGCAGATAGCGACGCGAACCGGTCCAATAGACCTGTAGCGCGCGTGGGCCCGGGGGGCCCATTTTTTTTGCCCCAAGTCAGCACCAACCCCGCCGTCTGAGAGTCACCTGAGCCATGCCACGCAAGTTCACCCTCCAGAACACCCGGAACATCGGGATCATGGCGCACATCGACGCCGGTAAGACGACGACGACCGAGCGCATCCTGTACTACACCGGCCGCACGTACAAGATCGGTGAGGTCCACGAGGGCGCCGCCGTGATGGACTGGATGGAGCAGGAGCAGGAGCGCGGCATCACGATCACCTCGGCCGCCACCACGGCGCAGTGGAAGGACCACCGCATCAACATCATCGACACGCCCGGACACGTCGACTTCACCGTCGAGGTGGAGCGCTCGCTGCGCGTCCTGGACGGTGCCATCGCGCTGTTCGACTCGGTCGCCGGCGTCGAGCCGCAGTCGGAGACGGTGTGGCGCCAGGCAGACAAGTACCACGTCCCGCGGATCGCCTACATCAACAAGATGGACCGCACGGGCGCCGACTTCGACATGGGCGTGCAGACGATGATCGACCGCCTCGGCGCGCACCCCGTCCCGATCCAGCTGCCGATCGGCTCCGAGGGCGACTTCCTCGGCGTCGTCGACCTGGTTGGGATGAAAGCGATCGTCTACAAGGACGAGCTGGGCAAGGAACAGGAAGAACTCGAGATTCCCGAGAACCTCATTGCAGCGGCGGGCACTGCGCGCGAACACCTGCTCGAGGAGGTCTCTCACTACGACGACGCGCTGCTCGAGCTGCTGCTTGAGGAGGCCGAGGTGCCCGATGAGGTTCTCAAGAATGCGATCCGCAAGGCGACGCTTTCTACCAAGCTGACCCCGGTGCTGTGTGGCAGCTCGTTCAAGAACAAGGGGGTGCAGCCCCTGCTGGACGCGGTGATCGACTTCCTGCCTTCACCGCTCGATGTGCCGGCGGTGCTCGGCACCGAATTGATCAGGGGTGAGGAGGAGGAGCGGCAGGTTGAGCGCCACGCTGATGACTCCGAGCCGTTCGCCGCGCTCGCCTTCAAGATCGCAGCCGACCCCTACGTCGGCAAGCTCACCTACTTCCGCGTCTACTCGGGTCACCTCGAGGCTGGCGCCAAGATCCTCAACGTCGGCTCAGGACGCACCGAGCGGATCGGGCGGATTCTGATGATGCACGCCAACGAGCGCGAGGAGGTCGCCGAGGTCTTCGCAGGCGACATCGCCGCCGCGGTCGGCATCAAGCAGGTCATTACCGGTGACACGCTCGCAGACCCCCAGCACCCGATCCACCTCGAGAACATCGTCTTCCCCGAGCCCGTCATCAAGGTCGCGGTCGAGCCCAAGACAAAGGTCGACCAGGAGAAGATGTCGGTCGCGCTCGGCCGCCTGGCTGAGGAGGACCCGACCTTCCAGGTGCGCACCAACGAGGAGACCGGCCAGACCGAGATCTCCGGCATGGGTGAGCTGCACCTCGAGGTGCTCGTCGACCGCATGAAGCGTGAGTTCGGTGTCGAGGCGAACGTCGGGCGCCCGCAGGTCTCCTATCGCGAGACGGTGCGCGGGACGGTCGAGAAGATCGAAGGCAAGTTTGTACGCCAGACCGGCGGCTCGGGCCAGTTCGGGGTTGTCTTCATCAACCTCGAGCCCGCGCCGGGCGAAGGCTTTGAGTTCATTAACAAGGTCAAGGGCGGCAATATCCCCTCGGAATACATTCCGGCGGTCAAGAAGGGCATCGAAGAGGCGTTGGAGAACGGTGTGAAGGCCGGTTACCCGATGGTCGACCTGCGCGTCACGCTCACCGACGGCAAGTATCACGATGTCGACTCCTCTGAGATCGCCTTCAAGGTGGCCGGCTCGATCGCCTTCAAGGAGGCGGCCAAGCGCGCCAAACCTGTGCTGCTGGAGCCGATCTTCGCTGTCGAGGTCGTCACGCCCGAGGATTTCCTGGGCGAGGTGATCGGAGACTTGA
This sequence comes from Solirubrobacterales bacterium, assembly GCA_044446485.1. Classification (GTDB taxonomy): domain Bacteria; phylum Actinomycetota; class Thermoleophilia; order Solirubrobacterales; family Solirubrobacteraceae; genus Palsa-744. The sequence continues at coordinate 62,139 of JBIOEX010000009.1, forward strand.
GCCGCCGCCGGGGGCGCGTGGAGGGTCAGGAGCGCCGCGGCAATGCGCTGGTGGTCACCGCGCGCGTGCCTCTGTCAGAGATGTTCGGCTACGCGACCGACCTGCGCTCGAACACGCAGGGACGTGCTAACTACACGATGCAGTTCGAGGCCTACGAGGAGGTCCCCCCGAACATCGCCGAGAAGATCGTCGAAGCACGCACGGGGGAACCGGTCCCGGCGTAGGCAGGGGTGAGTGAGTCAGTCAGGAGAGTCCTCACCGCGAAGCGCCAGAGCACCCCAGCAAACACGAAGATCCGCATTTAGATAGATTTCCCCGGTTCGCCCTCAGAGCGGCGAGCCTAAACAAGCCGATTGAGGAGCGAACAAAAAGTGGCGAAGGAGAAGTTCGAGCGCGACAAGCCGCACGTCAACGTCGGGACCATCGGTCACATCGATCATGGCAAGACGACGCTGACCGCTGCCATCACGACTGTGCTGGCGGAGAAGATGGGCGGCGAAGCCCGCAGCTTCGAGGAGATCGACAACGCTCCGGAGGAGAAGGAGCGCGGGATCACGATCGCCACTTCGCACGTCGAGTACCAGACTGAGAACCGTCACTACGCGCACGTCGACTGCCCGGGCCACGCCGATTACGTGAAGAACATGATCACCGGCGCCGCCCAGATGGACGGCGCGATCCTCGTGGTGTCCGCCGCCGACGGGCCGATGCCACAGACGCGCGAGCACATCCTGCTGGCCCGCCAGGTGGGCGTCCCTTACATCGTGGTGTTCCTCAACAAGGCCGACATGGTCGATGACGAGGAGCTCCTGGAGCTGGTCGAGGTCGAGGTTCGCGAGCTGCTGAGCGAGTACGACTTCCCGGGAGATGACATCCCGTTCATCACCGGCTCGGCGCTGAAGGCGCTCGAAGGCGATGAGGAGTACAAGGGCAAGATCGTCGAGCTGGCGGCGGCGCTCGACTCCTACATCCCCGAGCCCGTACGTGAGCTCGACAAGCCGTTTTTGATGCCGGTCGAGGATGTCTTCTCGATCACTGGCCGCGGCACGGTGGCCACGGGCCGTATCGAGCAGGGGATCGTGAACACCGGCGACACCGTGGAAATCGTGGGCATCCACGACTCGACCTCGACGGTCGTCACGGGCGTTGAGATGTTCCGCAAGATCCTCGACCAGGGCCAGGCGGGCGACAACGTCGGCTGTCTTTTGCGCGGCACCAAGCGCGAGGAGATCGAGCGCGGCCAGGTGCTGTGCAAGCCCGGGTCGATCACTCCGCACACAAAGTTCAAGTCCGAGGTATACGTGCTCAAGAAGGAGGAGGGTGGCCGCCACACCCCGTTCTTCACGGGCTACAGGCCTCAGTTCTACTTCCGTACAACCGACGTGACCGGTCAGGCCAAGCTCCCCGAGGGGGTCGAGATGGTGATGCCCGGGGACAACGTCCAGATGGAGATCGAGCTGATTCAGCCGATCGCGATGGACCAGGGCCTGCGCTTTGCCATCCGGGAGGGCGGCCGCACGGTTGGCTCGGGCGTGGTCTCAGAGATCATCGAGTAGCACGCGCTCCCGGCCTTTCGGCTCAGGGCGCGCCCATTGGTAGTCCGATACGACGATGCAAGCCCCGCCGCAGAGGCGAGGAAGCGGGTTGCCCCGGATGGGAGCCCGCCCGCCCCGCACTTCTGCGCCGTCAGGGAAGGGGCTCCGAAAGAGTTCACTGCGCCGGTAAGAGAAGCATTTGACGTTCAATCCGAAGAACTGCAATCCACCAAAAGAACTGCAAGGCGAGAAACTGCAATGGCAGCGACCCAGAACAAGATCCGCATCCGCTTGAAGGCATATGACACGTCCGCGATCGAGTCGGCGGCGAAGGAGATCGTGGAGACGGCTACGCGCACTGGCGCGAGTGTGTCTGGCCCTGTGCCGTTGCCGACCGAGAAGAACGTGTACTGCGTGATCCGCTCGCCGTTCAAGGACAAGGACTCACGCGAGCATTTCGAGATCCGCACGCACAAGCGGCTGATCGACATTCACCAGCCGACGCCGAAGACGGTTGACTCGCTGCAGCGTCTGGACCACCTGCCGGCGGGTGTGGACATTGAGATCCGCCTGGCTAATTGATTTGATCCGATGGCGGCGATACTCGCAAAGAAGCTCGGCATGACCCAGGTCTTCCAGGAGGATGGGAGGGTCGCGCGCGTGACCGTGCTTGAAGCCGGGCCGTGCCCGGTGACAGCCATCCGCACGGTGGAGCGCGACGGCTACGAGGCCGTGCAGCTGGCGTTTGGCAAGAGCAAGGAGAAGCATCTCAGTAAGCCCGAGATAGGTCATCTGAAGAAGGCCGATGCGCCACCGATGCGCCATCTCGTGGAGTTCCGCGATGAGGCCGGTGAGCTGCAGGTCGGGGAGAGGGTGACGGTGGAGGCCTTTGCGGTGGGGGGACGCGTGAAGGTGGCGGGGAGATCCAAGGGGAAGGGCTTTCAGGGAACGATCAAGCGTCACAACTTCGTGAGCGGCCCGAAGTCCCACGGTTCGCACAACGTACGTGCGCCCGGCTCGATCGGCGCTTCGGCAACGCCCTCGCGCGTCTTCAAGGGAATCCGCGGCCCAGGGCAGATGGGTAACCGGCGGGCGACGCAGAAGGGCCTCGAGATTGTCGCGGTGGACACGAAGGAGAACCTGCTGATGGTGCGCGGCTCGGTACCCGGCCCGACAGGCGCGTTGGTGGAGGTGCGTAGCGATGCCTGACGCTCCAATATTGGGATCCCACCCACCCAGCTCGGGCTCCAAGAAGGTCAAGCTCGACGAGAGTGCTTTCACGGCCAAGTTCAACGGCCCGCTCGTGCACCAGAGCGTGCGCGCCGAGCAGGCCGCCCGCCGCCGCGGCACCGCCGCGACCAAAACCCGCGGGATGGTCTCCGGCGGGGGCGCGAAGCCCTGGAAGCAGAAGGGTACCGGGCGCGCGCGCGCCGGCTCCAGTCGCTCGCCGATCTGGACGGGAGGCGGCACGGTATTTGGACCAAAACCGCGCTCATACACGTTCAAGGTCAACCGCAAGGAGCAGCGTGCTGCGCTGCGCAGCGGGCTCTCGTTGCATGCCGAGCGCGGTTCGCTTGCCGTGCTGGATGCGTCCGTGTTCGAAGCGCCGAAGACCAATCAAGCGCTGAAGCTGCTCCAAGGTTGGGACCCGCCGGCAGGAGTGAGCCCGACGCTGGTTGTACTCGCTGCTGAGGAGGCAAACGCCGCCCTGTCATTCCGTAATTTGGCGCGTGTGGCGGTGATGACGCACGAGAGCGTCGGCGTAGCCGACCTGCTGGGGGCCGCAACGCTTGTGATCTCACAGCCGGCGCTGGACGCGCTGACGGCGCGCGTGAGGAAGTCCTCCACCGCCGCCGGGAAGGCGAAGACCTGATGGACCACTCGCAGGTGATCATCCGCCCGGTCGTGTCCGAGAAGACCTACGTGCTCTCGGCGCTTCACCGCTACACCTTCCGCGTCCACGATGACGCGCACAAGACGCAAATCCGCCAGGCGGTCGAGGCGCTGTTCGACGTGCACGTCGTCGAGGTGAGGACGCTGAGCGTTAAGTCAAAGCCCAAGCGCCGAGGCAGCACTCCCAAGGGACGCACGCGCACGTGGAAGAAGGCGATCGTGCAGATCCGCGACGGTGAGAGCATTCCGATCTTCCAGGGCCTGCAGGCCCTAGAGAGCTAAGTCATGGCCATTCGCAAGCCCAAGCCCACGAGTCCCGGTATGCGCTTCGTGTCCTATTCGGACTTCGCGGAGATCACCAAGTCAGAGCCCGAGAAGACGCTCGTGGAAGGCCTGAAGAAGAGCGGCGGGAGAAACGCGCACGGGCGCAAGACCTCACGTCACCGCGGCGGTGGCGCCAAGCGCGCCTACCGGCGGGTCGACTTCAAGCGTCGCAAGGACGGAGTGGACGCGAAGGTCGCGGCGATCGAGTACGACCCCAACCGCTCGGCTTATATCGCGCTGTTGCACTATGCCGATGGTGAGAAGCGCTACATCTTGGCGCCGGCGCGCCTGACGGTGGGGTCCACGGTGAGCTCCGGTGAGGGCGCCGAGGTCGCGGTGGGCAACTGCATGGAGCTGGCGAGGATGCCGGTCGGGACGGTGGTGCACAACGTCGAGCTGCAGCCCGGCCGCGGTGGCCAGCTGGCGCGCTCGGCCGGCGCTTCGGTGCAGCTGATGGCCAAGGACGGTGACATGGCGACGCTCAGGCTGCCATCGGGCGAGATGCGCCTCGTGCGCGCGGAGTGCCGGGCGACGGTGGGAACGATCGGCAATGCCGAGCACCAGAACGTGAAGGTGGGCAAGGCTGGGCGCAAGCGCCACATGGGCGTGCGCCCGCAGACGCGCGGGACGGCGATGAACCCCGTCGACCATCCGCACGGCGGCGGTGAGGGATCGACCACCGCCGGGCGGCACCCGGTCACCCCCTGGGGTGTGCCGACGCTCGGGTATCGCACGCGCAAGAAGAACAAGGGCTCCGACAAGTACATCGTGCGCGGCAGGCGCCGTGGGAAGGGCAAGCAGCGATGAGTAGATCCAGCAAGAAGGGACCGTGGGTGGAAGAGCGCCTGATGAAGCGCATCGAGGCGCTGAACGCGGAGAACAGCAAAAAAATGCTGAGGACGTGGTCGCGGGCCTCGACAATCTTTCCGGAGATGGTGGGGCACACGATTGCGGTGCACGACGGCAAGAAGCACGTGCCGGTGTTCGTGAGCGAGTCGATGGTCGGGCACAAGCTCGGCGAGTTCGCGCCGACACGTACCTATCGCGGGCACGTCGGCTCGGGGAGGGTGCGCTAGTGAGCGCTGAGGACGAGAAAGACCCCGAGACCCAGACGCCGCCCGCGGCGAAAAAACCCGCTGCGAAAAAAGCTCGCACGAAAAAACCGGCGGCTAAAGCCGCCGCGGCAAAAGCGGACGACGCGGACGCTTCAGCGGAGAAGAAACCGGCTGCCAAAACAGCTGCTGCGAAAAAACCCGCGCGCAAAGAGCCGACGGCGAAAGAGCCCATCGCGAGTGAGGCCGCCAAACCGGCTCGCTCTAAAGATGCCGCCAAGCCGGCGCGACGCAAAGTCGTCCGCGCGCACGCCCGCTACGTGCGCACGTCCGCGCGCAAGGCGCGTATGGTCTGCGGTCACCTGCGCGGTAAGACCGTTGGAGAGGCACGCGCTATCCTCGCTTTTACCCCTCGTGAGGTGGCGCGCGACTGGAGCAAGCTGCTCGAGTCGGCCGTGGCGAACGCGGAGAGCAATCACGAGTTGTTGGAGGACGAGTTGATCGTCCGTGAGGCGTTCGCCGACGAGGGGCCGACGATCAAGCGCTTCAGGCCGCGCGCGATGGGCCGCGCCACGCCGATCCGCAAGCGCACCAGCCACCTGACGATCACACTGACCCCGGATCCCGCGCCCCGGACCACCAAGAGAAACGGCTAGAGAAAAGAAGAATGGGACAAAAGGTTCATCCAGAGGCTATGCGCGTGGGTTACATCCACGACTGGAAGTCGAACTGGTTCAACGAGAAGAACTTTGCGGAGTACCTCGACGAGGACATTCGCATCCGTGCGCACATCGTGCGAAAGCTGGCCCACGCCGGCCTGTCGGACATCACGATCCGCAAGGACGCCCAGGAGCTCGAGGTCAACATTCACACGGCCCGCCCGGGCATTGTGATCGGGAAGTCCGGCTCAGAAGTGGATGCGTTGCGCCGCGACCTGCACAAGATGACCAACAAGCAGATCAAGGTCAACATCCTCGAGATCAAGCGTCCCGAGCTCGACGCAAAGCTGGTGGCGCAGTCGATCGCCGAGCAGCTGCAGAACCGTGTGGCCTTCCGCCGGGCGATGAAGCGCGCGCTGACCAGCGCGATGCGATCCGGCGCGAAGGGCGTGAAGGTGCAGGTCTCCGGGCGTCTGGGAGGCGCCGAGATGGCGCGCACCGAAAGCTACTCCGATGGCCGCGTGCCGCTGCATACGATGCGCGCCGACATCGACTACGGCTTTTATGAGGCACGCACGACCTTCGGGCGCATCGGCGTGAAGTGCTGGGTGAACAAGGGCGAAATAATGCCCGAGGGCTACACCGGCGCAGACCTGACGGACATGAC
>JBIOEX010000010.1:0-65761 GCA_044446485.1 Solirubrobacterales bacterium
CCCCGGACCCAGATCCGCCCGACGGCAGTGCTGATGAAGAAGTGCAGCCCGCGGCCGGCGGCGTGCTCGAGCGAATCATCTGCCAGGTGATCAACGAGTGCGCTTTCGCGCTCGGCGAAGGTGTGGGCTCAGCAGCGGACATCGATACCGGCATGGTGCTCGGGCTCAACTATCCACGCGGACCGCTCGCCTGGGCCGATCAGATCGGACTCGACCACGTACTGGCCGTGCTGGACGGCCTATGGGAGGAGTATCACGAGGAGCGCTACCGCTCAGCCCCAGAGCTCAAGCGTTTGGTGCGTGCGGGCCGGCTCGGACGCAGTACAGGAGCGGGCTTCTTCTCCTACCAAGAAGCTTGAGCGACCTCACGTTTCCGAGCCCGGTCGCGTTCAATCACCGTGAGCCAAAAGCTGGCAGCGCTCTCCGCCACCGATCCCGCAAAACCGCCCAAGAGCGGGCCACGCGCAACAATCGCGCGTGGGGGACTGCCGCCGTTTCAGCGCTTTCTCGATGCCCATCGCGAGGACGTGTGGCGCTTCCTGGTGTCCTCGGTCGGACGCACAGACGCGGAGGACTGCTTCCAGGAGACGTTCATCGCGGCGCTGCGCGCCTATCCGCGGCTGCGTGCAGACTCGAATCTGAAGGCGTGGGTGCTGACGATCGCGCATCGCAAGGCGCTCGATGCCCACCGCAGGCACTCCAGGGAAGCGCTGCCGGTGGCGGAGATCGCAGAGGTCCCCGACGGCCGGGGCTCATTCCCCGCGGCGAGGAGCGACGAGACGCTGTGGGAGGCCGTGCACGAGCTGCCGGCGCGCCAGCGCTCGGCGATCCTGTTGCGCTACGTGGCCGACCTGCCCCACCGCGAGATCGCCACGGCGATCGGCTGCTCGGAGGAGGCGGCGCGCCGCTCACTGCATGAGGGACTGAACAAACTGAGGAAGGTGATCGCATGAGCAAGAAGATCGAGCAACTGCTCCGCCAGGGAGCTCCACACGTTCAAGCCGCCGGCGATGAAGCCGTCGCAGCCGCCAGGCGAGTGAGCGAGCGGGCCGCCGCGGAGGGCTTTGCCGACATCAGCTACGCGCCCGTGGACTCTCCCTTCGGCACGCTGCACGCCGCCACCACCAAGCGCGGGCTGGTGCGCATTGCGTTCCCCGAGGAGAGCGTCGAGTCGGTGCTGGAACGGCTCGCGCGAGGCCTCTCACCGCGAATCGTGCAGGCTTCCGCGGCGCTCGATCCGGTCAAGCGCGAGCTGGAGGAGTACTTCGCCGGACGCCGGCGCGCGTTCGATGTCCCCCTCGACTGGTCGCTGACCGGGCCATTCGGACGGCGCGTGCTGCAGATGACCGCCGCGATCCCCTACGGCGGCCACCTCAGCTATGCCGAGATCGCGGCCGAGGCGGGCAGCCCGCGCGGGGCTAGGGCGGCAGGCAACGCGCTCGGCGCCAACCCGATTCCGATCGTGATCCCATGCCACCGCGTCCTGCGCTCAGGAGGCATGCTCGGCGGCTACGGCGGCGGGCCTGACCGCAAGCGGTGGCTCCTCGAGCTCGAGGGCGCGCTCTAGCTTTCGGCTGGCGCGGGCGCTGCGGCAACCGCCGGTGCAGCCCACTGCGCCTCGGCCAGATCCCCCTCGGGCAGACCAGCGGGCGTCGGCACCTCGGGTGTGTCGCGCAGGTACCACTCAGCGTCGAGTGCGGCCTCACATCCGGACGCGGCGGCCGTGATCGCCTGGCGGTAGGTGTGGTCGACGAGGTCGCCAGCGGCGAACACACCGGGCCGGTTGGTGCGCGTGGAGGAGCCATCGGTCTTGACGTAGCCCTCGTCGTCTAGCTCGATCTGATCGCCGACGATGCCCGACTGCGGCTCGTGGCCGATCGCGATGAAGGCGCCCGAGACGAGTAGCTCGCGCTCCTCGCCGGTCTCGGTGTTGATCAGGGCGGCATGCCCGAGCGAGCCGTTCTCGCCGGCGCGAAACTCATTGACCGTGTATGGAGTGAGCAGCTCGATGTTCTCCTGTGCTCGCGCACGCTCGAGCATGATCTTCGAAGCGCGGAAGTCCGCGCGGCGGTGCACGATCGTCACCTTCGAGGCGAACTTGGAGAGGAAGATGGCCTCCTCCATCGCCGAGTCGCCGCCGCCGACGATCACCGTCTCGGCGCCGTTGAAGAACGCTGCGTCGCAGGTGGCGCAGTAGCTGACGCCGCGTCCGGAGAGCTCCTGCTCGCCGGGAACGCAGAGCTTCTTGTGCTCGGCCCCCATCGCCAGCACAACGGTGCGCGTGCGGTACTCAGTGTCACCGACCCACACCTTGTGGATTCCGCCGGGCTCCCCGGCTAGCTCGACGCGATCAACGTCCTCGCTCTCCAGGCGCGCACCGAAGCGCTCGGCCTGGTCGCGGAACTTCTGCATGATCTCCGGGCCCATGATCCCATCGGGGAAACCCGGATAGTTCTCGACGTCGGTCGTCTGCTGCAGCAAGCCGCCCCACGCGAAGCCCTCGAACACAAGCGGACTCAGATTGGCGCGCGCCGTGTACAGCGCCGCGGTGTAGCCAGCCGGTCCACTTCCGATCACGATCACGTTCTCAACGTCGCTGCTCATTTCATCTCCAGTGTCGCTTTACTTTGTAAAGTATAGCGTGTCGGCGGTCAATAATCTAGGTCGGTAGGGGGTCGGTCACCTCGATTGCCCCAGCTGGCGCGGCATCTACAGCGAGTGAGCTCTGCCGGTCGCGCCAGCGAGCCACAGTACGGCGCAACTGGAAGTAGGCAATCGTGCCGGGGATCGTGGGCAGCCAGAAGGAGATGCCGCGATAGGCGAGCACCGCCACATAGGAAAGGTTGAAGTCGACCCCGAATGCGGCGAACGCGCCGATCATGCCTCCCTCCACCCCACCGATGCCTCCTGGCAGCGGCAGCAGGTTACCGACCATGCCGACGAAGTAGGCCATCCAGATGACCGTGAACGGCGGCGGGGAGCCAAACGCGTGGAACATCGCCCACAGAACCGCAATGTCGAAGCCCCACCACGCTGGCGCCCCGAGCAGGCCGGCGTCCCGCGCGCGCAGCAGGTCGATCGCTGTGCGCACGCCGCTGGCCACAAGCGCCGGCGCGGTGACCGCGCGAGCGACGAAGTGCGCGAAACGACTCGAGCCTGACGCCGATCGCTGCAGGCGCCGCTCGAGATCGCCCGGCAGCAAGGCCATCGCACCGACAGCGGCCATCAGGACCGCCGCCACGATCGCCGGCACGATCGTGATGGCGAACGAGCCGCCTCCGGGCAGCACTCCCGTGCCCAGCCCGATGCCGTCGAGCAGCAGCGAGCCCGCGAAGATCACGTACAGGACCACCATGAACGCGACCATGCGGCAGGCAACCAGCCGCGGAGCCATCCCTGAGCGGCGCAGCGCCCACGCGGTCAGCGCGATACCGCCAGCGCCGGCGGTCGCGAACAGGCGCGTGGCGACTAGGCCGGCCATCGTGATCTGGTAGCTCTCCCGCCAGCCGATCGTTCCGGGCTCGCGGGCCTTAGTCCGGACGAACACCGCGCGGAACAGCACGACGTAGCCGGCGAACGACGCCAGCTCCAGCACGATGCCTATCGCGATCCACCACGGGTCTCCCCGCTCGATGCGATGCAGTGTCGTGCCCACCCCGGCGAGCTTGGGCAGCACGAAGTACAGAAACCCTACGACCGCGACCACGAACACTCCGAAGGCGATGGCCTGGCGGGGCGTGACCGCCACGCGTGGCATCCCCTCCTCCCCCGCCATCATCTGCTCCGCATCCTGTTGGCCGTCCTGCACCATCCTGGTGTCCGCTCACCTCCCCTTTTCAGCTCGTCTGGTGTGCAATACCCTCCAGCGCCGCGATCGCGCCGCCAGCGCTCCGCAGCGCCGGTTCCGCGCGCGGTCCCAGCCAGCGCACGGCGCCCGTCAGCGTGGCGCCCGCGAGCAGGTCCACCACATAGTGCTCTCCGAGATACACCAGGGCGAATCCGAGCGTCGCGGCGTAGGTGAATCCGAGCGTGCCTGCGACCGGCCCTACCTCAGCGAGCAGGAGCGCGGCCATCAGGGATGTGGCGAAGTGCAGCGAGGGCATCGCGGCTAAGGGGTTGCCTCCAAAGACACTGTAGAGCGGACCCCAGCCGTCTCGCCAGAAAAACTCCCCGTACTCCACCATCATCCGCCGCACCTCCGACTCGGCCGTCGCCTGCGATCGCAGTGCCTCAGAGCTGTGCCCGGCTGCGCGACGCGCAGGCGCCGAAGCGGCATACCAAGGAGGAGCGGTCGGCAGCAGCCAGTAGACGCTGGCACCGATGTCGAACACCGCGTAGGTCATCACCGCCGCCCGCGGGAAGCTTCTGCGGTGACGCATGAGGATGTAGGCAAGCGAGCCGTGCGGCACCATGAACCAAGCCCAGTGGGCCCACACCAGTACGCGATCCAGAGCTTGCCATTCCGGACCGTCCGGCCCGCGCCGGGCAAGCGCACGCTGCAGGCGCAAAGTGGGCAGCTCACCCAGGCCCAGCACGCGGTCGGCCACGATCGGATAGTCGATGCGCACCCGTCGCTCCTGGGCTGCGGGGTCGTCGTGCGGGGACTTGTAGGCCGCCAGGTATGCCCACATCTGCAGGCAGCAGGTGGCCACATCGCGCGTACGCGTGCGAGGAAGCGCCACGCAAAGGCCTAAGGGAGCGGCGAAAGCCACCGTCTGCATGAGTACCGGTGGAGCCTTGACCCGCTTGCGCATCAGCGGCGCGGCTATGCCCGCCGCGACCACCCCCCAGGCGGCTGCTCGAATGGCGTTCGACCGCCGCACGTGGCCTTCAGTATAGATCCGCGGGCGGCGAGCGATCCGCCGGTGAGCGAAGCTCAGGACGCGAACTCCTGCGCCTGCGTGTTCCCGGCCTGCTCCACCATGGCGGCCTCCACCAGTGCACCGATCACCGAACTTGCCGAGTCAGCCTCGGGATGCCACTGCACCCCGAGCACAAAGCGGCGATGGGATGGCCCGTCCTCCCACTCGATCGCCTCAGGCAAGTCGTCGAGTGCCGAGAGACCGCTGATGGTAAGCCCGTCGCCCAGCCGGTCGATGCCCTGATGGTGGTGGGACTTGGTCGCGTGCCCGGTCTCCCCCGCCGCGCGCGCCGCAAGCGTTCCCTCGATCAGGCGCACATCGTGGTCGGCTCCGTCGAACGAGCCGATCGCCCGCCGGTGCTCACTGTGGCCGTAGTGCTCGGGGAGGTGCTGCAGCAGCGTGCCACCACGGGCCACGTTGATCAGCTGCATCCCCCGGCAGATGCCCAGCACCGGTAGGTCGCGCTCGATCGCTGCGCGGGTCAGCGCGATCTCGAACGCGTCGCGCTCAGGCACCGTGTCCACCGTCTCGGCGTGTGCCTGCTGGCCGTAGAAGGCGGGATCGATGTCAGCGCCGCCCGTCAGCACCAGTCCGTCGATCACCTCGAGTGCCTGGCCGGGATCCTCGAGCAGGCACGGATCCGGCGGGAGCATCAGCACCAGTGCCCCTGCGCGCTGCACCGCGTCGACATAGTTGCGCGCGAGCAACATCGCCGGCTGCTCCCAGACGCTCCAGCGCGCCTGCTCTAGCGCGGTGCACATGCCGATCACGGGCCGGGACATGAGCACACAATAGGATCACCACCTCATTCACGCCTCCGGCGAGCGAGAAGAGGAGAGCAGGCAACGATGAGCAACCCCTACACCCCGCTCGAAACCGTCAGCGTCTCGCTGGCGGAAGGCGCGGCCACCGTCGAGCTGAACCGGCCAGAGGCACTGAATGCCTGGAACAAGCAGCTTGGCCTCGACCTGCTGGCCGCGCTGCGCTTCGTGGCCGAGGACGATGCCGTGCGCGCCGTGGTCATCACCGGCGCCGGGCGGGCCTTCTCCTCTGGCGCCGACCTGAAGGATTTCGGCGTCGAGCTGACCCCCGAGGGCCGTCCGGACGTTTACAAAACGCTCACCGAGATCTACCACCCCATCATGCACGCGATCCGCGAGCTTCCCAAGCCGGTAATCGCCCGCGTCAACGGCCCAGCCGTCGGCATCGGCTGCTCGCTGGCGCTCTGCTGCGATTTGATCGTCGCGGCCCAGAGCGCTTACTTCCTGCTGGCGTTCGTGAACATCGGGCTCGTCCCCGACGGCGGCTCCTCGCTGTTCGTGCCGACCCGCGTGGGGCTGGCACGGGCGAGTGAGATGGCGATGCTCGGCGAGCGGATCGCCTCCGAGCAGGCGCTTGCGTGGGGCCTTATCAACCGCGCCATCCCGGACGAGCGCCTGGACGAGGAGGTCGCCGTACTGGCGCAGCGCCTCGCCAGCGGCCCGACCCGCTCCTACGCCGGGGCAAAGCGTCAGTTCAACAATTGGCTCTACGCGCGCATGGACGAGCAGCTCGAGCTCGAGGCCGACCTCCAGCGCGAGATGACGGGCACCGGCGACTTCCTCGAGGGCACGAGCGCCTTCGTCGAAAAGCGTCCCGCGCGCTTCTCCGGCACCTAGATCCACCCTCGTGGCAAAAGTCATCAAGCGCGTCCTGTCCGGGGCTGAATAGAATCCCCGCCGCCTTGGGCCATCTGCTCCCCTCAACGCTCGCCTTCTTCACACCCGAGTCGGGCGGGTCCCCCAACGCCGACCACATCGACGGTCTCTTCAAGATCACGCTCGCCATTGCGGCCGTGATCTACGTCGCTGTCACGGGTGCCCTGGTATACGCGCTGATCAAGTTCCGTGCACGCAAGGGAGCCGTGCCCGCGCAGATCCGTGGCAACACGCGTCTGGAGGCCGGCTGGACAGTCGCGGCCGCCGTCATTCTCGTCGGGCTCGCGGTGCTCACCTTCGCCAAGCTCTCCTCGATCCAGGATCCTGCCAACTCGGGACCCAATGGCGATCAGCTGGCTGGTCAGAACGGGTTGCTGTACGCAAGCGCCGTGCGCAGGCTGCCACCCAGCGGAAAATCCCTGAACATCCAGGTGATCGGCCGGCAGTACATCTGGCAATACGTCTACCCGGGCTCGAGCGAACCCGACGGGCTGGGCGCGCCCTACTCCTACGAGGAGATGGTCGTCCCCACCGAAACCACGGTCACCTTGGACATAGTCTCTGAGGACGTTGTCCATTCCTGGTGGATCCCCGAACTGGGGGGCAAGTTCCAGGCGGTTCCCGGCTACCACAACTACACGTGGTTCAAGGTCTCAAAGCCAGGGATCTACCGTGGCCAGTGCGCGGCCCTGTGCGGCCGCGGTCACGCACGCATGATCGCCACGGTAAAGGCTGTGCCGCCCGCGCAGTTCGATGCCTGGCTCGCCTACCAGAAGCAAGAGATCACCCAAGCCAACGCCGAAGCCAAGGTCGAGCGGGCCAAGCTGAATGCCCAGACCGGCCCCGGACAAGTCGAAAACCCCTAGGACATCGAGGAGCGCAAGCGCACGACATGGCCACGTACGTCGCCCCCGTCCCACAACTCGTAACCCACCGCGCCGAGCCGCCAGCGCGCGGCTGGACCAGCTGGATCACCACCACTGACCACAAGCGAATCGGGATCATGTACATGGTCACGACGTTCGTCTTCTTTTGTCTTGGCGGTATCGAGGCGCTGATGATACGCCTGCAGCTGGGCGCCCCGAACAACACACTGGTCACTCCCCAGACTTACAACCAGCTGTTCACGATGCACGGGACGACGATGATCTTCCTGTTCGTCGTGCCGATGATGGCGGGCCTGGCGAACTACTTCGTACCACTGATGATCGGCGCGCGCGACATGGCCTATCCGCGCCTGAACGCGCTCTCCTTCTGGCTGCTGCTGGCCGGCGGCATCGTCTTCTACGCCTCGATCTTCTGGAACCCGCCGGAAGCCGGCTGGACGAGCTATGCGCCGCTGTCGGACTCGCTCTACTCGCCAGGCGGTGGCCAAGATGCGTGGATCTACCTGATCCACCTGACGGGGCTGTCCTCGATCCTCGGTGCGATCAACTTCTACGCGACGATCGCGAACATGCGCGCTCGCGGCATGAGCTGGGGTCGTTTGCCGCTGTTCATCTGGGCGATCCTCACCTACTCGGTCCTAATCATCTTCGCGATGCCTGTGATCGCCGGGGCCGTGACGATGCTGCTCACCGACCGCCACTTCGGCACGCACTTCTTCGATCCGGCGAACGGCGGCTCGGCGCTGCTCTGGCAGCACCTGTTCTGGTTCTTCGGGCACCCCGAGGTCTACATCATGGTGCTCCCCGGGTTTGGCATCGTCTCGGAGATCCTGCCGGTGTTCGCGCGTAAGCCGATCTTCGGCTACAAGGCGATTGCGGCTTCGACCGTGGCAATCGCGTTCCTCGGCTTCCTGACGTGGGCACACCACATGTTCACCGCACCCATACCCGAGGCGATCCTCGTGTTCGTGATGCTCAGCTCGTTCCTGATCGCCGTGCCAACCGGCGTAAAGATGCTCAACTGGATCGCAACGCTGTGGCGTGGCACGATCGAATTCAAGACCCCCCTGCTGTTCTGCGTGGGCTTCATCGCGCTGTTCTTGATCGGAGGCATCTCGGGGGTGTTTCTCGCCGTCTTCCCCGTCGACTGGCAGTTGAACGAAACCTACTTCGTCGTCGCTCATCTCCATTTCGTGCTCGTTGGGGGCTCGGTGTTCACGATCTTCGCGGCGATCTACTACTGGTTTCCGAAGATCACCGGGCGGATGCTGGATGAGGGCTTGGGCAAGCTGAGCTTCTACTTGATGTTCTTTGGCTTCCTAGTCACCTTCCTGATCCAGCACGTGATGGGCCTAGACGGAATGCCCCGGCGAGTGTATGAGTACGACAACGTCGGTCACCTGGCTCTCTACAACCAGATCTCCACGGTGGGTTCGTTCATCCTCGCCGCTGGGGTGCTCGTGACGATCGTCAACGCCGCCCGCAGCCTCAAGGTGGGTGTCCTCGCAGGGCCCGACCCGTGGAAGGCAAACACGCTGGAGTGGTTCACGACCTCGCCTCCGCCGGTCAACAACTTCGACGCGATCCCCCTCGTGCGCTCGGTGGAACCGATGAAGGACATCCGCCGCGAGGTTCAGCGGCGGAGCTCCGGATCTGGAGCCCACCCAGAAACGATTTCTGGTGGAGTCATCGTGCCCGCTGGAGCCACCCAAGTAGGCGTCTGATGAACACCCCCCCTACAGGCACCGCCCAAGCGATCGAGGTACCGCGGCTTGGACTGGCCCCTCGGACGCGCCAGCTGCTGGGCGACTATGCCGAGTTGACCAAGCCGAAGGTTCAGTCGCTGCTGCTGTTGACGACGATCGCCACGATGTATGTCGCGGGCGACCCCTCCGTGGCGTTGGTGGCGCTGACCTGCCTCGGCGGCTACCTCTCAGCCGGTGGCGCGGGGGCAGTCAACCACTGGTTCGACCGCGACATCGACGCGCAGATGACGCGTACCGCCACGCGACCGGTTCCGTCCGGCCGCGTCTCGCCGCACGCGGCCCTGATCTTCGGCTGCGTACTCGCCGCGCTCTCGCTGCTCGAGCTCTCGCTGACGGTTAACCCGCTCGCGGCGGCGCTCTCGTTCTCGGGCTTCCTCGGCTACGTGCTCGTATACACGGTCTGGCTGAAGCGGCGCACACCCCAGAACATCGTGATCGGCGGGGCCGCTGGCGCCGTTCCGCCGCTGGTTGGCTGGGCCGCTGTCACCGGCTCGGTCAGTGGCACGGCGGTGCTGCTGTTCTTCATCGTGTTCTTCTGGACTCCGCCCCACTTCTGGGCGCTGAGCCTGCTGATGAAGGACGAGTACGCGAAGGTGGGGGTGCCGATGCTTCCCGTCGTACGCGGTGAGGCCGAGACTCGCCGGCAGATCCTGCTCTACACGGTGCTGCTCTACGCCGTTACGCAGCTGCCATTCTGCGCCGGGGGCTTCGGGGGCATTTACCTGGTCTGTTCGATCGTGCTCGGCTTGGGCTTCATCGCTGGCGCAATCCGCCTCTACCGCCGGGCGGACAGACGCTCCGCCCTGCAGCTCTACCTGTTCTCGCTCGCCTATCTGGCGCTGCTGTTCTGCGCAATGGTCGCCGACGCTCATCTATAGACTTCACGACGCCATGATGACCCGCCGGCTTGCACGCAAGAACATCCGCACCGGCTGGATCGTGGCGGCGATCTGCATGTTCATGTTCGCCATCACGTTCCTGGTAGCCGCCGTATACGTGTCATGAGCCCGCTCGACCCCGAGGTCCCGCCGGCCGGCGAAGAGATCCACCTCCCCGGGCCGAGCATCCTGCCGGTGCTCACCGCGGTGGGCATCACGCTGCTGCTCGTGGGCGTCACGACGTTCATCGAGCTTACGGTGATCGGCGCGGTGCTGACGATCTACTGCGTCATCCGCTGGTTCAAAGACACCCGCTCAGAAATCGACGAACTCCCGCTCGACTGATCCGAGCCCGGCGCTCGGCGGGGCGTCGCGCGCGGTGGGTGGGATTCCCAATCCACGCGCTGACCGATCTTCGATCGGTCCTCACTCACCCCACCCCTGCGCTGGCCGGAACGGGACAGATCGCTCCGTCCCCGGTCCCTAAGAGAGTGGCGCAGCCGGCCGCAGGCTGGCCCCTCGACCCTCCCAATCAAAGGTGTTGGAGTATTCGCACCCCGCAGGACGTCAAACGGCCGCACTGACCGGCACCGGACAGATTGCCCCGTCCTGCGTCCAACACCGCACGATGTCGCGAACGGAGAGAATGCCCACCGTCTCCCCCCTCTCGACGACGATCAGATGACGGAAGCCGCCGCGCACCATCGCGACTGCCGCCTCCTCCAGCGACCAGTCGGGCGCCGCATAGACGACATCGCGCGTCAGGTGGTCGCCGACGAGCTCCGCGTCCGGGTCCTGGCCGGAGCCAAGCGAAGAGAGGATGTCGCGCTCGGTGATGATCCCCGGACCATTGCCGCCTGGGTCCATCACGACGGCCGCGCCGACGTGCCGAGCGGACATCAGCTGGGCGACCGCCCGCAAAGTGTGTGCGGGGCCCACTGCGAGGATCGTCGGACTCATCCCTTCGCTGACCTGCATGACCACTCCCTTCGCGCTCGATCTATCGCCGGAGGACTGCTTCAGGCGCTTGCAACGATTGGCTCAATGTAGTCCTGTGGCAGCCACGCGTCAAGAGGTCGGGCGAAGGCAATAGGATCACGCATCGCGATGGAGAGGCTCGCCCCCGAAAACGTCCCAACCCGCACTGGAGCCACCGCCGCCGATGTCTAAGCAGCGCCCGCTCGTCCTAACGATCGTGGCGGCCTTGATCGCTACAGCCATCGGCATCGCGCTGGGGTACACGATCCATTGGTTCCCGGTCGGAGCCTCCACCCAGGCCACCAACACCGACAGGCTCTATCACGTTCTGATCGACGCCTCTGTGCCGATCTTCGTACTCGTCGTAACGGTCATCCTGTACTCCGCCTGGCAGTTCCGCATGAAGCCCGGCGAGGAGCTCAAGGACGGGCCTCCGATCCACGGCAACACGCGCCTGGAGGTGGTCTGGACCGCCATCCCGGCACTGATCCTGCTCGGACTCGTCTCCTACTCCTTTGTCGTCCTGAACGACAATGAGAAGAAGCCGGGCGGGGTTCCGGAAATCCAGATTGGGGTGACCGGCCAGCAGTTCATCTGGTCCTATGAATACCCATCGTCAGTGACCGGCGGTAAGCCCCTGAACTCTGATCAGCTCTACATCCCGATGGGTGACACCGTCTACTTCAACATGCGCTCCAAGGACGTCATCCACGCCTTCTGGATCCCCGCCTTCCGCCTCCAGGATGACGTCGTCCCCGGCATCACGACCCACTACCGGGCGACACCGGACCGGCTGGGCACCTATCCGGTCGTCTGCAATCTGCTCTGCGGGCTCGGGCACTCAACGATGCGATCCGCTGTGCATGTGGTCCCGCCTGCCCAATTCCAGGCGTGGCTGAAGAGCCAGGCGAGCACCGCTTCGGGCAGCACCCCCGGCGCCGGCGCGAGTAGCGGGACTACGGGATAATGGGCCAGTCGATGACCGGTTCTGAGGACACACGCTGATGGCCGCTAAATTCCGCGCCCCGGGCTTCTACCGTGCCAGCTGGATGATGCCGCTCGGCGTGGCCTTCGCCGCCGGGTTGACCTGGCTCGTGCGCATGAGTACCGGCCACTCCACGTTCCACCACTACCTCTCCGGCGAAGCGATCTTGACGGTCTCGCTGATCGCCGTGCCACTGCTCTTCCTGGTCGGGATCGGGGGCTTTGACTACTGGTTTTACTGGGCTATTGGACGGCCCACGCGTCCCGAGGACCACTCGAGCCACGGGGCACACAGCTGGAAGGATTACTTCCGCGTCAACACCGACCACAAGGTCATCGGCGTGCAGTACACCGTCACCTCCTTCTTCTTCCTGCTCGTGGGCGGCCTGATCGGCCTGCTGATGCGCGCCGAGCTGGCACAGCCGGGTGCGCAGTTCGTGGATGCGAATACCTACAACGGCCTGTTCTCGGTCCACGCGTCGCTGTTGATCTTCCTGTTCGTGATCCCCGTCTTCGCGGGCCTAGCCAACTTCGTGCTGCCTTTGATGATCGGGGCGCCCGACATGGCTTTCCCCCGGCTCAACGCCCTCTCATACTGGCTGCTGCCGGTTGCCGGGGTGATGATGCTCTCGAGCTTCTTCGCACCGGGCGGCGCCTTTGCCGATGGCTGGACCGCATATGCCCCGCTGTCCGACAACGCACCGATCGGACAGACGTTCTTCTCGCTCGGCGTCCAGTTCGCGGGCGCCTCATCGATCATGACCGCGCTGAACTTCCTCGTGACCATCATCACCATGCGCGCCCCTGGGATGAGCTTCTTCCGGATGCCGCTGCTGGTCTGGGCGAACTTTGCAACATCGCTGCTGGTCGTTATCGCCACACCGTTCATCGCCGCCTCGCAGTTCTTCGTGCTGCTCGACCGCGCCCTCGGCTTCAACTTCTTCAACGCGAACCACGGCGGCGACGTGCTGATGTACCAACACGTCTTCTGGTTCTATTCCCATCCGGCCGTATACATCATGATGCTCCCCGGCTTCGGGATCGTCAGCGAGGTGATCGCTGTTAAGTCCCGTAAGCCGATCTTCGGCTACCGGATGATGGCCTTCTCACTGCTGGCGATCGTCGTGCTCGGCTTCACGGTATGGGCCCACCACATGTTTACCTCAGGGATGGCCGCCTGGATCCGTATTCCGATGGCTATCACCACGGCGATCATCGCGGTGCCGACGGGCATCAAGATCTTCTCGTGGCTGGCGACACTGTGGCGGGGAGTGCTGCATCTGGACACCCCGATGCTCTTCGCGCTCGGCTTTTTGACGACGTTCACCCTCGGCGGGATCAGCGGCGTGATGCTTGCCATGATCCCATTCGACATCCACGTGAGCGCCACCTACTTCATCGTGGCCCACATCCACTACGTGCTGTTTGGCGGGTCGCTGATGACAATCTTCGCGGGCGTCTACTACTGGTTCCCGAAGATGACCGGGCGCATGTACGACGAGCGCTTGGGCAAGTGGCACTTCTGGACCACGTTTATCTTCTTCAACCTGACCTTCGGCCCGATGCACGTCCTCGGCCTGCAGGGCATGCCTCGCCGCGTCGCTGACTACGCTGCCAAGTTTGCCGACCTGAACCTGTTCATCTCGATTGCCAGCTTTGGCCTCGGCTTGAGCACGCTGGTGTTCGTGTACAACATGGTCACGAGCTGGCGCGGCGGAGCCCGCGCGCCCGGCAATCCGTGGCGAGGCCTGACACTCGAGTGGCAGGTATCCTCGCCCCCGCCGATCTTCAACTTCGACAGGATTCCGACGATCGTCGGCGGCCCGTACGAGTACGGAGTGCCCGGGGCAGTGCACGGCATCCTCGCTCCAACCCCTGCCACAGCTGGAGCAACTGCCACGGCGGGAGCCGGTGCCGGCACCGTCCCAGCCACCAGCGAATGAAAAGGACACACGACCGATGAAGGAAATACTGGTGGTTGCCAACCGGACCCTCGGAGGCAAGAAGCTGCTCGACACGGTCCGTGCGCGCGCTGCCGGCGGCGATGTGCGCTTCCGCCTAGTCGTTCCTCAGAGCAAGCCTTCGGTCGGCTTGGTCATCTACGACGAGGCCGTGCGCGAATCGGCCCAGGTGCGGGTCGACCTGGCGATCTCGCTAGTGGCCGGCGAGGGGATCGAGGCCACCGGCGAAGTTGGCGATCCAGACCCATTCTCGGCCACGATGGACGCGATCGCCGAGCGGCGGCCTACGGAGATCATCCTCTCCACCCATCCGGCCACCCAGTCAGGATGGCTGCGCAGGGATTTGATCGAGCGCATTCACAACGCCTCGGGGCTGCCGGTGGAGCACGTCGTGACTGACCTCGAGCAGGAGGGCCTGCCCTTCGGCGTCACGCTCGTCGTGGCCAGCAAAACGGCGAGTGGCGAGGAGCTGATCGAGCACCTCGCAAAGAAGACCGCAAACGAGGGCACACAGCCCGAAGGGCTTCCTCGGCATGTCTTCATCGCTGTGATCCCGCTGCAGGACGGCGGCGGCTCAGCGCCTGCCGAGGCGCGCACGCGCCTTCAGGCGATGCTCGCGCGGCTGAAAGCAGCCGGGCTGATCGGCTCGGGCATGATCGGCGATCCCGACCCCTACACTGCCGCCATCAATGCTTTGGAGCTGTTCAGGGTCGACGATGTGGTGATTTCAACGCTTCCCGGCGAACGCTCCGGCTGGATGCGCTCTAACCTGATCGAGCGCGTACGCCATGCCACTTCGGCAAAGGTCGAGCACGTCGTTGTCGATCTTCAGGCCGATGCGACCGCGGCCCCGGCCGGGGTGAGGTGAGCAGAGGAGATGGAGGCAGCCAGTATCGCTCACGCGGCCGTTCACGGCGAGGACCACGGCCCTCCGGCTGCGCACAATAGCTCGCGCGTCGAGCCGCAGCTGCTGGGGATGCTGCTTTTCATCATCTCCGAGGTGATGGTGTTCGGAGCGTTCTTCACGGCTTACTTCTTCATCCGCATCGCCCAAGGTCAGCCGTGGCCGGCCCCGGGAACCACCCTGCCGGTGGAGGTCGCGGGCGTCAACACCGCAATCCTGATGTCCTCCTCGTTCACGCTTCACTGGGCCCAGACTGCAATCAAGCAAGGTAATCGCTTCGGGCTGAAGGCGGGTATCCTCACCACCTTCCTGCTCGGCTGCACATTCCTGTTCATCCAGATCAACGAGTACGCGAACATCGGTTTCGCCCCTCAGGATCACGCCCAGCAGACGATCTTCTACTCGCTCACCGGGCTGCATGGCGCCCACGTGTTCATCGGCTTGGTGCTGCTGCTGATCGTGACCATCCGTGCCTTCCGCGGGCATTACACGCCCGAGGAGCACCGCGGGGTCGAGGTGCCGGGGATCTACTGGCACTTTGTCGACATCATGTGGCTCGTCGTATACACCACGGTCTACATCCTCTAGACCGGGCTCGGCCCGCCGTGCTCAACCCCCTGCGCTCCGAGGATGAGGCCTTCCGCTTCCTGCTCTACGCGTTCGCCGTGATCGCCGTAATCGTCGTGCTGGTTCTGATTCTGCGCGCGCTTATTTGACTGTCAGCGTTCCGTACATGCCCGCTGCGCGGTGGCCGGGGGCCTGGCAGAAGAACGTGTAGATCCCCGGCTTCAGGCTGACTTTCACTGTGGTTGAGCCCTTAGTGATGAACGAGCTCGCACCGAGTACCGCTCCGCCGGGACTCGCACCGTGCGCGCCTTCTTCGATCGCGATGTTGTGCGAGACACCCGAGGAGTTCGGCATTTCGACGGTGACCGGTCCGGGTTTTGCGATCGCCTTGCCGGTCGAGTAGGCGAGTTGCCCGCTGGGGCTTGCGGGTATCTGGAGCTTGCCCGCCTGCTCGACGGCCGGCTTGCCAGCTCCGGGGGCTTCCACCGCGCTGGCCAGCAGGCCGGTGTCCTGGCCGGGACGGTCGGCCGACTGCGCCACGTAGGCGGCGATGTTGCTCAGCGTCGTCCCACCTGCCAGCCCTTTTGGCATCACGCCTTCGCGATTGGGGTTGAGCACTTGGCCGCTCACGACACCTTCGATCGTGCTGCGCTTGAGACCTTCGGCGAGGCTCTGGCGGAAGGCTTCGTCGAGGTTTGGCCCCACGATGCCTTTGGTGCCTGCTCGCGCGAGCGTGTGACAGGAGCCGCACTTGGCGACGAACTGCTGCTTGCCGAGGATCAGGTTGGCATTGTCCTCGCGCTTGACCGCGCAGCCACTCGCGCCAAACAACAGGGCACCCGCTCCGGCGAGAAGGCCGAGATTACGCAGGCTGCTGGAGGTGGGAAAAGAGGGCATTGGCGGCGGAACTCTATCCAAAGGGCAGGCGGCTGCACGGGTGGGCGTCTCCGCCAGGCGCTTCGCTAGAGTTCGCGCCGTGAGCATGAGCCAGCGCTATCGGCTGCGTAACCCCTCGAGCGGTCGGGAGATTGTGATGGAGGCCGAGCCCCAGGAGATCTACCTCGATCGTGAGACGGGCGAGCCGCTGGAAATAGTTGGCATGTTGCTGCCGCTCGCCCCCTCCGCCTCGCGGCTACCATGGGCCGTGGAGAACATGCGCTTCTGCTCTTGGTGTGACCAGCTCGCCCAAAAGGATCTGAACGATTGCCCCACCTGCGGCCGTCGCATGGAGCCGCTCACATCGAGGACGGCTGGTTGAGGGCCACCGGCGCCGAGAAAGCACCGCGCTTGATTAGGATTTCACCCATCCTCCCAGCGCACCCCTCGCCAGCCCGCGTCGCACTCGCAGCGAGCCTAGTGCTGCTGTGTGCCATCGGCCTGGGCGCCTGCGGCGGCGGGAGCAGCGTGAGCGATGTAGTGCCAAAGAGCACACCCGATATCACCCCACCGAGCGACACGAGCGCCGAAAAGGCCTCCGTGCAGAGCACTTCGACATCGACCACATCGACAACCCCGGCCAGCAAATCGAGCGAAGGCTCATCGGGCGAAGAAACAAAAGAAGGTGGAGAAGCGTCCTCGGGCGCCGGCAGCCCCAGTGGTGAAAGCGAAAGCAGCAAAGGCGAAGCAGGCGGCACCTCAGCGGGCGGTAGCGCCAAAGAAGAAAGCGCTACCAAAGGTGAAGCCAAAGCAAGCCCGACTGGCGGCGCTGGCGCACCCTAGAGCACCCGCCGGGCAAGCAGGTCAAGGATTGGACGGGCCCGCCCACCCGCGAAGTGTGCTGGCCGGTCAGCCGATCCCGTCCAGTCAACGACCGGTAGATGAGCGACCGGGGACGCAGCCAATCCTCGGCCAGTCTGTGCAGCCCAGCGATGCTCTAGGGCGTTGCTGGGCAAGCGAGGCAAGGACGCAGGGAGCGAAGTGTGCTTTGCACACGAGCGACCGAGGACACAGCATCGCGCCGCTCAGCGGCGTCCTAGGGCGTGGAGATCAGCGTTGCGCTGTAGGTCAGCCGCGCGGTGAGATACAGGCAGAAGTACTGGACCGCGCTGCCGATCGAGGTGTGGTCGGTCTGGGCGCTGGTGCTCGTGCACTGCTTCTTCGGACGGCTTGCCCGCCACGAGGTGTCGTTGCCGAAGCCGAGTGCCAGCGCCGGGGCCCAGGAGGGAACCGTCAGGGCAATGATGTCGCCCTTCTTCACCGGAATCGTTGTTTCCAGCGGAAACTGAGCGGTTTTCCCGAAGTACGGTTCGAGCTTGACGAGGGGGCTCTGCGCGATCAGCTTGTAGGTTAGGTTCGGTTTCTTCTGGGCACGCAGAATCGCGATCCCGGCTTCAGAGACGCCGCCCTCGTTGGCGTTGAAGAACTTGATCTGGGTCGCATTCGGCTTGCCCAGCATGATCGACCAGGCCACTACCGTGCCGGCGCGTGGCGTGCCCAACGGGTTGTGAGCCGTGGCCACCTTCACCTGGAAGCCCGTCGTGCGGCTGACGGCCAGGCAAGGGCTGCCTGGGCAGCTCGGCACCGTTTCGGGTTTGACGGTGGGGGGAATCACACCGACTTCGGCAAGCGTCGCCTGTGAGCCAGCGGGCAGCACCAGCACGAGCGCGAGGCTCATGAGGACAGCAGCTGTTGATGCACGGATCATGTGGTCATTCAACACAACGACGGAGACGATGTAGCGGTCTGTTCGCTATTTCCGCGTGAGTTCCTGCGCCGCGGCCGCGATCTCCCCCGGATCTCCAGGCGCGGGAACCCAGGGTAGCTGCAGCGGATCGTCTGCGTAGCGCGGGATCACATGCATATGGAAATGGAAGACCGTCTGCCAGGCGACGGCGCCACAAGAGTTGACCAGATTGACCCCTTCGGCCCCCAGCCGCTCCTTCGCGATGACTGCCTGGCGTTGCGAGGCGAGCGCGACCGCTTGTAGGTCCTCCGGACCCACGCTCAACAGATCCTCGGTGTGCGCGCGGGGAATCACAAGCATGTGACCGCGCGTGGCGGGGTTGATGTCCATGAAGGTCACCGTGCGCTCGTCTTCACCGACGATCGTGGCGGGAATCTCGCCCGTGAGGATCTTGCAGAAAATGCAATCGGTACCGACCATCAGCAGAGAGCCTAACCACTTGCCTGGCGTGTGCGTAGAAACGTGAGTGCCTGCTCGCGAGTGGTGAGCTCTCCCGCGTATTGCGCCTCGGTGAGCTCCTCCAGCAGCTCCCCCACCCGCGGCCCCTCATCGATGCCCAGGGCTCGAGCCAGCTCATCTCCGCGCCACAGCTGCGCAGGCGGACCCTCCGCCCGCCAGCGCAGAGCGTCCTCGAGCATGCTTCGCGCCACGAGCATGTGCGCATCGATCGACTTCTGTGCGCTGTCCCCGCGCGTGGCAAGGCGGTCTGCCATCGATAGCAGCGTTACATCGGCCTCCACCGGAGAGCAGGCACGCAGATAGGAGAACACAATGCGACGCGACAGGGGCTGGGGCTTGTGGACGAGAAAGCCGAGACGCAGGTGATTACGCACAAGCGCGGCGACGTGGGCACGCAGCCGCTCGCTGGTGCGCAGTCTGCTGAGCACCTCGCGCGCGAGCGCGGCTCCGCGCTCGTCATGGCCGATGAACGTCACACGCCCGTCCCCTGGACGCACCTCCCTGGTCAGGGGCTTGGCGGCATCGTGCAACAGCGCGCCCCAGCGCAATGCCTCTCCGCGTGTCATCTCATCGGCCAGCGGCTCAGCCAGCAGCGCGGAAACCTCGCCGCCGTAGGGTCTGATGCAGGCATCCAGCCCGGCGATGCCCGGGCCGGCGCCAGTCGTCAGCTCGATCGTGCGATCAAGTACCTCGAGCGTGTGGCCATAGACATCGAGGTGGTGGAAGCGATTCTGCTCCACTCCGTGGAGCGCCTGCAGCTCAGGTAGCACCTCAGCGCTCGCCCCCAGTTCGCCCATCAGTTCAATTCCGCGCCGTGCACGCTGCGCGGCGAGGATCCGGCGCAGCTCCATGAATACCCGCTCGGCCGATACGTGCCGTAATTTGCCTGCGTGCGCGCTCGCCTCTAGGCTGGTCTGCGCCTCGGGTTCTAATTCCAGCTCGACCGCCATCCGCACCAGGCGCAGCACCCTCAGGGGATCATCGGCAAAGGCGCCCGGTGAAGCCATACGCAAGCGACGCGCCCTCAAGTCCTCGAGCCCGCCGAGAGGATCGATCGGCGCACCCCCTTCGATCGGTTCGGCGATCGCGTTCACGGTGAAGTCGCGCAGCTCGAGGTCTGCCTGCAATGAGCCGCCGCGTAGACGATCGACGTCTGCCTGCCAGGTGCGATCGCGCGCCACCACACGCCAGGCACCGAAATCCTCAGACAGCGCGAAACACGCTGCTCTTCCTGCCGTTCGGGCGAGGGCGCGCGCGGCCTGCTCGGGATCGCCATCGACCACAAGATCGAGATCCTTCAGCGACCGGCCCAGCACACGGTCGCGCACGGCGCCCCCCACCAGCCAAGCAGGACGGCCCTCGAGCGCGGCCCGGGCTACATTCAGACCATCACTCATACCGCCTCGCCGTCGCGGTGGTAGGACCGTGGCACGCGCGGCGTAAGCGCGCAGGTCACCTCGTAGTTGATCGTTCCCAGGCGAGCGGCCAGCACCTCGGCGGTGATGCGCTCTGGGCCTTGGACGCCGATCAGGATCGCCTGCACCCCGCGCAGCTCCTCGGCTGCCGGATCGGGGCCGAGGTCGATTGTGATGTTGTCCATGCTCACCGTCCCCACCAGCGGGTAGCGCCGGCCGTCGATCAGCACCTCCGCGTTGTTGGAAAGCCCGCGCCTGAAGCCGTCGCCATAGCCAACCGGAAGCACCGCAAGCCATGTATCGCGTTCAGCTACGAACCGCCGCCCATACCCTGCACTCTCGCCCGCGGCGAGTCCCTTGACCTCAGCCACGTAGGAGCTCAGCTCGAGCGCGGGCTCCAGCTCACGCCGGTAGGGGTCCTCGCCGAAGGGATCCATGCCGTAGACGGCGATCCCGCAGCGCGCCATATCGAAATGCGCGCGCTCCTCACGCAGCACAGCGGCACTGTTCGCCGCGTGCACGAGGATCTCCGGATGTTCGAGCTTGATCTCGTGCGCCCAGTCCGCGAAGACCGCGAGCTGGCGGACGAAGAACCCGTCGTCGTCGGGATCGTCGGCGGTGGCGAAGTGCGTCATCAGTCCCGCGAGCTCGACGCCCGCTGTGTAGCGCACGAACGCCACCACGCGAGCGGCCTCGGCTGCGTCGCGCGTGCCGAGCCGCCCCATGCCGGAGTCGAGCTTTACATGCACGCGCCCGCCCCCGGCGGCGGCGACCGCTTCGACGTCCCGCTCATGCCACACAACCACATCCGCGTCTGCCGCGAGCGCTTCCTTGCACTCCGCCGGGCTGAGGGCGCCCATCACCAGCACGCGCACCCCGCGCACGCCGGCGTCGCGCAGCTCGCGCGCCTCCTGGGCGCAGGCAACGGCAAGCCAGCTCGCGCCGCCCGCAAGCGCCGCGCGCGCGCTCTGCACCGCGCCGTGGCCGTATCCGTCAGCCTTCACCACGACGCACAACTCCGTGCCGCCGCGCAGCTTGCCGCGCAACCGGGCGCAGTTGCGCTCGATCGCGGCCACGTTCACGCGCGCGAGCGCGCGGTGCACGGTCATCTCCCACCTCCTCGCACGGCGGGCAACGCCGCGATCACATCAGAGGCAACGACGCCCTCATTCGCTCCCTGCCTGCGCGCCGCCTCCCGGCCGGCCTCGGCGTGCAGCCACACGCCCGCAGTCGCGGCGGTGAAGGGCTCGAGGCCGACAGCGAGCAGCGCGGCGATCACCCCTGTCAGAACATCTCCGGTTCCCGCAGTGGCCAGCGCGGGAGTGCCCCCCGGGCTGACGGCCACTGCACCAGAGGGTGCAGCGATCAGCGTGTCGTCGCCCTTCAGCACGACCACCGCCCGCGCCAGCCCGGCCGCCATACGGACGTGGCGGAGACGTTCGCGCTCAACCTCCTCGCTGCCCATCTCCAGCAACCGCCCCAGCTCGCCCGCGTGCGGAGTCAGCACTGTTGGAGCATCCCCTCTATCAGCTATATCGGAGAGGCGTCCCGCGTGCGCGTTTAATCCGTCGGCATCCAGGACGATTGCGATGCCCGCCTTGCGCGCGAGCGCGCGAGCGAACGCAAAGGCGCCGTCGCTCCGTCCGAGCCCTGGCCCCAACGCCAGCGCACCGCCCCGTCCGCTGGCCTCGAGCACGCTCCCAACCCCGTCCGCCGCCAGTTCACCGTCCTCATCGGGCAGCCCGCGCGTCATCAGCTCCGGCGGGCCCCCGGTCGCAAGGACCGCTTGCACAGAGGCAGGTACGAACGCGGTCACATATCCGGCCCCGGCGCGCATCGCTGCCTGCGCAGTCATCCGCGGCGCACCTGTTAGTCCAAGCGAGCCGCCCACGACGAGCACTTGACCGCTCGAGAACTTCGTCGAGGATGCCGCCCTCCGCGGCAACTCATCGAGTACTGAGGGCTCGATCAGACCAATCGTTGTGGCAGCAGGTGCGCCGCGTGGGATCCCAATGTCGATCGTCTCGAGAACGCCCGCATAAGCCTTGCCCGGATCGATCCACAAACCCGGCTTTCCCGCATGGAAGGTCACGGTAACCGCTGCTCGCACCGCGGCAGCCGCCACGACACCAGTGGAGGCATCCACGCCGCTTGGGACATCGATGCTCACGACCGTCGCTTTAGCAGCGTTCACAGCCTCGATGGCCTCCCCGGCCGCGCCGCGAGGTTCACCCTGGAAACCAGTGCCCAGCAACGCGTCCACCACCACCGTGGCCCTCGTGAGCGCCTGCACAGCTCTTTGCCTATCTTCAGCCAGTTCCAGAGGTGCCTCGCCTCCAAGCCGCGCCAGATTCACGCGCGCGTCCCCAGTGAAGTCCTCCGGCGGGGCTATGCACACCACCGTCACCTGCCGGTCCGCCTCGCGCAGCAGGCGCGCCACCACGAGGCCATCGCCGCCGTTGTTCCCCTTCCCGCACACCACCGCCACGGAGCCCTCCGGGGCCACTCGCTCGACCGCCCGCGCCACCCCCGCCCCGGCACGCTCCATCAAGTCGAGCGCACTCACACCCCGCTCCTCGATCGCCCAGCGATCCACCGCGCGCATCTGCCCGGCGTCGAGCAGGGGAGTCAGCCAGTCTGGAATGCAGTCCACGACCGCGATGCTAGATGGTCCCTGCGCACCTCGGTCGTAACCCCAGCGGTCCAATGGCCAAGCCAGGCCAGGATCCAAAAGGCCCACCCACCCCGCGACGTGTGCTTGGCACACAAGCGACCGAGAACGCCACCGATCGGCGATAAGATGCGCTCGCCGATCGGCCAGCGCCGCGCCAGCGGGCCGCTGGCTACTCCACCGTGACGGTCTTCGCCAGATTGCGCGGCTGGTCGACGTTCAATCCCCGCTTGCGCGCGATCTCATAGGCGAGCAGCTGCAGCGGGATCACCGCGAGGATCGGCTGCAGCATCCAGTCCACGCCGGGCACGGTTATCACGGAGTCGGCGTGCTTGGCGATCTGCTCGTTGCCTGCCGTCGTGACCGCGACCACGTGTGCGCCACGTGCGCGCACCTCCTGCATGTTCGATGCCATCTTCTCCAACACCGGCGAATCGGTCGCCACACACACCACCGGCGTGGACTCGTCCAGCAGCGCGATCGGGCCGTGCTTCATCTCGCCCGCGGGGTATGCGTCGGTGGCGATGTAGGAGATCTCCTTCAGCTTCAAAGCCCCCTCCAGCGCGACGGGCAGGCCGACGTGGCGACCGATGTAGAGGAAGAACTCGCTCTGCCAATACGCGTCGGCGACGCGCGCGACCTGCTCGCCCGTGCCTGCCAGAACCTGCTCGATGCTGTGCGGCAAGCGCTTGACCTCGCCCACGAGCTCTTCGATACGCGGAGGCTCGAGCGTGCCCCGCAGCTCGGCCAAGCGCAGCGCGAGCAGGTAAACGACCGCCACCTGGCAAAGGAACGTCTTCGTCGCCGCCACCCCGATCTCCAGGCCCGCGCGGGTGAACAGCACGCCGTCGGCGTCGCGTGTCACCTGCGAGCCCATCACGTTCGTGATCGCCAGCACCGCCGCACCCCGCTCCTTCGCCTTGCGCATCGCCGCCAGCGTGTCGGCTGTCTCGCCCGATTGGGATATCCCGATCACGAGATCTCCGGGCCCAACCACGGGGTTGCGATAGCGGTACTCCGAGGCGACGTCCACCTCCACCGGCACGCGCGCCCACTCCTCGATCGCGTAGCGCCCGATCAAGCCCGCGTGGTAGGAGGTGCCGCAGGCCACCACCACGATGCGCTTCACGTCCTTCAAGATCGCCTCGTCCAAAACGCCCTGCTCGCCCAGATCGACGCCGCTGCCGCGCGCGGTGCGATCGGCGATCGTCTCGGCCACGGCGTCCGCCTGTTCGTGGATCTCCTTCAGCATGAACGTCTCATACCCGCCCTTCTCGGCGGTGTCCTCGTCCCAGTCGACCGTCTCCACCGCACGCTCCACCCGATCGCCCCCGGGCGTCGTGATCGTTACGCCGTCGGGTGTCAACACGACGATCTCGCCGTTGTCCAGATACTGGACCTCGCGCGTCTGAGCCAAGAAGGCGGGCACCGCGGAGGCCACAAACTGCTCGCCCTCGCCCCTACCGACGATCAACGGGCACTCCCGCCGCGCTCCCACCAGTGTCTCGGGCTCCTCCAGGCACATCGCGACGAACGCGTAGTGGCCCTCCAGTTCGGCATAAGCAGCCCGCACCGCACCGGCCAGGTCGCCGTCATAGTGCTCGGCGATCAGATGCGCGATCACCTCGGCGTCGGTCTCGGAGGTGAACACGCTCCCGGCGGCGAGCAAACGCTCCTTCAGCGTCATGTAGTTCTCGACGATCCCGTTCACCACCACGTGAAAGCGGTCGGCTGAGTCGTAGTGCGGGTGGGCGTTCTCCTCCGTCACCCGCCCGTGCGTCGCCCAGCGGGTGTGGCCGATACCGGTTGTGGCAGCACGCACCGCGACTGCTACGGGTGGGCGGGATCCGAATCTTTGCTCCTCAGCCGAGACTAAGCCGTCGAGCTTCGCCTGCAACGCGTCGAGATTGCCTACGGCCCGCACCGTATCGATCCGGTCCTCACCGATAACCGAGATGCCCGCGGAGTCATACCCCCGGTACTCGAGCTTCTTCAGCCCGTCGAGCAGCAGCTTTTGGGCCGGTTGCCCACCCTCCCGCTTGCCGACGTAGCCAACGATGCCGCACACCGCATCGAAGATACCAGCGAGGTTCAGCCCAACTCGGACTGCACCAGTGCGACCAGCCGCGCGCAGACCTCATCGGCCTCAGCGTCGGTGGGTGCCTCGACCATCACCCTCACCAGTGGCTCAGTGCCGCTCGGGCGTACGAGCACGCGCCCACGCCCCTCCAACGCCTCTCCCGCGGCACTGACGGCTTCGCTGACGCCCTGTGCTGTGTCCAAGGCCCCGCGCTCGCGCACGTGCACGTTCACCAGCCGCTGAGGTAGCTTTTCCATCGCGTCGCGCTCTGACAGGTCGCGACCGGCCAGTGCCTCCAAGGTGAGCAGCGCGCCAGCGATCCCGTCCCCCGTGCGATTGAAGCTCATGTCGATGATGTGGCCGGACTGCTCACCGCCCAGCATCCAGCCACGGGCGCGGAGCTCCTCCAGCACATACCGGTCGCCGACCTGCGTAATCGCCACCGCCACGCCCGCCCGCTTCATGGCGGCGTGGAAGCCATAGTTGGTCATCACGGTCACCACTACCCCGCCACCGTTCAGACGCTCCAACTGGCGCAGGTGCAACGCCGCCAGCGCCATCAGCTCATCGCCGTCCACGACCGTTCCCATCCGGTCCACTGCCAGTACACGGTCCCCGTCGCCGTCGAACGCAAATCCCACCGCATGCCCTCCCGCGCGGACATGCTCGCCTAGTTGCTCGATGTGCGTCGAGCCGCAGCCGGCGTTGATATTGCGCCCGTCCGGCTCATCCGCGATCACGCTCACCTTCGCGCCTAGCCTCCGGAAGATCTCCGGTGCCACGCCATAGGTAGCGCCGTGCGCACAGTCCAGCAATACATCCAGCCCGCCCAGGTCGAGTGCTGCGAAGCGCACGTGCAACTCACGCAGGTAGTCCTCGCCCGCGCCCCTCAGCTCGCGGACGTGCCCGATAGTGGGAGGAGACTGCGGCCGGGCAGCGCCCGCGCCTGCGAGATCAGCGCCTGTGCGTTCCAGCTCCCGCTCGATCTGAAGCTCACTCTCATCCGACAGCTTGTACCCGTCCCCAGCAAAGAACTTGATCCCGTTGTCCTGGAAGGAGTTGTGCGACGCCGATAGCACCACCGCCAGGTCGAAGCCATAGCGACCGATCAAGAGCGGCGCGGCCGGCGTCGGCAACACGCCGCCCAGTAACGCATCCCCTCCAGCGGCGCTAACGCCGGCCGCAACGGCCGCCTGCAGCATCTCGCCCGACTCGCGCGTATCGCGCACGATCAGCACCTGAGGACGCTCCTTGCCCGTCTTTGCAGTCGCAGCCCGCGCCAGCCCGAGCGCCAGCTCGGCCGTGAGCAGCTCGCCGGCAACTCCCCTCACACCATCGGTCCCGAACAGCTTGCGGGTCATTTGGGTGGGTAAGTCACCTATCGCTCGGCTGCTAGCGCTTGGAGAACTGCGGACGCTTACGCGCCTTCTTCAACCCGGCCTTCTTGCGCTCCTTCGCGCGCGAGTCGCGCGTGAGAAAGCCCCTGCGCTTGAGCTCACCGCGCAGGTTCGGGTCGGCCTCCAGCAGCGCGCGCGAGACCCCGTGGCGCAGCGCCCCAGCCTGGGCGGAGATACCGCTGCCATGCAGCCTGGCAACCACGTCCATCCGCTCCTGATACCCCACCGTCTCCAGCGGCTGGCGGATGTTTCGTTGCTGGGTCACACGCGGAAAATACTCCTCCAGCGTGCGCCCGTTCACGAGATAGGAGCCACTCCCCGGTCGCAGCGTTACCCGCGCAACTGCCGTCTTGCGCTTACCCGTCGCCCGGTACCGCGCGCCCGAGGCCAAATCGATTGCGGCAGTGGCGATCGGCTTGCTCAAGATCTCCTCCGGCTCCTCCTGTACATCTTCCGCCTGCTCAAGCTCCTCGCTCTCGATCGCATACGGGTCCTCATAAGCCTCGCTGCGCCCCAATGGATCGACGCCCTCCGGGACGATGTCCACCTCGAGATGCGCTCCCGGCACAGCCGGCTTCACCCGCGGGGCGGGCTCCTCCTCGGACTCCTCCTCCAGCTCGGCCTCAGCCTCGGCGACGGCCTCCGCCTCGGCGTGCTCCTGCGCTGCCTCCAGCGGCGCATCCTCGGCCGAGCCCGCGATCTCCGTCGCCTCCTCAGTCGGGACGGCGTGCCCGGCGATCGGCTCGAACGGCTCCGCTGTCTCGCTCGGCGACTCGGTCTCGGCGTGCTGAGCCTCCTGCAGCGCCTCCAGCGGTGCGTCCTCGGCGGATCCCGCGATCTCGGTCGCGTCCTCGGTCGGGACGGCGTGCCCATCGGTGACCGGCGCCTGGAGCTCCTCTACGGGCGGGGTCTCGGCGGGGGTCTCGGGCTTGTCCTGGTCGTCGGCCATCAAGCCTCGATCTCCAAAGTTTGCGGTTTCTGGGCGATGTGCGGATGCTCTGGGCCAGCGTAGATCTTGAGCTTCGTGATCTGTTTACGCGCCAGGCGATTACGAGGCATCATCCCCTTCACGGCCAGCCTGAGAATCTCCTCCGGCCTGCGGGCCAGCATTTCCTCAAACGTCCTCGAACGCAGCCCGCCGGGGTAGCCGGAATGGCGGTAGTAGCGCTTGTCTTTGCGCTTGTTCCCGCTCACGGCGATCTTCTCCGCGTTGATTACCACGACGAAATCGCCGGTATCGATGTGCGGGGTGTACTCGGGCTTGCGCTTACCCCGCAGCACATCGGCGATCTGGGTCGCTAGGCGTCCAAGCGTCTTGCCGTTGGCGTCGACCACAAGCCAGTTGCGCTCGCGGTCGGTTGGCTTGGCTACGTAGGTCTTTGCCGAGGGTGTTGAAGTGGACGGTGTCATCACGTAAAAAAGGCCACGCAGTAGCGCGCGGCGCAGGCGACATCATAGGCGAAGTGGGGCTGAGCCGTAAGCACACGCCCAGGCCATGAGACTGGGTCTGTCGGGTTACTCCCACTCGATCGTGCCTGGAGGCTTGCTGGTTATGTCAAGCACCACCCGGTTGACCTCGCGCAACTCGTTGATCATTCTCGACGCGATCGTCTCCAGCAAGTCGTACGGTAGCCTCGCCCAGTCGGCCGTCATCGCATCATCGCTCGTCACCGCGCGCAAGACCACCACGTAGCCATACGTGCGCTCGTCTCCTTGCACACCCACAGTGCGCACATCGGGCAGTACGCAGAACGACTGCCACAGCTCTCGGTACAGCCCAGCCTTGCGGATCTCCTCCTGGAGGATGTGATCGGCCTCGCGCAGCACGTTCAAGCGCTCTTTGGTCGCTTCGCCGCCGACGACGCGGATCGCCAGCCCGGGGCCGGGGAACGGCTGGCGCCAAACCAGGCGCTCAGGCAGACCGAGCTCGGCTCCGACGGCGCGCACCTCGTCCTTGAACAGCGCACGCAACGGCTCGACGAGCTCGAATTTCAGGTCCTCAGGCAAGCCGCCGACGTTGTGATGGGACTTGATCGTTGCCGCGCCGGTACCGCCACCGGACTCGATCACGTCGGAATACAGCGTGCCCTGGACGAGGAAGCGAGCCCCCTCCCCATCAGCACCGGCGAGCTTTAACGCCTCCTCCTCAAACACCCTGATGAACTCAGCGCCGATCGCCTTCCTCTTGGCCTCCGGCTCGGTCACGCCCGTCAGCTTCTCCAAGAACCTCCGCTCCGCGTCAACCGCCACGAGCGGCACCTTGAACGTATCCCTGAATGCGCTCACCACCTGCTCGCCCTCGTCCTTGCGCATCAGTCCGTGGTCCACAAAGACACAGGTCAGCTGATCTCCCACCGCGCGATGCACTAGCAGCGCCGCTACAGAGGAATCCACCCCTCCCGAGAGCCCGCAAATCACCTTCCCCCCACCCACCTGCCGCCGTATCCGCTCGATCTGGTCATCCACGATCCCGGCAGCCGACCAATTTTGCTCGCAGCCGCATACCTCCGTCAGGAACCTCGTCAAGATCTCCTGGCCATAAGGCGTATGCACGACCTCGGGATGGAACTGAATCCCGAACACGCCTCGCTCCGCGTCCTCCACCGCCGCCACCGGTGAGGAGCTCGAAGAGGCAAGGGCGGTAAACCCGGGTGGCGGATCTATCACGGTGTCCCGGTGACTCATCCAGCAGGTCTGCTCGTGCGGCATCCCCTTCAGCAGCACCCCCGGCTCAGTCACCGTCAGATTCGAGCGGCCGAACTCCCCCACCTCGGCCTCCTCCACCTTTCCGCCGAGCTCATGGACGAGCAGCTGCATCCCGTAGCAGATGCCCATCACCGGCACCCCCAGCTCCAGCAGCCCGCGCTCCAGTCGCGGGGCGCCCTCGGCATACACCGAGGCGGGGCCCCCCGACAAAATGATCCCCCGCGGCTTTCGCTTCTCGATCTCCTCCAGGGGCGTGTGGCTCGGGAGCAGCTCGGAGAACACCCCGCAATCGCGCACCCTTCTCGCGATCAACTGACTGTATTGCCCCCCATAGTCGAGGACAACCACCTCTTCACTGGCCATTATGGGCGCGCCCCGCTGCTCTGCGGCGGGCGCCACGGCTACCTGTTCAGTCATTGACCAGGACGGCGGCAGCCTTCCCGTTGGTGGCGCCCATGCCCACCCCCTGATCGCGTTGCAATGCCTTGCCCTCGGTTTGCAGTGCTGGTGCGATCACGACCTCGGCGCGGTTGAACTCGGCCAGATCCTTGTGCCCACAGGTCGCCATCGAGGTGCGCAGCCCCCCGAACAGGTTGAACGTGCCGTCGTTCTCGCGCGCGGGACCTACGAGGATCTCCTCGAGCGTGCCGTTCTGCGATGTGGCCACCCGCGCCCCACGCGGCAAGGTGGGGTGAAACGTAGCCATCCCCCAGTGAAATCCGCGCCCTGGCGCCTCGTAGGCGCGCGCCAAGGGGGAGCCGATCATCACGGCGTCGGCACCAAGCGCAATCGCCTTCGACACATCGCCGCCATTGCGCATCCCGCCGTCAGCGATCACCTGGCAGTACTCCCCGGTCTCCAGCATGTGCGTGGACCGGGCGTGTGCGACATCTGCGATCGCCGTCGCCTGAGGTACGCCGATGCCGAGTACGCCGCGCGTCGTACACGCCGCCCCGGGCCCCACGCCGACAAGCACCCCAGCGGCACCGGTCCGCATCAGGTGCAGTCCCGTAGGGTAGGAGGCACAGCCACCGACGACCACCGGCACCTCGAGCGTCGGTATGAACTCCTTCAGGTTCAACGGCTCAGACACTGTCGAGACGTGCTCTCCCGAGACGACCGTTCCCTGGATCACGAGCACGTCCAAGCCAGCCTCGAGCGCAAGCTCGTGATACTTCAAAACTCGCTGCGGGGTCAACGACGCGGCGACGACGACCTTCTGGTCCTTGATCTCCCTTATCCGCTGAGCGATCAGCTCAGGCTTGACTGACTCTGAGTAGATCTCCTGCATCTCGCGGGTAGCCTGCTCCTTCGGCAGGCTGGCAATCCGCTCGAGTTGCTCCTCGGCATCCTCGTAGCGAGTGAAGATGCCCTCCAGGTTGAGCACCGCCAGTCCGCCCAGGCCGCCGATGATCCCAGCCGTCCGCGGTGAAACCACGCCGTCCATCGCCGCCGCCATCAACGGCAGCTCGAATTGGTAGGGCCCGAGCTTCCAGGACAGGTCGATGTCGTCAGGGTCGCGTGTGCGGCGGGAGGGGACGATCGCGATGTCGTCGAATCCATACGCCTGGCGTGCCTTCTTCCCGCGTCCGATCTCTACTTCCATCACGTAATCCTTACAGTCGGGGCGGACGCAAAGGCCCCGCGCAGGGCGGGGCCATGAGAGACCTGCAAGACGCCAAAAAGAGCTTGTTGCAGACTAAGGCCAAGTGAGTTTGAGCATAGCAACGGCCCGTCTCAGAAGACGATCCGCTAGTGCGATGACTGAAGATGAGCGAGGTCTCGGTCCTTCTGCCCTTGGATATGCTCGATTGAGATGAGCGAGCAGACCTCCAAGCGCTATGACCCACGGGCAATCGAGGCTCGCCGGCAGGCTGCCTGGCGCGCGCGGGACGCCTGGCGCACGCCACCCGTGGGCGACGATCGCCAGCATCTATACATCAAGCCCTCGGCACCGTTCACGTCAGGCAACGTGCACATCGGCCACGTGCGCAGCTACTCGATCGGAGACGCCTACGCGCGCTTCCAGCGTGCGCGCGGGAACAAGGTGCTGTTCGCGTTCGGATTCGACGCGTTCGGCCTGCCGGCCGAGCTCGGCGCGATCGACCGCGGCATCCCGCCGAGCGAGTGGGTCGCGAGCTGCGCCGGGCACATGACAGGGCAGTTGCAGCGGCTCGGTTTCTCATTCGACTGGGAGCGGACGTTCATGAGCTCCGACCCCATCATGTATCGCTGGTCGCAGTGGCTGTTCTTGGAGCTGCTGCAGGCCGGACTCCTGTACCGCGGTACAGGCAGCGTCGACTGGTGCGACACGTGCCAGACAACGCTCGCCACGATCCAGGTCGAGGACGGCCGCTGCTGGCGCTGCCACAACCCCGTGCGACTGATCGAGCGCCCAACGTGGTACCTGCGGATCAGCGAGTACGTGCCGGAGAACGACCGCCGCCTCGACGAGCTCGCGGCGACCGATCAGATATCGGCCAGCAAATGGGATGAGGTCGCGCTCGCCAGCCAGCGCTTCGTGCTTGGCCGCGTCGACGGCGTCGAGGTCGAGCTGCGCGGTGACGGCGGCGAGCAGCTCACGGTGTTCACACCCCACGCAGGGGCGCTCGCCCAGGCGCGCTTCGTGCTGATCTCGCCCAAGCACCCTGAGATCGACGCCTGGACATCTGACCCGCCGGTGCGCGAGCAGCTCGAGGAGCTGCGCTCCAGTGGCCTGCAGCGCAGCTCGCGGGACGCCAGCGCGATCGGGCTGATAGACACTCACCGCTCGTTGTCCTCGCCGGCTGGCAACGGGTCCTTACCAGTGCTGATCTCACCTGGCGTCGACGGCCGCTTCGGCGCGACGGCCGTATTCGGTATCCCCGACGCCGACCGCACGGACGAGATCCTTGCCGAGCGCATCGGCGACAGGCTCGGCGGTTCGCTCGTGAACGGCGCAGGTGCCGCCGGCGAGACCTCCCCGCCCCGCGAGGCCGTGCGTTACAAGGCGGAGGACTTCTCGATCTCCAGACAGCGCTCGTGGGGCACGCCGATCCCGATCGTCTACTGCGAGACTCATGGTGCCGTGCCACTGGGAAAGGAGCAGCTCCCCGTGCTGCTGCCGCTCGACATCACGCCGACCGGGACCGGAAATCCGCTTGCCGAGATCGACGATTTCGTGAAGACGACATGCCCGGTCTGCGGCGGTCCGGCCGAGCGGGAGACGGACACACTCGACTGCCACTTCGACGCGCTATGGCTGTGGGTTCCCGTCTGCGTGCCGCCAGAGTCGCGCAGCGAGACGCTCGAGGACATCCTCGCCCTTGCGGATCTGCGCCATTGGCTGCCCTCCGAGCGCGTCGTGGCGGGCTCGGACAGTGGCAACTTCGTATTCGACCAGCGGATCGTCACCAAGGCGTTGCGCGACATCGGTCCGCTCGCGTTCCTCAGCGACGGAGAGCCTTTTGCAGGCTGCCTCTTTCACGAGATGGTCATAAGCGAGGGGCGCAAGATGTCAAAGCACCTCGGCAATGTCGTCGATCCAGACGCGCTCGTCGAGCGCTACGGCGCGGACACTGTGAGGCTCGCGGTCCTGTATGCCGCACGTCCGCAGAAGACGCTCAACTGGAGCGACTCGGCGGTGCTGCGCGCGCACAGGTTCCTGACGCAGGTATGGGAGTACTCACAGGCCCACCTCGCCGGCGCCGATCCGCTGGCGCGAGGAGCTGACGGTGAGCCGGTCAAGGACACAACCGAGCATCTCAGGCTGAAACTCTCGACGTGGTGCGAGACCGCCGCCGGAAAGATCACCGAGGAGATGGAGCAGCTCGAGATGCACAGCGCAGTGCGCAACGTTATGCGCCTGTTCGACCGCATCAAGGACTTTGAGAAACGCGTCATAGCGCGCCAAGGAGAGCTGAGCCAGGCCGACAGAGACGCGCTGAGGAGCGCGCTCGTCCTGCTCGTGCAGCTGCTCAGCCCCTTCGCCCCGCATCTCTCCGAGGAGCTTTGGATTGCCTTCGGTCACGAGAGCGACACACAAATGCCGTGGCCGGGCGTATCGTCTCTCCTAACAGCATGAGCCCCAGCCCCCCATCGAGTCCTCTTGGAGGTTCTCGCAAGCGGACACGCTCGTGCGCCACGGGTCTCGTCTGCCACCGCTGCGAGAACAGCTACCCGCTCGAGTCGACCGTGTTCGCCTGTCCGGACTGCGGCAAGGGCGTCGACGTCGTCTACGACTACGAGCTGGCCGCCCGCCACTTCAAGGAGACCGGAAGCTCCGAGCGTCCTCAGAACATCTGGCACTTCGAGGAGCTCCTGCCGATCGTCGACGCCTCCGCGCAAGCGCGCGTCGGGCGCTATGCGGGCTACACCCCCCTGATCCACGCCGACCGGCTGGGGGCCGAGCTGGGCCTCTCAAACCTCTACCTCAAGGACGACTCCACCTCGCGGCCGAGCCTCTCCTACAAGGACCGCGTCGTATCGATGTCCGTCGCGCGGCTGCTGGAGCGCGGCAAGACCGAGATCGGCTGCGTCTCCACGGGCAACGTCGGCACGGCCGTGGCCTCGCTCGCCGCCAAGGCGGGCGTGGACGCCTACGTCTTCTACCCGAACCGCCTCGAGGACACCAAGGCCCGCGCCTGTATGGCGCTCGGCGCGAAGGTCTGCCAGGTCGAGGGCAACTACGACGAAGCCAACCGCCGCTGCCGCGAAGTCGCCGAGAACACCGGCATGGACTTTGCCAACATCACCTTGCGCCCGTTCTACGCCGAGGGCGCAAAGACAGCGGCATTCGAGATCGTCGAGCAGCTCGACTGGGAGGCCCCCGACCACATCGTCACGGCGGCCGCCGGCGGAACGCTCTCATCGCGCCTGCACAAGGGCCTGAACGAGCTGCAGCTGCTCGGGCTCTCCGAGACCGAGGGCACCCGCATCCACATCGCGCAGCCAAGCGGCTGCAACCCGATCGCGAGCGCGATCATCGCCGAGGAAGCCGAGGTCCACCCGGTGACGCCCGAGACGGCGGCGCACTCGCTCGCGATCGGCGCGCCCGGCGACGGCTACCTGGTGATCGACGCCGTACTCAAACGCGGCGGCACCGGCGGCTTTGCCTCGGACCCCGAGATCTTCGCCGGGATCGACCTGCTTGCGGCCACCGAGGGGATCCTGACCGAGCCGGCCGGCGGCACGACGGTCGCCGTCCTGGAGAAGCTCGCCGCCGCGGGACGCTTCGCTCCCGACGACACCGTCGTGGCGATCGTCACCGGAAACGGCCTGAAGACGCTCGACGACCATCCGCAGAAGCCGTGGCCCGCGAAGGTCGACTGCGAGCTCGACGCGATGCTGGCCGCGCTCGATGCGCTCAAGCGGGACGGGGCGCCGGCGGGCAGCGCCCGCGAGCAGTTGCACGCGTAGTACCGTTTCGGCATGGATGATCCGAGGTCTTTCGATCCCATCCACGACCTCGCGGCGCGTCGCCATGAAGCGCGCCGCGCCGTGGATGAGGCAGGAGGAGGCGAGTCTGAGGGCTTCGAGCTCGCCGAGCAGGAATTGATCGAGCACACCTCCCACGGAGACGGACACTCGCCCTCGCGCATCATGCGCGACGCCGGCCCGGAGGAGGAGGCATCCGACTCCGTCTATGGGGAGGCCGACGAAGAGCACCCGGTCGACTGAGCGGGGCCGCGCTGCGACGATCGTCGAGATCGCTTGACAGCGCTCCGGGTGTCTGCTGGGATGCCCACGTTGCGCGCGAAAGGCGACGATCGTGCACTCGTCGCGGAACATCTTCAAGGGGTGGGCGGGCATGAGCCAGCAAGAGGCGAATCAGATTGTGCAGGCAGCCCAGCGGCTGCGACGCTCGCGTGGCGCACTGAAGCTCGCGCTGCCCACGGCGGCGGCACTCGGAGCCGGAGCGGTCGTCGCAATCGGAGCGATCCCCGGGAGCGACGGGACGATCAATGGGTGTTATGCAGGGTCCAGTGGCATAACAATCGGTCATGAAGTTAGCGGAGCGCCGATCGTCGAGCCACCCGGCACCCTGCGAGTCATCGATCCCAGCAAGCGCGGGGGACCGAATGCGCTGGCAGATGAATACTCGTGCAGGGAACCGGGCGAGACGCAGATCAACTGGAACCAGAGTGGCCCGCAGGGCCCGGCGGGCGTCAATGGTGGGCAGGGCGCAGCCGGTGGACAGGGTGTCCCCGGCGCCAACGGAGAGCTCGTGCCGGCCGTCCAGTTCGGCTTCGACAACAGCGCCGGCAATATGTTCCTCAAGCTCGACGGCGTAAAGGGCGAGTCGGCCGACCACAAGCACAAGGGCGACATCGAGATCAGCTCGTTCTCTTTCGGCGCCAGCAACGCCGGCTCCCAGGCCCACGGCGGCGGCGGCGGCGCGGGCAAGGTGAGCTTCTCCTCGTTCACGATCACCAAGCCCGTCGACAAGTCCTCGCCGCTGCTGCAGAAGGCCGCCGTTGGTGGCCAGCACTACAAGGAGGCCGACATCTTCTTCGCCCGCAAGGCCGGTAAGGGTCAGCAGGACTACCTGGAGATCAAGCTCACCGATGTTCTGATCTCCAGCTACCAGACCGGCGGCAGTGGCGGCGGGGGCGGAGGGATCCCGACCGAGAAGATCTCACTCGACGGCATCAAGGGCGAGGCGACGTTCATCAGCGGCAACAAGCGGTCCAACATCGCCCTGAAGCTGCTGCCCGGCGTCTGAGGGCCCGCGAACTCTGAGCGCGAGCCCCTACGACCGCGTCGCCTACCCCGGCTACGCGTACGCCGCGACGCATCCGGCACACCTCGAGGTGCTCGGCAGGCTGTTCGGCCTACACCCCGCGCCCGCGGCGCGCTGCCGTGTGCTCGAGCTGGGCTGCGGTGACGGCGCGAACGTGCTCTCTATGGCCCAAACGCTGCCGGGGTCGAGCTTCGTGGGCATCGATGCCTCGACGGCAGCGATCGAGCGCGGCAGCGAGCTCGCAGAGGCGGCGAGACTCCAGAACGTCACGCTGCGAGCCGCACAGCTGCAGAAGCTACCAGCGGACCTCGGCGACTTTGACTACATCGTCAGCCACGGCGTCTACTCCTGGATCTCCCCGCAGGCGCGCGGAGCGCTGCTGCACTGCTGCCGCGAGCGGTTGAGCGCCCACGGAATCGCATACGTCAGCTACAACGCCTACCCCGGGAGCCATCTGCGCGACATGACGCGCGAAATCCTGCGCTACCACGTTCGCGATATCGACGATCCCGACGCGCGCCTGGGGCAGGCACAGCAGTTGATGCAAACGATCATCGCGATCGACGAGCCAAGCCTGTACGCCAGAGCCCTGCGCGAACAGATGGAACGCATGCTCAATTACTCAGACGCCCTGTTGTTCCATGACGACCTCGCCGAGATCTCAACCCCGTTCTATTTCCACGAATTCGCCGCGCACGCCGCCGAACACCAATTGCAGTTCCTCTCCGAGGCAGACCTGTCCGAGAGCCGCATGGAGGGCGTGCCGGAGAGCGCCGGAGAGCTGTTTGCGGCGGTCGCCGATGACCCGCTGGCACACGAGCAGTACATGGACTTCTTTAAGAACAGGACGTTTCGCCGCACGCTGCTGTGTCACGCCCAAGCACCCGTGCAGCGCGCAATCGACGACATCCATCTCGATCGGTTCGCGATCTCCTCCTCCGCGCAGCCAGCGCCGCAGGATCACCTCGGCGAGCAGCAAACGTTCGTCACGCCCGAGGGCTACTCGATTACAACCTCCGAGCCGCTCGTGCTGGCGGCTCTGGATGCGCTGGCCAGCTGCTGGCCGGCGGCACTGGATTTCCCCGTGCTGCTCGAGCGCTCGTTAGGCGCAACCGGCACGCCCAGCGAGCTTGCCGCGACGGGCCTTCGCGCGGTCTTGCTCGAGGCCTACATCGCGCGCGTGGTGCATCTGCATGCAACCGCACCACCGGTCAGCGCCAGCGCCGGCGAGCGACCGCTCGCGAGTCCACTGGCTCGCGCGCAATGCGCCGCCGGGTTGCCCGCGGTCAGCACGCTGCTGCACGTAAATGCGCGCTTGGAAGGCGAGCTCGAGCCACAGCTACTTGTGCTGCTGGACGGCTCGCGCAACAGGCAGGCGCTGACCGATGCGGTGTCAGCTACCGCCGCGCGGGTGGATGAGGTGCTCGAGCGATTCGCCTGGTTGGGGTTGCTGCAGGGGACATAGAAAAACCCCGCGTTAGCGGGGCTTTTCCTTAGCAGGTCGATAAGCCGGACGTTTTGGACACAGTAAGGGCTCTGGGTTCGCCCCGAGTGAAGTAGGTGGCGAGCGATGCTCCCGTGTGTCTGGGCTCTCGCCCCGCGCTGATTTTTTGTGGACGGTGACTCGGTCCGCTCTCGTGTGAACGAGGACGGATATGTGTGGTGGGATTCTCCGATTCACAGGAGCATCCGACGCTGTTCACGTTAACCAGGCATTCTGGCGCCGTGTTTGATGTTCTGTCTGACTTCGCGACCTACTGCCGGGTCGAGCGTCGCTTTGCGGATTTGACGTGCAAGGGGTATGAGCGCGACGTCGGAGCCTGCCTTCGGTTCCTGACCGCCGAAGGCATCATCGCTCTCGGCGCTGTGCGCACTGCCGACCTACGGCGGTTCCTTGCCCTGGAGATCACACATCGCCCGT
This sequence comes from Solirubrobacterales bacterium, assembly GCA_044446485.1. Taxonomy (GTDB): domain Bacteria; phylum Actinomycetota; class Thermoleophilia; order Solirubrobacterales; family Solirubrobacteraceae; genus Palsa-744. The sequence goes on from JBIOEX010000010.1 coordinate 37,538, forward strand.
CGCCATCCAGTCAGGCGCGCACGATCGCTGCGCTGCACTCCTTCTTTCGCTTCTGCGTCGAGAACGAGCATCTCGAGCGTGACCCTGCCCACGTCCTGCGCACCCCAAAGAAGCGCGAAGTGCTGCCCGACATACTCGACCGCACAGAGCTCTTCCGCCTGCTTGAAGCGCCTAGCCGCGAGGGTGTGTGGAAGCGGGTGCATCCCGGCAAGCGTGAGCGCGACCGCCTGCTGCTCGCGCTGTTCGCGTATGGCGGCCTGCGCCACTCAGAGCTCCTCGGCTTGGACCGCCATGACATCGACCTCGACCGCCACTTGATCCGCGTCCGGCACGCCAAGGGCGGCCGCCACCGCGCGGTGCCGATCCACCCAGGCCTCATGCCGCTGTTCGTCTCGTACCTCCAAATGCGCTCGCAATCCCAAGACGAGGCACTGTTCGTTGGAGTCCAAGGCCGTCGCCTCTCCCCCACGATCCTCAGCAGAACATTCCGCCACTACGCCACCGCCGCGGGCGTGAACGAGCACAAGCGCATCACACCCCACACCCTGCGCCACGTCTTCGCCACCGAGCTCCTCAGCGCGGGCGCGAACCTACGCCAGATCCAAGAGCTGCTCGGGCACAAGCACCTCGACTCCACACAACGCTACACCCGCGTCAACGCCCACCAGCTACACGGCGCCATCAAGCGCCTGCAGTGGGCGAGCACGGCCGAAGGGTCCACCCCTAAAGTCACGGGTTCATAGCGGGGGAACAATTAGGCCTTATCGGTAACCGCGCGGTGTCGGTCGAGTGGACCGTCCCCGGGTGGCCTGGATCGTAGGGGCCAGGGGCTGCCACGACCCTTCCTGAGCCCGTCCGAGCCTCGGCGGTGGCCGCTCGCCTACGGATACGTGCCGGTCCGTCGCTGCCTTTCGTTACATCAGTCAGTTGTGGCCGTAGTGCTGTTTGGAGTGCGTTGGTGGAGCGGTGCTCGGGGCTTTCGGTCGAGCACCGGGACCCGGCACGGGTGGCGCGCCAGGCAGTGGAGGCGGGGAGCTGTGGGCACCAGTCGTGACGACGTGTTCGTTGTGCGGCTTCTGAGCCGGCGGCGTCTGCGCGGCGCCGGCCCACAGCCACGCGCCTAGCGTCGCTGTCGCCCCCACAAGAAGAAAGGCGACAGCGATGCGGAGGTTGGTCAGGCGTGTAGCCACTTGGTTCTCACCATCGACAGCAATCGCCGCGTAATCCTCGGCGAGCTGTCTGTCGATGTCACCGGTGTAGCGACTGAGAACGCCGGCGTGGATGATCTGCATGTCGGCTCGCACGACCGCTGTTGCAGCCACGCCGAGGATCGCCCACCCGACGAGCAGCAATCCGACGATCCACAGAACCCAGAGCGGGAAATGGTCGGCAGAGCTGACCGTCGCGCGCAGCGCGCCCGCCGCGCCTCCGAGCGCGATCGCGATTGCGAGCGCAACTTGGGCTCGCCCCCTGACGCGCTCGAGGTCGTCGTTCTGTCGATCGAGCTGGCGGCGACCCTCGTCGATCAATGTCTTGACCTGCTCGTCGGACCACTCCGCGATGTCCCCGGCCTCATTGGGGTCTGCGTGATGTGCGGGCGCTCCGCTGCCCGCGCGGAACAAGGCCCAGACGTGCCGGGCGTATACCGCCTGCTCGGCTCGCCAGCTCACGGAGAGCTCACCAGCCAGTTCGCGATCGCCGTCGTGGCCGGTCCTGCTGTCTCGGGTGGGAGGAACAGCCACTGTCCGGCAGGGTTCAAGTCGAGAAATGACGCGGACCCGTCCAGGTCGATCACCCAGTCCTGGCTTGAATATCCCAGCCGCAGACGCGCCGCCAACGCGAGTGCCTTGGATGCAATCGCGGGTCTGGACGCCGGCACGAACGACGAGTGGGCGGCTTCGTCGGCCCGCCAGTCAAGCGGAAGGTCCGTCGCGTCCAGTTCGCAGACCCATGCCTGCTGGTCGACCGTTACCACCCGCAGGTGGACCCGCGCCTGTACCCGTGTCTGTACAAGGAATGGGGCGCCCGCGAGCAGCTTCAGACGGTCGTCTGAGCGATGCATCTCGGTGGCGTGTACGACGCGCCCGGCGCCTTCCCCATCGCGAAAATGGCCGGCGGCCATGGGCTTTACGACGAGCCACTCGCCGAGGTCCGCGGGGATTCGGTGCGGTCGCGTCACGAGTGCCATCGGGGGGACCGGGATGCCGACTGCGCGGCAGGCCGCTTGCTGGGCCAGCTTGTCCTCCGCCGCGAAGAGAACGTCCAGTGGAGAGAGCCAGCTCAGCTCCGGGAGCCGGGCGATCGTGACGAGTGTGCTCACCCACGCGGATCTGACAACAGCGTCGTGGCCCGCGGGAGGAACATCGTCGCGCCACCCCTCGGGCGCCAGCCGGCGTAGCCAGCCACGCGCGCCGCGAAGGTCGATGAGCGCGCCCGTCTCGTCGGGCAGCAAGGCGCGGGAGCCGTCGAGGACGAGGTCGCTCACGCTGAGGCTTTCGGCATCCACGAGTACCAGCCGCCCGCCGAGGTCGCGGACGCCAGCGCAGACGGCGGCGGCGTGAGGGTCGTCCTCTCTGCCGACGATGAGGCTGACGTTAGTAGTAGGAGAACTCAGGCGGCTGGTCGTAGTCGACGGTCTCCGATGACGCCGTAAGCGCCGTCTCGCCACGCTCGCCCGTCCCGGCCGAGGCGTCATTACTGAGCGCGTGGTAGAGGTCGCTCGACGGCCCCATCAGGGTCGATGTGAGCGTTTCCGATGCACGGTCCTTGTCGACTGTCTCGCCTGTGCCCTTGGTCTCCTCGGTGCGCCCCAGCTGCTGTGAGGAGCTGATCGGGCGCCCGATGCTCTCGTAAAGGTCGACAATCATCCGATCCTTGTCGATCGTCTCGATCGCTGCAGTGCGCTCGGTCCGCCCGCGATCTGGCGTACTCGGCGAACCGCGCGTACTCAGCTGCTCGTACAGCGTGCCAACGGACATGCTCGATAAGGCTAGTTCATCCATCGGAAGAGGACCACGGGCTCCCAAAAGGGTGGCCGCCTGGATAACCGGGCTAGGCTCATTGCATGAGCCAAGAGACGATCGAGAAGCACTTCGTAGCGGAGGTGATGCGCCGATCACCGGCGCAGCTTTCTGGGATGATCGCCGAGAAGGTCGCCTCGCGCCTCACCGCTGCGCCGACGTTCAACGGACGAGGCCAACTCGTGCAGCTCTACGCTTTGTCGGCCCCGGCGATTAGATGGTCGGCGCTGGCTCTGGGGTCCGTGGGCGATGAGACTCGCGCACGCCTGACGTCGAAGATCACCGTCATCGACACGGCGACGGCCGCAGAAGCCGAGGCGAATCTTGGAGAGTACGCGGGTCTGCTCGGCAGCCTTGATCAGGTTGGACCTGTTGATCTGCGGCCGCCGGCAGAGGTTGTGCTCCTGGAAACGCAGCGGCTGCTGGCGATCGTCGCGACTGGCGAGCCACGTCTGCATGACGTCGAGTGGCCACAGTCCAAGGCGGGCGCCGAGCATGCCGCCGCCGCACTGGTCGCGGCGTTTGACATGGGGTTGCTCTTAGACGGCCTGCCGTCGGAGGTACTCGGCGCCCTGCACGCGATGGAACACGTCGTGCACTAGCCGACCGCGTAACCGGAGCCCGATCGTGGGCGTCGTCCCGGCTAGCCTCGATGCCATGGACCTGCGGCGGATGACACTCGAGCTCGACGAGCACATGTGCGAGTTCGAGCTGGCAGACGGAAGAGTGTTCCGGACGCCAGTGCCGGCTGGCCTCTTCGGCGAGGCGGACCCAGGTGTGCGTCGTGTCTCGCTGGGCATCGAGGAGCAGGAGCTTTCTCTGACGTTCCCCGCCGGGGACGAGGTCACGCTCGAGACCGGCCCGTTCGACGGCACCGACCCGCAGCGCGATGGCCGGCCGGTCGTCTACCTGGACCAATGTCACTGGGTGACGCTGGCACAGCAGCAGTGGGCTCCGCAGAAGGTCGCCGAGCGCGATCGCGATGCCGCGGCCCGTTTGATCGAGCTCGCGAAGGGCCGACAGGTGATCCTTCCGTTGTCGGGTGGGCACCTGACCGAGACGACAGGCTTGCTTGGTCGCCACCGCCGGCACCTGGCGACGACGATGATCGGGCTCTCACGCGGATGGCAGATGTTGAACCCCGTTGTGGTGCGCGGTCGTGAGCTGAGTGCGGCGCTCGCGGGGCGCGATCTGACTGTCGCGAGTGTGTTCGGCCTGGAGCCGTACTCGCTGTTTATCGACGGACCGGAGATGCCGAGCGGCGCCAACGATCTGCCGACACCGTGGCCTGAGGCGAACCGGCGGGTGGTGTGCGCCTTGTCGATCTACTCGACGTTGGTCGAGCCCGAGCGGCTCGAGAGCGCGGAGGGCGAGGACATGGCCGAGCGCTGGGCCGCCAAGCATCACGCGCTCGCGCTTGACATGCGCCAGCGGGGCACGGCAAAGAAGGACATCCCGGACGTAGCGTGGGCGATGCTGCTCTCCGACCTCCAGCATGAGATCGCAGAGGCAGCGATGGGCGCCCGGGTGTCAGTCGCGGATGCCATGAAGTGGCTCGAGAACGACGCGCGGAACGACCTAGCCGGGATGCCTTACCTGGCGAGGCATTACGAGCTGATCCGCCAGCGCTTGAGCAACGCCGATGACAGGTGGGAGGGCAACGATCTCACCGACGTCAACTTCCTGGCATGTGCCGCCGGATACGCAGATGTTGTCGTCGGGGAGAAAAAGATGAGCGAATACCTGCGGCGAGCCGAGGCCCGGGCGCCGGTGGGCGCCAGTGTGTATCGCACGCTTCCCGACGCAGTGGTCGGCCTCGAGGCCTTCTCGCTCTCAGAGCACTAACTTGCCGATCTGCTCAGGCGAGTTAGCGTTCGCGCAGGCAGCCGCCGAGGCCGTCGCGGGCGATGAGCGCGAGCGTGTCGGTGCGAACCCCGGGCAACGCGGACTGGCCTCGCTCCGGCATCTGGCCCGATGCAGCGGCGAGCCAGCCGTGTCGCCTTAGATGTTGCCGCGGCGGTGGCGCCGACTCATGGCGGCGTCATGATCAGGCGGTGGCCGTCAAGGAGTACGAGGAGATCCCGCCGGACCTGCTGAGTGAGCCGAGCGGCATCGAGCTACCCCCGCCCATTGCGACCGCTGTCCAGACGCTTCCGTTCTGGGAGCTGCCGTGGGATGACTTCGAGAAGTTTTGCCTGCGCCTGGCGCGCCTGGGTGGGCCATACGGGCGGTCACGACGGTACGGCGATCCGGGCCAGGCTCAGTACGGCATCGACTTCTATACGTCGCTACCGACTGGCCGCTACGTGACCTATCAGTGCAAGCGCAAAGAGGCGACAACGCAGAGCGACATCAAAGCCGCGGTCACCGAGTTCCTGAAGCACAAACGTTGGAGCGATGTCAGCGACAAGTTCGTGCTGTGCACCTCTGCGCGCGCCGTTCGGACCGAGCTAGGAGACACGATCGAGGCGCAAGCTAAGCGACTCGCGAAACGAACTCCGGCGATCGAGTTCGAGGTGTGGGACGCGGAGGAGCTCTCGATCCTGCTCAAGGAGCATGAGGAACTCACGCGGGATTTCTTCGGCCCGGTATGGACCGCAGCGTTTTTCGGCAAGGCGTTCGATCCGGACCAATTCGTCGACGACATCGCCGAGAAGGTCGTGCAGCGAATGCAGGCCCGGACTCAGTTCTTTACACACGACTGGGCGTCGGAACGGCTGCGGGACTTGCTCGAAGCGCTGCGAAACGAGGAACCCGGAACCTTCGGGAGCTTTAACGATCTGTTTGGCAGTCCTCCAGACACCGAGCTACTCTGCGCGGCTATCAAAGCGCGGCCCGCGTGGCTCCAGAGCGCACCGGGCCGAGTGTGGGACGTGCTTGCGAGGCTCGCCGAGTCGCGAGGCGAGTGGACGGCCGCATCCATCGCATGGGAGGGGCTCAGCGAGCACCAGGCGACGGAGACCGCCCGCGCCGGATCGCTCGTCTCGGCAGCGATCGCGGCGAACATGGGGGGTGAAAGCGAGCGCCATGACGAAGTGATCAAGCGCGCCGAAGAGATCGACGCTCGGCATCCCCGTCTCGTGCTGGCTCAGCTGTCGGAAGACACGCCGCCGGCGGAAGTGCTCGCGATCGTTCGGGACCTTCACAGCGATGATCTCGATGACCAGGTGCAGATCCTGGCTCGCCGCGCGTTGGCCGAGCTACTGACGCCGGACGTCGAAGCGGCGCGCGCGAGCACGGAAGAGGTCGCCGGCCTGCTGCCAGACTCGATCCTCGCGGCGAGCTTGTCGATCAGCGTGACGGTGCAAGAAGGACGCCTTGCGATCATGGGGCACAGTCCGCTGGACCGCAGGGCGCTTGAGGCAGCAGCGAGCGAAGCTGGGGCCACGCGCGATCGCTTGATCGAGCAGAAGCGCTGGTCTGAGTCCACACGGCTCTTGATGCTGAAGGCGGACATCTTCGCGCTGCTCGGCGACCGCCCGAAAGCGGCGAAGGTCTTGCGTGAAGCGCGAGATGACGAGCAGAAGACGACCGAGCAGAAGGTCGTCCTGGCCTCAAGCGCCGCCGAGCGCGCCCTCAACTGGGAACTCGCTGCGTACTTCCTACGCGACGCCGAGGAAACCGCGACCACGGCACGCCTTCGGATGGAGATCAGCGAGGCGATAGGCACGCCGGCCGAGCGCGAGAAAGCGCTCAAGGACCTCGAAGGCATCGTCGATGAGGGTGGGCCCGAGGCCGAGCACGCCGCATTCGTCCGTCTGGCGGCGACACTCGGAGAGGCGCCAACGCCATGGAGCGAGAAGGCCGCGACGTACCTGCGTGAGAACGGGCATGAGCGCGCGGCTGCGCAAGCCGAAGCGTTCTACCGCCAGCGAGAGAGCGGCTACGAAGCGGGTGTCGCCGTCCTCGCTCCCTTCGGAGACGCGCCCTGGGCGCTTGCGAGCCGATTGCGCCTCGCTCTCAGCCCCAAGGCACCACCCGAGGCGGCGGTTGAGGCCGCCGACAGGCTGCTGATGATCGTTCCCTCCCACGCGAACCGGATCGAGGCGGCCCAAGCCTACGGGCGCGCCAAAGACTTCACAAAGGCTAAGCAGGAGCTGACCCGTGTGGCGCGCGATGTGAGCGCACCAGACCCGGCACGAGCGGACGCGTGCGAGAAGCTCATGCATGTCGCCGGCAACGACCTGGACGACTGGGACTTCACGGCAGACATCTACGACCTTTGGATGAAGATCTCACCCGCTGACAGCAGAGCGCCCCAGTGGGCGCCTATGATCGCGAATCGGCGAACGCGAAAGTCGTAGGAGCGCCGATGCGTCGTCACGCGGCCGCCTTTCATGCTGTGGCCAGCGCCGTCGGCTTCGATCTGCAGCCGGACGAGGATCTCGATTGGCTGACTCGCCACGGGCATCTTCAGCCGACAGTCACGTCGAAGCTGCCCAGCAATGCACTCAGGGCCATCGAAGCGATCTTTGCGGAGCTCGGCGGAGACGACGAAGCGCTTCGCGCGAAGACGCGTGGGAGGATGGATGCGGACTTTTTGTTCCAGCCAGGGTCTTGGCATGTCGAGTACGACGAGCGCTCGCATTTCACGACTGCCCGCAGGGCGACGTTCGCGCACTATCCGGCCGCTGTGCCACTCGGCTATGACGTCGAGGCGTATCAGGAGCTGTGCGAACTGCATGAGCGGCGAGGCAACAAAGGATTCGCGCACAAGACTGCCCGTGAGTTCCCGGGCCCACTTGGGAGGGCACGGCAGCGTGCCTACTTCGACGCGTTCCGTGACCTCGCCGCTGCTACCCTTCATGGTCGTCCGCTGATCCGTGTGGCGAGCCCCGAGGAGGACCCCCACGTCGGGCTTGAGCGGTTTAGAGCGTGCCTCGCGCTACTCGGCATCGAGTAAAGCATCGCTTGTAAAGAGTTCTTGACACACGCATCGCTGCGCCGTAACCTCGTGGGATGCCCGCGTATGAGTCGCACGTGAAGGAGCACAGGCAACGACTGGGCCTCTCTCAAGAGGCGCTGGCGCGAGAGCTGGGGGTCAGCCGCCAGACGATCGTGAACATCGAGCGAGGGCTTAGCGAACCGCGGGTACTTCTTGCCATTGCCTTGGCGGCAGCGCTCGGCGTAGCAATCCAAGACCTATTCCGAAAAGGAATGCTCCAATGAACAGCTACAAGATCCGGGTACAACCCACGGCGTGGGCCGCATCTGAGCTAACTCACGAGGCGCTGGCGCAGCTGCTCGACGCCAACCTCCGAGAGGTCGTGCGTGTTCCGGAGGGCGGCTTCCACGTTGCGTTCGAGAGGCGCGAAAACGATCATGTCGCCGCGTTCAACGACGTCTTCGTCGCTCTGCAACGGCTTGGCTATCAGGCATTGGAAGCGGACGTGACTGAGTGGGTGGACCAAATGGTGGAGAGCGCGATCGTCGGGGGGCTCGGCGGCGGCGCGCTGGCGTCTGGCTCTGAGAACGGCGAACTGATGCTCTTCGTTGCGCTGATTGGCGCTCTCGCAGGGGCGATCGCGGGCTCTCAAGTACGGAAGGTCAAGGCGGTGTACGAGGTCGTTCCCGTGTACCCCGCCGGCTGGACGTTGCAGGAGGTCACACCACCGGCCCGCGCGACGGTCAAGCCCCAGGTCGCTTCGAGCGGGTGATCGGTAGTTCTACGCCGGGAATGTCTCGCACCGAGGTGACACGCGTCCGTCCGGGCTCAGCCGACCGGACCGCCTCGAAGGTGGCGAGCATCGCAATCAGGTCGGGGTCACGCCAGCTCGCTGATGACTTCCTGTCCCGCCGCGCGCGTGCGCGGAGCGACTGCCCGTCGGGCGTCATCTTCGGTCTCGATGACCTCGTAGGACATGGCCCTGATCGTACCGTCCTCCGACTGCTGCTCGATGTAGCGTGGCCATCCTCGCGCAGCGTTCCGATCCGCGATGGCCGGGTCCGCCGTACGCGGGTCCTCCAGCAGCACCATCCGTTTCGTGATGGGCTCGGGCGCGGATGCCGGATCGGCCTGCGCCGCTTCGTGCAGGTTGGTCAGTAGATCCTCCGAGGGACCGTAGACGTAGCGCGTGGCTGAGCCGTAGCTGCGCAGGTTGATGCGTGTGACCTGCTTGGTGGTCGGCTTGATTTCGATTCGCTGCCGCTGGTTCGGGCCGATACGCACGCACGCACGCTTGCTGAAGGGCATCGTCGCCTCGACCATCGGCGAGGACAGCCACCCGGGAGCCGACCACGGGAACTTCGGCGTTGGGTCGTACATCGTCAGGGGCCGGTCGCAGCATACGAACGCTCCGTCCGCAGCCGTCAGGAGGGTCCACGGCAGCGCGTACACGAGCTGGGACGTCTGCGCGAACATCTGGAGCGACAGCGTCAGCACTTCCTGGTCAGGAGGCTCGATCATCACGCTCCCGTCCGTCAGGGCCTCGTAGGCTTCGCGCGCTTTCCTCTGCTTGCCCTTCGGCCCCTTGGTGTTGGCGAGCTCGACCGCTAGGTACCCGATCGCGGCGTACTTGATGTTTTCCTTCATCTCCGCCAGGAACCCAGGAACCCGCTGCTCCTGGATCGCGATCAGGAAGGCGAGATCGCCGCGATCGTCCTCCGTCAGCGACTCGGGGTCGGCCAGGAACCGTTTGAGCGCGGGCGCGGCGAAGCCCTCGGCGAGGGCGAAGAACGCCTCGATCATGCCGTCGTGTTCCCCGGTCATGCTCTTCACCGCGTACAGGTTGGTGGCCCAGGCCGCGTCCTTTGGCGTCGTCGATCTGACCTCGCCGGTCTCCTTGTCGAGCTGATACAGGCGTCCTTTGCCACGGAACTTCGCGAGCTGGAACTGCGCCACGTAGTGATGCCTCTCGCCGTCGCTGTTCGGGAAAGCCACCTTGCCTTCGGTGAAGGCCTGCATCCAGGCGTAGAACCGGCCTCGTAGCTGTGGTTCGGGCACACATCGATGGTAGGACCGCGTTCCGCTCACCGTGCTTGGTCGGGCACTCGATGTGCGCCGGCGTCCGGTGTTAGATGCCGAGGGTCCGCCGCCACCGCGCGATGCCGCCCGCACGACTCGCGGCAGCGTAGAGGTCGCCGCGTCCGGCGTCGCGGAACTCCTTCGGTGAGGGCCAGCTCTCTCGCTCGGCAGTGAATGTCCGTAGCTCCCGCTCGATGCTTGTCTCGTTCCAGCGAGCGGGTCGGCCGCGGCGCTCCGTGGTCGCCGGCCGTGCCGCGGGGGCAGAAAACACGTAGCGAGTGGCCGAGCCCGAGCCTCGCGTTTGTAGGACCGCATGCTGGACCAGCCGCCTGAGGTCGGCGTTGGCTGCACTCCGACCCAGGTGGGCCGCCTGCTCATAGTCGCGCCTCGCGAACTCCGTGCGCCCCTGAATTCGCAGCGCCGAGATCGCGGCCTGCTGGCTGGAGGTCAGCTGCAGCGGGCCGGCGGCAGTTCCGGAGACAAGACTCGCCAGGTCTGAAACCGTTGCAGCTACGCGCTCGTACTCCTCAGCAAGGCCACGCAAGAAGTACTGCAGCCAATGCTCCATGTTCAGGGTCCGAAGCCTCACCGAACGCAAAGCACCGTAATAGGCGCTCTGGTCTTCCGCGTAGTACCGCTCAAAGGAGTACATGCGTCCCGGCAGGACGTTCGTCTGCATAAGCAGTGCGGTCTGGAACAAGCGCGCCACGCGTCCGTTGCCGTCGGCAAAGGGATGCACGTCGGTGATGCCGTAGTGCATGACGCCGGCTAGAACGTACGGCGGCTCGCTCTCATTGTCGAGTTTGCGCGCCAGCCATTCGACCATTCCGAGCATCCGGGGGCTGACCTCGGCTGGGGGCGGCGCCTGGTACATGATCTGGTTGGTCATCCGGTCGACTACGACAGCCTCGCCGTCACGCCACTGCCCCTCATGGTGCGGCTTGAAGTGCGGATCGTCCTCGCGCCCGAGTCCTGCCGTCGCGGCGCCGTGGAGCTGCTTGAGAAAGTCCGCGTCCAGCTCTAGCGTGCCCGAGGCGAGACGCTCGTCAATGAGGTCCAGTGCGGCCACATAGTTGACGAGCTCGATCTTCGCGCGCGTGTTGGGCTCAAGATCTCCGCGTGCCGCACGCTCGGCTTCGACGAAGGGAAGCTCGTTGCCCTCGATCATCGTCGAGTAATGAACCGTGCCGGCCCTGGCGGAAGACCTGAGCTGGTCGGCAACGGCCGGCAGCACGGACGCGCCTCGGATTGTTCCGAGCGCGGATGCGATGCGAATCAGCAGCCCCGTGATGTCCTGAGGGAAGCGGTTGTATCTGGGGCTGAACTCGATGACGTGGGCGTTCATTGCTTCGCAGAATTCCTTCCGGGCAAGAGCAAAAAAAGAAGTCCCATTTTGGCTGCGATATGGGCGCGATCTACCGCGCCAGACCATAATAGCGTCCTTTTCAGACGAAATCAAAACCCCTACCGCTCAGGAGCAAAAATCCTCGCGATAGCTCACCCCGTAAATCAAGCAATTTTGCGCATTTCGTGCGTTCCTCTACTAGCAAGCATCAAAAACACGCCCGGCTTGTGCTCCTTGCCCCGCGAAATGCGGGGCGCGATATTCGGCCGCAATTCGACAGGCTAGAGGCGCCGGTCCCGCGTGATCGCTCCAGAAAGCGCTCATGGATGTAGAGCTCGAAGAGCTGCTGGGTGTTGCAGCCCTGGGCTCGTGCGAGCTTCTGCAGATCCAGGTAGGCCTGCTGTGGCGTGCGCGCGCTCACGCCAGCGAGTTGGGCAGCCTTGGCCGAGCTCACCCCAGCGGCGCCCCTGAGAGATGAGGGCGTCAGGAAGACCAGCAATCGACGGCACCTTGCGCTAACTAACGCATAACGTTAGTTAGCCCAATCTGGCGTCAAGACAATGGCGATCGATCGGGTGCTTGCGATTCCTCGACGGAGCTGGTAGACAACCATGTGCGGCATGGAGCGCTGCCGGGGTGTTCCCGGTGCTTCGCGCCGAGCGATCCATAGAAAATCGCCCCCACTCGGGGTCCCAAGTGCTTATCCGTCCGGTAACCCAGCGACTCGACCCATAGAAAAACCCCGCGTTAGCGGGGCTTTTCCTTAGCAGGTCGATAAGCCGGATCCTGTCGTTGAGCAGCCATCCATCTGAGCGGCCTACCTGGACCTTGGCGGGCTACCTGCAAACGGTCCTGTTTGGCCTTGCATCGGGTGGGGTTTGCCCAGCCGCCGCGTCACCGCGACGCTGGTGCGCTCTTACCGCACCATTTCACCCTTGCCTGTGAGCCGTTCACGTGGGACGGCCCCATCGGCGGTTTGTTTCTGTGGCACTTTCCCGCGGGTTTCCCCGGGTCGATATCTCGACCACCTTGCCCTGTGATGTCCGGACTTTCCTCGAAGGCTCTCACCTCCGCGGCTGCCTGATCTGCACAGTCAACTTACCGCGCCATCAGCCCTATGTGAAGAGCTGGGCCGCGAAGCTCACAACGCTTCTGTGGCTGCTAGCGCGGTCAGACACTCCTGAGCAGCCCCACCACGCGCCCGAGCACCTTGACCTCCTTGCTGCGGATCGGCTCCATCGTCTCGTTCTCCGGCTGCAGGCGAATGTGATCGGACTCGCGGAAGAAACGCTTCACGGTCGCCTCCTCCCCCAGCAGCGCCACCACGATGTCGCCGTCCTGGGCGGTGTCCTGGGAATGCACCACTACGAAGTCACCTTCCAGAATGCCCGCATCCTTCATCGAGTCGCCACGGATCCGCAGCAGGTACTGACCGTCGCCGCCGCCCGCAACCTCAGGCACCGACACGTAGTCTTCGATGTTCTCCTCGGCGAGCATCGGTGCTCCCGCGGCCACCGACCCGAGCAGCGGCAGGCTGTTGGGGCTCACCATCCCCTTGACCGTCTCCACGGCGCTGCCCAGAGCGCGATCAAACAACTCGATCGCTCGCGGCTTGGAGGGGTCGCGGCGCAAAAGGCCGAGCTTCTCGAGATTGGCCAGGTGCGCGTGCACGGTCGACGAGGAAGCCAGGCCGACGGCTTTGCCGATGTCGCGCACCGTCGGTGGGTAGCCATACTTGGCCGAGTACTTGCGGATGAAGTCGAATATCTCCTGCTGGCGCTTGGTCAGATCCATGTCTACTGAGCTCCCCGTTCGGGTTGACGATGATCTGGAACGAACATGTGTTCGCAGACTAACGCCAGCCGTGGACGGATGCAAGCGCCGTCGGTCCCCCAGCACCATCCGGGAGACATAACCAGGGCTATACTCGCCCACTCTGCGGCCGTGGCGGAATTGGTAGACGCGCAAGGTTGAGGGCCTTGTGGACCTAACGGTCCGTGGTGGTTCGAGTCCACTCGGCCGCATAGAAAGATCTGAATGAAGGCTTTTTTGGGCGCGCCGTGATGCAAGCGATGCCGACCGTCTTGAAAGCCAAAAACGGAGCGGTACAGGCCCACAAGCAACGTAGCCCGAACATGCCAGGGCTGAGCCGACCTCTCCACCGGTTCTTTGCGCGGGGCGACACTCGCGCCAGGACGCTAACGGCCTGCACTGATCAGCGTGGGGGGCTACGGCCCTTCATGGTCGTTGCTGATGTGTATGTTCGGGCTTATGATCATCCGTGACGCCGATCCGCAGCTCGACGCGGCTGCGTGTGCAGCGATCTATGGACCGTATGTGTCCGGCTCGGTTATCTCCTTTGAGGCGCTACCGCCGGGCGTGGATGAGATGGCTGATCGGATCGGTGCGGCGTATGCGTGGGTCGTCGCTGAGCAGGAGGGTGTGATGGTGGGCTATGCCTATGGTGCGTCTCATCGCGAGCGTGCTGCCTATCGCTGGGCGGCAGATGTCGCTGTTTACGTCGACGCGGACCATCACCGGTCGGGCATCGGCCGCGCGTTGTATACAGCCCTTTTTGAGCAACTGGGTGCGATCGGCTTGTGGACGCTGTGCGCCGGGATCACCCAGCCGAACGATGCAAGCAACGGCCTGCACTACGCGATGGGATTCGTCCCAGTCGGGACCTACCGGCGCATCGGCTGGAAGGCAGGCACCTGGCACGACGTTCAGTGGTGGCAGCTGAACCTCCGTCCCAACGAAGCAGGGCCGCCGGATGAGATCCATACCCGAGTTCCGCCCACCACGGCTCGCCTGGGATAACCGTTACCGTCTGGCTGTGGACGAACTGCTTGAAGCACTGGTGAATATCGGGATCTACGTCTTGCTATTCGGCCTGCTGGCTTGGGCTCTCTATTTCGCCTTCGGCCCACACGCCTTCGGCCTCCCAGCGATCATCGGTGTGCTTGTGGTCTTGGCCGGCGTCCGCGTCTTCTCCAACATAGGGCTCGCTGGGCTGGCAGTCGCGATCGTCGGACCGGCGGTGCTTGTGATGGTCATCGGCATGGCGATGACGCTCGGCACGAAGAAGTCCGACCGCCCCAAGGATGACGCCCCGTAGCCAGACCCAAGCACCAGCACCTCCGCACCAAATAAACAAGCGCGACCCACCTGGGGCGCTTACGAAACACCCTCCCGCTCTACCGCCGCACGGCGGCTACTTCTCACACGAGCTCGGTCACAGCCAGGTGATACCTCAGAGGAGCCAGATTGCGCCGTCGCGCATTTCGACCGGGAACGTCTTGAGGGGGCGGGCACCGGCCGTCGCCTTGATGGCACCGGCTAGCGGTTTGAATGCGCCCTGCGGACCACGCACCATCTTGCCCGTGTCAACATCGTAAAGCGCCGCGTGCCACGGACACTGGAGGCATCCCTCATCCGTCACATGCCCATTGCCCAGCGCCGCAAAGAGATGACGGCAGCGATTGGATACCGCGAACGGCTTACCCCCGCTCATTCCAACCGCCAGCGCACCATGCGGTGTCTCCCCCACGACGGTGACCTGCGAATCACCCAGATCATCGACAGCGACAAGGCGGACAGCAGACCCTTCCGAGGTGCTCATCGACACATAATCTCACACACGCATCCCAGGGCCCTCAGCGAACATGGCCTGACGATCTGGACGCATTGGACGCTCCTCACGCATCTACGCGGGGTGAGCAAAATTGAGGGCCTTGTGGGAAGTTTTCCCTGTGGTGGTTCGAGCTCACTCGGGCGCATGAAGGACCAGCGAATCGGATAGGGGAATCGCGGGTAACCTCGAGGTATGAGCTCGCGTACGAGTGGCCTTGCTTGCATCGCGGCCCCGCTGGCCATGGCGCTCACCGCATGTGGCGCCTCGGCTCATGGCACAAGCGCCACAACCGCTGGCTCGGCGGGGTGGGTGGGGTCCCAATTAACGGCCGCCGCTCCCCATGCTCCGGCTGTCGCGGTCACACCATGCGGACCGGCCGCGGCGGAGGTGCTCGCCAGGACGGCTGGCTCCGTCGCGCAGCTGATCTATGCGGGCGAGGTCTCCGGCTCGGAGACGCTCAGCGACAAGCGTCAGATCGAGAGCTATAGGCCTCTGCTGTCGGCCCTCGAACGTGGCGAAAGGGCAGCTGTGAAGGCGGCCGTGACGACGCTCGTCTTCTCGCACACGCACGTCGTGCGCCTGCGCGTCAGCCGCGGCTCGCAATTGCTTGCAGACGTCGGTGGCCCCTACATCCTCGCGCCGGTCAGTGGCACGCTGCGATCCCATGGACGCCCGGTCGGGCACTACTCCTTCTCGGTCCAGGACGACCTCGGCTATGTCAAGCTCGTGACGCGCTTCATCGGCGTGCCGCTCGTCTTGCGCACGGCCTCCGGCCAGGTACCGATTGAAGGCCTGCTCAGCCCCGGTCCCGTGAGCATTCCCAATCACGGCCCGGTCGTATACCGGCACAGCACCTACGAGGCGTACTCGTTCAACGCGAGTGCCTATCCGAGCGGCCGCCTGCGCGTCTCGCTGCTGCTGGAAGTGCCCCCCTCGCTGTCCGCCAAGAGCTGCTCGGCGATCAAGACCTCCGAGCTGAGCCTCATCGCGCAACGCATATCCCGCCGCTTCGCCCTCTCGCCGGCCAGCTTCTCGCCCTACATCAAACTGGTCCGCACCCTCACCAGCGGGCTCGTCTACATCCGCTCGGGCTCGCGCACGCTCGCTGGCAGCACGCATCCCGGCCCCCTTCGCCTGCCAACCTCCGGCGCGCTTCGCTACCACGGTCGTAACTATGAAGTGTCCTCGTTCACCGCTCGCGCGTCAGTGGGCCAGGTGCGGGTCTATGTACTCGTCGGCCTGTAGCTCTGGACGCCCACCTAAGAGGTAAGTGGCGGAGGCCTCATGCGGGGGTCTCCGTCTCAGTGGCGGGAGCGGGAGGGTCTTCAGGGTTCGGCACAGCGACTACGTCGAGTTCATCGATGTCCCTGAAGTCCTTCGCATTGCAGGTGTAGAGGGGAAGGTCATTCGCCACCGCGATCGCGGCAATCATCGCGTCGTAGGCGCGGGCCGTGGTCTTGCGGCCGGCGCGGCGAAGCGAGGCAGAGACGCGGCCGAACGCACGGGCTGCCTCGGCGTCGAACGGGAGTGGGTCGAAGTCGGCCTCGGCTTGCTGGAGGTGGGCTTGGCGGGCCGCCCGCTCGACTTGATCGCTTGCCACGAGCGGGCCGACTGAGAGCTCGGCGAGTGTCACTGCGGTGATCAGTGGCTCAGTGGGAAGCGAGGCAAGGTCCGTGATCCGTCCCAGCATGATGAGCGTTGAGGTATCGAGGATGCCCCGAGAGGGAGTGTCTGATCCAGCAGGTGCATCATCAGGTGAAGGGTCTGGTGCGCCCGATGCAGGGGCGTCGTTCACAGGCTCGCGTCCAGGACCTCGTCGATATCTGCTCGCAGGGCAGCGGCGTCCACAGGGGGAAGCATGCGCCACCGAGCCAGCAACGCTTCCGCTGCCAGCGGCACGTGGGGCACGGCACGCAGCTCGGCAACCGCCTTTCCGGCGCGCGTGATCGTGATCTGCTCGCCACGCGCGGCGCGATCGACCACATCGCCACCGTGGTTACGCAGATCGCGGATGCTGACCTCGGCCATGAGCGCATGGTATCACGCGTGATACAGCTGATGAATTGTTGCAATCGTGCTCGCTTCACCTCCTTCGTCCTTGTCCGAAGCTCGTGACAGCTGGCGCCGCGGCGTTGAAATCCCCGGCTCCAGTAGCGGGCTCAGTGGATGCCGGGCGCAGCGGCTGGACTCTGGCGGTTTGGCCCGTGGCGGGTGCTAGCCGTTCAATACTGGTTGCGAGCAGGTTCACGGCGCCGCCTGCGCCTGCGTGGCGCTCCAGTCTTCCGGTGACGATAATCAGTGGCTCGGTGCGGATCTCCAGGCGACGCTGCTCATAGAGCGCTGGCGGGACGATCACGTTCAGCGTGCCGTGCTCGTCCTCGAGCAGCAGGAAGATGATGCCGTTGGCGGTGCCAGGGCGCTGCCTGGCGATCACCAGCCCGCCTATGGAGACCCTTGTGCCGTGGGGAGTGCTGGCGAGCCCGGCAGTTGAGATTATCCGGAGCTCAGTGAGCCTCGCGCGGAGCAGCTGAAGGGGGTGCTGCTCCACTGAGATCCCGGTGGTGGTGTAGTCAGCGATCATCTTCTCCCAGTCCCCGAGCGCCGGCAGCCTGGGGGTCTCCTCGAGGGGAAGGTCGAGCGCGAGCTGCTCACCGGCCGGTGTGATCTGGGCAGGGGTGGCTAGACCGAGCTGCCAGAGCGCCGCGCGGCGGGCGTGCGAGCCGCCACCAGCGAGGGCGTCGCAGGCTCCCGACCAAGCCAGCCGCTCGAGTGTGGCAGTGCCGATCCCGGCGCGAGCGGCGAAGTCGCCGGGATCCCGGAAGGCGCCCGCTTGCACGCGTGAGGAAACCAGCCGCGAGATGTCCTCCATGTGGACGCCCTTTACGTAGGAGAGACCAACGCGGATCGCGCCGTGGGCTGTAACCGTGCACTCTGCGTCACTGCCGTTCACACAGGGGGCGAGGATTTCGATGCCCCGCCGCTGTGCCTCGTGGATCAGGCTATCGGGTGGGTAGAAGCCCATCGGCTGCTCGTTGAGCAGGGCGCAGAGAAACTCGCGGGGGTAGTGGACTCGTAGCCAGGTCGACTGGTAGGCCAACAGGCCGAAGGCGGCGCCGTGGGACTTGGGGAACCCGAACCCGGCGAACCCGGCGACCATCTGCCATACCTGCCCGGCGAGCTGCTCCACCACATCGGGGTGGGTTCGCCGCGCCCCTTCGATGAACTGCTGGCGGTGCTCGTCCATCGCCTCCGCTGAGCGCTTGCGGCTCATCGCGCGGCGCAGGCCCTCGGCCTCCCCGGCGGTGAACCCGGCGAACGCGCGGGCGACATCGATCACCTGGTCTTGGAAGATGATCGTCCCCAGCGTCTCGGCGAGAGGCTCCTCGAGTGACTGGTGCAGGTAAGAAACCTGGAAGGTGGGGTCGCGCAGCAGCGCTTGGCGGCGTTCGATGTAGGGGTTCACAGCGCCGCCGACGATCGGCCCGGGACGCACGAGCGCGACCTGAACGGTGAGGTCTTGCAGGTTCGCGGGGCGAGTGCGGCGCAGCGATCCCATCTGCGCGCGGGACTCGATCTGAAAGACACCGGTCGTGTCCGCCCGCTGAATCATCTCGAACGTCTCGTGGTCATCGAAGGGGATGCGCGACAGGTCGATCCGCTCCTGCCGGGTCTGGGCGATCAGCTCGACACACCGCTCGAGCGCCGAGAGCATGCCGAGGCCGAGAACGTCGATCTTCAAGAACCCGGCGTCTGCGCAGGAGTCCTTGTCCCACTGCACCATCTGACGTTCCGCCATCCGCGCTGGCACCACCGGGCAACAGTCGATCAAAGGACGGGTGGCGATCACCATGCCACCTGGGTGCTGTGAGAGGTGCCGTGGCAAACCATGAGCCTGCTCGGTGAGCCGCGCAAGCCAGGCCCAGCGCCCGTTCTTCAGCCGCTCCTCACCAAGCGCGGCCTTTATGTCTTCGGCCACGGTCCCGTGGCCGCCCCAGCCCTCCGAGCCTCGCGCGACGCGCTCGATCTCCCCGGCGGGCAGGCCGAGTGCCGCTCCGAGCTCGCGGATCGCTCCCCTGGAGCGGTAGGTGGGGAACGCAGCGACCAGCGCGGCGCGGTCGCTGCCGTAGTGCCCGGTGATGCGGGGGATCAGCCTCTCGCGGATATCGCGGGGAAAGTCGATGTCGATGTCGGGGAGCCCGGTGATGTCCTCGTGCAGGAACCGGCCAATCGCGAGGTCGTTCGCTATCGGGTCGATGTGAGAGAGGCCCGTGAGGTAGCAGACGACCGAGGACACCGAGGAACCCCTGCCCCGGCCCGGCGGGAGCAGCGCCCGGACGCTGTCCGGCCCGCGGACCTCGGCGGCGACCTTTCGGGCGAGCTCGAAGATCTCGTGGTGCAACAGAAAGAACCCGGACAGGCCGAGCCGGTCGATCATCGCGAGCTCGTCTGCCAGGCGCGCGGCCGCGCGCGAGGTGTTTGGGCCGCCGGCTGGGTAACGGCTCGCGAACTCTGCATGGCAGACCTCGGCCAGCTCGCGTGTTGTGTGTGTGGAGTCTGACCCTGGGTAGCTGTAGCCGAGGTTCCCGGCAAGATCGAACGTCAGGGTCTCAGCGAGGCGCACTGTCTCCGCGACAGCCTCGGGGTAGGACTGCAATCGCGCAGCCATCGCCTGCGGTGAGGCCATAACGTGGGTGTGGTTGGGCCTGCGCTGTACCTCGCTTGCGTCGAGCGTCAGACCGTGCCGTGCCGCGACGAACGCGTCCTGCAGCAGCGCACGCATCTGTGTGTGGGCGTGGACGTTGCCTGTAGCGACCGCCGGCACGCCGAGCCGCCGGGCGAGCCCCTCCAGCATCCGGTTCCTTCTCTCATCACCCCTTGCATAGGGTCGCTGGAGCTCGACCCGCAGGCTCTCCGGGCCAAACGCGTCGAGCAACCGCCGTGCGGCCGGCTCGTCATGCACGCCGCTCTGCGCGCAGCCAGTCAGGCACACGAGGCCCTCAGTGTGCTCGGAGAGCTGCTCGACCGTCACGCTTGGCTGACCCGCGTGGCGGTCGTTTGAGTCGCGCGTGTGCGCGTGCGCGCGAGTAACCAGCCTGCAGAGGTTGCGCCAGCCGCGCCCGTTTCCGGCCAGCAAAGTCAAATGACAAACCCGGCGCTGATCGCGATCAAGGCCCGGCATTTGGATTGTGATCTCGGCTCCGTGGATCGGCCTGCAGTGTGTGTCCCTGGCGGTCATGGAGAACTCCATTGCACCGGCCAGTGAGTCGTGGTCGGTCAGCCCGAGCGCGGTGTAGCCGAGCTCGGCCGCCCGGTGAATCAGCTCGCCGGGCAGCGAGGAGCCATCCAAGAAGGAAAAGGCCGAATGGCAGTGCAGCTCGACATATGGTGGCGTGCCTCCCATCTCGCTCAGGCCGCCTGGGTGTACCACCCGTCGTCTTGAAGGTCGTGAAAGACGACGAGGTTTGCACCCCGCACGGTCACGAGCTCCCAGTAGCGCCGGCGTATCGGCTGCCCGGTCCACCAGCGGTCCTCGAGGAGCCAGGACTCCAGCACCGCCTGCACCCGCTGGCCATCGACAGCAACCGGCACGCCCTGCGGAGAGCGAGCGCGCACGCGGCGCGGGGCGTTGGGTGTGTGGGCTGCCCTGCAGCTCATGCTGAGAACGGTGTGAATACGTACCTCCGCTCCGGGACACGCGACTCGGGGTCAACGGCCAGGACACGCAGCGCGCCGTCTGCGCCAGCGAGTGCCCGGACCTGGGCGAGCGCGCCTGCCAGCCGGTCCAGGCGCGCTGTGCGCTCGCCGTCCAGCAGGGTGCCCTGGTCACCGGTGGCTGGGCCGAACTGCTCCACCGCCAGGCCCAGCGTCTCGGCGGGCGCAGGCAGCAGCGCCAAGCGCAGCGACAGCGCGAGCGCCATCCGCCGCCGGTTCGCCAGTGCCTGGCGGAATACCACCAGCTCACTCCACGTCCCACGCTCGATCAGGCGGGCGGAGAGCATCACCGCTCCGATCGTGCGGCCCCGCCGCTCTGGCCTTGCAAGCAGCCGGCCGGTGAGCACCTCGAGCGTGCGGGCAAGCGCCTCTCCTGAGTTTGCCACCCCGAGCCCCATCGACTCCTGTAGCCGGTCCTCTACCCGCCGGACCCGCAGCGGCTCATCTTCTCCCAGCGCGAGGGCCCGCGCGAGTGTCCCAGCAGCACCGAAACGATCAGCGACCTTTGCGCCACCTAGCGCCACCAGCCTCCCGAGGGTGTCGATCCCAAGCTGCTGCAGCACTGAAACGAGCGGCGCGGTCTGCTCCCGGTAGGCCAAAAGGCTGACCGGCTGTGCGGCGAGATACCGACGGACCTCACGCTCATCGACTATCCGTACACGACGGGAGCGTGCCTGTAGCGTTGCCGCGAGCGAGCAGAACCTTGCTGGCCCGGCACCGATCCTGCAGGGACGGCCGATCGCATCGCGAGCCGCCGCGATCACACCGAACGTGTCGTGGTGGACCGCCCGTAAGCCATCGGCGCGGAAGTAAGCAAGGCCCGGCCGGGCTAGCTCGACCTCCGCGCCGATACTTTCCAGTGCGCGGGCAGTGTTCTCCCACACCCGGGCGACCCCCACAGGATCCTCCGGCACCAAAACCAGCTGCGGGCAGCGTGCCAGCGCCTCTCCCAGCCCCATACCAGCGGCCACGCCCCTCGCCTGCGCGGTCCCCGACACCTCCCCCACTCGCTGCGCCCCGCCACCGGTGGGCGCGATCGCGAGCGGCTGCCCTGCCAGCTCTCCGGGCCCCCCGGCCGCGACCGCCAGCTGGAAGCGGGGCAGGTGTACACAGACGATCATCGGTCGAGTCCCCGCACGGTGCACAACGCTTTGAGCTGCCCAATCGCAAGCTCCGGCTCAACCTTCAGCAAGTCAAACGCCCGCAAGATCACGAGGTAGTCACTGCGGCGCTGGTCTTTTGCCTCTGCCGCGTATCGCTTGATCCACCCAGCTGAGGCCTCCTCCAGCTGGCCGGGTTCCTGAGCTGCGATCAGCCGGCACACCTCCGCTTCATCAGCCAAGCTCAGCGTGAGCTGCCCAGCGTGACGCCGGATGAACGCGAGCTGGCCAGCCCGCAGTGCCGCCTGGAAACGGGCGTATGGGATATGGGGCGACCCGCATACAATTGTCATCGAACATATGTTCGCACCCTAGTCAAGGCCGCGCGAGCGTTGCGTCTCAAGCGCGGCCTACCTTGCGAGGAATGTGCGGCAGGTTCACGAACACCATGGGCCCAGCAGAGGTGGGCAAACGTTTTGGCGTACCCATCACCAGCGACACCGGGACACGCCGCTACAACATCGCGCCGCTCGATCCGGTGCTGACGCTCGTCTCTGAGGATGGGACACCCGCGCCGCGGATAATGCGCTGGGGACTGCTGCCAGCCTGGGCGCTACGCAAGAACCTCTCCTACGACTTCATCAACGCTCGGCTGGAGGGGCTGCGTGACACTGGTAAGTACGCCGGGATCGCCCCAGAGATCGAGCACCGCGCCCTGATGCCCGCCACCGGGTACTTCGAGTGGAAACACTTCGAGGACCCCCAAATGCGTCCTCTGCCCTACTACTACCACCTGGAGGGCGAAGAGCCCTTCGCGTTCCCCGCCATCTGCACTGAAGTCACAGTGAATGGCGTGCGGATTCAAAGCGCCAGCCTGCTCACCTGCAGCGCACAGGCCAACGAGATAGCCGCCGCGGTCCATCACCGGATGCCCGTACTGCTCACCCACAAACAAGCCCAACAAGCCTGGCTCGACCCCACCATCAGCGGGCGAGAAGCCCTCGCGGTCTGTGAGCCGCTGCCAGACGGGCGCCTTCGTGTCCAAGCCGCGAATCCCGCCATCAACAAGCCCGGAGCCGTCACCGAGAGGCCCGAGCTGCTCACCGCGCGCTAACCAGGCTTGCGCCAGCGCGAGGCGTCCGGTGTGCCGGTGTATTCCTTTGCAAGCCGCGCCGGCGCACGAGCGAGCCAGGCCTCGGTGACAACCTCCTCGAGATCCTCGATGGCGATGCGATCCAAGCGCACGAGGATCGCCGCATACCCATCGAAGTGCGACGTTGTGAAGAAGACACTCTCATCGTCAGCGAGGAGCGCCTCCTTTGCGCCGAGGTGCTCAACCCTGGCGCCAAGGATCGGGCCGTCTGGGTGCTCGCCTCCGAGCTCCTGAATTTCCTTCGCGCGCAGCGGACGCTCCCATACGAACAACTTGTCGTTTACCCGCCACTGGCGCATACCGCGCGAGGACCGTTCGCTGGTGAGCGGCAACGCGAAAGCTAACCGGCGCACATCATCCCAAGAGGCCACCAGCTAAACCTATCTCGCCGTGCCCAAACCACAAGGGCACACCTCGCGATATAATGCTTGCCAGCAAGCAACAATATCTAGAAACAGAGGTACGATGGCGGCCCCACAGGCCAAGGCAGTCCCAAAGCCCGCTCCCGGCGAGCACGCAGAGGTTGAGTCCGCCGCGCGGTTGCGCGCCGTGATCGGCAAGCTCTCACGGCGCCTTCGCCCTACGGTGGCCGGAGCGGGCCTCACCCCCTCCCAGGCCTCGGTGCTGTTCACGGTCGTTCGCTTCGGCCCGCTGGGCCTCTCCGAGGTGGCCGAGATCGAGAGCCTCAACCCCACGATGCTCTCGAGAATCGCCGCCCTGCTTTGCGACGCGGGCCTGATCCGCCGCATGGCCGATCCCGGGGACCGCCGCGCGGCAATCCTTCAGGCCACCGCCGCCGGCCGGCGGATGCGCGAGCGGATCCACCGCGAGCGCACCCAGGCGCTCAGCGCACACGTGAGCGAGCTCGGCGAGCACGAGCGCCAGGAACTGTGGGCCTCCCTACCGGTGCTCGAGACGCTCGCCGAGCGTCTCCCAGTCCGGCGCCCATGACGCGCCTGATTGGCGTTGGGCGGATCACCTTCGCGGCGCTCGCGATCCCAAATTACCGGCGCTATTTCGCGGGCCAGACCATCTCGCTCACCGGCACCTGGATGCAGATGGCCGCCCAGTCCTGGCTGGTGCTCACCCTCACCCACTCCGCCACCACGCTCGGGTTGATCGTCGCACTGCAAACGCTGCCGGTGCTGCTGCTGGGGCCCTATGGAGGGGTGATCGCCGACCGTGTCGACAAGCGCCGGCTGATGGTCATCCTGCAGGTCGCGATGGGCCTGCAGGCGCTCGTTCTCGGCCTCCTGACCGTCACCGGCGCGGTGCGCCTATGGGAGATCGGCGCGCTCGCGCTGCTGCTGGGGCTCAACAACGCGTTCGAGAACCCGGCGCGCCAGTCGTTCATGCTGGAGATGATCGGCGCAGAGGACCTACGCAACGCCGTCAGCCTCAACTCCGTGCTCGTCAACGTCGCACGCGTCATCGGGCCAGCGGCGGCCGGCATTTTGATTGCGACCGTTGGCGAGGGTGTCTGCTTCCTCGTCAACGCCGCCAGCTTTGCCGCGGTCCTCGTCTCGCTGGCGACGCTCGATCGCAGCGCGCTCTCTCCCAGCCCACCCAGCGGTCGCGAGCCGGGCCAGCTCCGAGAGGGCCTGAGATACGTGAGGCATACCCCAGAGCTCGGGGTGCCACTGCTGATGATGGCCCTGGCGGGCTGCTTGGCGTACGAGTTCCAGGTCACGCTGCCCGTCATGGCACGTCAGGGACTGCACGTGGGGGCAACCGGCTTCGGCTTTATGACTGCCGCGATGGGCGCCGGTGCGGTCGTGGGCGGTCTGTTCGTTGCCACAAAGGGCAAGACCGGACTGCCACCGCTGGTGATGGCCGCGACGGCGTTTGGCGTGGTGCTGCTGTTTGCCTGTGTCGCCCCGAGCCTGCCGATCGAGTTATTCGCCCTCGCGCTCGCCGGCGGGGCGAGCATCGCGTTCATGTCCACCGGGAACTCCACCCTGCAGCTAGGCGCCGCGCCAACGATGCGTGGGCGCGTGATGAGCCTGTGGTTCGTCGCCTTTCAGGGCTCAACGCCAATCGGTGGCCCGATCATCGGCTGGGTGATGACCCAAGCGGGCGCCCGCGCGGGCCTCGGCCTCGGGGGAATCACGTGTCTGGTGGCAGCGCTGCTGGGACTACTCGCTGTGCGGCGCAGACCACAACTCGACCTCGCCGGGAGCCACTCGCATCAGCGCCTGCCTACTCAGCCCGTCCCGCGGTGACGATCTCTTCGCGGGCACGGCGAATCACGCTGGACATGAGCGCATCAACGCCATAGTGCTCGCCCCACCCAGCCACGGTCTCAACCGTGCGCGCGGCGGGCCCCCAGGGATCACGCCGGATCGCCCGCGCGAGCTCACGCCAGTCTGACAGCGAACCGCGGTCGATGATCGTCTCGATCGCCTCGGCAGGCCATCGGTCCAGCGGCTGGGTCGTGTCGAAGTCGACGTTGCGAAATTGCAGCGACAGCTTCACAGCTCTGTGTTATCAGACCAGAGAACAGACTCGAGTATTCCACGTCGCGTTTGTCCGGATCACACAGACTCTTTTAGGTGTGGGAATCGCGCCAGCCATTGCCCACCCGTAGGTGGTGAGCGGTATCGCGCCAAGTTTTGGGCGGCGATCCCCGGGAACACTGGGGATTGGGCTGCCCGGAGAAAGTTAGTGGGGTCCGATCGAGGATTTCGCGTGGGAGAACCCTACTGTTATCTGAATAGATCTAACCAGCACGACTCTTCGAGAGTAATGGCGAAACGAAACCCTTATCCCGCCCGCTGCAGTGTCTGCAAAGCGAAGATACGCGCCCTCGAAGGCATGGTCGAAGCGTGCGACTCCCCACCTGGGTATCGGATTCTCTGTCCCGAGCACATGCCTGTTGGTGTCCTCGATCCACCCCGTCCGTCCGACGCTTCGAGACTACCGTCTATCCACCTCGATGACGCACGCTTCGAGCGGTGACTGCTCGCCGTTTTGCAGGACTTTTGTAGAGGGTGAGCGACGGGGTTCGAACCCGCGACCGCCGGAACCACAATCCGGAGCTCTACCAGCTGAGCTACGCCCACCACGGGAGCCGCGAAGTTTAGCGTCGCTCAAGCGTCGCCTCAGGGCTGACTTCGCTCCAGCGAGGTGAGCGTTGCTTCGGCCAGCGCAAGCGACTCGCTGGGAGATAGCTCGGGGCGGCGTTCGGCGATGAGGCGCCAGGCTTGCAGGAGTGCGGCGGGATCGGTCCCGAGCAGGGGCCGCAGCTGCTCGGCAAACCCCCCAGCCGGTGCGGCGTCCCCCACTCCGGCTGTGGCGCCATCGGCCTGCTTTGCCTGAGCGAGCAAGCGCTCGGTCACATCCTCGCTCTGGCGCTGGGCGGCACGCCAGCCGCGGCCCATCGAGAGTTGCTGAACCTCCAGCCGGGGGCCTTCGAGAATGGTCAGTTTCGCCTGGTGCGGGCTCCACTTACGTTCTCCAACCTCCACGAACTTTTCGCGCACCCACGGCTCGAGGACCACGCGGAGCTCCTGCTCGGTCAGGTTGAAGCGGCAGGTGTTGTGCGGAAACTGCCTCAGCTCGATGTGGTACATCCGGCACAGGTTGCCAGACGGGCTCGCATGATTTCGACGGCTTCAATATTGGAGTCGATCAGAACGTAGCGGCGGCCTAGGGTCGCCGCTACTGCGCCCAGCGTGCCGCTGCCGGCGAAGAAATCCAGGCACCAGTCGCCAGGGCGTGTGGAAGCCTGGACCATGCGCCGGATGATCCCCTCCGGCTTCTGCGTCGGATAACCGGTCTTCTCCCGCCCGTTCGTGGGCACGATCGTGTGCCACCACACATCCGTCGGGAGCTTGCCCTTCTCGGCCTTCTCCGCAGTCACTAGACCAGGCGCCATGTATGGCTCCCGGTCAACCGCCTGCGCATCGTAGTAGTAGCCATCGGGATTCTTGACGTACACGAGGATCGTGTCGTGCTTTGCCGGCCAGCGCCGCTTGCTGCGCGCACCGTAGTCATACGCCCAGATGATCTCGTTGAGGAAGCAGTCGCGGCCGAAGATCTCATCGAGCAGGAGCTTGCAGTAATGCGCCTCGCGATAGTCGATGTGGAAGTACAGCGTCCCCTCGCACTTCAGCAGCCGATGGGCCTCTTCCAGGCGCGGTGCGAGGAACGCAAGATAATCGTCGAAGGAGTCGCGGTAGGACGATTCCTCGAGCAGCCGCGTCTTGTAGCGGCGGCCCTGAAAGCCAGTTCTGTCGCCACTCTCGTCGGGCACCGTCTGCAGTGTCTTGCGGGTCTGTGCCTTCCCTGTGTTGAAAGGCGGGTCGATGTAGATCAGCTGGAAGGACTCATCCGCGAAAGCCGGCAGCAGCTCGAGGTTTTCGCCGAGCAGGACCTCGTCGAGAACCGGGTGACGACTGCCCGCCTGGCGACCCACACCTCAACCGACCGTGATCGTCTGCTTGGTCGTAGCTGACTGGGAGACGAGAATCAGCGTGTAGCGGCCAGCAGATACCCGCCGGCGCGCCTTGAGCACAAGTTGTTGCCCGGCTGCGATCGCGCCGGGAGCGGTGCGTGCGTAGACGACGCCACCGCGCGTGAGCGTGGCACTCGTGAGAGCGTGGGGCGCGGAGAGGATCCTGACAAAGCAAGCAATCACAAACTTGCCTCGTCCTTTGCGACGGTGACAAACGTAAACCGCTGTCGCGCCCTGCTTACCCGCTGCTCCCGCCGGACCCTTCTGGCCAGTCGCACCGCTTAGCCCGGGCGCACCAGGAGGTCCCTGCGGCAGCGTGCCCCCTGTCCCCATCAGGGTAACCACCGTCGGACTCGCGGCCGCATTACTCGCGACTTGAAGCGTCGCAGTCCGCGCGCCCTGGGCCTGCGGCGAGAAGCGCACGATCAGCTGACAGCTTTCCTGGTAGCCGATCGGGCCCTGACAGCTGGAGGAGTCGATCAGGAAGTCTTCTGGGTGATCGCTCGACACGCCCGGGTTGGAGGCCGCAAAGTTCTCCGCGTTGATTACCAACGGATTACCGCCTTCGTTGGTGATCGTGATTGTCTGAGGGGGACTCAGCGTCTCGAGCGGTTGAGTCGCGTCAAAGGAGAGCGTGTCCTTGTCGGGTGTCGCCGTCGAAGGGGTCAGATATGTGATCGACACCATCGGGGCCGTCGCGGGCGAAGCCAGGCCAAACGAGGCAGAGGTGGCTTCTTCGGACACAAAGCTCGACCCGCCGCCACCGCCACCGGCGCTGCTCCCAAAAAAGAACGGGCCGGACGGGCAGGATCCTTCCCCACCGCCGCCGCCCCAATAGCC
>JBIOEX010000011.1:0-65009 GCA_044446485.1 Solirubrobacterales bacterium
CCCGATGACTCACCGGACACTGCAAGGCGGCTGCAGGTAGCCCTACAGCTGCTTGAACCGTCAACTGCCTATCCGCCGCCTCTTGACGAGGACCTCATACCGCAACTCGGCGAAGCCATCGACATCCTCGTCAGCAACGACTTCGTGCCGGAGGGCGTGGAGGGTTAGGGGGGAGGATGGGCCTCCAGGCAGGACTCCTCGAGAGGAGGAAGGCCTGGAGTTGGGGTGGCCACGGCTGGTGGTGCTGAGGAACCCGCCGTCC
This sequence comes from Solirubrobacterales bacterium, assembly GCA_044446485.1. Classification (GTDB taxonomy): domain Bacteria; phylum Actinomycetota; class Thermoleophilia; order Solirubrobacterales; family Solirubrobacteraceae; genus Palsa-744. Next base: position 263 of record JBIOEX010000011.1, read on the forward strand.
CGCCCCCATCCTGGAGGGAAAATATCGCGCGCTTGAGACGCTTTAGCGGCGCGGCACCACCGCGCATATAGGTTCACGCGCGCGAGTACTTAAGGGGGCGGCTCTAAGGGGTGGCTCTAAAGGGGCTGCTGCCTCCCGGGGTCCCGCTACAATCGGCTCCATGGCTACACGTGAGCAACTGCACCAAGACATCGATGACGTACCCGACGGCCAGCTGGCCGATGTTCGGGTCGTGGTTGGGAACACTGGCAACGGGGCGCTCACCAAAGGCCGCTTGAGCAAGGCAGCACGCGAACGCCAGCGTGCGCGGTTGCGCAAGCTTCAAGAAGAACTCAGAGCAGAAGGCGCTGACGGCTCCAAGTACCTGCCAGAGCTCGAATGCCGCGCGGCGACCTGGCCCGAGTGACCCCGGGACACAACCGCGACTTCCTGCTGGACAGCGGGGCAGTGAGCGCCCTCGCCTCTGACCGGGACCTGCTCGACGCATATGTTGATCTGTTCGAGCACACCTTCGACGGCTCGCTGCTGATCCCGATCCCCGTGCTCACTGAGGTCCGCACCGGCAATCCCCGTTACGACACTCCGGTCGACAGGCTGGTCAACACGATACGCGGCGAGGACGACGTCTACCTGCCGCTGACCGTCGAGGCAGCCTCCAGGGCTGGGGTCCTTCGCACCCAAGCCCTGCAATCCACCAAGCGGAACATTTCGGCGATCGACGCCCAGATCGTCGGCATGGCCGAGGAACGCAGCGGCATTTGCGCGATGACGATCCTCACCACAGACCCTGACGACATCAACTTGCTGGTCGGACTCACCCGACGGACGAACATCGCCGTCGACGTACCCGGCTGAATCTCGGCGCAGCGTGTCGACTACGCGACCAACCGGCCCACATTATCCGTCCGCTTTGGCTGAAGCCGGGTACGTCGAACGGCGGGTCCACTGAGTCGCGCATCCTTGATTCCGAGCGCCATGCCGCACTGAAGAAGCTGGCCGGATTCTTCGACCATCCGGAGACGGCTCCGTGGGACTGGGATCTGCTGCGTGACGTCAAGCGCCATGCCTGGCGAGCCTGACCCCCCCGTGGAGAGAAGGGCCGCTCGTTGTAGATAACTCCGCGTGGTCACGCGCTCACCGTCCTCCGGATAAGCTCGGTCTGTGCTCGGCATGACCGTGACCCACACAAGCGACGTCACCATTGGGGTCATCGCGCTGGCCGGGGCGGTGGTCGGAGGCGTTCTCACGGGTGGAGCGCAGCTTCTCGCCCAAGCGATGCGACACAAACGGGAACGCGACGAAGCCAAAATCAGGGCCCGTGGCGTAGCGCGTGTAGTGAGCTACTTCCTTGACATATGGGAGTCCCTTCTGGGACACACTCGCCAGCAAGGAAGATGGTGGAACGCAGATTTGGAGCCAGTACCCGGTTGGGCCGACGCCGACCTCCAACTAATCGCAGCGAGGTGCGAAAAGGAGCAATGGGTACAGATTCAACTTGCTCTCGTGGTCGCCCGAGCCGCGGCGACTATGCGTGAGGCGGCTGGCAGCGACCCAGACCTCGCCTTTGACAAGAGCGTGCTGGACGATGAGAAGAACACGGCTGTCTACGAAAATATACGGCACGTACTCAAAGTGGGCATGGCGGCCCTAAGCGAAAACTTCGGCTAACTCGGACCTTCCACCACCTATCCCCCGCCCGTGCGCGAGAACCTCATCCCACACCTCGGCGAAGCCATCGAAGTCCTCGGCGAAGGTGGCGTCGTCGAACTCGACGCGGAAGCGCGCCCCCGGACGGGGCCGGCTCTGCTAGCGGAATATCTCGTTCGCGCTACGACCACGATCGGGCTCGCGCGCCCCAAGGTCTCCATGCTTCTGGCGTGGAGGCGGTTTGCGGGGTTGGAGTGTGATGCGTCCGCCGCGTGCGGGCACGATGAACACGTTGCGGTGGGCGACCCGCTCCGCACGCCGGCGCGAGGGTTGCAGGCGGGCGTGGCGCAGGATTGTCCTGAGCACGATTCGCGCCTCGGTGAGGGAGAAGGCGGCGCCGATGCATCGTCTGGGTCCGCCGCCGAAGGGGATCCAGGTGTAGGTGCCGGCGCGGGTGTCCAGGAAACGCTCGGGGCGGAAAGTGAGCGGGTCGGGGTAGAGCTCGGGACGGCGGTGCACGAGTGTTATGTAGGGGACGACCATCGTGCCGCTGGGGATGGTCAGCCCGGGTAGCTCGAACGGCTCGGTTGCGAGTCGTGCGGTGAGCGGGAACGCTGGACGTAAGCGCATCGCCTCCTTGATGACCGCCTCGAGGTACTCGTCGTCTCCGTCGAGCGCCGCGGTTTGCAGGCGTGTGAGCGCGTCGGGGTAGCGGCTGACGCGCTCGAGGATCCAGGTCAGGGTGGAGGCGGTCGTGTCGTGGCCACCGAGCAGCAGGGTGCGCATCGCGTCGCAGATCTCCTCGTCGCTCATCAGGCAGCCTTGGCTATCGGGTGTGCGCAGGAACATGCCGAGCACGTCCTGGCCGTCGAGTTGATTGCTGCCCCGGCGCTGGGCGACCTCTTCGAGCACGATCGCGTCGACCGCGTCGATCGCCCGGCGGACTCGTGGAAACGGTCTGTCCCAACCGTTCTCGCGGCTTGTCGCGATGATCGTTTGGAGGAAGAACCGCCGCGAGTGGCCCTCGCGGAGCAGCGCGAGCGTCGCTGAGCGCAACCGGTCGACGCGGGCGGGGTCGGTGACCCCGAACACCGTGGCCATGATCACCTCGAGGCTGATCGCTTCCATGTGTGGCTGGGAGGGAGTGGGGTGCCCGTAGGGCCAGCGTGCGAGAACCTCTTCGGTCTTGCGCTGCATCGTCTCGTGGTAGCCGCTCAACGCGTCGCCGTGGAACGGGGGGAGCTGCGTGCGCCGCCTGCGCATGTGCTCGGCGCCGTCGATGTTCGTGAGTCCCGTCGGGCCGAGGAAGAGATGGTGCGCGGAGGCCTTGGCCAACGCCGCTCCTAGTGCAAGCACGCCGGTGTCGGCTGTGAAGATGCGCTTGATGTCCTCGGGATCGGTCAGGCATAGCCACGGCCCCGTCGCCGGCATCGGTACGAGGAAACGGTCGCCGAGCCGCTGGCAGTGGCGCGCGAACTGCTCCGGGGCCAGCCAGTACTGGGCGGCATTGACGAGCGCGGGGCGCCGCAGCCGGGGCACGTCGGTGAGCGTTTGGTCCATCAGCCACATCCTCTCTAGTTACTCTGTGCAAAAAAGAGTAACATAGTCTCTGATGTCGCCTATAGCCGAATTCCTCAACGTGGCTCCCATTGTGGGAGAGGACGAGCTCTTTGACCGGGTCGCCGCGGCGGCGCTCGACGAGTTCGCCGAGCACGGCATCCGCCGCACCTCGATGGAAGACGTCGCCCGCCGCGCGGGCGTCTCACGAATGACCGTGTTCCGCCGGTTTACGAGCAAGCAACGCCTCGTCGAGATCGTCATCGCACGCGAGGTCAACCGCGGAATGCAAGAGCTCGACCTCCTCTGGGAAGGCGCGCAAACCCTCGAGGATCGACTCGTCGCGGGATTCGAGTTCGCCGGGCGCTACGTGCGCGGCCATCCACTATTCGACCGGCTCCTACGCAGCGAACCCGATGTCCTGCTACCGCCGCTCACCCTCGACGGCGGACCCGTGCTCGAGCTCTACCGGTCACTCATCGCGCATCGACTCCAAGCCGAAGTCAACGCGGGCCGCGCCGCAACAACAGACCTCGACGGTGTCGCCGAAGTGATCGCCCGCCTCGCGATCTCACTACTACTCACCCGTGACGGGATCATCACACTCGATGACCCAAACTCCGTCCGGCGCCTAGTCAACCTCACACTACTCCCCATGCTCCAACCACACTCCGACTAGCGCGGATCGCCAGGCTCAGCCTCGCTGCGGTGGGTGTGGCGCTTGCGCCAGGGCAGGAGTGGCCTTCTCCTCGGCCCAGCTCTGAAGGAACTTCTCGGTGGCGGCTACGTCGAGGGGGCGAGCGAACAGGAAGCCCTGCCCGCTGTCGCAATCCTCGCCTCTGAGCAGGGAGAGCTCGTGCTCTTGCTCGATACCCTCGGCGAACGTCTCGATCGAGAGCGACTTGCCGAGCTGCACGAGGGTGTGCATCAGCGTCTCGCCCTCCTGGTTGTGCTCGAGGCCGAGGATGAACGACCGGTCGATCTTCAAGGCGTCGACCTGGAATCGCGGCGTGCTGCCCGTCGCGGCCGCGCTCGCGGTGCTGCTGGCGATCTTCGCGCTCGTCGCCGGGCCGGCCTGGTTCGCCCGCGAAAAAACCGGCTTTGAAGCGCCCAACTACCTCGCCACAGCCGCCGTCGAAGCCATACCGACCCGTTCGAAGCTTTCCTCCACGGCCGCGTCGAGAGCGTGCTTCGATGCGTGGGTCCGGGCGACCGTTCCAGCCAGCACATCCTCAGCGCGAGCGTTCAGCGCCTCACCGAGACGACGCAAATCCTCGGAAGGCTCATCCACTGCGGGCACCGGAACGTGGACGCCGTCTTTTCCCACGTTTGAGCGTCGAGGAGACATCACCTCCACCAATCGGCGGCCGGCGCTCATTCCTTGAGGCGGGCACCCCCAATAGGCACATGCCCAATGTGCCCCAAGCGGGGGGCACCAGACGACGGATGACTGGACGAAGCCGAACGGACGCTCGCTGGACCCGCTGTCGAGAAGGCGGTCGGCTGATTTGGGACGGGTGTCCAAAGTGCAGGAAACCCGGACGGTCGAACATTATGACCATGACTAATGGACAGGAACGAAGCGTCGAGCGCACTATTCGACTCTGGATCGCGCAACAGGAACACAGTCGACATAAGAGTGGACAGCTGGACCGGATGAAGGGTCGCGGCGACGTGCCTGTCGAGCGGGCGCAAGTCGAGCGGGCTCAGCGCACCATCGCGTCCCCTGCTCGCTGAGGGGTGCGGTGAGCGCGCTCCTCGACCGCATGGAGAGCTACCTTCGAGAATGGGTTGGCGACATCCTCTGTCAACCCGACGACCAAACGACGGCGGCGCAAGCACCACCAGTTCCTCACGGAGGACATTGGCAATCCTCACCTTGAGCGCCAGATGGCAGCCGTGATCGCGCTGAGTTATTTGCTTGCCAGCTCGTAATTTACCGGCGTGTGATTCGTCTTATCGCCTTCGAACCGAGACTATGGAAGGTAAGGGGCAACACCGATCTGAGCACTATCCACACAGTAGCTCGCCAGACGCGCTCTCCGCGCTCGCGGCGGGACTCCAGGTCATCGAGCCACTCGTCCAAGTGCCGCTCCCGGACTTCGCCGGACAGCAAACAGCTGCTAATCCGCACAAGCCTGTCGGTGCGTGGGACTCGACCGCCGGATGCGCTCCGAAGGTACGCCGGCGGACGTTCACGTATCCAATAAACCAGCCGTGAGCAAAGCGAGACCGAGAGCGTCACGCCTGCTGCCAACAGCAACTCGGTCACACTCAAGCGGCTGAATCCATCGGTGATTGCGCGCAACAGAAGATAGAACAACACCACCACGGCGAGTACCGCCCAGCCTGAAATGTCCAGCTCGAACCTGTAGCTTTTCACGCTACCCTCGCGCGAACGAGAGAATTTGATCTCAAACCGCCGAGGTCTCATGCGGCCCACCCTGGGACAAGCAACCGCAGGCCTTGCTGATGCTCGGCAACCGCCTCGCGCGCCGCCCTAGCTCCCTGGCCCGTCAAGCGATAGTAACGGCGGCGGCGGCGACCCTCCTGCTCCTGGCTGATGTTCTCCCAACGCGAGGCAAGCCACCCCTCATCCTCCAAACGACGGAGGATTGGGTAGATCGTCCCCGAGGGAAGACCCGAAGCTCTCGAGAGCTCAAACCCATAGGACTCCTTGGCCGGCGCGTCGAGCAACACGGACAGCACAAGCTTTGTGTGGTGAGTGATCCTCATAGCGTAGAACTCTATATAGGGTCCGACCATGCTGTCAACCCCGACATCGTCTACACGCAGCCCCGCCGCGTGGGGGCGCGCAGGGCCTTCGCAGATCGCCTGAACGAAGTCCTGAACCTGACCGTCAGCGACTCGCACCGAACCACGAGCGGCAGTCTACTCGAGCACACAAGAGGCACCGGGTTTCTGGGGGCCGATCGACTGGAGACCGGCTCCGGCGCGTGTGTCTATATGCGCTCGGTACGGCAGCACCACCGGATCGCGCGTTCCGTCTCAAGCGCGGCGTACGTTCTCCACAATGAACGTTCGGCTTGTTATCCGAAACGCTCCGCGGCTTGCCGTGTCCTGGCGGGCTGCTCGTAAGCGAGAGTGACGACTGTCCAAGAGACGGAGAGGTGGGAATATGTCGGATTTTGGGATTATCGTCGACGCAGGCGGTACGCTGTTCGCCGCTGGCGCGGCGCTTGCTTCCTGGGCATCGGTCATGCGGGCGCAGAAGGATGCAGACGAGCGGCGGCGACCTAGTCTTCAAGTGGCAATTCTGCAAGAAGGAAGCGGAAGGGCCAGTACGACGATTGCGATTCTCAATGCTGGAGCGGGCACCGCAACGGGTACCGTCTGCGTGGCAAAGGTCGGCGACGACTGCTTTGCTAATCCCGTAGGCCCTGGCTTCCTGCTTTATCAGCAGAAGGCTCTATTCAAAGCCAAGATGCAAGCAACCAACGACCGCAAAGCGCTCGTGTCGTGCAGGGACCTGGACGGGACAGTTTGGGCGTGGAGCCAGGCCGGACAACGCAAACGTTACGGGCAAAATGTCGATCCACAGCTTGACTCAGAGCAGCTGTGGATCGACTTCTACGGTGCCAAGCTCGACGGCAAACGCGTCGCCGCTGAGCTGTCCGTGTTCGAATAGGTCCTGTAGTGCTTCTGCTGACGCTCGCTGCGCTGGGAGCGATCTCGGCGGCGAGATGGACCAAGCAGTCGGACGCTCGTTGCTTGTCGAGCACCGTCACCTCGTCGCCATGCTCGAGCAAGCCGCCTAAAGCGGTCTTACAGCGTCCGCTGCCTTAGGCATCATTCATTGGCTGTCGTCCGCCCGGAATCGCCGGGCTAAGTAGTAGGCGATGGCGTACATAGAAGGAGGTTCCCCGTGGCGAAGAACGCACCAATCCGACCGCAAATCCCCCCGCAGAAGGCCCCTAAGCACTCGATGTGCGGCTAGCAGGACGGGGAGCGTGGTAGTGCCGATTCGCCAGGTGCAGATACACGAGCGTCGCGAGCGCGAGCAAGATCGGCAGGAAGTGCGGCCAATGCGCTAGCAGCAGCCCGGCGCTCAGGTGGTGGACGGTGCCACCGTGCGCGGCTGACGGCGAGCACCACCAGTGTGACCAGATGGCTGCGCTAGGCACCATCTGACTCGAGCTCCTGGAGTGCTTCGCGCACCGCCGCGACTGCGCACTTGCCAGCGGCGTGGAGCGCGTCGGTGCTGCGCATCGAACGGCAGAAGATGAACGCGCCCTCGAGCAGCGAAAGCATCGAGAACGCCAGCTCGCGCGAGCGCACCCGCGGGATGCCGGCGAACTCAAAGTACGCGGTCGCTCCCTCGATCCACTCCGTGAACACGTCCGCGGTGGCGATCCGCAGCGTCTCGTTCGTGCTGGCGACCTCGAGCGCGACCGTCGCGATAGGGCAGGCGTCCTCGTAGCCGGTTTCGCTGAGCGTCTCCGCTGCGCCCGTGAAGAAGCCCTCCACGGCGGCGAGCACGTCGTCGGGAAACTCCGCGATCACCGCTACGAACAGCTGCATGTACATGCGCCCTGACGTGCGGATAACCTCCGCGCCGAGCTCCTCCTTGCCTCCCGGAAAGAAGTGGTAGACCGAGCCAAAGGGCGCGGCCGCTTCGGAGGCGATCTGCTTCATGCCTGTGCCCGTGTAGCCCTGCCGGCGAAACAGCTCGGCGGTCGAGTCGAGGATGCGGTCCTTGGTTGTGCTCGGCATCGGAGTAAGGGATGGGTCTCGGCGGCTTGCGCCCGCGTCTGCCGTATGAGAATATCGTCATTAGAACGATCTATCAACTCCTCGATGCGAGGGCGCCGCGGAACGGATGCGGAGCGATCGCGACGAGTGGACGCGAAGGAGAGGAACGTGAAGACAGACCAGAAACGCAGACTGAACGTACTGGAGGCGATCATTGGGGCGGGCATCCTCTCCACCGCGATCCATTACACCCACAACTTCATTGCCGTCAGCGACTATCCAGGTCCAAAAGCCCTCTACACATTCACACGCGTGGCGATCGTGATCAGCTGGCCGCTCTTGACGGGGATCGGGCTGCTGGGCTACCGCCGCTACCGCGAAGGCCGCCCGCGCGAGGCCCACGTGTGCCTGGCCGTGTACTCGATCACCGGGATCGTCACCCTCGGTCACTTCATCTACGGCAACCCCAAAATCCCGGCCCTCTTCTACGCGACACTATTTACCGACTTCCTCACCGGCCTGGCCGTCCTCGGCTTCGTACTGTGGTCTGCCAACGTCATGACGCCACGCACACCAACGTTGGGCACCTAGCCAGCGACCAGGGCCGCGTCGGGATGGGAACGCTGGTGAGGTGACCTGTAAGGTTTTACCTGGCCGTTTTGGGCGCTAAATCGTCTTGGCACCTGAAAAACTTCACGAGAGATAGGTTGTCCGTTCCAGGGGATCTTATCCGCGACTAACAGGATGGCTGAGCAACACAAAAAACGGCGACGACCAGCGCCTCCCGAGGAGATGGTTGCACGCCGCGAGCTGATCGCGCGCCTCTGGAACGAAGGGCTCACGAATCGTCAGATCGCCGAGGAGTTGGGTTGGGGTAACCGCGACACTGCCGTCGGAGCGGAATTGCACAGGATGCGCAAGCTCGGCTGGGATGTCGAGCGCCGTGCGCATACCAACCGTGAGGAGATGGCTCGCCGCAAGGCAGTTGCGGCCGAGCTTTGGGAAGCGGGATGGGAGGCCGCGGAGATCGCGCATGAGCTGCAAATCTCAGACAGCGCCTGCGACTCGATGCTCTACCTGATGCGTGCCACCGAAGAAATCAAGCCACATCGGGAGACCGCTCCCAGAGACGGGCCGGTCCAGGCCGCGATCGCTTCGATGGCGGCACGCGGTGACACCTTCCAAGAAATAGCCGACCGCCTGAACATGACATCCGGCACCGTCAGCGCAACGATCTACCGCGTCCGCAGGCGCCTGGCGCCGCATCTCGAGCCCACCGCAGAGGTCCCGCCACGGTTTATCCCCGGGGAGGCCCAGCGACGCCGTGAAGAGGCCTGGCGACTGGCTAAGGAAGGGGTATCGCGGGAGGAGATCGCCGCGCAGTTCGGCTACGAGTTTGGTGGGATGAAGACCACCCTGAGCAAGGAGCGCACTCGCCTGCGTGAGGCAGGGGCGCCGGAGAGCTCCCTCGTCCTCGAGCGGCCCAGTGAGAAGACGATCCGTGCGCGCTATCTCGAGGTGTGGGAGCTGGCCAGAAGCGGCCTCTCACGCGATGAGATCGCCGAGCGTTGTGGCTACGGGCCCAAATGGGTGGAAAATGTCGTCCGCGAAGAGCGCGATCGCCGTAAGGCCGCCGGTGAGAGCGCAGATGACCTGGCTCTTCCTGGTTTCAGCCCGCACAACGCAGCCAAGGTGCGCCGCGCGGAAGTCTTGGCGATGGCTATGGACGGGATCGCGCCCGAAGAGATCGCCAGCCACACGGGGTACGCGCTCTCCTCAGTCAAGGGCATCATCAGCCAGGAGCGCGTCCGGCGTCGTGACGCAGGTGAGCCGGAGACGGACTTGCATCCGCCGCTAGCGCCCGGGGGTCGCCCCTTCATCACGCCGATGTCTTGGACCGAGGAGCAAACCGCGCAGCTGATCGCTCTCTACGAGGCACGCAATGGGCCGTCCGCGATCGCAGCGATCATGGGCCTGCGTGTCAGCCAGGTCAACAACCGGCTTATGTGGCTGGTGGCCCACGGGCAGGCCGCCCGGGTAGAGCTCACACCCACTTCGGAAGAGATCGAGGCGCTGCACCAGGACTATTGGCACAGCGGACTGTCACTCACTCGCTGGTCCGCGCAGAAGAACCTCGTTCGTAAGGTGATAACAAGCCACTTTCGCAAGCACGACCTCCCGATACACCCAACCAAGCCGGGGCCGGCTCCGCGATCGCTCGCCGTCGCCGAGTGACCGACGGGTCAAACCCAGAGTCAGGGCCGACGCTGCGACTGACAAGTTTTTCAGATGCCGATGCCCTTCAACGCCCAAAACGGCCAGGTAAAACCCCCTGATACTTTCTGGGTTCTTATTTCTTGCCTTTGCCGCCGTACTTTTTCTTGGCCTTGGCTATGCACTGAGCGCGCTTGTGCTTCGGCTGTCGCTTGCACTGGTTGAGCGCTTTGTTCAGCAACTGTGCCCGCGTGGGAGGCTTTGATTCTTTCTTGGCGGCTTCTTCTTCCTGACGCTTCTTGATCGCAGCGATCTGCGCCTTCAATTCTTCTTCGCGCTTCTTCGCTTCTTCCCCAGCCTGCTTGCCGTGTTCTTCGGCCTTTTTGAGAGCTTCTTCTTGCTTCTTCAGGGTTGCTTCCAGCTTCTGGAGAGCTTCTTCCTGTTTCTTGGCTTCTTCGCGTTGTTTGGTTTCGACTTCTTCGGCCGTGATGGCCCTTACCTCGACCGGAACGGCTGTGGTGACCGTGATCGTCGATTCCACCCCTGTGGGTTCCAGCATTAGGTTGTTGTTTTTTCTCCCAAAGGAATTGCCTTGAGTTTCTCGCCACCGGCGCCTTCGTATTCGTCAGGCGTCTGCACGCCTTCCGACGCGCTCGACTTGCTGAGCGTCGTGGTGAAGGACGTGGTTTCCGTATTCAGCGGACTCCCAGGGGCGAGGAATAGCCCTTCGCCCCGTGCTGGTATGCCCCCGCATTCAAAGGTCATATACGTGCCGCCGCGCGGATTGAGCAAGATGGCCGCTTCCCGTTTGGCCTGGTTGAGCCAGACGAGTTCCGCTTCGATCAGCCCCGTCTTGATTTCTTCTGGCCCCGCCCCTTCAGATTTACATTTCTGAGAGCCAGTTTTACATTCCGTGAACTCAAATTTCGCGACGGCCCTACGCGGTCCGGTGATTTCGCCCTGGCCGCTGGAATGGGCGCAGGTCATGATGGCTCCACTGAACCCTTCGGCTGTCACCTCGCCGCCTTCAGTGGTGAGTTCGACCGGCAGGCCGTGGCCGGGAGCTACGAATTCGAGCACCGGCGCGGCAGCGCTCGCGCCGGCGGGCACGAGCAACAGTGCCACGACCGCGATCAACGCGGCAACGGGCCCGCGACTACCCCAAAGAAGCTGACCAGCTCGTGACTTCACGTTAGGACCTCCGCTCGCTCGACCCAGGTTCAACATCCCTCCGGCTTTGCGGCGGAGATTCTAGCGAACGAGGAACGGTTCAGGGAGCCGCTGGGACTTCTCGAGGCGCCTGCGCCTCGGGAGCCCCCTCAGCTTCGGGAGCCGCCGGCTCGCCGGTCGCCGGGTCAAGCGCCTCGCCCAGCCAGTCCTCGGAGGGGGCGCTCTTACGCGCCACCTTCCGAGCCTGTTTGTCCATGCGCCGCTCGCGGAGGCGGGTCTCGCGCATGAGCTTCGCCATCGTGGTCTTCTTCTTGCCCCCTGAGGCCATGTCTGCCCGGCCGCTTACAGCGGCTGGATGTTGACGGCCTTGGGGCCCTTGTCGCCGGCCTCGGCCTCGTAGGAGACCTTCGCGCCCTCGGCGAGCGAGCGATAGCCCTCGCCGATGATCGCCGAATGATGGGCGAACAGGTCCTTTGATTCGTCGTCGGGCGTGATGAACCCGAAGCCCTTGTCGTCGCTGAACCACTTCACTGTGCCAGTAGGCATTGTCTTTCCTCCACGTTGGTAGTGCTGCGAACGCGGAGATTGCTGAGCAAAGGCTACGAGCGCTGGCACTGCGTGATTGGGCGGATGGCCCAACTTGAGCCACCAACCCTAGCAGCCGCCACGATCGCGAGGGCTCAGGCCAGCGCGCCGGCTGGCAACACGAAGCGCTGCGGAGTCCGCGGCCCGGTCCCGCCCGAGAGGCCCAGGCGCGGGCCGTGCAAGCCTCGCCGGGGAGCTTCGGGGATCATCGCCTCGGCCGCGCCGCCGTGGTCGGCGATCCACGCCGTCACCGCCGCGAAATCACAGCCCGAAGCGAGGAGCGCGGCGCGCTCGACGACATCCCCACCGGAGGAGTGAGGGCGTGCGAGCCGCTTCACGAGGGCCTGGATCTCGGCGGCGCCGGCTGCATCCTCGGCGCTCACGAGAACTCCGTCACCGAGTAGACGGGATGACTGACACGCGCTGGCGCGCTCTTACCGCCGTCGTCGGTATATACACAGAACGCCTCGAAGCGCCCGTGGTCGAGAATCGCGACCACCACATCGCCACCCTCGGAAAGCGGCCTGCCGACCTCGATCTCCCGGTCCTCTCCATCGAAGCGACAGCCCAGCTTGAAGATCCGCCGCGAGGTCGCAGGGCAACCCACGGCGAGCAGCGAACGCTCGCGCAGCTCGCTGTAGGCCTCCTCGGCGCGAGATCCCTCCGATTCGATGCCGGCGACGAAGAAGCTCGTCACAGCTTCACGCGGCGGCGCCCGGCTCCGCGATCTGCGTGGGTGTGCATTACTCCAGGCTAGCGCGCCCGCGCGCCATTGCACGAGGACAGGCGCACCTCACGCGGCACGGCGCGCTCGCGTTGCCCGTTGCGGTAGCGCTTGCCGGCGTGCCGGAGGGCGAACGACGGGCTCCTGCGCGAGTCGTGTGAACTCGTCGCGCACGTACTGCACCCAGGCGAGCTTTGCCGAAACCCTCAGCTGTGTCTCCTCACGGGCGAGGCGTGCGACGAGCCGGATCACACCGGGCCCCCGCTCCTCCTCGCCCGCGACGGGCGCGCCGGACATCTCGGCCAGGCACGCCTGCTCGTAGGAGTCGAGCACCGCGATTGCCCGCTGCGGGTACCGCGCCAAGGCGCCGAGCTGCACGATCAGGACCCGCTGGTGGCAGCGGTCCTCACCCACCGACCCGATCAGCCATCGCGCGTGTTCCTCAAAACCCAGGCCGCTTGCCCGATAGCGATTCTTGGAGCGCGCGCCGCGGCCCTCGAGCGGGACCTCCTCGACGAACCCTCGCTCGCGCAGCGTTCCGAGCGCTGTGTAGACGTGCGAGACGCTCGACAGCGTGATCGCCCCGTCGTAGGTGCGTTCGAAGCGTCTCGCCAGCTCATAGGCATAGCTCGGCCGTTCGATGATTAGGCCCAAGAGCGCCCAGTTCACCACCGAGCGCATCGGCGGCTGCTTGTCCGTGCTTCTCCCCTCTTTCATAGCCACGTCTCTCCCCTCCTCCATAGCCACTCTTTCCTCTCCTCACGCGGCGCGACGCGCTCGTGTTGCCCGTTCCGGTAGCGCTTGCGGCCGTGCCCGGACAGGCTCCGCGAGCGCCTCGAGCTCTTCGCGCACGTACTGCAACCACTGAAGTTTTGCGGCCACCGCCAGCCGGTTCTCCTCGGACATGAGCCGGCCGGTGAGTTCAGAGACATCGTGGCCCGGCGCGCCGTTCCCATTCCGCTTGGAGTTTGGAATGGGTATCGGCATCCAGCCAGCCGGCTCCAAGCACGCCTCACAGCCGTCGACGATCTCGAGTGCCGATTGGGGGTCGCGTGTCAGGGCCGCCAGCTGCACCGCGAACAGACGCTGGCGCCGGCGGTCCTCGCTGACCTGCGCGACGAGCCACGCCCGGTACCCTTCCTTCCCCATCTCGGTGGCACCGTAATGAGGCTTGGGCTGGCGCTCGGTCCCGCTTCCCGGGATTTCTTCGATCAATGACCGGTCCTTCAGTGCGCCTAGCGCAACATAGACATGCGAGACGCTCGAGAGCGACAGCACGCCGTCGTATACACGCTCGAAGCGCTGCGCGAGCTCGTATGCATAGCTCGGGCGTTCGATGATCAGACCCAGCAAAGCCCAGTTCACCGCCGAGGTCATCGGCGCCTGCGCGCGGCGCTCCCGCGCGCTCCCCTTTTCCATAGCCACGTCGCTCCCCTCTCCCATAGCTACAACCCCTCCCCACTCCCAGCTACGCCTTCCACTCTCCAACCACCACGTAGCGTAACGGAACCGCAAACCCAATGCGCCGCATGCTCAAGGCATAGAACGTTCTGCACCCCGCTCCCCCTGCGGGGCGGCGAAACTCTTGCCTTCGTCAGCACGCCGTAGCGGCAATCTGACTCCTGATCGGTGGGGTAGTCTATCGCCGGGATCACGCCCGCCCTCGCTGAATTCATGCCTGTCAAAACGAACATCTCCATGAGCCAAGTGCGCGAGATGTACGAGCTCTACCAGCAGGGAGCGCTGATGAAGGAGGTCGGCAAGCGCTTCGGGATTTCCGAGGGTCGCGTCAGTGCACTCTTCAAACGAGCCGGACTTCAGTCACGGTCTCCACGTCCTCCCGCTGGTGGCTATCCGGTGGGGGAAATGTATGAGGCCTATCAGCGTGGAGCGGCGATGGATGAGGTCGCTAAACAGTTCGGGGTTTCAAAGCCAACTATAAGCAAACTGTTCAAAGCTGCAGGGCTGAAGACGCGCCCCGCTTTTCCTCCCAAAGATCACCAGCGATTGGCCGAAATGTATGAGCTGTATCAGCGAGGAGCGACATGTCGCGAAGTCGGCGAGCAGTTCGGGGTCAGCACTTCACGAGTGGGGCAGCTCTTTAGTGAGGCCGGTTTACCGACTCGCCCGCCAGGCAAATCCAGAAGGCGCAAACAGGAGACCGGCCCTCAGCACGAACGCCGGTGAGCTGCATGCGTGCGATCAGCCGTTGACGTCCTCACCCGTCACGAGCAGGAACTCGTTTGCGAGCCTCCTCCGGTCCCTTTCCATTTTGTGCTTTGAATATTGTTGGCATGGAAACGGGTTTTTACCTGTATTCTCGGCTAGGTTGTCGGTCACTCAGTAACTTAATTGGTTTCACGGCAAACGCTAACCCCAAAAACGCAAATGCTAAGCCTCAGCCTTAACCTGATATTAACCTCAATCTGACCCTTACCCTTTCACCCTTGAGCCTGTTAGGGAACCTGCATCGCCGCTTTGCCCGAGGTTGAACTTTTCTCACGTGCGCCCGGCACGCTAGTCAGTCCACCAACCTGGGATCACCTCGCCATCGCCCTCGTGGCGAGCGCCGACGGCGAGCAGCTCGAGCCCGTCCGGTCCGGCGTCGAAGGCGCGGATCACACCGGGCGCGACACGGATCGCATCGAGCTTCTCGATCTCGACGATCTCGTCGTCGAGCTTGATGCGACCGGAGCCCGCGAGCACAACGTAGACCTCCTCGGCCTGCTCGTGCTTGTGCGCAAATGCCCCACGCTTGCCGGGCCGCAGGCGCTGGTGGCTCACGCCGGTGTGCTCTGCATCGAGGTCTTTGTTTGCGAATCTGACTTCTTGGATCTCGCCTACGCCGAACTTGGCAGCCGAGTCCTCGACGTCGGTGAGCTTCTTGTGCGTGTATGAAGCGGGCACGATTGCCTCCTCGGTTGGTTCTAAGAAAGCGTCTGAGGACTCCTCAGGTTCGAGTGGTAGTGGGTCCCAATCCGGCTGAGGAAAATCTCGGAGTCCTCGGACGCTTGTAAACGGTGGACCAGGCAGACGGTAGTGCCTGCGCGAGAGTTTCGTCGCAAGCGCGACGTAGCTTCCCGGCATGGTCCGCACCAGCAGCATCACCAATGCCGAGACCCAGCAGCGCCTGACCCTGAGCGAACACGGGCGAGGATCGCCCGCGGGTCTGCCTCGCAGGCAGAGTCTCGCCGACCAGCTGATCGCCGAGCGCCGTGCCGAAGAGCGAGCCAGGAGCAAGCCGCAGCCATTCGGCACCCCGTTCCCGAGCGCTGAGACGGCGCCCGGCGGCGACGGCGATCACCTGGCCTAGGCTGCTCGGTGGCCGAAAAGGCATACCCTCAGGGCGCTGGGTAAAGCTCTTCCGCGCTGCGCCGATGAGATCTCGTGGTCGTACTTCTGCCACTCATCATCGTAGTTGCCTGCATTGTGCTCACCGGCTGCCTGAAGGGACGTTATGCCATGAGCATCGTCGGCCTCTTTGGGCTGCTCGGGATCCCCGCGATCCTCGCGGCTGTGCGCCTAGCCCGCGAGGATTCCTGGTGGGCCAGGAATTTCTACGATCGCCAAAAGCTGCGCCGCGCTGCTCACCGCTACCCCGGAGACAGCCGCTTGGGCGACGCGCTGACACTCTGAAGAAGCCCCGGGGCGACGAGCGGTCCGGCGGCGGCGATCACGGCGTCGAGCAGTTCCTCTCCGCTTGGCGTGGCGTCGGGATCGATCAGCCACCCGAGCATCAACCCGTCGACGAGCGCGAGTACGAGTACCGAGACGGCATGGATCTCGGCATCTGAAAGTTGGTCTCCGAGTTCAAGCCCGTCTCGCACGAGCCCGGCGATCCGCTCCACGGCCGCGCGGCGGTTGGCGGCTACGCGCTCACGCAGAGGCTGCGAATGGATGGCCTTGACGTGCGCCTCCATCAGGGAGATCAACAGGGGCCGGGCCTCCTCGAAGGAGTCGATAGTCGCGATCAGCGATTTGGCGAGTGCCTGCAGCGGCGAAGCGTCTCCGGCGAACGCTTGGCGCGCGACATGCCCGCTGTAGCGGCGAATCGCCATCAGAAGCGCCTGGTCCATCAGGGCGTCCTTGGAGCCGAAGTGATACGGGATCGAGGCGAGGCTCGCGCCGGCCGCGGCGGCGATGTCGCGCGTGGTCGTCCCGGCAACGCCAAGCGTCTGCACGCACTCGATGGCGCCCTCGAGGATCTGATCGCGGTGGCTGGATGGCATCGGGGAAGTGTCCTTCAACGTTTCGTTTGAGTGTCTGCGCACAAGTCTAGGACCGTCTAGTACATTTGACCTGTACAGATGATCAATGGCTCTCTTGATCGTATGAGCGTTCTGCCCCACCTTCGCTGGGGCGTCTCCCGGCGCTTGCTCGTCTGTGCCTCCGTCGCACTGACCACGCCGAGCGTCCGAATTGCCAGAAAGCGCGGACCTCGCTCGCCGTTCGCGGCCCCGCGATCCGCGTTGCTCGTGGCGCTCGTGGCGCTCGTGCTCACCGCCACGATGCTCGCTCTGCCGCTGGACTCCGCGCGCGCGGAAAAGCTCGACATCACCCCCAACGCTGGATTGTTGGCCAACGCGCAGCTCCAAGCTTCCTACCTCGCCGGGCACATCGGCTTCCCGCTGAAACTGAAGCTCGCCGTCGGCTGGGCCGACAATCCGGGCGAAGTCAAATACACCGAAACCGGCGTCCGCGACAAGGAGAACGGCTCGTTCGCCCAGCACGGCCCCGTCTGCGAGATAGCCGTCAACAAAGCCTGGCTGGCAGCGCAACCGCAGCCCACGGCCGAGAGCGAGGTGCTGATCCACGAGGTCTTCCATTGCTACGAGCACCAGATCGACCCGGACATGGCGACCCCCGACAATAGGTCGAACGAGCACGACTGGATCATCGAGGGGCTCGCGCGCTGGGTCGACCTGACGTTCTACCCGGCCACCCCCATCGCCTACGCGTTTGAAGCGATCAGCACCTACATCCCGACCCCCGCCACGGGCCTGTTCACCCGGAAATACGACGCCGTAGGCTTCTGGGGACACCTGCAGGACGTGACCGGGACATTGTGGACGCACATCCCGGCGATCCTGCGCGCCGGCGCGAACTTCCACGACCAGACCGCGTTCAACACCGCGATCGGCAGCGACGAGACCAACATCCTCGACAGCTGGGGCTCGAGCATGCTCAACATCTCCGGCGCTCCTGCGCCGTGGAGGGCCGACAGCCCGCTCAGCGGCGGCCTCGGCTCGAGCTACCCGCCCGGGACGGCGAGGAAGGTCAGCGCAAATGCCGGCGTGGTGCTCAAGCCGTACACGACAGCCCAGCTGGAGATCGAGCCGAACGCGCTGGAGCCGCTGATCGAGATCCACCTCGGCCCCGGCGTGTTCGGCCGCTTCGGCGTGCACGAGAACTACACCAACGCGGCGCTGAAGGGAAAGGTGTTCTGCGCGGGCACGGGCTGCAGCTCGCCCGCGGCGAACTGCGGAGGGGGTGCTCGCAGTACGCTGCCGCCGCTCACGCGGCTGCCCTCAGAACCGATGCTCGGCCTGGCCACCGCGCTCTCCACAGGGGCCGCCGACGTGAGCTACTTCTCCGCGCAGAACAGCTCATTCTGCCCGGAATCCAAAGGGACCCCGGGCGGTGGGACGACGGGCACGATTGGCGGCGACCCACATCTGTTCTCCTTCGGCAACCAGGCCTTCGACTTCCAGGCCGCCGGCGAGTTCACGCTCGTGAAGTCGACCAGCAGCCACGACCTCGAGGTGCAGGTGCGCCAGCAGCCGATCCCACACTCCCGCTCGCTCGCCTATGACAGCGCCGCGGCGATGCGGGTGGGCAGCGCAATCTTCGAGGTCGAGCTCACCAACGGGCTGAGCCTGAACCTGTACGTCAA
This sequence comes from Solirubrobacterales bacterium, assembly GCA_044446485.1. GTDB lineage: Bacteria > Actinomycetota > Thermoleophilia > Solirubrobacterales > Solirubrobacteraceae > Palsa-744. Next base: position 18,766 of record JBIOEX010000011.1, read on the forward strand.
TCACCGCACGACGCACTCCAAGAGCGGCAAGCTCAGCGGCGGCGGCTCGTTCTCGAGCGCCGAGCAGACGGTCAAGGGCGGCTACCACATTGTGACCCTCACCGTCCACTGGAAGGACGGCACGACCGCCACCGCAAAGACGCTACTCCTGCTGCACGCGGGAGGGCACTACACGCCGTGGCTATGGGTGTCGGTGAAGCTCGCGCGCGCCCGGCTCGGACACATCACCGGCCTGCTCGGCAACGCAGGCGCGTCGCAGGCCAGCGAGTTCGAGAGCCGCAAGGGCACCCGCTACAGCGCCCGGACGATCGAAGACGGGCCCTTCGACCCGACCGACAGCAAGATCCTCTACCAGGACTTCGGGGGCAGCTGGCGCATCAGCCAGAAGGAATCGCTGTTCACATACGCGCGCCACAAGAGCACGAGCTCCTACACGATCGCTGGCTACCCCGAGCAGAGCTTCTTCGTCGGCTCTGCGTCTCCCACGGCCGCTCAGCAGGCGGCGACCACCTGCATCGAACAGGGGATCACCAACCGCGCACTGCTGAACGACTGCGAGTACGACGTGGCCGCCACCGGCCAGAGCACCTACGCGAGCGGCGATGCGCAGTTGCAGGAAGTGGCCGGGGCAGGACCACCGCTGAGCGAACCCCCGGCCGAACCGGCCTCGCCGGGACCCTCCGGAGGGCCGGCGCCCACGCCCACGCCCGCGCCCGCTCCGCCACCGAACCCGGGGATCGACCTCGGCTCCGGCTCGGCGCACCCGTCTATCGCGTATGACCCGGTCAGCGGCGAGACATACGTGGCCTGGCAGGACCCGGCCAGCGTCGACGTCGTCGACCTGTGCGCCGTGCCGGCCGGTGCGAGCACCTGCAACGGCGGCGCCGGCCCGTACAAGCTGACCGATCCGCTCGCCTCCAAAGCTCCCGCCGAACCCGCCTACTTCGCCGCCAAGGTGCTCGTGCAGCCCTCCGGCACGGTGGTCGTGCTCACCAACGTCGACGGGGCCAACAAAGCGGTGCTCGGCGGCTACGCGTTCGCCAACGGCGTCATCGCCTGGAGCTCACCAGCCGGTGGCGCCGGCTTCGCCGCACCCGGCCAGGGGCTCGCAAACGGCGGCAAGCTGCTCGCCGAGAGCCAGGAAGCGGGCGACATGCCGGCCGCCGGTGCGCTCGCGCTCGACGAAACAGACATCCTCACCTACGGCGACAGCTTCCCGTTCGGCAAAGGCGCGACGGACTTCACGCTCGCGGCGCCGGCGCCGGCTGCCACGCCCAAGATCGAACCGAAAGGCGAATTCATCGAACAGTTCGCAGACGGCGCCCAACTCGCCTCGGCCCCTGTCGGCGCAGGCCAGTATCTCGCGGTGGTCGTTGCCGGCGCCGCCAAAGGCTGCGCGGGGATGGAAGAGACCGGTTTCAGCTTCGTCATCGGCACACCCGCGGCGCTCCAGACCGCGGCCTGGCCGGCCTTCAAAGGCATCGCCTGCCAGGCCAACTCGCCGGTGCTGGCCGGCGGCGGTCCGGGCGGCGGCGCGATCGGCGTGATCGACGCGGAGGGCACGGGATTGGAAGGTGGGGGATCGGACGGCGTCTACTGGCGAGCCTTCGACGGCACGACCCACACCTTCACCGCGCCCGTTCTGGTCAGCGACGAGACCGCCGTCACGCTCACCGGCCCATCCGGGCTGAGCGCCTGCACCGACGCTGGCGGCGGTCTCTACGCCGCGTGGTCGGACAGCCGCGGCGTGGTGCTCGACTACAGCAACACGGGTGGCTCCAGCTGGCAGCCGCCGCTGGCCACCGGCATCCAGGGCAGCGGGGCGGTCGTCGCGGGCGCGGGCGGCGGGAGCGCACTCCTCGCCTACAGCTACGAATCCCAGGAGTACCTGGACCCGTCGGCGTGAGGCGCAAATGCTGCTGAGGCGACGCACACGCCGCGCTTGTCGCGTGGTCGCGGCCGCAGCGCTCTTCACGATCTCGCTCGCGGGCTTCACGGCTCCAGCTGGCGCGGCGGCTCCAGCTGTACTCGATCCAAACGGTGTATCGGTGGCGGCATACGGCGGCTGGGCCGCGTGGAGCCGGCTCGACATGACGACCAACGAGTACGCGCTCGTGGTGCGCTCGCCCCAGGGCGCGATCTCGCTCCCCGCGGTGGCCGAGCGCGTCACACCGTTCGACGTCGAGCTCGGCCCTGGCTCCGCCGGCGCGGGCGGCTCCGGCGTGGCGGCCGTCTACTCGCGCTGCGCCGACAGCGCCGCCCTGCGCGGCTGCCACCTGGTCGAGGTGGGACTGGGCGCGAGCGCCGCGAGCGAGCGCCCGCTCGCACCGCCCGGCGGCGGCTCCAACCACGAGCCGGCGATCTGGAAGAATGCCGTCGTCTTCCTGCGCCGCGACACGGCCGGCGGGAGCGAGGACCAGACGCATCCTGGGCGCAAGCCCGACGGCCTGTTCGCCTGGAGCATCGGCAGCCGCAAGCTGCAGTCGCTGCAGCTGCCCGTCTCATCCGGGAATCGGGGCGCGGGCTGGCCGCGAGGCCTAACGGGGTTGATCGCCGGCTTGACGTTCAACGGCAAGCAGCTCGGCTACGCGACGAGCAACCTGACTGGAGTCTTCGGCGAGACAACCCTATGGTTCGAGCCACTCAGCGGCCGTCCAGAGCTGATCGACCAGGAGACAAGCGGCGCCGGGAACGTCTGTGAGCCTCAGTTCGTCTCGCCGGTGCTCTCCGGGCCCTGGCTGTATGCATATCTGCACGCGTGCGACCCGTCGGCCAACGTCGGCTTTGACCGTCTGACGCGCTATCGCCATGGAGAAGTGCAAAGCGCCCGATACAGGTTCATCAGTTCGGGTGACGAAGCGGTCACCTCGGCCGTCCCCGATGGCACGGGCGCCGACTGGGACGCCAACGGGGTGCAGCGGCTCGTAACGGTGAGCTGGCGCAAGATCGCAGCGCCCATCGCGCAAACCTTCTGCAGCCGACCCGACCCGTTCTGCTGAGCGAGCGTTGCCGTGAGGTCTCCTACCCAACTCCAGAAGCCGATGCTGATGCTTGCCTTGGCGCTCGCCGCACTCGCGCTCAGCCTTTCACGAGCGCCGGTGGCATCCGCGGACGTCTGCACAGGCGGCGCGCCCTATCAGGGGTCCGGGTCGCCGCCGTCCTCGCTGCTCACGGCGGCGCCATTCTTGAAGAGTCCGCACTGGCCGGAGGAGACCCTGCCGCAGTGGGCCGAAACCCGGGCCTCGGGCGAATGGGGCAACCAGCTCGCCTACGCCTGGTACCAGCACAGCGTCCTGTGGGACGCGACCGGCACGGCCGCCTGGTGGGTGATACCCGGACAGGGATGCGGCCTGGCACCCGACGGCCAGCTCTACGATCCGCAGGACTGCGTTCTGGTCTACGTGCAGCTCGCGCTGGAGAGCTTCGATTGTCTGGACCCGCAAAAGCTTCAGGACTCGAACCCGCCGAGGACCGTGAAGCGGGACGGTCAGCTGCTCGTGTCCGGCTTCGCCCCGCCAGGCACGGGGTCGGTGCAGGTCAGCTTCCAGCACGGCAGCGCCACTTTCCCGGCGCTCGGCGGCGTCTATGGCGGCAGCGTGAGCGCAGGCCTGGGCGCGGCCGGCCAGGCCACGAACCTGCCCGCGGTGATGACACGCCCGCTCGCGTCAGTCGTGCTCGTCGACCAGACCGGCCTGTACTCCTCCAGCCAGGGTCCGCTCGCCAGCACACCACGCCTGAAGAGCGTCGCGGCCAGGCTGCACGCGCATCTGTCGCCGGTGAGCGCAACGATCCTCGGCACCGCGGTCACCGGCCACCGGGCACACGACAACGTGCTCTACGGCCCCGGCGCGCGCGCACTCGCGGCGCGTGTGACGAGAGCGCTGCACGCACCCGCACCGACCGCGCTTAGCGGCGGCGCGCTGTCGATGTTCGGGTCCGTCGCGCGCGTGGTCGTGCTGGTCGGGCGCAACGACTGAAGGCCTACCCGATCACTTTGACCCGCAGCGACTGTGGTGTGGAGCTCACACCGGGTGCCGTGGCCATGACCATGAGCGCGCGTGACCCGGGTTGGCGGTGACGGCCGTGCCCTCACGGCCGCGAGTCCGGGCGGTTGATCGATAAGAAGATGGCCGCGAGCCGGTAAGAAATAAACGGCGCGACCGCGGTTTCGGTGCTTCTCCGGTACCGTCTGAGGACGGATGGCTCGCGAAGCTCGTAAGCGGCCAATAAACGCCCCGAGGCAGACTGATCGAAAGCGCACACAACGCGAACGGCTCTTGCGGGGCGCGATCACCGTCGCCAACCGTGACGGTTACGCGCGCACGATCGTCTCCGCTGTGATCGGGGAGGCCGGGGTCTCACGACCCACGTTCTACGACTACTTCACCGACAAAGACGACTGCTTCCTCGCGGCGCTCGCCGAGGCGCACGAGCAGCTCCTCGCGACCATCCGCCAAGCCGTCGAGAGCGCTTCGCCCGAGCACGCCATCCAGGCGACGATCGGGGCGCTGGTCGCGTTCGCGGTGCACCAATCCTCGCAGGCGCGTCTGGTGATGAGCGAGTCGATGGCCGCAGGGCCGAGGGCACTCGACGCGCGCGATGAAGCGATCGCGGAGATCGAGCAGATCTGCGAACGAGCCTACGAGCGGGCAGCTCCGGCGGCGGCCTACCCCGACATCTGCGCCCGCATGGCGATCGGCGGGGTCTACCGTCTGCTCGCCGCGCGTCTTCGCCGCGGCGAACCGGACCTCGCGACGCTCAGCGAGGATCTCCTCAGGTGGGTCTCGAGTTACGAGCGGCCCGCCGCCGAGCATCGCTGGCGCAGCCTTCGCTCGCGCCCCCCGCCACCAGCCTCGCCGCTCCTGCCCAGGACACCGATGCGGGCGCCGGCGCCGCTCAGGCCAGGACGACCGCGCATCTCCAAGGAGCAGGTCGCAGCCAACCACCGGCAGCGCCTCATGTTCGCCACCGCCCAACTCCTCGAGAAGAGGGGGTACAACGCCACCACGATCGGCGAGATCACCAGGCTGGCCGGAGTGGACGGCCGCGTCTTCTACGCTCAGTTCGCCGACAAGCAGGACGCGTTCTTGGCCGTCCACCAGCTCGGCTTCCAAGAAGTGATGGCCGTGACCGCCGGCGCGTTCTTCGCCGGCAGCAGCTGGCCGGAGCGAAGCTGGGAAGCCGGACGCGCCTTCACCCAGTTCCTGGAGCTCAATCCGACGATCGCGCGCATCGGCTTCGTCGAGGCCTACGCCGTCGGCCCCGGCGCAATCCAGCGCGTCGAGGACAGCCACACCGCCTTCACGATCTTCCTGCAGGAGGGCTACCAGCACGCGCCGCAGGACGCTCCGCCCTCCCGGCTGGCGCTCGAGGCGATCATCGCGACGATCTTCGAGATCGTCTACCACCAGGCACGCGCGAGCCCCAGACCACAGATAGCCGGCCTCTTGGCGCAGTTCACGTTCCTGTGCCTGGCGCCCTTCATCGGGCCACCGCAGGCCAACGAGTTCATCGACCAGCAGCTGAAGGCAGCCAAGACGGGTTAGCCGCAGGTGCCAGCGTTCATCCGCAAGGCAAAGCAGCACCGGCAACACCGGCAGGACCTTGGGCCGTGACGGAATGGCCCGGCATTTTTGACAACTAAAGAGACCAGCGGCGCCTATCGTCGTTGGCATCAATCGAAAGTCCAGCCAGCACTTCACTTGGGACAGACGGGATACGCCCGGGATTGAGACGGAACCCCACTGCGCTGCTTTGCCCGATTCACGGACCTTGGGAGCCGTAGTGGCTGAAGCGAGTGATGGCAAGCCGGGCGAGAGTTTCATCCCAAGCCCGGGGTAGCGTGCCCGGCATGAACCCAACCAGCCATGCTTTCGAGCCGTCGCTGGCCGAGCTGCTCGACAGCGGTGAGCTCGCACTCGTGCGCGAGCCACTGCGCGCGTGGCTAGCGTTAAATGCGCAGGCGCTCGGAGCCGTCGAGGTCTATCCGGTATGGCTGGAAGCCGGGGGTGGGCTTTCGCTGGTGCGCGAGCCGATCCGCAAATGGCTGGAACAGCACGCCAGCTCACCGGTGGCGCGCCGCCTGTACACCTCTTGGCTACACGCCAAGGGCGAGCCCGAGCTCGTGCGCGAGCCGATCCGCGCCTGGCTTACAGAGCACGCCTGTACTGAGACCGCGCAGTACCTCTACAAGGCGTGGCTGGGCGCAAAGGGCGAGCAGAACCTGGTCCGCGAGGCGATCAGCGCCTGGCTAAACCAGTACGCCAAGACTTCCACCGCGAGCTTCGTCTATCAGGCATGGCTGCACTCGGGCGGAGAGCTCGAGCTGGTGCGCGAGCCGATCGGAAAATGGCTCGATCAGCACACGATCACCACAGACGCAGAGTTCGTATACAAGGCGTGGCTCGACGCTCACGGAGAGCTGGACTTCGTGCGCGAGCCGATCCGGCGCTGGCTCGATATCCATGCAGACACCGAGCGGGCCGGGTTTGTATACAAGGCATGGCTCAACGCTCACGGAGAGCTCGAGCCCGTGCGCCAGCCTATCCGCCTGTGGCTAGAGAAATATGCGGGTAACGAGAGCAGCGAATTCGTATACAAGGCATGGCTCGACGCTAACGGAGAGCTCGAGTTCGTGCGTGGGCCGATCCGCAAGTGGCTTCAGAGCCACAGCGCAGACCCACACGCACAGTTCCTCTACAGCTCCTGGCTGAACGCCGGCGGTGAGCGCGAGCTCGTTTCAGAGTCCCTGCAAGCCTGGCTCAGAGATCACGGGGTCCTCTCGCAAGCGAGCTTCGTATACCGGCCATGGCTGAACAAGGGCGGTGAGCTCTCACTGGTGCGTGAGCCGATCGGAAAATGGCTGGCGCGCCATGCCACGAGCGCCGACGCAGTGTTCGTCTATCAGGCATGGCTCGACGCAGGTGGAGAACCCGGCCTCGTGCGCGAGCCGCTCCGCGCATGGCTATACCAGCACTCAGGCCACGAAGGCGCCCACCTCGCCCATGAGGCTTGGCTCACCGCCGGTGGTGAGCGCGACCTGGTTTCCGGTCCGGTTGGCTCCTGGCTAAAGCACCATGGCGGGATCCTGCAGGCAAAGTCCGTTTACAAGGCGTGGCTCGACGCAGGCGGAGAACCCGGCCTCGTGCGAGAGCCACTCCGCGCCTGGGTAAAAATGCATGCCGAGAATCCCAGCGCGCAGTTCGTCTACAAGGCGTGGCTCGACGCGGGCGGAGAGCGCGAGCTCGTTTCAGAGCCTATCCGCGCTTGGCTAAAACACCATGGCGGTATCGCCGGGGCACAGTTCGTTTACAAGGCGTGGCTTGACGCCGGGGGCGAGCTTGGGCCGATGCGTGAGCAGATCCACCGCTGGCTTGGAACGCATGCGACGCTGGACACCGCGAGCTTTGTCTATAAGCCGTGGCTGGACGCCGGTGGTGAGCCAGCGCTGGTGCGCGAGCTCATCAACAGGTGGTTAGAACAGCACGCCCTTACTCCAGAGGCGGCCTTCGTCTGTCCGGCTTGGCTAGATGCCAAGGGCGATCTGGAGCTGGTCCGCGAGCCAATCTCCAGATGGCTTGCGTGCAATGCCGATGCGATAAAGGCGCATTTCGTATACAAGGCGTGGCTCGGCGCAGGTGGAGAGCTGGATTTCGTACGCGAGCCCACCCGGGCCTGGCTCTCAGCTCATGCTCAGGCTATGGACGCTGTCTTTCTGTACCGGGCGTGGCTGGACGCAGGCGGAGAGCGCGGTCATGTGCGGGAAGCGATCCGCAGATGGATGCAAGCAAACTCCACAAAGACCGAGGCGAGCTTCGTGTATCAGGCGTGGCTGAACGCCGGTGGCGAGCTGGAGTTCGTACGCGAGCCAATCCGTGCCTGGCTTTCGCGCAATGTCTGCGCGACAAACGCGCGGTTCGTGTACTGGGCGTGGCTGAACGCCGGTGGTGAGCGCGACTTCGTACGCGAGCCGGTCCGCAGGTGGCTTGCACAGCACGGCAACCGCAAGGACGCAGACTTCCTATATGAGAAGTGGCTGAATACCGGTGGTGAGCTCGCGTTCGTGCGTGAGCCGCTGCGCGCCTGGCTGCAGGAGCACGCCGGGCGCAGGAGCGCTGAGTCGGTCTGCTCGGCATGGCTGAAGGCGAACGGCGAGCCCGCGCTGGTTCGCCTGCCTGTGCAGCGGTGGCTCGAGCATCACGGTAACCAAGAGACGGCCCAGTTCCTCTACAAGGCGTGGCTCGACGCAGGCGGCGAGCTCGAGCTGGTTTCAGGACCGGTCAGATCCTGGCTAAAACACCACGGCGAGATCTTCGAGGCTCAGTTTGTCTACTCAGCCTGGTTTGCCCGCAAGGGCGAGCTCGCCCCATTCAGTGAACCGCTGCGTTCCTGGCTGAGGCATCATGCGCGCGCGCTCAGCACACAGTTCCTCTACGCAGCGTGGCTCGATGCCGGGGGCGATCCGGCGCTGGTGCGCGAGGCGGTCAGAAGCTGGCTTTCATGCAATGCAAATGCGATTGACGCGCAGTTTGTGTACCGGGCGTGGCTGAACGCCGGTGGTGAGCGCGAGTTCGTGCGCTCGCCGGTCCGGGCTTGGCTCGCGGTTCATGCCCAGACGATGCCCGCCAGCTTCGTGTATCCGGCATGGCTCGACGCCCACGGCGAGCTCGAGCTCGTTGCAGGGCCGGTCAGAGCTTGGCTTGAAAAGCACAGCGAGGCCCCTGAGGCGCGCTTCATCTACAAAGCGTGGCTCGACGCAGGCGGAGAGCTCGAGCTGGTTACGGGACCGATCAGATCCTGGCTAAAACGCCACGGCCAGCGTCCTGAGGCGCGATTTGTCTACCCGTCTTGGCTGGAAGGGAAGGGCGATCTGGAATTGGTGCGCGAGCCGATCGGCAAATGGCTTTCGCGTCACGCGGCCATGAACAGCGCGCGGTTCATCTATGGCGCGTGGCTGGAGGCGGGAGGCGATCTCGAGCTCGTGCGTGAGCCGATCCGCAGGTGGGTTTCAACCCATGGCGACACAACAGACGCCAAGCACCTGCGCCGCAGGTGGGTCAGAGCCGGGGGCGAGCCCGAGGTGATGGACGCAAGCGAGAGGGCGCTTGCCCATGCCTGACCGGTAACTGCGATCATTAGCAGGAGAGGGGAGAGCTGAATGGGCAGCGTGCATACCGTGCAGGGACCGGTCGAGGCGGAGGAGCTCGGGGTCACCCTCGTCCACGAGCACGTGCGCTTTCGCGACGAGGCCGTCGCGGCGCAGTGGCCGGGCCGCTACGACGAGCAGCTGGAGCTCGATGCGGCCCTGGTGGCCGTGAATGCAGCCAAGGACCGCGGCGTGCGCACGATCGTCGACCCGACGGCGATGTTCGGCGGTCGCGACGTGAACTTCATGAAGCGCGTGGCCGAGAAGACCGGCGTTCAGATCGTGCCCTGCACCGGTATCTACAGCTACGACTACCTGCCCCACTACTTCCAGAGCCGCGATGCCGATGTGATGGCGGATCACTTCGTAGAGGACATCGAAATAGGCGTGCAGGGGACGGACATCCGCGCGGCCTTCCTCAAGTGCGCGGCCGACGCGGCGGGTGTGACCGACCAGGTGGAGAAGATCCATCGAGCGTGCGCGCGCGCGAGCCTGCAGACCGGCGCGCCAATCATGGCCCACTCGATGCCAGCCGCCGGCACCGGCCCGCGCCAGGCCGAGATCTTCGAAGAGGAGGGCGTGGAGGCGGCCAAGGTGCAGATCGCCCACTGCGGCGACACCGAGGACGTCACCTACATCGAGGGGCTGATCGACAAAGGCGTCTATGTCGGCCTGGACCGCTACGGCCTGGAGATGTATCTGCCGATTCACAAGCGCAACGCGACCGCCGCCGAGCTGCTGCGCCGCGGGCATGCGGAGCGATTGATGATCTCCCAAGACTTCTGCGCGAGCATCGACTGGTTCCCCCCAGAGGCCGAGGCCGTGTTCGAGAGCAGCGGCGCAATCCGTAACTGGTCGATGACGCTCGTGTTCGACGAGGTCGTGCCGTGGCTGCGCGAGCAGGGCGTGATGGACGACGAGAGCTTTCACACCGTCTTCACGGAGAACCCCAAGCGCTGGCTGACCGCCTGAGATGCCTCGTGTACGGATAAATCGCACCGCCGGCGCCCGCCAAGGGGTCAGCTACGTCGGTGTTTCGCAAAAGTCAAAAGATGATGGTGTTCGCTCGGCGCGGGCGCGGCGGGCAAAGAAGAAGCTGCTCCGTGAAGCACAGGCGCTGAGCCCAGGCACCGAGCCGGTCGACTGGAAGGCTGCGGGCGAGCGCTTGCACCGCCTGCACGAACGCTGGAGGATGGCTGGGTTTGCCGGTGAGGAGTACGACCAGCGGCTGTGGAAGCAGTTCAAGAAGGCAGGCGTTCAATTTCGCCGCCTGCGCGAGGCGCACTATGCCGAGGTCAAGCGTCTCAGCCGGGCTAATGCGAAGGCCAAGGAACAGCTCATTGCCGAGGCCGAGAGCCTGAGCGCGGTCAGCGACTACACGCTCGCCAAGCAACGGCTTTCCGACTTGATGACGCGCTGGCGGGGAGCCGGGCACGCCGGAGGTCTCGAGGATCCCCTCTGGGAGGACTTCGTGGCCGCCAGGCAGGCGTCCTACGACGCTACCCAGGAGGACCGGCGTTCACTTCAGGCGGCGTACGTGCGACGCGTCGAAGAACGGATACAGCGCCACCGGGAAGTGATCGGCAAACTGCGCTCGCTGCGCCGGGAGCTGACATTGCGCCGGGGAAAAGTCATGCCCGGATGGGTCGGAACCGAAATGATCGAGGAATTCGACGAACGCATCGAAGGGATCGATGAGGCACTCGCAGAGCGCGAAGAATGGCTCGAGCAAGACAACAGCAAGCTCGAGAAGGCTCGCGCCCGCCATTGAGAAGCCGGATCGAGAGTCCCGTCCAAAGCGCGGCCTAGTCTGGCTCAGATGAGTCGCAGCCTGCACATCACCGGCGAGCTTCTCAGGCGTTAGGAGCCCGTCCATGCCACCCCCCAACATCAACCACGTGATGCTCACCGGGCATCTCACAAACGATCCTGAGGTATGCGTGCTGCCCTCTGGGGAGCGGCTGTGCAAATTGCGGATCGCGCTCAACGCCCAGCGCAGGCACCCTCTCACCGGAGACATGCAAGAGAGACCCCACTACTTCGACGTGGTGGTGTTCGGCAACCAAGGCGAGAACGCCGCTAGATACCTCCACAAAGCCCGGCCAGTGGCGCTCGACGGATACCTGGACTGGCAATCGTGGAAGACCGAGGACGACCTCCAGGCAGAGGCGGTGATCGTGATCGCGAACACGGTTCAGTTCATCGGCTCCTCGCCGGCGCAGATTCCGGGCGGGGCGAGTAAGGGCGTGGGCTAAACGACAGCCATTCGCTGTCCTTGATCGCCTTCTCACAGGGCGCCACGATCGCGCCGGCCCTGACCAGCGCTCTTATCGCTGAGCGATACTCGCTCTTGCAAAACTTGCCGAACAATTCAGGCGACACCGACATCGCGTGAATGATCTGCGTCGTTGACGCATGACCGAGGCTGGCGCCAAACCGCTCGATCGCCTTTCCCAGCTCACCGGTATCCACTTCGCCAGCACCGGACCGTTCGCGCTCGCGCCTGCACAGCAGCTCACTCATCAGCGTGACAGCAGCGGGAGAGCGAGTGGCGAACAGCCATCTCACCGGCGGCGGCCGCTCGCCTGTCCCTCGGACCGGGATCTCATACACATAGGAATAGCCACAGCTCCGAAGGCAGGCGCTGTACAGAACGGCGGCGCGCTGCAGGCCGCCCCGCCGGTCCGCCTGATTCCACAGCGTGCTGCCAAGCACCGCGTCAAAACGCTGCTGGCTCACACTCCCGGCGAGCTCTTCATAGGCGCCGGCGTCGAGCCTCAGCAACAACTCGCTCTTGCGGCCCTTCCGGGTGATGAGGCGTTGCAATGTCTCGATGCTCACACCCTCGCCCGCGAATGGGCTGCAGGTGATAAACGCGGGCTCGACCCCGATCAGGCGCAGTACCTGCTGGATCTGCATCTCGATTGTGCCCGGAAGGCTAATCGCGACCGGCGGGCCACCCTGCGCGAGATCCTTCTCCAGCCCGGCCAGCACCCCGCCGTCCACCGCGAGGTTGATTGTGCGCACCTCGAGAACGCCCTCGAGCAAGGACTGTTCGCGTGCCCACCGGCCATATGCCAGCGCCGTGCGCTCGCCGGGCCTCACCGATGCGCTGATAAGCCACAGGCAGCGGCTTCCCCGGCGCCATTGATCAGAGCGGTCCTCGAGATAGGTTCGCAGCAAGATCCACTCCACCAGGACGCGGGCACCGAGGCCCATCGCTCAAGGCATCACACCGCGATGTCATCGCCCAGGCTGCTGCTGATTCGCAGCGACAGCGCGTTCTCCAGATGACTGGCACGCACGCGGTCGGTGCCGGCGAGATCGGCGATCGTGCGCGCGACACGCAGCGCGCGATGCTGGCCGCGAATGCTCAGCGACCCCCGCTGGCGTGCCCCGATCAGCATCCCTTCCGAGCGCTCGTCGAGATTCACGTACTCCCGCAGCATGGGCGGGTCCAGCTGGGCGTTGACGGTGATCCCGCGGCCCGCGAAGCGAGCCGCCTGGCGTTCCCTGGCTTCCAGCACCAGCTCGCGAGCGCGTGCCGAGGAGGTCAGCGGCTGGGCCGCCAGCATCTGCTGGTCGTTGTGTTGCACACGAGGGAACAGATCGATGCGGTCGAGCAACGGCCCGCTCAGCTGGCGTCGGTAGTGGGCGAGTTCTCGCTGACTGCACTTACAACGCCCGGGAACCCCGGCGTAGCCGCATCCGCATGGGTTGGTCGCCGCGACGAGCATGAAGCGAGCCGGGTAGATCGCCGAATGCCGGGCGCGAACGATCACCACACGGCCCTCCTCCAGCGGCTGGCGGAGAGCCTCGAGCGTGGGGCGTGCGAACTCTGTGAGCTCATCGAGGAACAGAACCCCGTGGTGGGCGAGCACGACCTCGCCCACCCAACCGGTTTTGGCGCCTCCAATCAGGCCAGCCGTGGTGGCAGTGTGGTGAGGCGCCCGAAAGGGCCTGTCATATTTCAGTTGTTCGGCCACCTCGCTGCTCCCCAAGCTGTGAATGCGCAGCACGTCCACTGCCTCGGCACGGTCCAGCGGCGGCAAGATCGAGGGCAAGCGCTGAGCCAGCATCGTCTTCCCGGTTCCCGGCGGGCCGGTGAACAGCAGGTTGTGGCTGCCCGCCGCGGCGATAACCAGTCCCCGGACCGCCTCACGCTGGCCTTGCACATCGACCAGGTCGAGAGGACGACTGGACGGGATCCGAACAGGCGGGCCACCGGCCGGGGGCAACGGATCGGCAGGACCGCCGCTCAGGAAACGCACCGCGCTCGACAGCCGCCCGGTGACCGCCACCTCGATCTCCTCGACGAGGCCCGCCTCGCGTGCGCGCTCGGCGCCGAGGATGAGGGTGTCCAAACCGTCATGAGCTGTGCCCTGGGCAGCCCCCAGGGTGCCCTGGCAGGAACGTATTGTGCCGTCGAGAGCAAGCTCTCCATACAGGGCAACGCGCTGCAGCCGCTCGGCCGGTAGCTGGCCGCTCGCCGCCAGCACCGCACAGGCCAGCGCGAGATCGAACGCTGGACCGACCTTCTTCACATCTCCCGGTGCGAGATTGGCGATGATCCGCTGGCTGGGGAATTCATAGCCCGAGTTGACGATCGCCGATCGCACCCGATCGCGCGACTCGCGCACCCCGGCGTCAGCCAAGCCCACCAAGGTGAAGGTGGGCAGCCCCGGACGCACATCGACCTCCACGGTGACCGGGCGGATCTCAAACCCGTCGACGGCAAACGTCCGCGCCTGCGCAAGCATCAGGTCATCCCTCGGAACGACCCGGCCTATCAACGTATGTACCGAACAACTCCGGCCGGTTGACACTGCGATCTGAAGCCACACTGATCTCCAACGTTTGACCACCCATACAGGCAAACAGCCAAGCTACGCCCCGCTTGGGACGGTTTGGCCGCGCGGGAGCACGAACCGGGCCTTAAATGCAAAAAGCGCCCCTCGGCCAAACCGCAGGAGTGCCTGAAGGACAAGAGGCCCTTAAATGCAAAAAGCACCCCTCGGCCAAACCGCAGGAGTGCCTGAAGGACAAGAGGCCCTTAAATGCAAAAAGCACCCCTCGGCCAAACCGCAGGAGTGCCCGCAGGACAAGAGGCCCCGCCATGTGAAGATGACGAGGCCCCTGTGGTCACTGTGGGACAGGCTTTCAATGCCTACACGATTTATTGCACCAAACGGTGAAGGCCCCTGCTGCCAACGCGGTCAGGAATCCAACGCCCAGGCACTGTCTGTAGGAGAGAGGTAGCGCAGGGAGCGCCCGGTGGTGATCTGCGTGGGGATTGAGCGCCGGCGGTGTGGGCGGCCTGCTAGCTTTCGCCGGCACATTGCTTTCCGCCAAGAGACGCTGCAAGGCGTCGAGCGCGCCCTCGGCCGGCCTGATATCGATGACACCACGCGGATCACAGACGACCGCACCACCACCGTCTGTGAAAACGATCGAGACCGTCTTGAAACCCACACCAGACCTGGTGCTTGGGGCGGCAGCAGCTGCCGTTGAGCCGTCATCAGAGGACTGGGCTGTCGATCCTGTGGCGCTGGCCCGAGCGCACACCAAGCCGATCATTTGCACGATGTAAGTCACTGCGTCACGAAGTAGCTTTGTCTGAGGCATGGCTTGTTTGCTCCTTTTTGGATGAATGCCGACATGATTGATTGACCTAAAACGGGAGAGGCCCCGCCGCCCGAAGGTGACGAGGCCTGTTTGCTGCTTAGGTGTACTACTTGGGGGCTAGTGATCAGTCCTAGGCTGTACGTCGCGAGAGAGCTCGAAGCCCGGCAGCGGGCTGATGATCTCACTGAGGGGTCTCACAACGATCTTGTCCTGCACTTTCAACTCCTCGATCGTATCGAGGAGTCCTTTTTCTACCTTGGGCGTCTCGGCGTAGTAGTGAATCATCTCGATGTGGCGAGCGTCACTCCAAGCACGGCAGATCGCAATTCTTCTCTCCCTTTCCTTCGGTGTCAGCTCGACCTCTACAGCGATCGGCAACGGCGGCGGCTTTCCAGGCACGGAAGGCCCCCAGATCACGATGTCTGGGAAATGGGATCGAGTCTCACCGGAATGGATATCCACACTTCCCAGCCGACGCCCCTGACTGCGCTCATCGCGGTGTAGCTCGCGCTCGCCAATCACACGATGGCGCGGATAGCGGCGCTCCAAGGCAGCCACCACGCTGACACATGCGATCATGTGCCGGGCCGCTCCGATGCTGACACAAGCTCGGCCGAGTCCCTTGGGATAGGTGTAACCGCCGGCGTCGGCGTGCTTGGAGGCCAACCTCCGGCCGGCGGTTGTCGGCCTGTACAGCGCGGAATAGCCGACCAGCACTGAGTGCCTCTCCATGAATCCCGAGCTGACTGCCTCATCCAGAGACTTCTGGGCCATGGCGGTACTCAGCCCATCCCGCTCGGCCAATGCCTCAGCGGTGATTGCACCCAGCGCGGTGGCCCAGGCGAGTGATCGGGCTCGCTGGATGATCTTTCCTGGGACATGGGCTTTGCTGCCAGAGCCCGAAGCGGCTCTTGCCGATGCGGATGTTCGGGCTCGCTGGATGAACGTTGGAGGGACATGGGCTTTGCTGCCAGAGCCCGAGGGGACTCCTTTAGCTTGCACCGGCGAGCTGCTCAGCTGTCCTGCCGAGGCGAGCGCGGCCTGCACCGAGGTGAACTTGAGCCTTACAGTGACCTGACCGTAAGGCTCGGAGCTGGCGCCCGCTTCGACGCTCAACACATCTCCCCATGCCTTGGCAACGGTGAGAATGGTCGCATCGAGGTCGTGCTGCTCTTGTTTCTTGCCTCTCCCACGGACATGAGCTTCAAGTGCTCCCGCCGGCCATCCCTCTGCGATCACCGTACGAGCCAGCGTTCCACGTACCTCGAGATCCTTTACTGTCAGTAGGGTCAGTGCCTTGTGCATGCACAGCTCGCCACGCTCCAAGAACCCAAGGATCTCCTCGGACAGGTTCAGCAGGCGCACTTTGTGTGACACCGCGCTCTGGGTGCATCCCATGCGCTCCGCCATCTGCCTCTGGGTCAGACCCAGCTCCTTTATCAGCGTCGCGCAGGCGCGCGCCTCCTCTACGGAGTTGAGCTTTGGGCCCGCCTTGCTCTCGAGCAGCGTCGTCTCGAGCGCCGCGAAATCCTCGGGCGCCGATGGCAACGTCTGTGGGGCTTGGCTGGCACCATGCTGACTCTCACTAAATATCGACTGTGCTGAGGACATGCCCACTCCTTTGGTTGATTGGCAAGATGCGTGACGGGTGGCTTGTCTTCGTCAGCGGGAGAGGAGCCATCTCTCCCGGACCCGGCTAGGCCGGGTTTCGACAGTGGAGAGGCGCCGCAGAGCGCGGCTGGAGGTGTATCGCTACGCAGTCCAGCCCCAGTGCTCTGCGGTTACCTCTCACAGAAACGGCTGCACACCAGTCCTACGGGGTGCCGATCGCCTTCAGTTGCAGATCGATCAGGGTGATCTGCCCCTCGCCGCGGCGAATGGCGGCGATCATTTGCCAGATCGCCTTCGCCGATCCGAGTCCTTGGTTGCACCGGCGTTCGAGCGCCGCCTGCAGCTCCCTCTTGTATCCCGTCACGAGCGCGACGAGCTGGTCACGGTCGTCGATCAGCCTTTCGCGCTTGTCAGTAGTGGTTGTCTTGCTCATGATGTTCGAGCCCTTTCGCTTGATTTGCATCTCCAGAACGACGAAAGGCCCCGCCACCCGAAGGTGACGAGGCCTCTCGCTTTGCTACCGCTGCTTTGGGTCTAGGCGCCTATGAGCGCGCTTTGCCTTTCGTGTTTTTGGCTTTTGTGCTGGTTTTCGTGCGGCTGCCAGCGGACGGTTTGCTGCCACCGCCGGATTTGCTGCTGGCTTTGGTGGCCGTGGTGGGCCCGGCGTCAGAGGTCGACACCTCGCTGGCGTCGGACTGCTCGCCTGCCCTCTGCACGAGCGTGATCCCGTCCGGGCCATTCCCCGCGACGATGCTCACGACGTCGTGGCGCTCATCGCCCTCGCCCTTTGTGTACGAGTCGAGGTATCCCTCGTTGATGCGCACCTTCTGGCCCTTGGCGTAGGTGGCCGCCTCTGTGGCTGCCGGGCCGTAGACCTTGATGTCGAAGAACCTGGGGTGATCTTCCCAGGCCCCCGTGGCGCGGTTCTTGCGGCGCCGGTTGCACGCAACGCGCAACAGAGACACCGGCGTGCGGCCCTCCTTCTCTATGAGGACGGCGTCCCGTGTGAGGTTGCCTTCGACGGTAACTGCGTTCTTGTCAGCCATTTTAAATACCCTTCTGCCAGAAACCTGGCTAATTGATTAATTGGTTCACCTGAACTCGCAAGATCGCGAGCCACCTGCCACATACGGGCGTGGCCCGCGCAACGTCGGGGGTGGCCCACGAGCAACCGCCCGCAACGGAAACTGCTGTCCAAACATGTGACCCTCCTTTGGTTGGCCTCAGAACGACGAAAGCCCCGCCGCCCGAAGGTGACGAGGGCTGTTTGCTGCTGGTGGCGCTCTGCTGCTTGGCGCTGCTGGTCCTACCTGCTCCTATCGCGCTTTCTCGACGAAGTGCTCGCGCATATACGCAGCCCACCCCGCCGTCGCCGTGTCAAAGCTTTCGCGCTCCCTCCTGCCGCACTCGCCACACACCCAATCGACCCGATCGCCGAATCCGCAGCACTCTTCCCAGTCACGAACCGGCCTGCGCTCATCTGTCTCTTTGCCACACCGATCACACCGGCCCGCCTCACTCGCCTTGCCCGCGCACTCGTCGCACAGCCGCCACCATTCGGTTCCGAAGCTGTACGTCTCGCCCTGCAGATGGCAACTTGCAACAGCACCGCAGTCCTGACACCGTCCCGCGGCGCCCTCGATTCGAAATCCAGGCTCTGTCATCGTCCTGCTCCTTTGTGTGTTTTGGTGTGAGAAAATGCCCCTAGAACCACAAAACCCCGCCGCCCGAAGGTGACGAGGCCTGTTTGCTGCTGGGTTGTGGTTGAGCGTTCGCTACATGGGCTGCAGCAGTCGCGCGACCCGCTCTTCGAAGCGCTCGGCCTCGTCGGGGAAGGGGCCACACACGACGTGCTGGCCCAGACCGCACAACGACTGGGCGATCTGCCCGTGCCCTGCATGCAGGCACTCCGCCCAGACCACGAGTGTGCGGCCCTCGCCGTCGGCGATCCTCACCAGCGCAGGCCAATACAGCGTGCTGGCTTCAGCGATCACCCGCGTGCGCGTGCGCCAAGCGATGCCGATCACCCTGGTCTCGAGGCTGTAGTGGATCTCGGCGGTGGCCCCACTCATCACCAGCAACAGCTTTCCGATCAGCATGCGCTCCTTTAACGAGCGCGTGCTCAGCGATGCCATCGCGGATGCGAGCGGCTCATCGTTCAGCGTGAGCTCCGGTCCTTCTCCAAACGTGGACATGATGTCTTCCTTTCGTTCGTATCTGTTGGCTTGTCTCATCAGCAAGACGGGGGCCACCCGTGCTTGGACCCCACCGCGGCGCAGGTGGGGTTTCGACAAGAGAACGACAAAAGCCCCGCCGCCCGAAGGTGACGAGGCCTCTCTGCTGCTTTTGGGTGCTACTTGGTGCTAGTGATCGTCCTCGTCCCGCCACGGGGAGAGCTCGAAGCCCGGCAGCGGGCCGATGATCTCGCTGAGGGGATTGACAATGATCATCTCCTGCAATTTCAGCTCATCGATCGTGTCGAGCAGCCTTTCTTCCAGCTTCCTGGTCTCGGCGTAGTACAGCGCCGCCTCTATTTGTTCAATTTGAACACCGCGAGCCAGACCACGGCAGATCGCAATCAGCTCCTCCTTGGACTTCAGGGTCAGCTCGACCTCCACTCCGACCGGAAGCGGCTCTGGCTCTCCAGGCACACCCGGTGGCCAGATAACCACGTCTGGGTAGTGGGCTCTCCGCTGGCTATACCGCCGGACGTCCACGCTGGCCAGCCGGCGTTTCTGCTCGCTCTCATCGCGATGCAGCTCGCGCTCTCCGATCACGCGGTGGCCGCTATAGCGGCGTTCCAAGGCAGCCACCACGCTCACGCAGGCGATCGTGTGCCGCGCCTCCTTGATCGTGACACGAGCCGTGCGCAGCCCCTGCGGATAGCTGTAGGAGCCGGCCGCTGTGTGCTTACGGGCCAATCTCCGGCCCGCGTTTGTTGCGGTGTAGAGGTCGGAATAGCCAACCAGCACCGAATGCTTCTCCAGGAGCCCAAGACCGGCGGCTTCATCCAGGCCTTCCCGGGCGGCGTCGATGCTCAGCTCGCTGCGCTCGGCTGAGGCCTCGGGGGTGATCGCACCCAGCGCCGTGGTCCAGGCGATCATCCCTGCTCGCTGGAGGACCTGTTGGGAGACATACTTTGCAGTAGACATTGAGATGCTCCTTGCATTGATTTAGAAGTAGGAGCCCGGACGGGCTCGGAGTAAGTGGGCGCGGCCCCGGCCGTGAGATAGCCGCGGGCCGCGCCTTGCTGCTACTGATCCACGCGGAAGATCCGTGTGTCACACACGGGACGCTTGCCTGTGGGGACGACTACAAGCGCCTCGCCAGGGCGCTTGCCTTTCATGTCGTTGGGGTGGAACACGTACTCGCGTCCTCGTGTGCGTGTGGTTTCACCGTCGCCGCGTACGGCGACAGTGGATGTCTCACGAGTGCCCGCGATGTCAGCGATCAGCGTGGCCGAGGCGGGGACCATCTGCCGGTGGGCGATCAATGCCGTCAAATTGCCCATCACCTGCTCTTGGAGCATCTCCGATCCCGGTACGCGCAGATCCGCGAGCTCCTGCGCAGCCAGCAGCAGGCTCACGCCCGCACCGCCCGCCCTGCTGAACAGACCCACGATCCGCTCTGGGGAGATCGCCGAGAACTCGTCGATCACCACCAGGGTCGGCACGCGCCGGTCCTGCAGCTCAGCGACCATCACCTGCAGGTCCTGCACAATCGCCGAGGCCAGCATCCCGCTGAGCAGCGGCCGGCGGTCAGCTTCCAGGTTGAAGTACACGACCGCATGTGCTTCTGCCACTTCGAGCAGGTCGATCTGCTCCGCATCCGGCGTCTGTGGATCGAGCCAAGGTCCGATCTCGGACTCGGCCATGATCGCGAGCCGGTCCCGGACACCCGACAGGCCCTCTCTCTGACGGTCAGTGAGAGATTCCAGATACTTCAGCGTTTTCTCAGCTGAGCGCCCAGTGAGGAGACGTACCTCCGCCTCGAGCTCCATCGGATCGAGATAGTGCACGACGCTGGCGAGGCTGACCACAATGCCTGCCTGGCGCAGAACACGCACCTCGTGGCCCAGATACCGCTGCGCCTGGCGCAGGTAATGCGGCTCTGACCAGTGCTCGCCCGCAAGCAGCTTGTCGGCGATTTCCGTCTCGCCCCCGCGGGCACACGGGTTGTACACACATGGACCCTGCGGGGTCCATTCCTGGAATGGCACTCCGGCTTCCACAGCAGCCTCGTAGACGTGGCGGCGCATGTCACGATCGCCCTTCGGGTCGACCACGATGGCCCCCATGCCACGCTCGATCGCGCGCACCGCCATCCAGGTCATCGTGACCGTCTTGCCCGAGCGGGTGGCACCAACCACAAGCGTGTGCGTGCCTCCAGAAGGACCACCGAGTGGGGCTCGGACCAGACGGCCATCCTGCTCCTCGCCGATCACCAGTTCGCTGTTCTGAAACCACGATGCTCCTGTTCGGTCTCCGAACATGCGCCGCAGAGCGGCCCTGTTGCAGAAAGCACGGGCAGCATCCAGCGGTCCTTGGAAACTGCGGGCGATCTGCGCCAGATCACCACCTGAATCGATGTCTTCACGCCGCCAGCGACGGCCGCGAAACGCGGCGGTCAGAGCAGCGACGCCGATCATCAGGGCGCTGGCGCCAAACAGCGGACGGGCAAGCAGCACCACGACGAACGCCACGGCCGCCCAGGTCCAGTTCAGCTGCTGCGAGCGCATCAACCGCGCCACGCCCCAGCCCAAGAGGACGCCGAGCGCCACATGCAACGTTGTGCTCATCAGCCACGAGATCCCGTGGGCGAAGAGCGTGAATGGATTTTGTTCCGGTTCGGGGTATGGGTAATTCGGGGACATGGAGTCCCTCCTTTTCTTTATCTCGGCCGCTATTTCATTGCGGCCTGGTTAACGAGAAACGGCGAGCCGATGGCCCGCCGTCGTGATCGATAAGTGCTTCAAGCGCGCCCACAGGGCGCGCGCAGATCTATCCCACTAAATCCCGCGTGACCGCCTCGCTCAGCCGTCTGGCGGTGGCGATCGCCGCCCGCGCAGAGGTGAATAGGACCTCCAGACGAACGCGCCCGCGAGCCATGGTGCGGATGTGTACCTCGACGGCCAGCACATCGCCCCATACTTCGGCAGCGGTTTGAATCCCAGCACCGGGGTCTTGCCTGTGCTCTTGAGGACCCTGCCGTGGGGCAGGCGCATCCTTGCTGGAGACAGACGCAGCGCTGGTGCTCTCACGGGCACGAGTTTGGAGTGTGCGTGTCGACCATCCCTCCTCGATCGCCTGATAAGCCAGCTCCCGGCGGCCCTCGGGATCCTTGACCATCAGCAATGCCCGTGCGTGACCCTCGCCCAGCTTGCCCCGCTCCACGAGCTCGAGGAGCTCATCGGATAGCGCCAGCAGGCGCACCAGGTGTGACACCTTGGTTTGGTGACAGCCCAGGCGATCTGCGAGGAGCTGCTGGGTCAGACCGAGCTCCTTCATCAGCGTCGCACAGGCGCGTGCCTTTTCTACGACGTTGAGCTTCCCGCTCACTATCTTCTCGACCAGCTCCACTTCGAGCGCCGAAAAATCGCGGAGCGCGGATGGCCACGCCAGCTCTTGGTTGGCGCCATGCTTGCCGTCATCGAATGTTGGTCGTGTTCCGGACATCTTTCCTCCTTTTGATTGATGGACTGGCAGATCACGCGAGCTGGTAAACGTCAGACGGCAGGCCATGTGGCCCGCCGTCTGATGAGCCCGGTGATTCGCCGCCGTGAGCTATTTGCCCTTCGAGCCGGGCGGCCGAGGCGAGCGCCGCCTCGGGGGAGTTGAAGCTGGCCTCCAGGCGTGTCTGCCCGCGAGTGGAGAGGTGAACTTGTACTTCGACGCCCAGCACATCGCCCCACGCCGTCGCAACGGCGAGCGTGGACTCAAGCCGGCGGGCAGGCGCATCCTTGCCAGGGACAGCTGACTCGTCGCTGTTGCTTTCACAAACGCGAGCTCGCAGTGTCGCCACGTTCCATCCCCCGGTGGCCGCTTGACGAGCCAGTTCCTCGCGCACCTCGGGATCGGTTGCCTTGAGCAATGCCAGTGCGTGGTTTATGCCTAACTCGCGCCGCTCCACATACTCGAGGATGTTCTCGGAGAGCTTGAGCAGGCTCATCAGATTTGCCACTAAGCCGAAGCTGCATCCCAGGCGATTCGCGAGGAGCCGATAGGTCAGGCCGAGCTCATTTATCAGCGTGGCGCAGGCCCGTGCCTCCTCGACACGGCTGAGGTTGTGAAACCTCATGTTCTCGATCAGCGCCGCTTCGAGCGGGGCGGGATCGAAGCGCCGGCGGGGTGTTGCGGGGTTTGACTGGATCGTGCCGGCCAGCGGTTGGGGAAACTCCTGTATTGCGGGCATGCTTGCTCCCTTGATTGATTGAATGGCGGATCACGCCAGCTGGTAAACGTCAAAACGGCGGGCCATGTGGCCCGCCGCCTGATGAGCGCCGATGATGCGCCGCGTGAGCTATTTGCCCTTCGAGCCCCGAGAGGCCTCGTTCAGCCGGGTGGCCGTGGCAAGCGCCGCGTCAGTGGAGTGGAACAAGATCTCCACACGTACGCGCTGGAAGAGGGTGTTCACGCCCACCTCCGCGCCCACCAGATCGCCCCAAGCTTTGGCGATGCTCACAGTGACCGCGTCGTCCTCGTCCTTGCGCTCCTGCTTGCTGGCGGGTTTACAGGCCGGCTCCGAGGCCGGCGCAGGGGCCGGGCCGGAGGCAGGCGCAGGTCTAACACCCGGCGCAGGTCTTTCACCCTCACGGGAGCTGTTGCCCTCACGAGAATCGCTGGTCTCACGAGCACGAGCCTCGAGGGACCGCACGCTCCATCTCTCCCTCACCGCCTCGTCAGCAAGCCGCCGGCGCGCCTGCACATCCTTTGCCGTCAGCAACGCCCGCCCGTGGCCCTCGCTCAGCTCACCACGTTCCAGCAGCTCGAGGATCTCCTCGGACAGGTCGAGCAGGCGTATCAGGTTCGACACCGCAACGCGGCCGCGTCCGACGCGCTGACCGACCTGCTCGAGCGTTAGGCCGAGCTGCTGCACCAGCGTCGCGCAGGCCCGTGCCTCCTCGACGGGATTGAGGTCCTCCCGTGCCATGTTCTCGATCAGCGCGGTCTCGAGCGCCGCGGCATCGTCACACGGAGACATCAGCGCGGGAATCCTCTGAAGGCCCGCAATCGCAGCGCCGCGCCAGCGGCGCTCCCCCGCGATCAGCTCGTGCTTGCCGTCTTGGCGAAGACGCACGAGCACCGGCTGCAGAACGCCACGCTCGCGCAGTGAGCCAGCCAGCTCTTGGAGCGCCTTCTCGTCGAAGTGCCGGCGCGGTTGTGACGGGTTCGGGACAATCTGCTCGAGCGCCAGCTCTCGCAGCTCCTGTACGGCGTGACTGGATGTCGATGATCCTTTGAACATGCTTGCTCCTTTGCTTGATTGATGGATGGATGAACAAAAGACGGCAGCCAGATGGCCACCGTCTTCGATGAAGCGCGGCTCCCAAACAGACGAGCCGAAAGATTTAGGAGCTTCGATGCCTGCTCAGGGGTTCTTGCGAACAGCTTTCTGAGAAGCAGAGGCACACGGCATGAGAGCAACCGTCATGTGCGGTGGAGGTCTACTTCAGTGCTCGCGTGGGACGAGCTGTGAGGGGGTCGGCAGGGGCCGAATGGCTCAAGGAAGCGAAATAGAAGAAGCATCGAGAGTAGCGCCCGGCTGCGATCCGTCAAGTCACGGCACCCGAACGCCGGGCGCATGCCCCAAATGACCTGTACATGACGCTGCACTTCGGCTTTCTAGAGCCGAACTGCAGCGCTCTTATATGCAGTTACCCGGCCTTTTCGCCCGCAGGCAACTGCACGTATCAGGCCCATAGGAGGGGAGGTAACTGCGTTCGGGCGCCGGGCAACGGCAGGCTTTCCTGGGCAAATGCATGGGCGTTTTCCTGCCAACTCATCGCGGTGCGACGGCTTGGCCCTTTAGCGCCACCCAGTCCTTGGCCATCCCTCGCTGCAGCGCACTCAGGGGTACCCGGCGGCTGCACGCCATGCGCGCAGCCCACGACTCCAGCTGGTCCTTCTCTTCAGCGCTGTTGGGGCCGCTGCGAGGCTCGGGCCAGAGGTTTGCCGGGTCGTTCGGCGACCCGCCGATCGACAGCGCCACGAGGTGATCCTCCTCGTATTCTCCCGGCGATCCGGCAAAGCCGTAGGCACTCATCTGACGGAGCTTCAACGCCTCGGTGTAGCTCTCCGGCGGGCGCACTGAGCGGCTGTAGCCGTAGCGACAGATCTCCTGCAGCGAGACCCCGGCCCGAACCGCGCCCGGAGTGCAGCGCGGGTCCGGCAGCCCGCCATGCTCCTGACAGCCCGTGAGCGCACTCACCTCTCCGAGCCGCTCGTCTCGCCCGCCGGCTTCCTGCAGACTGCTCACCTCGCCCGGCCCGGGTGCAAAGCCCGGTGAGCAGCCACTGCACCCGCTCACCGCCAGCAGGGCGAGGAGAACCGCAGGCAGGCGCATCACGACGCTTGCGCCTCGCTCGCACTGGCCGGCTCCTCTGAGGAATGTCCGCCGCGATCGTTCACACGGGGAATGCCGGAGCGTTCGAGCGAAGGCCGGCGCGGCGCGAACATCAGCCGTGCGACCTTGGGCGAGACCACACGCGCACGCGCGGGCTCATGTCTCACGGGAAAGCGAAGGACATTTTTCGCCACCGGCTCAGGGTCAGGCGCTGCCGGCTCGGGGGCTGGCGCCGTGGGCTCGGGGGCTGGCGCCGTGGGCTGAGGATCGGGTGCCGTGGGACTGTCCCCGGGCACCGTGGAGCTGTCCTCCAGCGCTCGCAGATCGGCCTGCAGCCGATCGCGCTCTTCCACCGCGCCACGCAACTCCGCCATGCGCTCCTGCAGCTGTCGCTGGATTCTTGTCAAGAGATCTTCTGCCATCGGACTGCCTTTCTCTTCTCGCGGGTCTTGCACAACGCGACGCACGGTAGGCCGCGCTTGAGACGGGAGGCGATGGCGAGAGATTCCGAGGAGCTAGCCCCGCGCGATTGGAGGCCCGTTTTGGGCTTTCAAGAAGGTGGGCATGTCAAAAAATTCCCAACCTGACTCACCGCTCGTGCACGGTGACTATGTTCGATGCCCCTTCTAAAAAGGGAAAGTCCGTCTCGTGGGGACAGACCACGCGGAAGCGATAGGTAACCGGACCGGAAAACTTGAAACGGTAGGACGCGCGATAGCGCCCCTTGGCATTTGTGTGGATGGTTTTGAACTGGATCCATTCACGCCCCGCCCGCGCCTCCAGCACCACTTGCTTGCCGCCTTCGGGAACCGGCACCCCGTGCAAGGAGCCGCTGAAGAAGATCTTCCGTCCGACGCTCGCGCTGCGCGGAGTGACGCTTAGGAGGATTCCCGCGCGCACACTCAGCTCGAGCGTGGCGGTTGCCGCGGCGACCGTGTCGTTGACATGGCTGCGGTAAACGAAGCGCAATACGCATGAGGAGATATTCCGGGGCAACGTCAGGCTCCACTGGCCGGTGGGGCCGGTGGATATACCGCCGATTCTCCGTTCTCCCGCACCGTGGTAAGCCGGGGTCTCAAACACATCGAGCGAGGCTGCTGAGATCGGCTCGCCTGCAGACGTGGTGAGGTGCCCCGTGATCCGCTTACGCACCCCGTAACGGCTCGTGAAAGCCGCCTTGCTCGTCCTCGCCCAGCGAGCCGTCAGCGTCGCTTCATCAGAGGCGTTCGTGCCGTTCGCTGCACCGCGCAACACAGCTGGGCTACTAGGGCCGATGGCGCTCGCATTGGCGGTCGAGATCGTCCCGTCGTAGACGACCGCCGGGTTAGCTGCGGCATCCTGCATGGTGACCTTCAGCGTGTGCTGCCCGTTGGAGAACCTGGTCGTGTCGACGGGGACGTCGACCGCCACGCTGCGCTTGCAGGGCTGGGCGCTGAGGAACTCGCTGACACCACTCGCGTAGGCGCCAATGCTCGCGCATTTACCGCCATTGGAATCCGGCGTGCCTTGATAGACAGCCGTGCCGTCAACCTCCACGATCACGCGGTACACGCCCGGCCCTTCGGGGTCCTGGGCGCTGAAAGTCAGACTCGTTTTTCCGCTCGCAGCGGGCGCAAGCAACGAGCCGGCGAAGCCCGTCCCGGTCGGCGTCGAACTGTTCTGCAGCTCTACGTCGGCGGCATGCAAGCTGATCTCGGCGTTTACACCACCACCCGAGCCCGCCGGACAGGTGGTCGCCCCTTCGGTTGGCCCTACGCACTCGGCCACCATGAACAGCTGCGTGCCACCCGGATGGATGATCGGCACCGTCCTTGCCGCGGTGTCGCAGGGCTCGTTGAACTGGCAGTTGACGAGCACGTCCGCCGCGGAATATTCGTTCTTCGGCGTAGCTACATACGCCTGGCCCTGAGGCGTGCTCAGTGAAACCGTGAGCGAACCGCCCGCGATCGTCGAGCCCGCTGGGGCCGTGTAGGTCCACATCGGGCCCGTATAGGCAGCCTCTTGCGCTGCTGAGCTGTCGAACGCCGTCAGCGCGCCACCCGGCTGGGCGCACGTATTGCTCGGGCCACTGTCAGGCCCATACCCGCCGTAGGCCCCGCCCTGCCAGCCTTCGACCGGCGCCGGCTGACCGTTCGGCTGGGTGCACGTGACCTGCGCCCACTCGCCGGCGTTCGCGGCCGGAGCCCACACGAGCCCGACACCCACAAACAGCCCCACCGCCAACATCGAAACGCTGCGCATCGCCTCCTCTTTCATGAGCTCCTACCCGCGCGCCCATCTCTTATACCGACCATTTCTGCCGGACGGGACGGTTATCTTCGGTTTGGCCCAGCTCCTTGTGCACGATCCGGCCGGCAGCCGCTGGACGCTGGGAGCGAGCGAACCGTCCCAAGCCGCGCCTAGCGTCTGCGCCCATGGACATTTGTTTGAGATCCACCGAGGCTGTAAAGCGCAGATCCATCCGGGCCGAGAGGTCCTTAGGCGCGCGCGCGGAGCAGCCGTTGGTGAGCTGACCGCCTAGCCCTGTGATCTTCTGCCAGCACACTCAAAGCGAGGACCATGATGTTCAGCCAAGGCGCCACATCCATCCACTCAGAGCCCACCCCAACAGAGTTCGGGATCGAGCAGCGCGAGCTGGACGCGCGCACGAGCGTGATCTCAGTTCAAGGAGAGCTCGATCTGACCACGGCCCCGCGCCTGAAGTGGATGCTCGTCGATTCGCTGCAGACGGGCCACAGCCAGCTCGTCGTGGACCTCTCGCTTGCCACCTTCATGGATTCGACGGCGCTGGGGGTGCTCGTCGGGGTCAAGCGAAGCCTCGACGCCGGGGCACGCCTGGCGATCGTCTGCACCCGGGCCAACGTGCTGATGATCTTCGAGTTCTCTGGATTGGATGGAGTGTTTGCAATCTTCCCGGCACTCGACGAGGCTCTCGCCTACGCGCGGGGAGACGGCGCCCAGGCCGGCGGGCCGGCATAGGTCCGCTGATGGCGAGCGTGCAGCGCGGCCTTCCACCAGCTATCTGGCCTCGCTTGCGCCTGGCAGTGGGGACCACTGTCGCCTGTGCCGTGCTCGCCTTGTCTTTCATCCCAGCCGCCACGGCCAGGCCAGACCATTCAAGGCCAGGGTCCGGCGGTGCGGCGAACCCCGGCGGCGCAGCAAACAACACACAACCCGCCGCGCAGCTGCAACCGCAGGAATCCCGGGGCCAGGGCACGGCGGGGGCGGACAGCCAAGAACGCCATGGCGCCGGGCACGAACGGCACGGCTCAGAGCACCACGAAGCGCCAGGCGCGAGCGGTTATCGCGAACGCCATGCTGGCGAACATCACGAACAGCCTGCCGGAGCGGATCAGAATGGCGCAGGTCTCCAACAGAATGGCGGGGCAAACCAGGGCACGGCGGGAGTGCAGACGGGACCGGTGGCGGATCGCCTCCAACGCCATGGCGCCGGGCGCGAACGGCACGGCTCAGAGCACCACGAACGAAAGGAGGAAGGCCACCAAGAACGACGGGGACGCTCCCAGCAGCATTCGGATTCCCAGGGATCCGTCGCACCCAGTGTGTCCACTGGCAAGCCAAAGACTGCTGAGCCCTCGCAGGCCAAAACCGCTGCAGCGATAGCGAGCTCGAGCCCATCTGCAGGCGCTAGCACCCTCGCCGCGCCGGCAGCAATCACAGCAGCGCCGGCAGCGTCCCCGCCGCGAGTCGCCGGTGCGGCAGCACAGACAGTCGCTGGCCGCTTCAGGCATGCAACCGCACGCGCGCGCCACACAGCAAAGCGCGCCGCGAGCCGCGGTCCCGGTCTCCTCATACCCGGACCGGTCCCGTCCGCGACGATTGCGGCCACAGTCCCCCCAGCGCACTCCAAGCGCACGGAAGGTGCGGCGCGGCACTCGCGAACACCCGTCCGCCCGTCACCTATCGTTACGACGATCACGAGGATCGTCGGTGTCGTCCCCACACCGGTGTGGGCTGCTATCGGCACCCTGCTCGCGCTCGCGTTCGCGCTGGCGATACGCTCGCGCCTTGCCGCGTTGCGCGCCCGGCGTCTGGAGAAACAGCGTAGCCAGCTGCTCGAGGACGTCGGGCTGCTTCAGAGCGCCCTGCTCCCCGTCATACCCTCTCGGCTCGGTCCGGTAGGAACCTCGGTGGCTTACCGGCCCGCGGCCGGACCGGGAGCCGGCGGGGACTTCTACGACGTGTTCGCGCTCGAGGATGGCCAGCTGGCGATCATCGTCGGCGACCTCTCTGGACATGGGCGCCAAGCGTTGCCCCACACAGCGCTCGTGCGCTTCACGCTGCGGGCATACCTCGAGGCCGGTCTCTCACCGAGGGAAGCGGTACGGACGGCGGGCAGTGTGCTCGAGCGCCAGCTCGGGGGATCGCTCGCCACCGTCGTGGTGGCCACATACCAGCCGCGCGAGCGCATCCTCGTCTACGCCTCAGCCGGACACCCGCCACCGCTCGTGCTTGGCCTTCCGAGAGGGTGGCGCAGCCGGGCGAAGACCGGCGAGCCGGGCCCCTCTTCTGCCAGTCAAAGCCGCGGCCGGCCACAGGCCAGCGAGGCGGCCCGCGCTTTCTCAGTCAGCTCAGCCGGCCCGGTCACCGCCTGCTCCGCACCACCGATCGGAGCCGGCATTCCGACCGGGACCCGCCAGACGGTCCTGTCCGTACCGGGACAGGCGCTCGTCTGCTTCCACACCGATGGCGTCACCGAGTCACGGGTGGGTGGAGAGCTGTTCGGCTCGCAGCGGCTCGCGCAGACGCTCGCCGGACTCGGCGCCGGAGCCACCGCGGCAGCGCTTTTGGACAGCGTGGCCGATGCCACCGACGCGCGAGCAGACGATATGGCTGCGTGCCTGCTGTGCCTGGAGGGAGGCGCCAGTGCGCCGGTGGTACTGCAGGAGGAACTCCTGCTCGGCAACGAGGCGCCGGCACGCGACCGGACCGAGGACTTCCTCCTCGCATGCGGCCTCGAGCGCCTGCAAGCAGCTGAGCTGATCGGATCGGCGGAGCTCGCCGCAGGACGCGCCGGTTCCATGCTGCTCGTGCTGCGCTACTCAGGCGGGTTGCCGCACGTCGCGCTAGAACCCGACAACGTCGCGCCCATGCATGCCCACCACGCCAGACGGCAAGCGGATCTCAGGGTGTCACGGTGAGCGCTTCGCCAACACTCGCCCCGGACACGGCGCTCCTATTGGGCATGGCGTCCACAGCGCTGCCCTTCGCTCGCAGTCCTGAAGACAAGGCTGAGCGCTGGCTGCGGGTCCTGCGCCAGCACGGCGAAGTGGGAGCCGTGCTGACAGAGCTCCAGCTAAGCGAAGGACGGCTCCAAGCCACCGGCGAGAACACCGATCGTGAGCCCCCCTCTTCCAGGATCGATGATCGCGACGCGATTGAAAAAGTCACCGAGCACGCCACCCGCGTTGCCCGCCAGAGGGGCGCCTCCAGGGTCGCCACGACCGACGTGCTGATAGCCGTGATGGATGTGTACGGTCCCGACTTCGATCACGTGCTTCAAGCACACGGCACCGACCGCAAAGCGGTTGTCGAGCGACTCGGTAGCTTTGCGGCATCCCGCAGGGGCTGAGGAGCACGGGCCGGGTGCCTGCGGAGCACCGGCATACGGCGTCGCATGGCAGGGTTCGTGACGCGCCCGAGAGGATTCGAACCTCTGACCTTCGGTTCCGTAGACCGACGCTCTATCCAGCTGAGCTACGGGCGCAGGCCGCCCAGTCTAGGTTATTGCGCCTCGCCGCCATGAGATTTGCCCGGCCAGATCACGATTAAGCCGGCGCTTTCTGACCAGCAGCCTCTGGCCATGTATCGGGCAAGCCCATCGAGGCGACCCGGGTGTGGGCTTTATTTCTATCTAAAGATCATTATCCTCTGTTACAGTAGAGAATATGGCAGCGGCAGAGAATCGTCTGGCTCGCATCCTTGCCTTGGCTTTGGACGGCACCGCTGTGGTGCGCGCCGGCGCCCCGGGCGAGCGCTCGAGCTTCCTTGTCGAGACAGGCGGTGGGGGTCCGGTTGTGCTGCACGCTGTTTGGGCCGGTGAGGGGTGGCCGGATGATGTACGCCGTGTTGCGGCTGGCGTGGCCGACCCGTGGCCGTCGGATGTGGTGTTGCTTGCTCGTCATCTTTCTCCCGGGGCGCTGGACTGGCTGCGCGCGCGGGGCGCTAACTGGGCCGATGAAGACGCACAGACGCGGATCGCTGGTCCCAGCGGCCTCTTGGTTATCCGCGAACCAGCGGCCCGTGCGCCGAAAAAGGATGAGGCGCGGGGCTTCTCGTGGTCTCCATCCTCGCTGTCGATCGCCGAGCTGATCCTCGCGCGCCCCGCTGAGCGGTTGCGCGCAGCCGAGCTCGCACGCGACGGCGGATGGTCAACCGCGCAGGCAGCGAGCGTGCTGGGCATGTTCGATGCCCAAGGGTGGACGGTCAAGCGTGGTCCGGCGCGCGGACCGCGTGCCTACAGGGAGATCCTCGACGCTGACGCGATGCTCTCCGCCTGGTCGGTTGCACTGGGCCAAGAGGCACGCGATACACGCATCGCCCACCGAGCCACACGCGATGTGATGACCCTGCTCGCAGGCGAGCTACGCGAGGCACTGGAGGAGAACTCCAGCTGGGCGGTGAGCGGCTGGGCCGGCCTAGAGCTCACCGCGCCGTTCACGACAACCGTGCCAAGCGTCCACATCTATGTCGCCGACGAAGACTTCGCCGGGCCGCTCACAGCAGCGATCGGCGCCGCCGGGCTGCGCGAGGCCGGCGAAGGTGGGCGCGTGATCTTCTGGCGTGCCGATCCTCGCATCCTGCACCTCGCCGAGCGCAAGGACGAGGTGCCGGTAGTGAGCGCCCCGCGACTGTATGCGGACCTCTCGTCGTTCCAGGCGCGCGGGCAGGATGCTGCCGACCACATCAAGACCCTGCTGATCGACCCGCTGCATCCCAAAGCAGTAGCCGAGCAGCCGGTCGAGGCCGCGGTGGCGCGGACGTGAGGGAGGAAGAGCGCTCGCCGGCGGCACGCGCGCGAGCCGAGAGCGCGCTCGTCAGACTGCTGCACGAGATCGGCGATGAGGCACCCTTCCTCGTCGTCCTTGGCGGCCTCGTGCCGGCCGTCCTGGCTGCAGACACCCCTGGGGTCATCCCGGAGCACCTCGGCACGACAGACATCGACATTCTGCTGGTCAGCCACATCGACCCCGGCGCAGACCTCGGGGTGGTCGAGCGCGCCCTCGAAGCGCTCCAGTTCGAGCCCGACCCCGAGCAGGATGGCTGGCGTTGGCAAGGAACGATCGGCTCCACCCCCATCAGGATCGAGTTTCTCTGCGATCTCAGCCAGTACCGGGAGGGCGAGAGCATACGACCAAACGGCAGCTGCCGTCTCGGCGCCGCCAACCTCCGCGGCACCGGATATGTAGCCCACGATTTCCAGTGGGAGAACATCACAGGCGCACTCGCCAACGGAACCGAAGTACAGGTCAGCGTTCGCTTCGCCGGGCTGCAGGGCTATCTGCTGTCCAAGTGCGTGGCGTTGCGCAGCCGCGCGGCCACCAAGGACTACTACGACCTCGCCTACGTGCTGCTCCACAACCGAGCCGGTGGACCCGAGGACGCCGCCCAAGCCCTGCGCGACGGGCCGCTCTCAAAGGACCTCGGTACATTGAAGAGCACCTTCCTCGAGGTCCGCGAGCGCTACCGCAACACATCCGACATCGGCCCACGCTCCTACGCCGAGCAAGCCATCCAAGTGGACCCGCAGACCCCCGAGACTGAGCTACGCGCCGACGCGGTTGACACCGTGCAGCGCTTCATTACCGCGCTCGGGTTCGCAGACGCACCCCGAGGACAGCTTGACTGAGCATCTCTAGATGTGCTGGGCGATTGAACTGGCTCGCCTAGAGCGCACGAACGGCGCCGGTCAGTAGGCTCCACCCGCGGTCATGGTCACGCCCGGTGCAACTTCGCTCGCCTCGCTCGACGGCGCCATCATGCCCGCTGCCGACGCGACGATTCCGGCCACCGACGGCGGCCTGCTGCGGGGCGACGGGGTGTTCGAGGTCATCCGGATCTACGACGGACGGCCATTCGCGCTGGAGCGGCATCTGGAGCGGTTGGAACAGTCGGCGGCGAACCTGCGACTGCCGATCGACGTCGAGGCGGTGCGCGCCGCCGCCCACCGGCTGCTGGCTCAGGCAGGCGCCGGACCCGACCATGAGAAGCTGCGAATCGTGATCACCCGCGGCCGCCGGCAGTTGCTGCTCACCGAGCCGCTCGAGCAGGCACCGGAGCGAATCCGCCTGGCGAGCGTCACCTACGCGCCGACCCGGATCCTCGACGGCGTCAAGTCGCTCTCCTACGCGGCCAACATGCTCGCCACGAGGCTGGCGGTCGAGCGCGGCGCAGACGAGGCGCTGCTAGTCACCCCGCACGGGCGCGTGCTCGAGGCCCCGACCAGCTCGATCTTCTGGGTCAAGGACGGCGAGGTGCTGACGCCGCCGCTGGACGACCACATCCTCGCCTCGATCACGAGGGCGTTGGTGATCGACGTGTCGGGCGCGTCCGAGCGGACCTGCACGCTGGAGGATCTATCGGCGGCGGATGAGGCGTTCCTTGCCTCGACGACCCGTGAGGTACAGCCGGTCGCGTCGGTCGACTCGACGACGTTCGCGGCGGTGGCGCCGGTGACCGAGAGGATCGCGGCGGCGGTAAGCGAGCGGATCCGCTCCGAGCTCTGAAGGATCACCTGAGACATCACAAAACGGAGAGGGAGGGATTCGAACCCTCGAACGAGGTTTCCCCCGTTACGCGATTTCCAGTCGCGCCCGTTCAACCGCTCCGGCACCTCTCCACCGCACTCGCTTGCGATCCAGCGGATGCCGAAGGCTACGACACGAGCGCTCGATCCGTTGCTAGGCTCTCCTCGCGATGGTTCTAGCTCTCAGCAAAGCGCTCAGCACCGACATCGGCCTAATCGCCACCTTCGGCGGAATCGGCGTGATCGTCAACATCATCGTCGTGTTCATCGCCATCCAGATCCGTGGCGAGCGCCGGCAGAACCAGGAATATCTTTCCTCGCGCCACACCACCCGCGTCTGAGTCCGCGCGTCGCGCGTTTGAGTTCGCGTTTTAGATGATGTAAACCGGTGTGCCGACCGGCGATTTGCTGTACAGCGCAATCACGTCGGGGATGCGCATGCGAATGCAGCCATGCGAGGCGTCGTGGCCGATCGAGCTGTACTCGCTCGGATCGATCCCGTGGATGCCCGCCCCGCCGTCGAACGACATGAAGCGCGCCTTCAGCGGGTCCGCCGGACCGGGCGGAACCACCGTCCCGGCGAGCGCCCCAGCCCACGCTTTTTTCGGCACGTACCAGGGCGGATCGACCTGCTCCCATTCGATCTTGTGCAGGCCGCCAGGGGTTTCCAACCCTTCCATGCCCACGGCAATTTCATACGTTTTCGCCAGTTTCAAATGTTCGTAGAAGCGCAACCTGAATTCTGAGCGGTCCACGACGATGTATCCGGGATACTTATCGGCCAGCTGCGTCGTCGTCACCGCAGGCTTCACCCCGTGCGCCGGCACGGCGACCGTGCGGCTCACGCCGGTGCCGTCCAGCGCCCGCTCGATGCGCCCGGCCAGCCGCGCACCGTCGACACTCAGCCCGACCGCCGCCGGGACCGTAGTCAGTCCGCTCGCGCTCGCTGAAACCGTCGCGTCGCGCGGCGCGCGATTGACGGCCGCGCTCACCTTCGCCGTCAGGCCCCTCACAGCCTGGTGGGAATAGCTGACGGCGAGCGGGATGTTTCGCTTGACGCTGCCCCCGAACAGCCCCCGTGCTGTCCGCGTGAAGATCGAGCCTCCGCGGCTCACGCTCACGGCCTGAGCGACCATCTTCTCCGCGTCGACCGTCAAGCCCGCTTCACGCGCGCTCAGCGTCCACTTCTGCGAACCCGCGCGCACGGTCACCGGCCGGTTCAAGTTCGCCACCACATCGCGCTGGACCTTCGCCCGTGCAGCCGCGGCGCGCATCCCCCCGACGTCCACCCCATCGATCCTCACGCCCTTCGCGATCTCATCGCGCCGGCCGTGGTCATACAGATACATCCCAGCTGCTGCCACCACCACAACCGCCACAAACAACGCTGCGAAGATCCCCATGCCGCGGCGAGAGCTCATCGTGGGTTGCAGTTCGTCGGATTAAAGCTCATCACTCGTCTCATCCTCAGCCCCTCAATGTACCGTTCGGCGAACCCTTCGGATCACCTTGCATGCCGGCTTTCGCCGCCACTCACAAACGCGCCACCACGAGCGCGCAGGCGGTCACCACGATCCCTATAGACAACGCCGCCAGGGCGCCATCCAGCGGTGCCAGCAGACCTTCACGCGACAGCGCTTCCTCGGTGCCATCGAGGAGCTCGCGCACGCCGCTAACCGCCCTCGTGCGACGCCGCAGCTCGCGCGCCTGCGTACTCAAACGTCGCTGCGCCACGCTTAACGCCAAGCAGCCTCCGGCGATCAGCAATCCCTGAAGCGAGATCCTCTCGGCCTCCACGAAGTAGCCCGTAAAGGCCGGAAACGCCCCCCACCCGACCGCGAACCACATATCACTGTGCAGCCTCCCACCCATCAGCTCGAGGTTGTACGCGGGCAGGAACACGCCTCCGGCGAGCACGAACGGCACCAGCCACACCGACACGGTGAACACGCCCCCGACACCGATCGCCACCGCGCCCACCAGGCTCACGGCCGCCATCGTGATCAGCATACGGTCGGACAGGCTCGTCCCCAACGGCCGGTCGTGCAGCTCGTCGAGCGCATGTGCCGCCACCCCAACCGCCAATCCAAACGCAGCCAACCCCCACAGCAGGCGATCGGCATACAGATGCGGGGCAATCGCCGCACCGATCGCGAAGTAGCTCAAATGCCACGCCGTATACGGCGGATGCAGGAGGGTGATCAGGTCCCCAGCCCTACCGCTCCCGGCCGCGTAGAAAGCAGGGCGATCGGTCTCAGCGGGCATCGCTGGTGGACTCGCTCTTTGTTGCTGACATCACGACCCCGCCGCCGAGGCTCATACGCCGCACCTGCACATCGCGCAACCCGGCGTCCTCCCAGTAGCCGGCGATCCGCTCTAGCGGATGCTTCTCGTAAAAGCCTCTGATGCTGGGCCCGAGGAAACGGCCCACCTCGCTCCAATCGCGCGAGGCCATCCGCCCCAGCACGGGCAACCCGATCGCGGTGTAAAACCGCCAAGCCGCCCGCGCCGGCGGCCAGGGGGGCACGCCGAACTCCAGCGACGCCACCCGCCCTCCCGGGCGCACCACCCGCGCCAGCTCGCTTACGGTGGCCTTCGGATCGTCGACGTAGCGCAGCAGATACGTGAATGTGAGCGCGTCGAAGCTCGCATCCGCGAACGGCAGCTCCTCGGCCTGCCCCTGCACCAGCTCCACGCTGTTGCCCTCACCGGCAAAGCGCGCCTTGGCGCCGGCGAGCATCTCCGCACTCTGATCAATCCCCACGACCCTGCAGTCCGCGCGCCTGCGCAGCTCCTCGGCGACCATCCCCGTGCCGGTCGCCACGTCGAGCACCTTCTCGCCAGCCACCGGCGCCACCGCATCCACCAGCGCGCGGCGCCAGCGGGGATCCTGCCAGAAGCTCAGCGCCGCGCTCAACTGGTCATAGCGCTTTGGCAGGCCTTCGAACAGCTCGAGCGCCTCCCGCTTCCTCGCCGAGTCCATCTCTCCACCGTACCGGGCGCAAGCACGGAGGCGAGATAGGGTGTTGCGGATGGTCGCGCTGATCACAGGAGCCTCGAGCGGGATCGGACAGGCGGCAGCCCACCGGCTCGCCCGCGACCCGACAGCTTCGCTGGTGCTCGTCGCGCGCCGCGAGGAGCGCCTGCGCGCGCTGGCCTCCTCGTTGGGCGAGGAGCGCGTGAGCTGGGTCGCTGCCGACCTCGTCGACGAGGACGCACCCGCGCGCATCCTCGCGCACGTGCAGGAGCGTCACGACGGCCGGCTGGACCTGCTTGTCAACAACGCCGGCTCCGGCTGGCGCGCGCGCTTTGCCGACGGGGGCTATGAGAACGTGCGCCGCACGATGGCGCTCAACTTCGACGCGCCCGTCCGACTCACCGAGGCACTGCTGCCGCTGCTGCGATCCTCCGCGCCGAGCGCGATCGTCAACGTCGCCTCGACCTCCTCGCGTGTCGCGCGCGCGGGCGCGGGCGCCTACTCGGCCTCGAAGTTCGCGCTCGCAGGCTGGTCGGACGCGCTGTGGGCGGAGGAGCGCCCGTACGGCGTCCACGTCGGGCTGGTGCTCCCCGGGTTCATCTCGACTGAGGGCTTCCCCCAGACGGAGCTGACCGAGAAAGCGCTTACGCGCTGGGCGGTCTCCACGCCGGAGAACGCGGCCGAGGCGATCTTCCAGGCTGGCCCCGGCCGCAAGGCCGAGCGCTACGTGCCGCGTCCCTACGCTTTGGCGGCGGCGTTTCGGGTTCTCACGCCCGGCCTCGTCCGCCGTGTCATGGGCGGCAGTGCCGCAAAGGTCATGACCACGACGACCAACCGCGAGGACTGAGGGCTCGCGCCAGGCATTCAGGCGTGGGGCCCCGCTGTCGAACCGGACGGCCAGCAAGCAGTCCCATCCCGGGCGTTGCCTATGGTGCTGTGTTCGTGCCTGCTTCTGACTTCCACGCAACGCTCGTCGACGGTCAGGCCGAGCTGCGCTTCCCCTATGACGAGCGTCTGCGTCAGCTGCTGCGCGCGCTACCGGGACGGCGCTGGGATTCCGTCGGGCGGGCGTGGTGCATCCCGCTCGATCCTGAGCGCGCGGAGGCGCTCGCGCGCCTGTTCGCCAGCCTGCCGGGAGCGCCGGATGTTAGCGAGGCGCTCGCCCGCGCGATCGAGCGCCGCCGAGCCAGGCGTTCTCACGACGAGTGCGTGTTAGACCTCGCCCGGCCCGATGAGAACTGGTGGCTGAGCTTCCCCACCGACACTGCGCCCGAACTGGCACAGGCTTTGCTCGAGCACCCCGACGGTTACAGCCTGCCCGCGATCGCCCGCGCGTTGATCCCGCTCGACAGTCACGCAGCACGGCTCGTGGAGGAGCTGCCCGCAGGCCCTTCCCGCCTGCGCCTGACCGACGACGCAGCACATGCGCTCACGGAGATCAAACAGGGCACTGGAGCTACACCGGGACGCAGCGCGCTGGCCCACGATGTCGAGCTGCGTCGCGACCGCCGCGGGGAGCACTGGATCATGATCGCCGCCGCGCACGCGTCGCTTGCCCGCGTGCTCGCCGGCCGCACCGGCCTGCGCGCACTGGATGGTCCCGACGCGACGTTCGCGCTGGCGGCCGTCGAGCACGACGCCGAGCCGATCGCCGAGCTGATCGCCGGGCTCGAGGTCAACCGGATCGACCCGCGCGTGCAGAGCTGGCTGGCACGTGTCACCACCTGGGCGGGCACCATTGAGGTCGCGGGCCCACACGAGCAGCCCGTGTTCCTGCTGCTCGGCGAGCCCAAACGGTTGCCGCGCGAGCTGCGCGAGCAGGCGGTGAGCGCCCCCGGCGGAGCGACCGTGCCGTTGACACTCGACACATGGAGGCTGATCGACGGGCGCCTGCGCGGCTTCATCAGCCCTGGGGCAAAGCGCTGCATCGCGGCGCTGCGCGAAGGACGGCCCGTGCCACCGTCCGTACTGGAACTGTCTGCCTTTCACGAGGACCCGACATTCGTGCTTGCTCCCGGCCACCGCCCCGAGCAGCTCGAGACCTTCGCAGCGCTCGCGGGGGCGAGCGCCGGCAGACCCCGGTATGGCGGAGGACCCGCCATCGCGGGCGCAGGCGAGCATGCCGAGCTCCCCTGCATCCGCGCCGATCCGTTCTGTGTCCCGGAGCTCGACGGCTTTCTCGCCGCGCACGAAACCTGGATCGCGCCCGAGGCGCTCACACTGCTACAGGAGGTTCGGGAGGAGCACGCCCACGCTGCAGGCGTTGTGGCGCTCTCGGCGGCGACTGACGCACCGCTCGATGAGGAGGTCTCACCCACCCTCGGCGGTGAGCTGAAGCCGTTTCAGCGCGCGGGCGTGCGCTACCTGATCGAGCAGCGGCGCGCCTTTCTCGCCGACGAGCAGGGTCTCGGCAAGACAATCGAGGCGCTCGCGACGCTGGAGGCCGACGGCGCCTACCCGGCGATCGTCGTGTGCCCCGCGAGCCTCAAGCTGAACTGGCTGCGCGAGCTGGAGCTTTGGCTGCCCGGCCGCAGCGCCCAGGCACTCAGCGGCACGCGCACGGATGCTCCGATCGCGGCGGCTGATGTGACCGTCGTCAACTACGACATCGTCGCCGGGCGCCTGGCCGCACTGCAGGCCCTTGCGCCCCGTGCGCTCGTACTCGACGAGTCTCACTACTGCAAGAACGCGGCCGCCAAGCGCACCCAGGCGGTCCAGCGGCTGGCGGCGGCGGTGCCGCGCGACGGGCTCGTACTCGCACTCACGGGCACGCCCGTGATGAACCGCCCAGCAGAGCTGATCTCGCAGCTGCGGATCCTCGGGCGACTTGCCGACTTCGGCTCGGGCACGCAGTTCGGCAAGCGCTTCCGTGGGCCTGACGCCCACCTGCGCCTGCACTGGCACCTGCGCGCGCGCTGCTTCGTGCGGCGGCTGAAGGCCGATGTCCTGCCGCAGCTGCCGGCCAAGACACGTGGCATCGTGCCAATCGAGCTCGACAACGAGCCTGAGTATCGCCTCGCCGAGCGTGATCTCATCGCG
Organism: Solirubrobacterales bacterium; assembly: GCA_044446485.1. Classification (GTDB taxonomy): domain Bacteria; phylum Actinomycetota; class Thermoleophilia; order Solirubrobacterales; family Solirubrobacteraceae; genus Palsa-744. The sequence continues at coordinate 58,492 of JBIOEX010000011.1, forward strand.
TGGCTGCAGAGCCAGCCGCTGCACCTGGGCGAGCTCAACGCGAGGGTCGCGGCGGCGCTGCGCGCCGAACGCCTCGTGCGGCTGAACGCACTCAAGCTGCTCGCCGCGCGCGGCAAGCTCAATTCCGCACTCGCCTGGATTCACGATTTCTGCTCCTCGGGCGAGCGGCTCGTGGTGTTTGCACATCATCGCGAGATCCAACGCGCCCTGCTCGAGCGCTTCCCGGCGGCGCTGCACATCCTCGGCGAGGACAGCCATGCCGCGAGGGATGCAGCGCTGCAGAGCTTCCAAGCACCTGACGGCGCCGGGAACCAGCTGATCATCTGCTCGATCGAGGTCGCGGGCCATGGCATCACGCTGACGCGATCCTCGAACGTCGCCTTCCTCGAGCTCGACTGGACGCCCGCCAAGCACGACCAGGCCGAGGACCGCTGTCACCGCCTCGGCCAGCAGGACACGGTCAACGCCAGCTACCTGCTCGCCGCCGGCACCGTCGACGAGACGATCGCCACTCTGCTGGAGCGCAAGCGCGCGGTGATCGGCGCCGTCACCGATGGCCGCGCCGAGGACGAGGAGGGTGTGGTCGACGCACTGATCCGAGAGCTGCGCGGGGCGCCCTACCGGCGGCTGCGCGCGGTGGCGTGAGGGATGAGCACCGACTCGGACGCAACACGGGCGGTCAGGCTCGGGCGCCTACGTGTGGTTGTATCCGAGCAGAGCAAAGCCCTCGAGCGCCGCGTCCACGCCTGCCTCAGCAGCGTCAACCTGCCCTCGCGCCGCGTCGTAGCTGGCAACGCTCCCGGCAGTGGCCGCAGCGGCTAGCGTTCTGTATGTGTCGCGTGCGTGCAACATCGCGCCCGCCAGCGCGGCTTGCGCGGAACCGGCTGCCGGCGGCGGTTCGAGCGCCGCCAGGGATGCGGCCGCGGTGGCAAACCGACCGGCGAGAGCTGTGGCGAGGCGGGCCACCTCCGCGGGCGTCGCAACCCGGCGCATCTCACCTCTCAAAGTCAGACGTTTCCCGTCCAGTACTCCGATCAATCCGCCAAGCCGGCCGGCGTAACCAGCGTCTGGTTTCAGTTCAGACGGCGACTGACCCACGAGCGTAAGCCTGGCCAGGATCTGTTCACACTGGCGCAAGTAGGTCGAGAAACCCTTCGACGCGTAGCACACCAGAGCTGTGGGGTTGCCCCCCGGCCTGGGGATCACGTAGATGTCGAGTGTCCGGTCATACCCCGAGATGCTCATCTGGCTGTAGCTGTAGGCTTGAACTTCGAGGAGATCCGATACTTCGGTATGGGGAATCCCACGGACGAGGGCCAAGAACTGGCGGGGAAGCGGACTCGGTTCCCCGGCCGGAAGCTGTCCACTGAGCAGACCCGCACGAGCCGATTCGCCGCCCGGGGCCAACAGAAGCGGATGGGCGATCGCAAGACCGGGGATCACCGGAGCATGGGCAACCGGCCGCCAGGTGGAGGGATATTCGAGCAGGACGCCGGTCCCCGACGCGATCCGTGTCTTTCCCCCGAACGCCGCGACAGGCGTGGCGGGCGCACGATGAAAGCCGACCAGGTAGCCGATGAGCGCGACCACGACCAGGAGCAGCACCACGACCGGAGGCGGCCTGCGAGTCGCCCCGTACACGGTGTCAGCCCGAGCTGTCGAAGGATTTGCCGGTGCCCGGAGCGCTCTTCGAGTGTTCTGGTGAGCGTGTCGGCGTCGCTGGTGTAGCGGGTTGCGGCGCGGCTGGCGAACTAGAGCGCGAGGCTTCCGTTTGCGGAGCTTGGGCGGCCGGTGTTGTGCTCGTGGATTCCGGTGCGTTCACAACAGGGTTTTCTACGGAGACCTGCACGTTTCTCCTCCGGGCCGGGCGACTCGTCGCGGCTACTCCGATCTCAAGCGGCGAGGCGCTGCTCAGACGGACCGGGATCGCGGGGCCGCCAGCCGCGACCGAGATGCCCGGCAGTGGCGCTTCTCGCGGAGGGCTTCCGGGACTCACCGCACGTCCGATTGCAAAGAAGCACACGAAGACCACGGCGCACAGGCAACTCACGATGACCAGCCCGCCACCGTCTATGCCCGTGGCGGGCCTGTCCGCCTGGATCCAGCGCCTTGCGCTGCGAACGGTGCTCATGACGACGGGCAAACCATCGGCGTGATCCCCGTTGGGCTGAGACACGTGTCGACTCGAGCGGGAGGCTTGCCGCGACGAATCGTGAAGCGGGTGTACTTGCCGATCTCGTCTCCCATGGAGACGCGGATCTCGAGCACCGCGCCGGCCCGTAGGGAGCGCTCGAAGCGCCGAAACTCGACCAGGGTCGTACCGGCCGCGCTCCTCGATGCCACGACGCGACTCTCCGTCTTGGGACACCCACGGCCTCGGCACCGGATTGCGATGTGAGCCCCGCCAGGCGCCTGCACGGTGAGGAGGCTGAGTTTGGCTCCGGCGGCGTCGATCGAACCCGCGATCCGCACGATCGGGAAGGGCAGCATCGTGCGAGGTGGAGGCGGCGATGGTGTAGACGTAGCCGTGGAAGGCTGGCGCGCCGGCGGAGAAGCGGTGGGAGATGGTTGTACCGGCGGGGAGGTGATCGGGGTTGGAGTGACCGGAGCAGGCGCGAGGACCGTGAACGTAGTCGTGTTGCTGAGGCCAACGTTGCCGACGTCGTCGGACTGCTCGGCGCGGAGGGTGTAGACACCTGGGCTCAGGCCTCCGAACGTGGTGGACCAGGCCCCTGTCAAGGCGTTCACGAGGATGCTCTCCTGGGGTGTCTGACCGGTCGACGAGCCCTGAAAGAGCTGCACAGTGATGCCCGGCAAGTCGCCTTCGGCCGTGCCCGCGGATCCTTCGACCAGCTGCGAACCGCTAGTCGTCGAGCTACCTTCGGCGGGAGAGGTCAGGGTGACGTGTGGCGAGGTTGTATCCACCGTGAAGGTAACCGGCGCCGTAACGCCAAAATGGTTCCCAAGCGAGCTTGTTTGCGTGGCCGTTGCTGTGTATTGCCCGTCTTTCAGGGCTGGGCTGGCGCTGCCGGAGATCCATCCCCCTCCCGTGCCGGTCGCCGTGGCTTCTGAGACGACTTTGCCTGCGGCGTAGATCTGGACCGTGACCAGAGTGGTGTCGCTGGCAGTACCGCTGAAGGACGGCGTCGTGTCATTCGACGGCGATACGGGCTGGTTCAATGTCACCATGGGCGCAGCCGTATCCACCGTAAACGTAACCGCGCTGCTTTTACCCGTATTACCGGCAGCATCGCCCTGAGTCGCCTGAACCGTGTACGTCCCATCAGAAAGTTTTGAGGACGGCGCATATGACCACGCTTCCCCACTGACCGGAACGCTTCCAGACGCCGCCACGGTCCCTCCGGCCAAAGCACCTCGATAGACCGTCACGGCCACTGTCGTGTTGTCCCCTTCAGCCGTCCCCGCGCCCCCTTCGAATGTCGGGGTGGTATCACTCGTCGGAGAGGCAATGGGATTCAACGACACCACAGGTGGAGTCCTGTCTACCCTAAACGTCACCGCGCTGCTTTTACCCGCATTACCGGCAGCATCGCCCTGAGTCGCCTGAACCGTGTACATCCCATCAGAGAGATGTGGCGGCGTGAACGACCATTTCCCCGTGTCCACTGGAACGCTCCCAGACGCCGCCACGGTCCCTCCGGCCAAAGCACCTCGATAGACCGTCACGGCCACTGTCGTGTTGTCCCCTTCAGCCGTCCCCGCGCCCCCTCCAAGCATCGGTGTTGCGTTGTTCGTAGGAGAGGCCACGGGATTGATCGACACGACTGGTGGTGTCGTGTCGACCGTGAACATCACAGCCGGTTCGCTCTTACCGGTGTTGCCGGCTTCATCGGACTGTTCAGCCTGGGCGGTGTAGGTGCCATCGCCGAGATGTGGCGGGGTATAAGACCATTCTGTGCCGTTCAGCGATGCTTCGCCTGACGCCACGACCACACCTCCAGCCGTGCCGCCTTTATAAATCATCACGGTCACAGGCGGCCTATCGCCCACGGCCGTCCCCGTACCACCGGTCAAGGTCGGGGTCGCATTATTCGTCGGAGAAGCGACGGGATTCATCGACACGATCGGCTGTGTCGTATCGACTGTGAACGTGACAGGCGGTTCGCTCTTGCCGGTGTTGCCGACTTCATCGCTCTGGGAGGCCTGGGCGGTGTAGGTGCCATCGCCGAGATGTGGCGTCGTGTATGACCATGCTCCACCGCTGGCGGCGACCGTTTCCGACCCCACAACAGCGCCTCCCACCACGTTGCCGTGATAGACCGTGACGGTCACTGCTGGGTTGTCGCCTTCGGCGGTTCCCGCGGTGCCTTTGAGTGTCGGAGTAGAATCATTCGTAGGTGAAACCACGGAACTCATCGTCACTTCTGGCGGCGTCGTGTCGACGGTAAACGTAACCGGGACGCTGATGCCTTCGTTGCCTGCTTCATCTTTCTGGGTGGCCTGAGCCGTATAGGTGCCATCGCCAAGATGCGGCGTCGTATATGACCATGCTCCACCGCTGGCGGCAACCGTTTCCGACGCAGCAACAGTGCCTCCCACCACGCTGCCCTGATAGATCGTCACCGTCACAGGCGGCTTATCGCCCACGGCTATCCCGGCACCACCCGTCAACGCCGGCGTCGCATCATTCGTTGGAGAAGCGACGGGATTCATCGACACAACCGGCGGGGCCGTGTCGACCGTGAACGTCACGGGAGTGCTCGTGCCGGTTTCTGGGACAGCATTGGTCTGTTCGGCGACAGCCGTGTACTGCCGCTGTTCGAGCGGCGATTCTGGCGTGGTTTCCCAGCTGCCCAGGATGAGCAGCAGAGCCACAGGGCTCTCTACAGGAATGCCTTCTGCGCTCGCCCCGGCATAGATCTTGACGGTGACCGGAGCATCTAGCGTGTCATCGGTGGTGCCGGTGAAGATGGGCTTCTGGTTGTTCGTGAAGCTTCCCTGGAGGGGCTGGTTGATCACGATGTTGGGCGCAGCGACAGCGACACTCTGAAGCCCACCGACGAGAACGACAAACGCAGCGAATATGGCCGCAATCGCTGCTCGCGCCAGATTCCTTTCGGCGGTCATCGTAACGCCGCTCCCAACCATGTCGTCCCTGTGGTCTTCCAGTCTAAGTTCGCCTAGCAGCCGCACATATGTACGGCTAGCGCCGCTTCCGCCGCTGCGCATGATACGGAGTTTTGGTGTGAGATGAGTAGCTCTGAACGCCGGACACACGCCCAGCGAAGCTCTGGGACTAGGTCTAGCTCTACAACGGAGGGGGAGAGATTCGAACTCTCGGTACGCCTATCAGACGCACAACGGTTTTCGAGACCGCCGCATTCAACCGCTCTGCCACCCCTCCAGGGCGACCGCTGGAAGGCTAGATCATCCCGCCGCGGCGCGGAGCGAAGAAAGCCAAGAAACCTCTCCAAAGCTGTGCTTTTCGGGCGATGCCGTATGATCCGGGCGGTACGACCGCTGAGATTCCAGTGGTCTGACTCCCAGAACTAGAGCGAAGGTGGGATTGGGCAAGGATGCTTGGGTGTGTCTGGAAGTTTGATCGCCGCGTGCGACGGTCCTCTTGGGCCTCACGAGTCGTGCGACGGCTCGGACCACTGCTCGCCCTGCTTGCGTGGATCGTGTTGACTTGCGCCGGGCAGGCGCTGGCAGAAGGCGTAACCAACGCAGGAGACGATCTCCGTACGGGGTGGTACCCGAACCAGCCCTCGCTTACGCCCCAGCTAGTCAGCGGCGGCACATTCGGTCAGATGTGGTCTGCGACGGTGGAAGGCCAGGTCTATGCCCAGCCGCTCCTAGCCAATGGCACGCTCATCGTCGCCACGGAGAACAACAAGGTCTACGGCCTGGACCCGACCACAGGCACGCTGAAGTGGTCCAAACCATTGAACTTAGGCACCCCATGGAACCCGGCCGACATCGGCTGCGGAGACCTGACGCCCTCGATCGGCGTGACTTCGACGCCGGTGATCGACACGACGACGAACACTGCGTATCTGACGCATAAGACCTACGCCGCGGGCACAAGCGGACCGGCCCGCTGGGACATGGACGCAGTTGACATCACCTCCGGCGTTGAGAAGCCGGGCTTCCCGGTGGAACTGGCCGGCACCGCGCAAAACGCGCCAAGCCGCACGTTCTCCCCAACTACCCAGCTGCAGCGTCCAGGCCTGTTGCTGATGGGTGGCGTCATCTACGCCGCCTTCGGCAGCCACTGCGATCACCCCCCCTGGCAGGGCTGGGTCTTCGGTGTGTCGACGGCCGGTCAGGTGAAGGCACGTTGGGTCTCCGATACCACCGCAGAAGGCGCCGGCATCTGGCAGTCGGGGGCCGGCCTCACCTCCGATGGTCCGGGCTCAATCCTGCTCAGCACAGGCAATGGCGGGGCGCCTTCGACCCCCGCCCAGGGCAGTACCCCACCCGCGACCCTCGGCGAGTCGATAGTGCGGCGGGACGTGGAGCCGGACGGCCCTGTCCAGCCGGTCGCTTTAGTGGCG
>JBIOEX010000012.1:0-61760 GCA_044446485.1 Solirubrobacterales bacterium
CACCCCGTACCCAAGCCGCGCCATGAGCTTGGGCCATGCCAGCCAGCCGAGCCCCAGCACCAGCGCGAGGGCGAGCAGCGCCCTGTAGGCCGCACCGTCGAGCGCCAGCTCGCTCGCCGGCACGGGCATCGCCGGCGCCCCCCGCAGGACTCCAAGCCACCCCAGCAACCGGGCGAACACCGCCGCCAGGAAGAATGGCAGCGCACAACTCAGCACCCACCCAAGCCCCCGCCGCAGCGACTTCTCGCCAGCTCTCCCACGGCGCCTGCGCAGGCGCGCGTACCAGTCGGCGGCGAGAATCAGCGGCCCCAGCAGCAGCGCTCCAACCAGCAGCCGCAGCGCCCACTGCGGGATCACCTTCGGCGTAAGCAGAACGCCCGCCTGCGGCGCGGAGGAGATGTCCGGCGCCACGTCCAGCGCATCCACCGCGCTCAGCACCGCCCTCCCCAAGCCTTCCATCCGTTCCTTACTGACCTTCTCCCGGGGAGAAGGGGGTGGGCCCCCTTCTCCAGACACCTGCACGAGCACCGCCGGTAGCCCGGAGGCGTTCAGCGCGCCCTGCTCACCAACCGCAAACGGGAACGCCAGGTGTGCGAGCTGCGCGATCGCGCCCGGAGCTCCCGCACCGTCGCCCAGCTCCTGCGTGACCGCCTCCGCGACCGTGCGCTGCAGCTGTTCCGGAGCGCTGCCGAAACCATCCGAGTAAGGCACCACGAACGGCTTGCGTTGACTCACGCCCGCGACGTCACCCAGCACGATCGCCGCGTCTGCTTTGAGCCCACTGACCCCGGGCGAGCCCCGGTCACTCGCGGCGAAGTCCGCGGCGCCGCCGTCGCCGCCGCTGCCACCACTCGTCGAGACGAGCACGATCGTGCGCTGCGTCTCGCGCGAACCGAACACGCGCGCCAGCTCCAGCAGCGCCGCCGTCCCGGACAGCTCCGCTTCAGAGCCCCGCGCCGCGGCGTCGCGGTGGGCCATGATCACGACCGGCCTGCCGCCGCTCGAGCCTGGGCGCTGTGCGATCACAGTCTCGAGCGTCTTCTCACCGCCGGTCGTCTGCGCCTGCAAGCGGCGGATTCGCACCTGAAAGCCCCCGTGTCCAGCGCCGCCCAGTCCTTCCAGCGTCTGTGCGACCCGCCCGGCCAGCCGCTGATCGCCTGCGCTACCCGGCCGGCGGTCCGGGAATTCAGCCGCCAGGCTCTTCAGTTCAGCGAACGCACTTGCACCATCAAACGCGTCAGGGGCCAGCGTCGATGTCAGCGGCTGCGGGCGGGCGCCCAGCGAGAACGCCGCCACGCCCAAAGCAACCAGGAACGGCACGAAAGTCGCGCGGTAGAGGCGCCAGTTCAGCATCTGGCAGAGACCTTAGTCCCGTCTGCGGTCCTCGGGCTCACAGGCGGGCTCAGTTGATATGGGCCTGGGGCTTTATTGAATGCTGTGCAGTTAGTTGGGTTGAAAATGAAATCTCCGTATCCGCTTATCCGTACAGGCCTTTAGGTATCGTGCTGCCGCGTGCTCCAACCCGTAGCCGTCGGCCACAAGACCCTTTCCGACTACACCCACATCTGCGGCAAGGAGCTGATCGCTGAAATCCACGAGCTCGCCGGTCCGCTAAAGGGCCAGCGCGTCGTGCACATCTCGGCGACCGCCTTCGGCGGAGGTGTCTCGGAGATCCTCTACACGCTCGTGGGCCTGATGCGCGACGTGGGCCTTGACTGCGAGTGGCAGGTCATCTACGGCCGGGAGGAGTTCTTCAACGCCACCAAGCTGATGCACAACGCCCTCCAGGGCGCTCCCCAGGACCTCGACGAGGAGCAGTGGGAGACCTGGCGGCGCTACAACGAGATGAACGCCCGCGAGCTGTCCGGCGGCTGGGACGTCTGCCTCGTCCACGACCCGCAGCCCGCCGCGCTGCACAAGCTCGTGCCAGAGAAGGCAAACGGCTGGGTGTGGCGCTGCCACATCGACCTCTCCACCCCCAACCCCCAGACGATCGCCCAGCTGCTCCCCTACATCGCCGACTACCCGCAGTCTCTCTTTCACATGTCCGACTACGTGCCAACGGGTATGCGTGGCAACGTCAACGTCGTACCCCCCGCAATCGACCCCCTCACGCCGAAGAACATGGCGCTGCTCCCCGAGGACGCCTCCTTCGTCTGCGAGCAGTTCGGCATCGACATCGACCGGCCTCTGATGTGCCAGGTCTCGCGTTTTGACCCCTGGAAGGATCCCCTCGGCGTGATCGACTCCTACCGCACGGTCAAGGCCGCCGTCCCCAACATGCAGCTCGCGCTGGTCGGGTCGATGGCCTCGGATGACCCCGAGGGCTGGGACTTCTTCAACGCCACGATCGCCCACGCGGACGGCGACCCCGACATTCACATCCTCAACAACTTCAACAATGTCGGCGCGATCGAGGTCAACGCGTTCCAGTCCCACGCCGACGTCCTGATCCAGAAGTCCACGCGCGAGGGCTTCGGCCTGACCGTCTCAGAGGCGATCTGGAAGGCCCGTCCCTTCATCGGCGGCAACGTCGGCGGCATTCCCTTGCAGATCGAGGACGGCGTGACCGGCTTTCTCGTCTCGAGCGCTGAGCAGTGCGCCGAGCGTACCTTGGAGATCCTCAAGGACCCGGCGCTCGGCAAGTTCCTCGGCCGCCGCGGCAAGGAGCACGTACGCGCCCACTTCCTGATGCCGCGCTATCTGCGCGACTATTTGAAGATCTTCAACGAGCTAAAGGAAGCATGAGCGCCGGGCCGGCTCAGCGGGTTCCGCTGGTGCTGGTGTCCAACCGGGGACCGGTCACCTTCCATCCTCACGGCGAGATCCAGCGCGGCTCCGGCGGACTGGTCACGGCGCTCACGGGCCTGGCGTCGCACCGCGAAGCGATCTGGATCGCTTCCGCGATGAACGAGCACGATGCCGAGGTCTCGCGCGCCAACGCTGGACGGTCCTTTCCGGTGCGCTCCCCCGCCGGAGGCGAGTTCCAGGTAAGGCTCGTCGTGAGCGATCCGGAAGCCTACGACCGCTTCTACAACGTCTTCGCCAACCCGATGCTGTGGTTCATCCAGCACTACCTCTGGGACCTCTCCAACGCCCCTGACATCCGCCGCGAGGAGATCGAGGCTTTCGAGTTTGGCTACAACGCCGTCAACGAGGACCTCGCGCGGGCCGTCGTTGAGGAGCTCGAGGACGTCCCTGAGCCGGTCGTGATGGTCCACGACTACCACCTCTACACGCTCCCCGATCTGGTGCGCAAAGCGCGCCCGGACGTCTTCCTGCATCACTTCATCCACATCCCCTGGACACAGTCCGACGCCTGGCGGGTGCTGCCCTCCCGCATCCGCGAGGAGATCTATACGGGCCTCTTGGCCAACGACATCATCGGCTTCCACACCCGTTCCTACCGACGCAACTTCCTGCAGTGCTGCCAGGACCTGATGGATCTCGAGGTCGACTTCGAGCGCGGCGTCGTGCGCTTCGGTGAGCGGGAGGTCTGGGTGCGTGCCTATCCCCTGCCGATCGACCACCGCGCCACCCGACAGGTAGCCCAGAGCGAGCGCGTCGGCGAGTTCGAGGACGAGCTGCTGCGCCGCCGCCGTGATTTCCTGATCCTGCGCGTCGACCGCGCCGATCTCTCCAAGAACGTGCTCCGCGGCTTCTCCGCGTTTGACCTGTTCCTCGAGCAGCACCCCGAGTTCTCAGAGCGCGTCACATTCATCGCGCAGATGATGCCCTCGCGCACCGACGTGCCCCAGTACGCCGAGTATCTCGAGAGCATCGAGGCGCTCGTCGCCGTCGTCAACCACCGCCACGGCACACCCGACTGGATGCCGATCCAGCTGAAGCTCCGCGACGACCTGGAGGAGGCGATGGCGGCCTACAAGCACTACGACGTGCTGCTCGTCAACGCGATGTTCGACGGCATGAACCTGGTCGCCAAGGAGGGCCCGATCGTCAACGAGCGCGACGGCGTCTCGATCCTCTCCGAGAACACCGGCGCGCACGAGGAGCTCGGCGAGTTCGCGCTTTCAGTCAACCCGTTCGACATCCAGGAGACGGCCGACTCGATCCACGCCGCGCTGACGATGGATGGAGCTGAGCGCCAGCGGCGGGCGAGGGGGCTGGCGGAGATCGTCACCTCCCGCGACCCGGGCGACTGGATCGACGAGCAGCTCGCGGACATCCGCGCGAAGGGCCTCTCCTGAGCGCAGCGTGCCGGGCGGGCTGCGGCCGACGGGATCGCCCATAGGGACAGGCCCGCAGGCGCAGACACGCTAACCTTCGTCGCCGTTCGATGACGCTGCCCGCCCCCACATACGACCTCGTGCTGATGCTCGACCTCCAGGCCGGGGAGCCCACGCGCGCGAAAATCGTCGCGGGCGCCCGCACGGCGATCGAGTCACAGGGACAGCTGCTGCGCCACGACGAGTGGGGCGAGCGGACACTGGCCTACCCAATCGATCACAAGACCAGCGCCGAGTACCACCTCTTGCAGTTTCACGCCACACCGGAGCTGCTCAGCACCTTGAACCGTACGCTGCGGATCACCGACGAGCTCATCCGTTTCCGCATCATCAAGCTCGCGCCGGGCACACCCGAGGCGCCGGAGATGCCGGCGCAAGCCGGAGCGACCCCGCGAGCGCAGGCTGCGCCTGCGGCAGAGGCTGAGGCAGCGCCCGTCCCCGAGGCCGAGGTAGCGCCTGCGACTGAGGCGGAGAGCCTCGCAGCGGAGCCCACGGCTGAGGCCGTCGCAGCAGAGCCCACCGCTGAGGCCCTCGCAACCCCAGCCGCGCTCAGCGAGCCGGCTTAGTATTTCGCCGCGTCGCGCTTATACAAACTCCGAACGGGTAATAAAATTGCTCACATGGCCTGGGCCGAAGACATGAGCGATTCCCCGGCGAGCAGGACCGATGTGCTGCGGGCCTCTCCGCCTATGTTTGATTCGCGGCTGCTCGATGTCCTCTCGCGCGTACATCCCGTGGTCCCGGTGCTGATCTTCACGCCCGCGGTACTCCTCCTGGCGGCGTGGGAGCTCTCCAAGACGACCGCTCTGGGCACCATCCTGCTGGCGATCAGCGGCTACGCGATATGGACGCTGTTCGAGTACTGGCTGCACCGGATCGTGTTCCACTTCGAACCGCAGGAGGGCCTTGGCGCGCGGCTGCACTGGATCATCCACGGCGTCCATCACGATCACCCAAACGATCCGCTGCGCCTGGTAATGCCACCCGCGGTGAGCGTGCCCCTGGGGGCGGCTGTGTTCGGGGTCCTGTACCTGCTCTTCGGCTCCTCCTACGCGCCAGGGCTGGGAGCTGGGTTCTTCGCCGGCTACGTCGCGTACGACATGACCCATTACTACATCCACCACTTCCGCCCCCGTGGCCCGCTCGGCAGGATGCTGCGCGAACGGCACATGCGCCATCACTTCCAGGACGACACGCGCGGCTTCGGGATCAGCGCCCCCTACTGGGACGAGATCTTCAAAACCTCCTCCCGCGGGAGTACTGAACAGTCCTCACCTGGCCCGCACGAGCCAGCAGAGCGCTGAAACGCAGCGCTGCATTCCTCGCAACTAGCGGGGTGGTGGCACCCCCGATCGAGAGTTGTAACCGAAGGCGCCTCTAGACTCGAAGCTCAAACGCAAGCAGGACCAAGCACAAGAAGAGCGACGAGCCCTCGCGAGCGGGGGGGAGAACATCCGAAAGGAAGAAGACCGTGGGAGCCACCAACATCAACCGGGTCGTGATGACCGGAAACCTGACCGCAGATCCCGAGCTGCGGTCGCTGCCGAGCGGCAACTCGGTATGCAGCCTGCGCATCGCGTGCAACACGCGCCGCAAGAATGGGAGCACAGGCGAGTGGGAGGACAAGCCGAACTACTTCAACGTCACCGTGTGGGGTTCGCAGGGCGAGAACGCCGCCAAGTACCTCTCCAAGGGACGGCCCGTCGCGATCGATGGGCGCCTGGAGTGGCGTGAGTGGGAAGCACAGGACGGGGCAAAGCGCCAGGCAACCGATATCATTGCCGACTCGGTGCAGTTCCTGGGCTCGCGCGATGATGCCCCCAGCGGAGGCGGTCCGATTTCAGACCGGCCAGCCGTTAACGGGGCGGGTAGCGACATCCCAGTAAACGAGGGCGATTTTCAGCCCGCACCTGTTGCCGGCGGGGCCGGCGACGACGACATTCCGTTCTAGTAAGCACAAGGAGTAGCCAGTGGCAAAAGCGCGCGGTCGCGGCAAGCCTGTTCGCCGCCGAGATAGGAAGGGCCCAGCCGGAAGCGGCCGGCGCAAGTCTTGCCAGCACTGCAAGGACAAGGTCGAGCAGGTCGACTACAAGGACGTGTCGATGCTGCAGAAGTTCATTTCCGAGAAGGGCAAGATCCGTTCACGGAGGATCACCGGATCTTGCCGTCGCCATCAAAACCAGATCGCCACCGCGGTCAAGCGAGCCCGCGAGCTGGCGCTGCTGCCGTACGTGAACGAGGGCGGCCGTGAGGACAGCCCTCGCGGTGGGCGCGACCGCGGCGAGCGGGAACGCTAGGAGTGGGTGGGGACCTATTCCGGAAGCAATTCTTCTGCAGGATGTCGAGACGCTCGGCGAGCAGGGCAAGGTGATCGAGGTCTCCAAGGGCTACCTGCGCAACTACCTGATCCCGCGCAAGCTGGCCCAGCCTGCCACCAAAGGCGCGATCGAAGTAATCCGCGAGCGCCAGCAGGCGGCCGAGCGAGCGGCGCAGAACGCGGTCGAAAAGGCCCAGGAGAACGTCAACCTGCTGAACCGCACAGTGCTCACGATTCCCCAGCAGGCCAGCGCCGACGGTCGGCTGTTCGGGTCGGTTAGCGCCCAGGACATTGCCACCGCGGTGCGCGAAGCGCGCGGTCTGAAAATCGACAAACGCGGCGTCCACATGCCCGAGCCGATCAAGAGCGTCGGCACCTACATGGTCGAGGTCGAGGTCGTCGAGGGAGTGACCGCGACGATCAAGACGATGATCGTCGCGAAGAAGTAATCGGGGGAGGGGCTGAATGGCCCACCCTCCCTGGCCTGCCCTCCCCCGGCTCATGGATGATCGTCGCGAAGAAGTAGTCAGGGAGCGTTTGCTCCCCGGCGAGCCTGACGAAACGTGCGGGGGGCTTGAAGGGCCCACCGGGCCGGGGCGGGCGCCCGTTCGGCGATGATCGTCGCCAAGAAGTAGCTCGCGGCCAGCCGATCCTGCACACAGACGCGGACCCGTCTGAGCGCTATGGGAACATGTGTTCGTGGGGGGCAATTTCTCAGCCAGCAATTTCGTCCGAGATAGCGGGGAGACCCGCTCGCCGGAAGTGGGCGCCGGCCTAGACTCGCGCAAGGCATGAGCGCGGTCTCGGTAACCAACGGTAAGGCAGGTGCTCCAGCGGGGGTGCTCGCACCCCCGCACAATCTCGAGGCGGAGCAGTCGGTGCTGGGCTCGATCTTGCTCTCGGACCGCTCGCTGTACGCGCTGGTGATCGAAGAGGGACTGCGCGCTGATGACTTCTATCGCGAGCGGCACGGGACGATCTACGAGGCGATGCTCGCGCTCTACAACGAGTCCGAGCCGGTCGACGTGCTCACCGTCGCCGACCGCCTGCGCCAGACCGGCAAGCTCGAGGAAGCCGGGGGGATCGCGACAGTCGATGGACTGACCGGCGTCGTACCGGCCGCCGGGCATGCGCGGCGCTACGCGCAGATCGTGCGCGAGAACGCACTGTTGCGGCGCTTGCTGGGGGCATCGTATGAGATCCAGGAGGGCGTGCTCGGCCACCGGGCCGCCCCGCGCGAGCTCGTCGAGCAGGCCGAGAAGGCGATGCTCGAGGTCGCCCGTGACGATCGCCAGCAGGACTTTCGCGCGATCGAAGAGGTGCTCGATGAGGAGCTCGACAAGCTGCACCGACTCTCGATCGAGGGCACCTCCCTGACGGGCACACCCTCCGGATTCAAAGACCTCGACGAGATCACCGGCGGCTTTCAGCCCGGCAACCTGATCATCATCGCCGCCCGCCCGGCGATGGGCAAGTCAGCGCTCGTGTGCAACATCGCGGAGAACGCCGCGGTCGAGCACAACAAGCCGGTAGCGCTGTTCAGCCTGGAGATGGCCGAGGCCGAGCTCGCCCAGCGGTTCGTCGCCTCCCAAGCGCGCATCAAGGGCGAGGAGCTGCGCAAGGGGCGGGTGGCGGAGAAGCGCTGGCCGAAGATTCTCGACGCCAGCCAGCGGCTGGCGAGGGCGCCACTGTGGGTGGACGACTCCTCAGACGTCGGCATGCTCGAGATCCGCGCGAAGGCCAGGCGGCTACACAGCCAGTGCGAGGGCGGCCTCGGGCTGATCATCATCGACTACCTCCAGCTGATGCGCACCGACAGCCGCTACGACAGCCGCGTCACAGCGGTCGGCGAGCTAAGCCGTGGCCTGAAGATCCTCGCCCGTGAGCTCGGTGTGCCGGTGATCGCCCTCTCCCAGCTGAGCCGCGCGGTCGAGTCGCGCCCGGACAAGAAACCGCAGCTCTCAGACCTGCGCGAGTCAGGGAACCTCGAGCAGGACTCCGACCTGGTGATGTTCATCTACCGCGACGAGTACTACGACGAGGACTCCGAGCGCCCGGGCGAGGCCGACCTGATCATCGCCAAGCACCGTAACGGGGCGGTCGGCAAAGTCACGCTCACCTTCCAGAAGGAATACCCGAAGTTCCTGAACTACGCCGGCGAGCGCTACGCGCAGTAGGCCCTCCGTAAACTTCACAGGCGATGCCCGGAATAGTTATTGTCGGCGCCCAATGGGGCGACGAGGGGAAGGGAAAGATCACCGACCTGCTCGCCGAGCGAGCGGGCGCGGTTGTGCGCTTCCAGGGCGGCAACAACGCCGGCCACACGATCGTGCGCAACGAGGTCGAGTGGAAGCTGCACCTGATTCCCTCAGGCATCCTCTACCCGGGCAAGCGCTGCGTGATCGGCAACGGCGTCGTGATCGACCCCAAGGTCCTGATCGAGGAGCTCGACGGGCTGCGCGCGCGGCGGATCGACGTGAGTGGGCTGCGAATCTCCTCAAACGCGCATCTGATCATGCCCTACCACCTGCTCCTAGACTCGGCCGGCGAGGCCAAACTGGGCAGCCGCCAGATCGGAACGACCCGCCGGGGTATCGGCCCCTGCTACGCCGATAAGGCGGCGCGACTGGGAATCCGCGTGCAGGACCTGCTCGACGAGAAGATCCTCAAGAAGAAGATCGTCGCGGCGATGGAGCCCAAGCGCCTGTCGCTCAGGCCCTTCGAGAAGGACCCGGCGCTCGACCTGCACGCGATGACCGAGGAGTACCTGACCTACGGGCACCGCCTGGAGCAGCACATCGCCGACACCGCCAAACTGATGTGGGAGCTGCTCGATAACGAGGAGCTCGTGATCTTCGAGGGTGCACAGGGAGCGATGCTCGACATCGATCACGGCACCTATCCGTTCGTCACCTCCTCCAACCCGCTCTCAGGCGCCGCCTGCGTCGGGACCGGGGTCGGACCGAAGGACATCGATGAGATCTGGGGAGTCTCGAAGGCATACACGACGCGCGTCGGCGCTGGACCCTTCCCGAGCGAGTTGCACGACGAGATGGGTGAGCTGATCCGCAAGCGCGGAGGCGAGTTCGGCACGACGACCGGGCGCCCGCGCAGGACCGGCTGGCTGGACCTGGTCGCCCTGCGCTACGCCGCTCGCTTGAACACGCTCACGGCGCTCGTGATCACCAAGCTCGATGTGCTCTCTGGCCTGGACCGGATCCAGGTGTGCACGAGCTACCGCGGTGTGGCGGGCGCGGAGTTCGACGACTTCCCCTACCACCAGACGGTCCTCCATCACACGACCGCCGAGCTGACCGAGCTGCGAGGGTGGAATCAGGATCTTGGCGAGTGCCGCACGTTCTCAGATTTGCCCGGCGCGGCGCGCGAGTACCTGCAGTTCATCTCAGAGCACACCGGGGCACCTGTCACGCTCGTGGGAGTGGGACCCGGGCGCGAGCAGGTGATCTGGACCGACGCCGGCATGCAAACGACCCTCGGCGCCGGCGAGCTGGATGCACAGCCGTCACATTGACGGGCTCGTTTGGTACCCGCGGGTGGTACCCACGGACTTCTGCGCCTTAGGATTGCTTCTCCAATGCGCAACAAAACCCGCTATTTTGCAGGCTATTCTGAAGATGGGCCGTGCAGGAATCGAACCTGCAACCTTGGGCTTAAGAGGCCCCTGCTCTGCCGGTTGAGCTAACGGCCCGTGAGGGCACCGGCGAGACCTGCACACCGGCTCGGACTGCGATTCTAGCCAAGCAGGCGCTGCACGCGCCGCCCGCGGCCTATTTTTTCGTGCCCTGATTGATTTTGTACGTTTTCCCTCCGATGGTGACGGTGCCATTGGAGACCGCGGGGCTGGCCGGCTGCGGCGTGGTTTTGACGGCCGTGCCCGTAAAGCCGCTTTCGCCGTTGGCTTTACCCGTGTACGTCGTGCCATTCGTCGTCGTCGTCAGCGTTTCGCCTTCGGGACTCTTCTTGACGGCTTCCAGTTCGGTCTTCAGCCCCTTGCGCTTCGCGGCCGGTGCGAGGCTGACCGCCTTTTCAGAGGCCAGATCGCCGAGACGAACATTCTTTGCTTTGTAGGCGTACTCGGCGAGTTCGGCATAGCGCGAAGCGCTATTTGGTTTGGCGGCAATCACGATCTGCAGCGCCTGTACGGCTTCGGCGGGCTGGTTGAGACCTGCCGCGGCGTAGATCGGCAGCACCAACTGGGCGAGCTTTGCACTGGGCTTGGGCGGGTTGAGCGCCAGGTAGCCACTCCACGACCGGGCGGCCTTGGAGAAGAGTTCCTTGCCCTTGCTGGTGACGGCACCCGTGCTCGTCACGTACGCTTCGCCACCAGCTTCGTGCAACAGGGCTTCGGTCAGTTTTTCCCACGCGCTGATGTTCGCCGGCTGCTGCTTGGTCTGCTTGTCGTACTTCTTGATCTGGCTGGCGAAGCTCGCGCTGCCCGCGCCTTCGTTTTCGGTCGCCGCGTTGAGTAGGCCGCCTCCGCCGGTGCCCGCGCCAACACCGAACAAGACCAGCCCGCCGCCGATCAGCAGCGCCAGGCCGATATAAACCACCTTGACCGCGCGGCGCCGGTGGCCTCCTCTCAGGTCGAACAGCATCAGGTGGTCGATTCTACGGACGTGCCCGCACTGGTGTGCGAAGGGTGGCCATCTAGTCCGAGAGATCTCTGTCGACGTGGTCGATTATCTCCTGCACAGTTGGATCCGCGGCGGGGTTCGGTGCTGACGTGTGCTCCTGTGGGGGATGTTCAGCAGTCTGCGCTCTCGCGCGGGCAGCATCGCGGCGCTCAAATACCGAGGCGAGCAGGATACTCGCCTCATAAAGCACATACAGAGGCACGGTCTCGAGCACCAGCGTGACCGCGTCCCCGGGCAGGAAGGCGGCCACCACCGCGCAGGCTACGATCGCGTAGCTGCGGTTCTTGCGCAGCTGCCTGGGGGTGACGATCCCAACGCGGGTGGCGCCAAGGATCGCCACAGGCACCTGGAAGACCAAGCCCATCGCCAGCAGCACGGTCGCCGCGAACTTGTAGTACTGGTTGGCCTGCACCAGGACGTTGAACTCACCGCTGTTGAAGTTCTGGAAGAACCTCACGGCGGCCGGCAGCACGACGAAGTAACCGAACGCCGCACCGATCACGAACAGGAACGGGATCGCGGCGAGCAGCGGTAGGGCGATGCGCCTCTCTCTCGGGCTGAATGCCGGCAGGACGAAGCCGTAGAGCTCGAACAGGATCACCGGCAACGCGATGATCAGCGCGAAGAACAGCGTCACGGTGATGGTGGTCGTGAACGGCTCACCGATGCCCAGCGTCACCGGCTTGTTGCCTTCCGGCGTCTTGGGGATATGCGCCACGTCGGCCCTCAGGTTGGGGATCTCCTTCGCGATTGCCGCGCGGGTGGCAAGCGAGAGACCACTGGAGGGCGCGCTCAGCGTGGCGAGCACCCCCTCGGTGGTGTGGGCGAGCTTCAGCACCCCCTGCTGAGCGAGCGCGGTCTGGCCGAGTGGCCCGTGGCCCTTCGCGACCTGTTTTTCGGTCTGCTTGCTCAACGGTTCGTTGATCACCCGCAGCAAAGCGTGGTTCTGCCACAAGCAGAACCCAAACGCGATCGCCAGCGCGATCGCGCTGACGATCAGGCGGGTGCGCAGCTCATCGAGATGGTCCACGAGGCTGAGCCGCTCATCGTGGCCGATCGCGCGGATCGTGGTGGCCATGGCTCATATGAACCTACCACCGCGATCGCTGCTTTATTCCGGCGCATGGGTCTTTCCTCCGCGCCGGAACAGCCGGCCGTTGAGGGCCGGTTGAGCAGCGCTACGCAAACCTCCGAACTACGAGCAGCATGCTAAAGCCGCCCGGCGCAAGAGTCGATGAAGCTCGCAGATCAGGCATGGAACCCAACAGAAGCCATCACACCCGTCATCGCGTGCGGCTGCCCAGCGGCAAGCAGATCGAGGTCGTCTACCGCGACCAGAACCAGTCAGCGGCGCCAGCCGGTTCTGGTGCTGGCGCTCCTGCGGCTCCCACTGCCCCGGATAGCGCCTGTGTGCCCGATCCCCTGCACGTCTGCTTCCACTGCGCCGGGGATCTTGTGTACCCGCTGGACTGGATCGAGGAAGGACCGCGGCACTGGCGAATCGTCCTGCGCTGCCCCGAGTGCGAGGCCCGCCGCGAAGGCGTGTTCGAGCAGGCAACCGTACAAGAACTCGACGAGGAGCTCGACCGCGCCGCCGGTGCATTGCTCGGCGACCTGCAACAGCTAACCCAGTCGAACATGGAGGACGAAGTCGAGTTCTTCGTCCGCGCGCTAGACGCCGACCTGATCGTCCCCTCAGACTTCTAGCTGTAGCGTTCGACGACTGCGTCGGCGACGAGCTCCAGCAGCGCAGAGCGCCCGCCCGGGAGGATCGCGGGCAGTTCCGCCTTGGCCTCTGCGACGAGCTGAAGGGCCTGTTCGCGGGCCCGTTCGAGCGCGCCCGTGGCCGCGATCCGCTCGCACAGTTCCTCCGCTATTTGATGCCCGCTCGGCCCGTCCAGCGTCGCCAGGTCGAAGGAGGCGAGCTGCGGCTCGTGCGCGCGGGCGAGGATCAACGGCAGCGTGACCGTGCCATCGAGCAGGTCGGTGCCGCGTGCCTTGCCGGTGCGCTCCACAGGACCCGACACGTCGAGCACGTCATCGAGGATCTGGAAGGCCAGCCCGATCCTCCGGGCGAATCCCCCAAGTGCTCCCGCGAGGGCGGCCGGGTCCCCCGCGGGCGCCATCAGCGCCCCGAGACGGCAGGCGGCCTCGAACAACGCGGCGGTCTTCAGCTCGCAACGCCTCATATAGCGCTCCACCGTGACGTGCGGGGCGTAGGCGTCCTCGCGCTGGAGCAGCTCGCCTTCGGCGAGTGCGGAGCTGGCGCCGGACAGGGCACTCAGCTGGGCGCTCGAGCCGTTCTTGGCGAGCTCGCCGAACGCGCGTGAGAACAGCAGGTCGCCAGTGGCGAGCGCAACCTCACGCCCGGCGAGCGCCGCCACGGTCGGATGCCCCCGCCGCAGTCTCGCGCCGTCGATCAAATCGTCGTGCACGAGCGTCGCCGAGTGCACCAGCTCGACCGCCACCGCTGCCCGTATGAGCTGCTCCTCCCCCTCCCTCATGTCCTGTGGGCAGCCGGCGGATTCAGCGGCGAGCACGACCAGCAGCGGCCGCAGCCGCTTGCCGCCCGCCATGATCGTCGCGCTCGCGTGCTCCGCCAGCGGCACGCCGGCCTGCGCCGTCACCCGCTCTAGGTGCAGCTCCGTGCTCTCCATCCGCTCACGCAGCCTCGCCCCGCCGCGGCGCATGATCGCCTCGACTCTGTCCACTTCCTCACCGCGCTCTCTGCTGGCCGTGCTTGGAACCGTGCTCATCGCTGTTGCTGTCCCGGCGAGGGGGGAACCGTACCGGTGTGGATCGCGATGATGCCTCCGGCGGTCAGCAGATAGTGGATCTCTTGCAGGCCCGCGCGTTCCATCTCCGCTGCCAGCCCAGCGGGCTCGGGAAAACGCCTGACTGAGCTCGGCAGGTAGCTGTACGCGTCGCTGTTCCCGGACAGCCGCCCGAGAGCGGGCACGACACGCTCGAACCACAGCCCGAAGAACAGCGACAGCGGCGGTTTCCTCGGCGTGGTGATCTCGAGGATCACCACCCTTCCCCCGGGGCGCACGACGCGGGCCAGCTCGCGCAGCCCGCGTCCGAGATCAGCGAAGTTGCGGGCGCCAAATCCGACTGTCGCGGCGTCGAAGTACCCGTTTTCATATGGCAAATCCAGAGCATCACCCCACTCGAAGCGCAGCTCTGCGCCCGCGGGCTTGGGCTTTGCGCGGGCGCGATCGAGCATCGTCTCGGAGAAGTCGCTGCCCACCACCTCCCCTCCGGGAGCCACCCGCCGCGCGAGCTCGATCGCCAAATCACCCGTGCCGGTCGCGACATCGAGCACGCGCTCACCCGGACCCAAGCTGGCGAGATCGGCTGCCCGCTCCCGCCAGCGGTGGTGCAGCCCTGCCGTCATAACGCTGTTCAGCAGGTCATACACACCGGCGATACCGTCGAACATCGCCCGCACCTGTTTCGCCTCGAGCGTTCCCGTTGGCGGATTGGACGCTCGCCCAGGAGCCTCGTCCTCTGGCGAGGACCCGTTTACGCCATTCGGTCCGGTGCTCGGAAGCGCTGGCATGGTCGCCCTCAGCTACTTCAGCTGCGACAGGAAGGCGACAACCGCGTTGAACTTCTGCGGCGGCAGGTTCTTGAACGAGGGCATCGGCGCCGTGGGGTTCACCAGCGTGCGCGCAATCCCCTGCGCGGGTAGCCGCGAGGCGATGTGCGTCAGGTCGGGGCCCGGCCCGGCGTTGCCGTTCTCGCCGATCTTGTGGCATGCCTCACATCCCGACTGGGCAACGACCGCCTTGCCAGCTTCATATTCTGCGAGCGTCTTGCCCCCAGCCTGAAGGACCGCCTTTGGCGTGGCCATTTCGACCGCGGTCGGCGCACCCGCGGTGGCTCCCTCGTAGGTGAGCAGAGCCATCGCCCCGATCACGAAGATGCCCGTCAGGGTGGCGATCGGGCGGTGCTCAGGGCGGCGCTCAGGGCCACGGTCGTAGAACGGCAGCAGGAACAGCAGGATCATGCCCAGCGTCGGCACGCCGATCCCGGCCAGTCCCACGAGGCTGGGCGGCTTGAGCACGCGAAAGACCTCGAACAGGAAGAAGAAGTACCACTCTGGGCGGGGTACATAGGTAGTGGTGGTCGGGTTCGCCTTCGAACCCAGCTCTGCGCCGAGTACCAACGACATCGTGATGATGACCGCCATCACGACGACCGCCATCGCCCCGTCCTTGGCGACCGCATAGGGGAAGAATGGCTTGCCCTGCGCCTTCAGGATCCCGTACTCGCGGAGGTACTCCTCCTTCTCGCGCTGGTTCATGCGTCAGCCTTGCGCAACTCGGGGTTCTGCTCGGCTTTGCTCCACGGCGGCGCGGTTGTGCCCAGCTTTGCAACCAGGTACAGGTGCGCACCGATCAACGCGACCAGAGCGCCGGGGATCAGCAGCATGTGGATCGCGTAGAAGCGCGAGAGCGTGGTGGCCCCGAATTCGGGGCCGGCTCTGAGGAAGTCGCTCAGATAGGGCCCGACCAGCGGACCGAGGCCGTTGATGTTGACGCCCACGATCGTCGCCCAGTAGGCGCGCTGATCGAATGGCAGCAGGTAGCCGGTGAACGACATCACCATCGTCAGGATTAGCAAGACGACCCCGATCACCCAGTTCAGCTCGCGCGGGTACTTGTAGGCGCCGAAGAAGAACGTGCGACCCATGTGCAGGAACACGAGGACCACCATCACGCTCGACCCCCACTTGTGCATACCGCGCACGAACTGGCCGAGAAACACCTCGTTGGTCACGTACCTGATCGATTCATACGCCCCGCCCGAGGGATCCGGGCGGTAGTACATAGCCAGGAACACGCCGGTCACGGCTTGGGAGAGGAACGCGAACATTGTCGCCGAGCCGAGCGTGTAGAACCAGTTGGTCCCCTTTGGCACCTTGCGGAACATCAGCCAGCGCCCGGCGCCGCTCAGCGAGGTGCGCTCATCGACCCAGTCGACGACCGTGATCCCGGCCTCTTTGGCGCTCTCCAGCGGGCCGGCCGTGCCATTGCCCTCGCCCGGGCGCGGGGGCGGCTCCTGCAGCGCGGCTGGGAGCGGGGGAGCGGGGAGCTTTGGGAGCTTGGGCACGGTGGCGGTCGCCTTCGGCTCTACTTCTGTGCGCTCGGTCGCGACGGGTAGAGGTACTGCCCGATGCCGTCCAGCGGCTCTCCCGGGTCGCGAGGAGAGAAGCGTTTGAGCTCGCTGTTGACGCTGAAACGCCCGCTGTACAGTTGCACCCGATCGCCGGCGAGTCTTGTGGGGAAGCGGTCCAGGGGCCGCACCGGGGGACCGCCAACGGGCTGGCCCAGCAGGTTGTAGACGCCGCCGTGGCAGGGGCAGATGAAGCGCTCCGCGGCATCCACCCAGCGCACCGGGCAGCCCAGGTGGGCGCAGCGCGTCGAGATCGCGATGTACGGCGTGTTGCGGTCATAGGGGTCGGTGTCAATCGTCGGGTTGAACTTGCGCACATACGCCGTCGACTTGCCAGCCTCGCCGATCCCCTGGGTGATCGTGATCACCACCGGCGTGTAGTTCTCCGCGGTGAAGTCATTGGTAGAGCCGATGTCCTCCCAGAAATGCGGTGGCTCTTTGAAGATCGGCCCAAGCGCAAAGCCGAGCGCCGGGAGCGTGAAGGCACCGGCCGCGATCGCGCCCGCCGTGTGTGCCGTGCCGGTCATGAACCGCCGCCGCGTGACCGTCTCGCCCTCGAAGGCGCCGGGGATCCCCCGGTCGGCCGTGTACTTGGACTTGTGCTGGGTGTGCTTGTCTGGCACCGCCGCGAACAATATCGAGGCGCGATTCAGGGCGAGGCCGGGGCGCCTGCGGCACTTGTGCGCATCGCCTCGATCGCCTCCGGGGCGCCCGCGAGCGCGAGGTCCTTGGCGCGCCTGTGGGCCTCGCTCGATCCCCAGCCGACGGCGCGGGCGCCAGCTGCCCATACCGCGCCAGCCAGCTCCAGCTTGTTCGCAGCATGGGCGAGCGCGCTGAGCGCGATCGTGTCCGCCAGCTCCGCCACGGCCGCCGTGTCGCCGAGCGAGACCAGGCGGGCCAGCCCGAGCGCATACAGCCGGTCGCCCGCCAGCAGGCTGAGGTCCGCTTCGGATGTGCGTGCCACGCGCGGCGTTCCGTAGTGCAGCAGGTAGCCCTCGTAGATTGCCTCGATCAGCAGCTCATAGTCCTCGCGGGCACCCTCGGCGCGCGGGCCGCAGGCGGCGATCCGCGCGGGACTTTCGAGCCCGTGATCCTCGCCAGCCAGCGCCCGCGGACCAGCGCCTGCGGGGTCCACCAGGCTCGCCATCAGGCCACCCTCATCGAGCAGGAGCGCTCGCAGCCGCTCTAATGAGGAGTGGGGAGCGGGGGGCGGCGTGGAGGTGCCGCTCATTCGAGCTCCGCAAAGGCGGCGGTGGCGGCGGCGACGGTGCGTTCGATGTGCTCCGAGGTGTGCGCGAGGGACGGGAACCAGGCCTCGAACTGCGAAGGGGGTGCGTAGACCCCCCGCGAAAGCAGCTCCCGGCACCACGCCGCATGGGCCTGCAGGTCGCATTTGCGCGCGTCCTCGAAGCTCCCGATGGGACTGTCCGAAAAGAAGACCGTCAGCAAACCGGGGACGCTTGCAACCTGGATCGGATACCCCACCGCTGCTTCGTGCAGGCCCTCGGCGAGCCGCTGTGTGACCGCGGCCAGGCGCAGGTAGGCGGGCTCGTCGAGCAGGGCGAGCGTAGCGAGGCCGGCGGCAATCGCCACCGGGTTGCCCGACAGGGTGCCAGCTTGGTAGACCTCACCGGCGGGTGCCAGCAGGCGCATCAGCTCAGCCCGGCCACCAACCGCAGCCGCGGGCAAGCCGCCACCGAAGATCTTGCCCATGATCGTGAGATCGGCCGCCACCCCTGTCAATTCCTGTGCACCACCGCGCGCCACGCGGAAGCCTGAGATCACCTCGTCGAGCACGAGCAGTGCCCCGTTCGTGTCGGCCTGCTCGCGCAGCAGCTCGAGGAAACCGGCCTGCGCCGGGACCAGGCCCATGTTGGCGGGCATCGGCTCGGCGAGGATCGCCGCGAACTGGAATCGCGCCGTGGCGGCCCTCAGCGCCTGGGGGTCATTCCACGGCACGATCACCGTGCAGGCCGCCGTGCTTGCGGGAACGCCCGGGCTTGCGGGGAGTGCCTGAGTGGCCAAGCCCGATCCCGCCTGCGCGAGCAGACCGTCGGCGTGGCCGTGGTAGGCACCGGCGAACTTGAGCAGCATCTCGCGACCGGTCGCCGCGCGGGCCAAACGGATGGCCGTCATCGCCGCCTCGGTTCCCGAGGAGGTCATGCGCAGCATCTCGACCCCCTCGATCCTGCGCGTCACCTCCACCGCCAGCTCCACCTCAGCGGGCGTTGGCGCGCCAAAGCTGGTGCCCTTCGCCGCAGCCGTAGCAACCGCGTCGAGCACTTGTGGATGGGCGTGGCCGTGGATCAGCGGCCCCCAGGAGCAGACGTAGTCGATGTAGCGGTTGCCGTCGACGTCGATCACCTCCGCGCCCTCGCCGCGGTCGATGAAGATCGGGTCGCGCCCGATCGCGCGCATCGCGCGCACAGGGGAGTTGACCCCGCCCGGAAGGACCTCGAGCGCCTGACGATAGAGCTCGCTCGAGCGAGTGTCGGTGAGCGAGGTCGTCACGAAGCCACGCTCAGGCGTGCTGGCTCTCCCAGTTCTTGAAGTCCTCGGTGAAGTACAGCAGGCGGATCTTCTTGAACTCGGTCGAGGAGTACAGCGTGGCACGCTCGTGGATGCCCGTCTGTTCGGCGATCGCGTCCAGCACCGCGTCGCACTCCTCCTTGGAGCGGCCGTGCGCCATCGTGAACACCGAATACGGCCAATCCTCATAGGTCGGGCGCTCGTAGCAATGAGAGATGCCGCGGAAGGACGCCATCCGCGGTCCGAGCTCGGCGATCTGCTCAGGAGAGACCTTCCAGACACCCATACCGTTCGCAGAGAACCCCGCGCGCCGGTGATAGAGAATCGCGGCCACACGGCGGAGCAGGCCGCGCTCGTGCATGCCCTGCATGTGCTCGAGCAGCGCATCGGTATCGATGCCCAGGCGCGCGGCGGCCGGAGCGTAGGGCTCGGAGATCACCGGCATGTCGCCCTGGGTGGCGCGGATCACATCCTTGTCGAGCTCGTCGTAGGCGACGGGCTCGAGGTCGACGGGCTCCACGGCTGAGCCCTCGCTGGTGAGCGCCTGGGTGCCGCCCTCCATTTCGAGGTCCATGCGGATCTTGAACAGTTTGAGCGTCGGCAGCTGGCGGATCGACTCGGCGCCGGTGAGCCGCTGGAGCACGTCGAGCGTCTCCTCGAGACCCAGGCGCGAGTCGGGCTCGACGGCGAGCGTGAACCACATGTTGAAGTCGTGATTGCGCAAATAGTTGTGCGAGACGCCGGGGTGGGAGTTGACGATCTTGGCCGCCTGCCACGGGTTCTCGGGGTCGACCTTTGCCGCCACGAGCATCGATCCGTAGCCCAGGGCACGAGTGTCGTAGATCGGCGTGACCTGGCGGATGATGCGCTCGTCGAGCAGGCGCTGGACGCGGGTGAGCACCTCCTGCTCGGTCACCTCGGCGGCCTGCGCAACCGCTGCATAGGGACATGGTTGGAGCGGAAACGAGCCCTGCATCAGGTTGAGCAGCTTGCGGTCGAGATCATCGAGCGCCACGGCCGCTCCGTCCTTGCGCGTGCGCGTCTTCGGAATCGCGGCGGCGGCGCGGTCGGGGGACGGGGGCTGCTGGGGAGTCAGCTCTACTCGGCTAGCCATTGGGCCGCGTCCTTTGCGTGGTAGGTGATGATCGTCTCAGCGCCCGCGCGGCGCAGCGATGTGAGGATCTCGAGCACGGTTGCGCGCTCGTCCACGTAGCCCGCCGCCACGGCGGCCTTGACCATCGCGTACTCGCCGCTGACGTTGTACGCCGCCACCGGCAGGCGCGTGGCGCGCTTGACCGACGCGATCACGTCGCCGTAGGCCAGCGCCGGCTTGACCATCACCATGTCCGCCCCCTCCTGCACGTCGAGCAGCGCCTCGCGCACCGCCTCCTCGCCGTTGGCCGGGTCCAGCTGGTAGGCGCGCCGGTCGCCGAAGGACGGCGTAGAGCCCGCCGCCTCGCGAAACGGCCCGTAGAAGGCCGAGGCGAACTTCGCCGAGTAGGCGAGGATCGGCACCTCGGCAAAGCCCTCACCGTCGAGCTCCTGGCGAATCTCGCGCACGCGCCCGTCCATCATGTCCGACGGAGCCACCAGGTCGGCGCCCGCGCGCGCCTGGCTGACCGCCACCCGCGCGAGCAGCTCGACCGTCGCGTCGTTGTCCACCGCGCCGGGTGAGTGGGATCCCATATCAAGCACGCCGCAGTGGCCGTGGTCGGTGTACTCGCACAGGCACACGTCCGTGATCACCAGCAGCTCCGGGAGCGCCCGCTTGATCGCGCGCACGGCGGTCTGCACGACGCCCTCGTCGTCCCATGCCCCCGAACCCTCCCCATCCTTCTCCGCTGGCACGCCGAACAGCATCACCGCGGCGATCCCCAGCGCCGCCGCCTCGCGCGCCTCCTCGACGGCCGCCGCCACCGACAGGCGCTCGACGCCGGGCATCGTCGCGATCGGCTCGCGGTTCGCTGCAGTCTCTGAAACGAACATCGGCAGCACAAGCTGGTCAGAGCGGAGCTCCGTCTCGCGCACGAGCCCGCGCAGGGAAGCCGTTGCGCGCAGCCTGCGCATGCGCGTTTGGGGAAAGGCCATCGCTCTTCAGGATACCCTCGCTCAGTCCAATCGCCGCAGCCCCACGCGCGCGAGCGCGCCGAACAGCACGACCAGGCCGGCGAGGTGCGCGAGGGAGACCCCGATGCCGGGGGCGGATTGATTGACGGCCGCGTCGAGCGCTTGCAGCGCCGCCTTGAAGGGGAACACGAACGAGATCACACCGATCGCGTCGTACAGGCCCCTTGCCACCGCCCCCGCCGGGACTAGCGCGAGGAAGGCCAGCGGCAGCGACGTCAGGAAGGCCAGCAGCGACGCCGCACGCACCTCCCTGGCGAGCACGCCGATCGCCACGCCGAGCGTTCCAAACGCGAGGCCGCCGAGGGCGAGCGCCGCCAGCCACAGCCCGGCACGGCTCCAGTCGAGGCTCACAAACGCACCGATGCCTGCCAGCATCGCGAAGGCGAGCAAGAACGAGCAGCCCGCGCCGAGCAGCGCCTTCTCGGCCAGCAGCCCCTCGCGCGAGACCAGCCCGCGCACGAGCCGCTGCAGCGTGTTCTCCTCGCGCTCGAGGGCGAGGCCGCCCGAGGCGAGCAGGACGGCGACAAACATCAGCGAGATGCTCACCGCAACGACGACCGCGAACGTGTTCAGCGGCGTGCGCCGGCCGGCGATCAGCGTGCTCTTGATCTGGATCGGCTGTCCGATCGTCGACAGCACGTTCTTGGCGAGGCCGAGGTTCTGCGCGGCGAACTGCGCGAACGCATCCATCCGTTCCAGCTGCTTGCGGTCCGGACCAGGCGGCTGGCGCGCGATGATGCCCTTCAGCCCAGACGGGATCTGGCGCAGGCCGATCAGGTCCGGTGGCGCGCCGAGCACGCCGAGGTTGCCGCCCTTCAGCAGCAGGCCGATCGCCTGAGCGGCGGCACCTTGGATCTGTTCGGAGAACCCCAGGTTCGCCTGAGCGAGCGCGGAGCTCAGCTGTGACTGGACGAGGGACTGCTCCAGAGCGTTGCCGTTGTACAGCACTTCCAAGCTCGCTTGGCTCAGGCCGGAGGAGACACGTGCGGCGATGTTCCGCGGGATCACCACCGCAGCCAGCACGCGACCGGACTTGATCTCGGCGATCGCCTGTGCTCGCGAGGAGGCGTGGACGGACTGGACCTGGCTGAACAGCTCCTCCGCGTAACGTCCCACGGCGACGTGCTCGCTGCCGACCGCGATCGTCTGCCCCGGCGGAGTTTCGTTGACGATCGCCACGCGCGGCTTGGTGGGGCCGCGTGAGAGAGCCAGCCCGATCAACAACGCGATCGCCACGGGGTAGATCACGAGCAGCGCCACCGTCAAGCGCGAACGGCGCAGGATCAGCAGATCCTTTCGCAACAGCCACCTCACCGGTAACCACGCCCACGCAGAAATGACACGAACGCGCCCTCGAAGTCTCCATTCTCCTCGCCAGCCGCTGCGAGGAGAGCCTCTGGGGAGCCGTCGAACAGCAGCTCCCCGCCGGCGAGCACCAGCGCGCGCTTGGCATAGCGCTGCACCTCATTCACGTCGTGCGTCGAGAACACCACGCTCGTACCGGCGGCCGCCAGGCTTCCGACGAAGTCCCACAGCCGCGCGCGCTGGGCCGGATCGAGAGCCGAAGAGGGCTCGTCGAGCGCGAGCACGGGAGGATCCGCGAGCAGGCCGATCGCGACGTTGACGCGCTGACGGTTGCCGCCCGAGAGGCGTCCCACCTGCTCACCGGCTCGCTCGCCCAGGCCCGTCTGCTCAAGCATCCGCTCCACCGCCCGCGCCGGGTCGGCGACCTTCTCCAGGCGGGCGAACAACTCGAGGTTCTCCGCGACCGACAACTTCGCATAGACCGCGGAGGATTGAGGCACCCACCCAACTTCGCGGGGAGCCCTGCTCACGCTGCCAGCGCTCGGGCGCTGGATGCCCGCGAGAATCGACAGAAGCGTCGTCTTGCCCGCGCCGTTGGGCCCGACGACCGCCACCAGCTCACCCGCGCCAGCATCGAAGTTGACGCCGCGCAGCGCCTCGCGCTCGCCGTAGCGCATCGCGAGATCCCGGACACTCAGAACAGGCCCGCCAAGCCCGGCCCCGGCCAGCGTCCGGATCACAGAACTCCGTCTTGTGAGTGCTCCCACGACTCGAGCGTCAGGTGGCGGCTCAGGTACACGGCCGTCTCGCGCAGCACCGAGAGGATCGGCAGCGCGATCAGAGCGCCAACGATCCCGTGCAGCTGGAGACCGAGCAGCAGCGCGAAGATGACCAGCAGCGGGTTGATGCGCAGCGTATGTCCGAAGATCTGCGGCGCGACCACGTGGCCCTCGAGCTGCTGCAGGCCAACGAACAGCAGCGCCACCCACAGCGCCGTGATCGGGTCGGTGAACAGCGCCACGAGCACCGGCGGCAGGGCGCCGAGGATCGGCCCGACGTAGGGCACGAGCTCCATCACGCCGTAGAACATCGCGAAGGCCACCGCGTACTTGCTCCCGGCCGGGAAAATCCCGATCGCGCCGAACAGATACAGAGCGAACCCCGCGGAGGCGCCCATAACCGTGCTGAACAACAGCTGGCCGCCGACGTAGCGCGCGACGGCGTTCTGTACGAGGATTGGATAGTCATCCGTACGCGAGCCGTCGCCATCGGGCATCACCCGGCGCACGAGCCCCCCGATCTGCTCGCCGTAGAGGAGCATGTACACCGACAGCACGAACACGAGCACGAGATCAAAGATCGCGTTCGCCACTTCGGTGAGCAGCGCACCGCCGAACGACGCCAGCTTGGTCGCGCTTTTGGCGACTTTCTCCTGGATGCTCTGCAGCGCGGTTTTGCCCTGCTTGACGATTTCCACGTGCAGGCCGTGCTGGTTCAGTTCGCCCTGAAACGTCGCGATCTTCTTGTTGGCTTCGTCCACGATGTGCGGGAGATTGTTCGAGAACGTGCGCACCTGATTGGAGATAGGGTTCGCGAGCAGGACGCCGATACCGGCCAGCGTCAGGAAGAATGCGAGGTATACGGCGAGCACCGCCAGGCCGCGAGGAAACCGCGAGCGCTGGAGGAAGGCGACAGCCGGGTTGAGGATCAAAGCGATGACTCCTGCGACGATGAAGATCACCAGCACTTTCCCAGCGGCTTTCGCCAGCGCCCAGCACCCGAGCAGCGCGACCGGCAGCAGCACCAGCTGGACCCAGCGAGGCACGACCACGCGGGGTGGATTGGATCCCTGCCCACCCGGCGGCCCGGCCAGCTCCCGCTCTTGCGAACTTGGCGGGGCTGCCTGCGGCGCGCTCTCGGGGACGCCGCTCATCTGCCTCCCACCACCATGGGTGGAGTATGGCTGAGTCGCAGGCGGCGAGGACCGGGCACGCGCCGGTGAGCATCCTGTTCGTCGGCGACCTCGTCGGGGGCATCGGCCGGCGCACGCTGCTCAGTTGCCTGCCCATCCTGCGCGAGCGTTTTGACCCGACCTTCGTCGTGATCAACGGCGAGAACGTCGCGGGCGGGCTGGGAATCACCCCGAAGGCCGCCGATGAGCTATTCGGGGCCGGCGTCGATGCGATCACGCTCGGCAACCACACCTATCACCGGCGCGAGATCTACCCCTATCTGGAATCCGAGCCGCGGATCTTGCGCCCAGCAAACTTCCTGCGCAGCCAGCCGGGGCACGGAACCTGCGTGGTCGAGCAGGGCGACGTGCGCCTCGGCGTGGTCAACCTGAGCGGCAACCTGCACCTGCAGGCAGGACGCTCGGCGTTCACCGAGATCGAGGTGGCGCTCCGGGAGCTCGGCGCCGTCGAGCACATCCTCGTAGATGTGCACGCGGAAGCGACCTCGGAGAAGGTCGCGATGGGCTGGCACCTCGACGGGCGCGTGACGGCCGTCGTCGGCACGCACACGCACGTGCCCACCGCGGACGCGCGCGTGCTGCCGGGAGGGACCGCCTACATCACCGACGTCGGTATGACCGGCCCGCGCGGCGGCGTGATCGGCGTAAAGCGCGAGCAGGCGATCGAGTCGCTGCTCACGCAGATGCCCGTGCGCTTTGAGACCTCCGAGGAGGATCCGTGGCTCATGGGAGTGCTGATCCGCTGTGAGGCGCCCTTGCGAGCGGACTCCATCGAGCAGGTGCTGATGCCAGCGCCTGCCTCGCCTGCAGCGCAGTAGGGCCATCAACGCCTGCGCGGGATGGTGGGGTTCCGATCAACGCGATCATCACGAGCCCAAAGAACCAGGGGATATAGAGGTAGAACCAGTGTTCTACCCCGAGCTGTGTGGCGATCATCACCGCGGCGCAGGCCGCAGCCAGGCCAACGAGATCGTCCCGGCGCGGGACGATCGCCAGCGCCACGGCAAGCGTGATCGCGGCGAGCTGCACCACCCGCTGGAGCCCTGGCAGGCCATACAGGCCCCAGACTGAGAACGGCGACCCTCGGTTGGCCTGGTAGTCGATCGTGCGCTGCAAAATCGTGTGCAGCGAGTCGTGGCTCAGCGCGGGGACCGACACCAGCGCGGCGGTGGCGGCGAAGGCGACTAGGAACTGGGCAAGCGCGCGAAGAGATGAGATGCCCACCCACCCGCGCTTCCGCAGGCCGTGGGTCCCGAGCAGCGGCGCGAGCGCGAGCGGGGCGAACTTGCTCAGCCCGGCCAGCGCCGCGAACACCCCCCGTGCGGGCGCTGAGCTGGCGAAGAGGAGCGCCGCGAGGATCAGCACGGCCACGAGCGTGTCGTTTGAGTTGCTCTCCAGCGCAAACAGCGTAAAGGGATAGGAAACCCACGCATACGCGAGGGCAATACCCAGCGACGGCCCGCGGATGCGACGGCCGAGCAGGAACATCAGCGCCACAGCGAGCAGGTCGAATACGACCGCGGCGGCGTGGGCGGCGGGCAGGTCGTCCCACTTGCCGCTCCAGCCAAATATCTGCTCGAACGGAACATAGGCCTCGTAGTTGACGGGGCCGTAGGTGTCACCGTGTTCGTTGTCCGCCGGGTAGTGGCCATAGAGAGCCCCACCCGGCCCGCCATGGACGATCCGCTGCGCTCCGATCACCCCGGCGTAGCCGACGTCGATCACGTTCGCGTCGGTCACGTTCAGCGCGATGCGAAAGCCGAGCAGGGAGACGATGCCAAGCGCGAGCACGGGCGCCGGGATCAACAAGCGCAGGGGCCGCTGCGGTCGGGAACGACGACGCAGGAGCGCGAGCATCCGCGCGAGCAGGTAGAGCAGCGGCGGGTAGGCCAGCGGCACCGAGGCGTAGATGTGTGCGTGGTTGAAGTAGGCGAGCGAGACCGAGAACGAGAGCAGCACGAGCAGGTCGAGATGCAGCAGCGCCAGAGGCCGGCGCCAGTCGATGAACGGGAGCAGAAACAGCAGGCAGAGCGGCAGCCACACGTACAACGCATTGACGTGCTCGCCGAACGCACCGCGATAGCCGCGCGCCATCGACCAGGCGACCTGAAAGCCCGTCCATTGTTCGAGGACGCGGCCGGACAGGTCATCGATGATCACCTGCCCGATCTCCTTCTTGCCGTTCTTGGAGAAGTAGCTGACCTGCCAGTGGAACGCGGGCTTCAAATAGGCACCGCCGTAGGAGCCGGGGTATTCCCGCCGGACGGACTTCATCTTCGCCAAGCGCCCGGCAATCGCGAGCACCTGGCTGGCCGATAGCCTGCGCCCGGCCGGTGGTTCATCTGAGGCCGGCACCGGGACCGGGGCTTCGGGATTTACCGCGGAAGCCGCTGATGAGGAGGACGACGAGGAAGCACCTGTTGCGGTCCTCACGGGCAGAGCGCCCGCACCGGCCCGCGCGGGCTGCGGAGCGCTCCCTAGCGAGCCCGCCGCGGCGTGCGCAGTCGCAGGTAACGCGCAAGCGAGCGCGCAGGCGATGAGGGTCAGGGAGCACCGCACCACGCGAGCGTAACGGGAGCGTTCGCGAACGGCCTACAGTTGCGCCGGCGGTTGCTCGCCGCCCGCCCTCAGGCCGAAGTGCCGCAATACGAGGGGGGCGATGTCGCCGATCGCCCACTGGGCGGGCTCATCAACGGGAGCGATTCCGCAGAGGATGAGCGCCCCGAGCGAGTCCGATACGTGCAGCGAACCGTGGCTACCGCCGCCCAGGTGCGCAGCGCCGCCCCAGTCCACGAACTCATAACCAGGGGCAGCGCTCAGCAACACCTCACCGGAGGTGGGGCACGTGAGCGCCGACCACAGGCGCGCCAGGGCGTCGGGATAGGAGGGCGTCGTGAGCGCGCCCTCGCCTCCGCGCACAGCAGCATCGAGCACTCCCAGCGCGCCGTCCACGTGCCAGCTCGCGCCGCGCGCGTCGAGCACCTCGCCGCCCGGAGCGAAGCGCAGCTCGCCGCGCCCGGGGCTCGATACCACCCCCTCGGAAGGCCTATCGTGCGCGTCGTAGGAGAGCCAGGCAACGAGGTCCACGCCCTCGATCGCCAGCGCGCGGGCCACGACCGAAGCGCGCATCGCGTCACGCTCGGCCTCATTCAGCGCGTACACCATCGCCGCGCGCTGGGAGGGGCATACGGCGATTTGCGGCTCCGCCACGTCGATGCTCTCACCACCCTGCACTCCGCCCTTGGGAGCGAGCACACCCAGATCGGCGAGTTCGTGCTGGAGGTCAATCGTGCTCTCCACGGGCGCCTGCGAGTGGTCGGCCATCACGATCACCGCGTGCTCCTCCAGGAAACTGTCGATCCCCCCGCCGGCGTCGAACACGCGGGCGAGCTGCAGATCGGCCGCGGCGATCGAACGCAGCTGGCCCTCGGGTCCGTGCTTGTGGGAGTACCAGTCGTTGTCCGGCAGCGACAGCAGCAAAAAGTCGAACAAATCGTGCTCGACCATGTAGGCGCTCACGCAGCCGGAGTGGCGGTCGCGCACCCCCGGCATGCCAAGCCCAGAGCGGCAGCCGGTGGGCCGCGAAGCGAAAATGTCAGCGTAGAACAGCTCGCGCGGGCCCATCACCGGATGGCGCATCAAGCGCGAGGCAAAACGCGTCAGGGTGGTGTCGCGCTGGGGCTCGTGGCGGTGCCGACCCCTGTACATCAGATAGGTGGTCCCAGCCGTGCGCTGGCCAGCGTCGTCGAGCGTCTCGAAGACCGTTGGCGTCTGCTGGGACAGGTGCGCGCGGTTCATGTTGTAGACGAGGTCCGTCAGCTGGCGAGTGATCCCGAAACGCTGGCCCGCACGGAAGCTCGAGCCGTACTCGACGTAGCGTTCCTCCTCACGGTGAAACCAGTTCATGCCCGGTATGTGGTGCTCGTCCTGCCGGGTGCCGGTGGCGATCGATGCAGCGCACACCGGCGTCACAGACGGAAACGCGGCCACGCAGTCGTTCACGTAGCTGCCTCGCGCCATCAGCGCCGCGAGCACCGGCGCAGCCCCCTCGGCCACCGCGCGCTCGAGCATCGCGGGCGCCATCGCGTCGATCACACAGAGGACGAGCTTTCCCGGGGAGCTCACTAGCGCCCGAGGATTCTCAGGCCGGCGTACTTCTGTGCAGAGCGGCCGCGACCGCGCCAAGCGGACCACGCGAGCAGTGCGACCACCACATAGCCGAGTGGGTGCAGCAACGCGACCAGCGCGGCGAGCAGCAGCGCGGCGGCATCGAGGTACACGGTCAACGCCTCGCGCGCGGCGCGGTCTCCCAAGCGCTCGCGGGCTCGGGCGATCACCGGTCCGGACGCGCGCAGAGCGAGCGCGGCGGCCGCGGCTCCGCCGATCAGCCCCGGCCACCAGGCGTCACCGTGCGCGGCAAGCGTCCCGGCGAACAGCAGCGCGCCGGCTGCCACCGACTGCGCAGCAATCGCGGGCTGCGCGACGGCCTGAAAGCGCTCCTGGCCGAGGCGCAACTGCAGAAGGTAGGAATTGACGAACACGAGCGCGACCGCGATCAGCCACCACCCCACCTGCAGGAAGTGAAAGTGGTGCGTGAAAAGGACTCCCAGTCCCCCGGCGGAACCCAGAGAGCCCGCGAGCAAGGCCGGCAGGTACGGGCGCAGCCCGCAGGCGAGCGCGAGGCCGAGACCGAGACCGATGTAGAAGAAGGTGCCGTTCATGCAAATTGCCGGTTGCCGGTGCGCTACCGTGCCAGGATGCGAGGCCCGGACGATAGACGACGCGCCCGGCCGGCAGCGCACGAGCTGGCGCGTTACGAGGCGCTGTTCGCCGCCCGCACGCGGGGGATGAAAAGCTCGGCGATGCGCGACATGATGGCGCTCACCGAGCGCCCGGAGGTGATCTCCCTGGCCGGCGGCCTGCCCGACACCACCACGTTCGCGCCGGAGCTGTTCGCGAAGCTGATGGCCCACGTCGCGGCCGAGTCCACCGCGCGAGCGCTCCAGTACGGACCGACCGAGGGAATGTCCGCCGCGGTCGACTGCATCGTCGAGGTGATGGCCGCCGAGTCCACCGCGGCGGACATTCCCTCGGTCGATCCGGCAGACGTGATCGTGACGACCGGCGGCCAGCAGGTGATCGACCTCGTCTGCAAGACGCTGATCGACCCCGGTGACGTGATCGTCGCCGAGGCGCCCACCTACCCGGGGGCAGTGCCGACGTTCGGCGCCTACCAGGCCGACGTCGTGCAGATCGAGATGGACGCCGACGGGATGCCGATCGACGAGCTCGAGATCACGCTCGATCGCCTGCAAAGCGAAGGGCGCCGCCCGAAGTTCATCTACACGATCCCCAATTTCCAGAACCCCGGCGGCGTGACGATGTCGCTGCCACGGCGCCGCCGTCTGGTCGAGGTCGCACGCGAGCGCGAGCTGCTGATCCTCGAGGACAACCCCTACGGCCTGCTGCGCTACGAGGGCGAGCCGTTGCCGACGCTGTACTCGCTGGACGCCGAACACAGCCAAGGCGGCAGCAGCGACCTCGTGATCTACCTCGGAACGTTCTCGAAGATCCTCTCCCCCGGCCTGCGCCTCGGTTGGGCGGTCGCGCCGCGGCCCGTGTTGGAGAAGCTCAACCTCGGCAAACAGGGCACCGACCTGTGCTCCTCGCCGATGACCCAGCTGTTCGTCGCCGCCTACTTCGCAGAGCGTGATGCCGCAGGACGGCCGGCTTGGATCGACTACGTGGAGCGCCTGAAGAACCTCTACCGGCGCCGGCGCGACGTGATGCTCCAGGCGCTGGAGCAGCACTTCGGCGGGCGGGCGTCCTGGACGCGACCCGAGGGTGGGCTATTCATCTGGGCGACGCTCGACGGCGTCGACACGACCGATCTGATGGCGCGCAGTCAGGGCGTGGCGTTCGTGCCTGGCCGGTCGGCATACATGGACGGTCGCAGCGGCAGAAACTCGATGCGGCTCAACTTCGCGGGCGTACCTGACGACGACATCCGCGAGGGGATCGCCCGGATCGGCGCGATCGTAGGACCCGACACGCTGGGGGCGCTCACCGGATCCCTTCCTGCCGCTAAGCCCGCCACCACGCCCGCGCCGGCAGCGGCTGGGGAGAGCGTCGGGATGGCAGATGTCCTCGAGCTCCCCCGGCGCGAGGCCACCCATCCGGCACGCCGCAGCCAGGATCGATGAGCGAAGCCAAGAAGGTCGCGGTCCTCAAGGGTGGGGACTCACTCGAGCGCGCCGTGTCGCTGCGCTCGGGTGCGCGTGTGCAGACTGCGCTCAGGCAACTGGGCCACGAGGTGGTCGCGATCGACGCCGGCCCGGAGATGGTGGCGCAGCTGTTGGCGGCCGAGGCCGATGCCGCGTTCGTCGCGCTGCACGGCAGCGACGGCGAGGACGGGACCGTGCAGGGCCTGCTCGAGGCGATCGGCATTCCCTACACGGGCTCGCCCCCGGCGGCATGCATGCGCGCCACCGACAAGGCACTGGCGAAGTACCTCATGCGCGAGGCGGGAATTCCCACGCCCCAGTTCGCCGCGTTCAAGGAGTCCGCGATCAAAGATCTCGGCGTCTCCGCCGCACTGCCGTCACTGGAGCAGGGCATCGGCTTCCCGATGGTCGCCAAGCCCGCCAAAGGCGGCTCAGCGCTCGGAGTGAAGTTCGCGCGCTCGCACGAGGAGCTCCCACCGGCGATCGTCGGGGCGCTGTCCTACGACCGCAAGGTCGTGATCGAGCGCTACGTGCCTGGGCGCGACCTGGCCGTGTCGGTGCTCGACTCAGAGACGGCGGACGGAGAGCCTGTAGCCCTGCCCGTGGTCGAGGCGATTCCGCGCGAAGAGGACTTCTACAACTACGAGTCACGCTACGAGATCGGCATGACTACGTTCGTCTGTCCGGCTGAGCTACCAGAGGAGGTGACCGCGCGAGCGCAGGCGCTCGCTTTGGAGGTCTACCGTCTGCTCGGTTGCCACGGCTTCGCGCGAATCGACCTAATGCTCGACGAGGACAGCGGCGAGCTCTCGGTGCTGGAGACCAACGTTGTCCCGGGTCTCACCGAAACGAGCCTCCTGCCGCTTGCGGCCGACGCCGCCGGAATCGGCTTCGGCGAGCTGACCGGGCGGATTCTCGCAAGCGCCTTCACCCGCCGCTGAGCGCTCCGGATTGTCCGGGGAGTGGGGGTCTTGGGTTTGCAGTTTCTGGGATTAAAGATGAAATCCCCGTCAGGAATCGCCTGCGGCAAAGTCCTCGGGAGAAACGCGATCGAGGAACTCCTTGAACTTCTCGACGACGTCCTCTGACTCCTCTACGTTGTGCTCGAACTCGATGGCAGACTCGGAGATGACCTCCTCCGCGGCGTAGATCGGAGCACCGGAGCGCACCGCCAAAGCAATCGCGTCGCTCGGCCGGGAGTCGATCTCCAGCTCGCGACCGCCCACGCTGAGGGTGATCGAGGCAAAAAAGGTGTTCTCGCGCAGCTCGGTGACCGCCACCTGGGTGCATTTGACGTCCAGCTCGCCGAGGATGTCGCAGAGCAGGTCGTGGGTCATCGGCCGCGGGGTACCGGCGCCCTGGAGCTTCATCAAGATCGAGGCAGCCTCGGGATGCCCGATCCAGATCGGCAGGAACTTGTTGCCCTCGGCCGTCTTCAAGAGCACGATCGGCTGCTTGCCAACCATGTCGAAGCTGACGCCGTAGATGACCATCTCCTGCACGCAAGTCCTCCGTAAGGGGGAAAGGCCAGAGTATAGGTACCCGCTGAGCGCCCTCCGACGGCCCAGGCGGCCCCGATCAGCGCCTGGCGGCGGTCCTGGTAGGTGGGATCCGGTCCTCGGCCCGGAAGCTCCAGAGCTTGTTGCCGAGGAAGTTCAGCGGCATCGACGCCGCCACGGCCAGCGCCTGCGCCGGAATCTTGGCGATGCCCACGCCCTCCACGAACAGCGTCAGCAGCAGCAAGCTGCAACCCTCGGCCACGAGACTGACCACGAGGAAGCGCAGCGCCTGGAAGTGCGCCCTCCCGGCGCGCGCGTCGAACGTCCAGTGGCGGTTGAGCACGAAGTTGTTGATCACCGCGACCAGCCATGCGACAACCGAGGCGACCCGGTAGTCGACCCCCACGGGGTGCACGAACAACGAATAGACCGCGAGGTTGACGGCGAAGCCAACGCCTCCCACAAGCCCGAAGCGCACCAGCTGCAGCCAGTTGGCCGGCCGGCGCATGCCATGCAGGAGGCGAATATGCGTGCGAATCTCCACCGCAGTCGCCTCGTCACGCATCTGCCCAGGTTAGCGGCACGTCGTGGCGGATGCTCCCGCTAGCCTTCGGTGGATGCGCTCGTGGCGAAAGACGACCGGCGGGTGGGGCTGCGTGCTCCTCGTGGCAGCGCTCGGCGGCTGCGGTCAGGCGGGGGGTTCCGCTCCGCACTCCTCCAAGGCGGGCACGAAAGCGAGCCCTGCCGTCGAGGTGGCGGCGGTGGCGGGCTCATCCGCCGTGCCGTCCACAGCGGGCGCGGGCGGCACCGCCAGGGAGGTACGCGATCCGGAAGAAGCCAAGAGCTTCCCCCTGCCAGCGTCGGTGCATCACCGGGCCGCCAGGGCACCGCGAGTTGCCGGCGAAGCCGCAGTGGCGGCGGGCGCGCCATCTGATGCCGAAGTGCGCCGCGAGCTCAACCAGATGCACGCGGTCGAACAGACCGCGCAACGGGCCCAACGCCAGCAGCTGATCCCCGCCGCCGGTGGCGAGTCGGTCGGGGGCAACGGCACGATCACCCCACCCCCCGGCATCCCCGCGGTCGTCGCCAAGGTGATCGCGGGAGGCAACGCGATCGCCGACTTTCCTTACATCTGGGGCGGCGGGCACGCTTCGTTCATCGCCAGCGGGTATGACTGCTCGGGCTCTGTGAGCTATGCCTTGGCGGCCGGC
The DNA here is from genome assembly GCA_044446485.1 of Solirubrobacterales bacterium. Lineage (GTDB taxonomy): Bacteria > Actinomycetota > Thermoleophilia > Solirubrobacterales > Solirubrobacteraceae > Palsa-744. The sequence continues at coordinate 33,268 of JBIOEX010000012.1, forward strand.
GGCCTGCTCGGCGCTCCCCTCGTCTCCGGCGATCTCGCCAGCTGGGGCGAACCTGGCCCTGGCCACTGGATCACGATCTACGCAAACGCTGGCCACACGTTCATGGACGTCGCCGGCATGTGGTTCGACACCGCCGGGCGGAGCGGGCCTTACGCGTCGCGCTGGCTCGTCGCCACGCCCCCGCTCGCCGGCTACGCCGTCCGCCACCCACAGGGGCTGTAGCGAGGGCCATGAGATGGGGGTAATAGCCCTGACCCTGCTGGCGCCGCTTGCCCTGGACGGCGAATCGGTCAATAACAACAACACCGCCATCGCCGCCGTCTCGCTGGCCTCGATCGCCGGCGGCTTCCTGCTATTGGGCGCGCTGTGGTATTTCGTCTTCCGCCCCAAGGCTTGGGACAAAGACAAGGACGACCCGCCGTCGCGGGGCTGAGACACCTGCGCTCGCGGCGCGAGCTCAGCCGGAGAGGTTGACGGTGCTGAGCACCGTCGTCGAGAGCGGGCTGTGGGAGGCGTTGCGGACGACGAGCCTGACCATCAGCGTCACCTTGTGCAATTTGCGAAGTTTCGCTGCGGTCTTCTTGCCAAACAGGATCTTCACGGTATTTCTGCCGCCCTTTGTGGTGATCAGGATCGCTTTCGCAATCACGATCTGGGGAGGCGTACCAGCGGCGAGGCCAGTCGCAGGTGCACCATGAAGGCCGATCCGCTTGGCAGTCGAGGCCGCGAGCAAGACCTGGAACTGGCCAGCGACCTGCTCATTGACCGAATAGCTGACCACCAGACCGTTGCGCAAGACCTTCCGCAGCGAGTGTGACACGACCGCCTGCGTGGCCACCGGGCCGGGGATCGGGGGTTTGATGGTGGAGCCGGAGCTCCCCGGGCTGGTTACACCCGGGGTTGCGGAGGCTGCGCCAGGGCCTGCGGAACCCGGTGACCCACCGACGACAGTTATCGGCTTGCTGAAGCTGTTGCTGTTCCCGGAGCTGTCGGTCACGGTCAGCGTCACGTTGTACGTGCCGCCCTGCGCGTAGGAGTGGAACTCACTCGCGGTGTTCGTACCTTCCGCGCCCGTGTTATCGCCGAAGTCCCATTTGTAGACCGGGGCGACATATGGCTCGGTCGGGAGAAGTCCTGTGGTGTGGGCATCCAGGGTGATGTTCGACTCAGTGGCGTCGAAGGCCACGACGTCGCCGACGTTCACCGGATTCGGCGCCGTGTAGTGCGCTTCGAGCGTAACACCTGACCAGCACGTGAGACCCTTGCCGGCAGTCAAGCCCACGCTGTCGAACGCCCATTGCAAATAATAGTGGTTCCCATTTATCGTCTCGTTGCTGAGTATCTGTGCGTTGGCGGGCTGCTGTTCTTCAGGGATGGTGGGAAGTTTCACCGGTGGCGGGCCGAAGTTGAACTGACACATGTCACTCTGCTCGGCTTTAGAGCCGGTCTGATACCAGCCGTTCAGCAGCGGGTCTGTCACCACATTGCTCTGCTCGATGCTGAGGTCGTTGACAATCACGTCGGCCAAACCCTCAGTCCATTCACCAAAGAGGTTGTGCGTTGGAAGCTGGTTTGGCTCATCGAAGAGCCTGCTGTCCTGGCAGGCCTTATCGGCTTCCGTCGGTTTTTCGGTGCCAAGAGGATTTTCTTCGGGATTGATGACGTGCCCGGCATCCCCTGCGACCCACGGCTGCACGGCGTAAATGGTCGGGCTCGCGCTTCCCGGATTGATCGCTGAGTGGTATCCGCAGATGCCGTTCGGTTCTGTCGGCGGGCCAGTGGAGTCTGAGCAGTTCCCTGTCCCGCCGCCATCCGTGCATACCGTCACGCCGGGGGGGGTGAGGACGTAGTAGACAGGCGTGCCGGTGGCGCCGGGAAGTCTCCCCGAGGCAATAACTTTCAGTAGCTCAGCCTTAATCTGCTGATTAGTGACGCATACCGGAGCGGTCGCGGGTTTGTCGCTGCAATTTTCTGTGGTTGGATAAGGATCTTCGTCGGTGTATGCGCCGCGGAAGATGGCTTCATTTGCAGCCAGGCCGCTGCCGTCTCTGTACTGCCCATTCAGGGCGAACACGTTGCCGAGTGTTCCCTTGTCGACGCCAACCCCTTGCAGGTATCCGTTGATAATCCGCTTCCATTCGCCGCTGTAATTGCCGCTCGGGTCCCAATAGATCGCGTATGAAACCGAGGAGTGAAGCACCGGCCCACCGTGGTATTGCAAGGGGGCTTTTTCGACTTTGAGGGCAGCGCGATATGTCTCGCCAAATTCTTTCAACGGCGTGACCACGGCCCCGGCCGGCACGACTGCTACTCCGAGGGATAGCGCCAGCACACTGCCGAGCGCAAGCGCAAGCCGGCGCGTAGCGGTCGGCCTGAGACCGGCAAGCTGAGAGAGCGAGCGAGAGGTGGGCACGAGCCCATCATCGGCAGCACGTGCCCGATGCCTTAGCTCCGATGGACGGGGCTCGCCGTTTGGCCTTTGGGGCAACTAGTGAGAGTAAACCCAGAGTTCCAGTATGTGGAATCTAGCCTCACCGTGCTACGGGAATGGGCGATCCAGGACTCGAACCTGGGACCTCCTCCTTATCAGAGAGGCGCTCTAACCAACTGAGCTAATCGCCCGCGGCGCCGGATTCTAGCGGCGTCTATACCTCCGCCCGCACCCCCACCAGCCGCCGCGCCAGTTCGAGTGCCTCCTCCGGCGTGGTGAACTCCAGCTCCGCGCGGTAGCTACCGTCGCGGGTCACCTTCACCTGCACCTCCGCGGCGAGCGCCTCGCTCAGCGCCTCTGCGATCTGCATCGCCGCCTGCACCTGATCGGGATGCGCCGCGCCTATGGGTTCTGCGTGGCGGCCACCCTTGCCTCCAGGCGCGCTCGCTGCCTCGTTGCTTTCCCGGGCGCGTGCTTCCGCGGTCCTTACCGACCATCCCTGCTCGACGGCGGCGCGTGCGAGGCTCCTGCGCGCGCCGTGATCCTCAGCAAGCAGCAACGCCCTCCCGTGGCCCTCGCTCAGCGCCCCCTCCTCCAGCAATTCGATCGTCTCGTCGGGCAGGTCCAGCAGCCGTATCAGGTTGCTCACCGCCACGCGGCTGCGCCCCACGCGGCGCCCCACCTCCTTGCGCGTCAGCCCCAGCTCCTCCACGAGCGCCGCGCACGCGCGAGCCTCCTCGATCGGGCTCAGATCCTCCCGCGCCATATTCTCAATCAGCGCCAGTTCCAGGGTCTCGGCATCCCCGCTCGGGCGCACCAGTGCCGGAATCTTCTCCAGACCGGCCATCTGTGCCGCACGCCAGCGCCGCTCGCCGGCGACCAGCTCATATGTCCCGCCTGGCTTGGCCCGCACGAGCACGGGCTGTAGCACGCCTCGCTCCCCCAGCGAACCCGCCAAGGCCTGCAGCGTGTCCTCGTCAAACCGCCGGCGCGGCTGCTTCGGGTTTGCCACGATCATCTCGACTGGCAGCTCGCGTAGCTCGCCCGCGCGGGCCTTTGTCCCTTCGCCCGACACCGACAGAATCGCCTCGAGACCTCTCCCCATGCCGGGCTTTGGCTTAGCCACGTGCCGCCACCTCCTTTGCCAACTCGAAGTACGCCGCCGCCCCCGCACTGTGTGGATCGTGGTGAGTCACCGGTAATCCGTAGCTCGGCGCCTCGCCCACCCGCACATTACGCGGAATCACAGTGTCAAACACAAGCTCCGGGAAGTGCTCGCGCACCTCGCGTTCCACGTCGCGCCCCATGCGAGTGCGCGAGTCGTGCATCGTCAACAGCATCCCAGCCACCGTCAGCTGTGGGTTCAGCTCACGCTGGACAAGCTCCAGTGTCTCGAGCAGTCCAGCCAAGCCCTCCAGTGCGAAGTACTCCGTCTGCACCGGCACGATCACCCTGTCAGCCGCCACCAGCGCGCTCACCGTCAGTGGGCCAAGCGACGGCGGGCAGTCCATCAGGATGAACTCGAACATATCCCTAACCGGCTCCAGGCGCTCACGCAGGCGCTGCTCGAAGCCCTCGATCCGGGGCAGCTCCACGTTTGCGCCCGCCAGGCCGGGGCCGGCCGGCAATACCCGCAAGCCCCCGATCACCGTGTCCGCCAGCGCCTGCACGGCCGTTGCGCTGCCTGTCAACACCTCGTACAGCCCAGGCACCTGCGACCGGGAAAATCCCAATCCGACGGTGGCGTTGGCCTGCGGATCCACGTCCACCAGCAGCGTCTCGCGTCCAGCCTCAGCGATGCACGCAGCGACGTTCACCGCTGTCGTCGTCTTGCCCACCCCCCCCTTCTGGTTGGCGATCGCATACACCGTGCCCATTCCCCGGCAAGCTAGCGCTGATCACTACTGCCGTGCGTCGCGGTACCCCAAGGGGCGCTTGCGCGCCATTCCCGGCCGCCTCGGAAAGCGTTCTGGCGTCTCCCGCACCTTCACATAGACATGCAGGTGGCGATCTCTGACTCCCGGCCACGGCTGCACCCTGTGTACGTCCACCCTTTCCAGGCCAAGCTCGAATGCCGCAATCTCGGCCATACCCTCCTGCAGGCGCTCCCGCCGTCCGCGCCAATCCACCAGTGTGCCTCCCAGCCGCAGCACCGGCGCCGCGTACTCCAGCACCACCGCCTGGGCCGCCACCGCACGTGCCACCACGAGATCGTTGCGGCCGGCCCCATCGTGCCACTCCTCCACGCGGGTACACACTGCACGTGCATTCTCCACGCCTGCCTGGGCGAGCAGATCCGCCAGGAACTTGCACTTGCGGCCCTGGCTCTCAATCAAGCTCACCCGGGCCCCAGCCACCGACACCGCCAGCGGCACCCCCGGAAAGCCCGCCCCCGCGCCCAGATCGGCGATCGTGCGTGCCTTCCTCACCGCCTCGAGCTCCAGCGCCACCAGTGAGTCGGCTATATGCACATCCGCCGCCTGCTGCGGACCGCGCACAGCCGTCGGTGCCAGCTCCTCTGTCGCTAGCACCTCCAGCAGGGCCGCGAGCTGCGCGTACTGGCGCTCGTGCAGGCCGTACTGCTCGGCCAGCTCTCGCAGGCGCAAAGGCGCACTGGCACCAGTCATACCGGGCAAAACAACGCTGGCCAGCGGTTCACGTGAAACGCTTTGCGGACGTTCAGCCGGGCAGCGGGGAGACCACGAGATGGCGCTCCGGCTCATCGCCCTCGCTGTGCGTCTCCACTCCGCCGCGCTCACGCAAGTACTCGTGGACGATCCTCCGCTCCGAGGCCGGCATCGGGGCGAGCTCCACCGGCTTGCCCGAGCTGAGCGCGTCGTCTGCCGCGTCGTCCGCTTCACCCCGCAGCGTCTCGGCACGGCGCTCGCGATAGCCGTTTGCGTCAATCACCACGCGAACCGGCGAGGGGCCCTCCGGGAATACGATCCGCTGTGCCAGGTGCTGGACGGCGTCGATGGTCTGCCCGTGGCGCCCGATGAACAGACCGGCGTCACTGGCCTCGACGCGTCCGGTCAAGACGCCATCGCGCTCGTCGACCTCGATGCCGGCATCCAAGCCCAGGCCGGCGGTGACCTCCTCCAGCAGATCTTCGAGTGCCTCGGCCGGGCTGAGCTCCTCGTCTCGCCCATCCCCGGCGTGCTCTTGGTCGTTCATCGCCGCCTGCCGGAGCGTTTCTTCTTCTTCCGCGGGGGCCGTGGAGGCGCAGAGGCGGAGCCCCCGTTGGGCCCCCCCTCCGTGGCCGGCGCGGGAGCGCCGGTGGCGCTGGCTAGCGCGGCTTTCAATGCGCTCAGGGGTTTGCCGTTCGTAGCGCCCGGCGCGGGATCCGGCCTGGGCGGCGGCGGCATACGCCGCCTAATCACGTACTGCTGGCCAATAGTCCACATATTCGTCGTAATCCAATAGACGAGCAGACCGGCCGGATACCTGTAGAGGATTACGACGAACACGACCGGCAGCAGGAGCATGAGGCGCCGCTGATTCGGATCGGCGGTCGCCGTGGCTATCAGCGTCGAGGCAATCTGGGAGCCCACGTAGAGCACGATCAGCACGATCAGCGCAGCGCCGGTCGCCTTTTCGGTGATGTCTGGCAGGAACAGGAACTTGGCCGAGTGGTGGGCGACGACGTCGCAGCCGATTTCTGAGAGGCCCTTCACCTTCCCGGCGGCGGTATGGATCGCGTTCGCCGGGATCTGGCTGTTGTGGAGGATCGGGTGGCCGAGCGCCGCCGTGTAGTGCTCGCGCAGCTGGCGCCCGCAGATGTCGAGCTTGAGGTCGGTGCGGAGCATGTAGAAGAGCGAGACGAACACGGGCAGTTGCAGCAACAGCGGCAGGCAGGAGGCGAGCGGGTTGATCTTGTGCTCGCGATAGAAATTCATGATCTCCTGCTGCTGGCGCTGTTTGTCCTCCTTGTACTTCTCTTTCAGCGCCGCGATCTGTGGGGACAGGCGCTGCATCTCCTGCATCCCCTTCAGCTGCTTGAAGGTCAACGGCACCAGCACCGCGCGGATCAGCACCGTCAAGCCGATGATCGCCAGCCCCCAGCTACCGCCCACCACATGGTTGTGTATGAACACCAAGATCGCCTCGAACGCCCTGATCAGCGGCGAGAAGGCGTCCTCGATGACGTTGGTGGCGAAGATGGGCATGCGCTCTGGTGGCCTAGCTCATTGTGCTGGTGTTGCTTTTGGTGAGGCTTGCGGCTGCAAGCTCTCCTGCTGCTGACTGGCGGGTGGACTGCGGCCCACTCAGCTCAGGACCGGGACCCACCCTCCCCGGTCCTGAATACGCGCTGTGACTCCACGGGATCGTACCCGCCATGGCTCCACGGGTTGCACCTGAGCAACCGCCATACCCCAAGCACCGAGCCTCTCAGTATGCCGTACTGACTGATCGCATCGACCGCGTAGCGCGAGCATGTCGGCTCGTACTTGCAGCGTCTCGGCAATGCAGGTGAGATCACTCGCTGGTAGATGACCACCGGGGCGAGCACCACTGCCCGGGCCAGACGCACCGTGCCAGACGCGGGCGGCGGATGGCCCGTGTCGCTCACGTCTGCTTCTCCTTGGGCCCGTCGCGGCCGGGTGAGAGCCCCGCGCGGGCGAGCAACTCGGCGAGCGACGCATCGATTCCCGCGAGGCCCTCGCGCTCGGTGAGCTCGCGCGCCTCGGGGCGAGCAACCACGACGATGTCCTGTCCCGGGCTCAGCTCAGCCTCTGCACCCGCGAACGCCTCGCGCAGCAGTCGCTTCACGCGGTTGCGCTCGACCGCGCCACCAACCTTGCGAGATACCGACAGTCCCAGCCGCGGGCGCCCCACCGCTGGGTTCGGAAAGACGTAGAGCACGAGGTGGCGGTTGGCCGTCGAGCGCCCCTGGCGATACACACGCTCGAACTCGGCACTGCGCGAGAGCCGTCCACGGCCTAGGGATCGCGGCTTCATCGCGCGGCGAGCGTCAAGTAGACAGGCGCTTGCGTCCCTTGTCGCGGCGGCGCTTCAGCGTGAGGCGCCCCGCGCGCGTGCGCATGCGGCCGCGAAACCCGTGAGCACGGGCTCGCTTGCGCTTCTTGGGCTGGTAGGTGCGCTTCATGGTCTTAGTTCTTCGCCCCGGGCTCCGCTCCTGCCCAAGATGGCGGGTTGCTCATGCTGAAGTATAGGCCCGCAGGCCCGTTCGGGAATTTTCCCGCCAATTGCGGCCAGGCGCCGTGAGGGGGCCAAGAGCGTGGGCTATAGTCGCCGGACCGGGCCGTTCGCGGCCCTCCTTGAATAGATGCCATCACTTTCTCCTTGGAGGAGCGGGTTGACGCTGCCGTGAGCGACGAGCTGGAGCACATATGGTCACGCGTGCAAGCCGAGCTCACCCTGGCTGTCGACGAATCGACCTACCGCATCTGGCTCGAGAGCCTCCGCGTGCGCGATCTCTGCAACCAGCGCCTGGTGGTGGAAGCGCCTCCCCAGGCTTGTGGATGGATCCGCGACCGTTTCGGGCGCGTGCTGCAGGCCTGCACCGCCGCCGTCCTCGGCGCGGAAGTTATGTTCGAGCTCATCGGTAGCCAAGACCCCAGCAACCAGGGCACCGGAGCGCCAGCTCGCGCACGTCCCTCCAGGCCAGGGAGTGGAGGTGGAGGTGAGCACCTGCGCCCCTCGCGGGCATGGGCGAACTCGCCGGGCGACGAGCCTGCAGAGTCCGAGAACGGGCCCCGGGGCGGCCCCCTTGGCAACCCCAAGCTCAACTTCGACCAGTTCGTGATCGGCGACTCAAACCGGCTTGCCCACGCGGCAGCGCTGACCGTCGCCGAGATGCCCGCGCAAGCCTACAACCCCCTTTTTATTTGCGGGCCACCCGGCGTCGGCAAGACCCATCTGCTGAGCTCCATCGCAAGCCTGCTGGTCTCTCACAATCCAGGGCTCGCAATACGCTGCACCACCGGCGAGGCATTCACCAACGAGTTTCTCGGCGCCCTCTCCGGCGGGCGGACAGACAGCTTCAAGAAGAGCTTCCGTCAGCTCGACGTGCTGCTCGTCGACGACGTCCAGTTCCTCGAGCGCAAGGTCAAGACAGAGGAGGAGTTCTTCCACACCTTCAACGCCTTATACGACGGCGGGCAGCAGGTCGTGCTGACCTCCGACCGGCCGCCCAGAGATCTACAGGCCCTGGAGGACCGGCTGCGCGAGCGCTTCGAGGCCGGCCTCGTCGCCGACATCAAACCGCCTGAGCTCGCAACCCGCCTGGCGATTCTCCGCAAGCGAGCTCATCACGACGGTATCGAGCCAGCCGATGAGCTAGTGCTCCAGGCGATTGCCGAACGCGTGACGCTGAATGTCCGCGCGCTCGAGGGTGCCCTGATCCGGGCTGTAGCCTTCAGCTCGCTCACCGGGAGGCCGTTGACTCTCGAGCTGGCAAGAGAGGTCCTCGATGGTCTGTACCCGGTCACCGCACAGCACAAACGTCAAGGCCCCTGGTCGGTCAACGAGATCCAAGCCGCAGCATGCGAGCACTTCGGCCTCTCCTCTGAGGAGCTCCTCTCCGCTTCGCGCACGTCACGCATCACCTGGGCGCGACAGGTAGCTATGTACCTCACGCGGGAGCTGACAGACGAGTCTCTTCCTGCCATTGGCCGTCACTTCGGTGGACGCGATCACACTACAGTCCTCCATGCTTGCCGACGTACCAACGCCCGTATTGCTTCTGATGAGCGCTCCCGAGAAGCTGTGGAGAAGCTGTGGAGCCAGCTCTGCCCTGACCGCCACAAACCACAAGTCCACAGCCACGACCGGTCAGCCTGAGAGACTTCTCTGGATCCATCCACAGCTCATCCACCGCCAGCCGCAGCGATTTCTCAGCCTGCTAGCCAAACCCACAAGTCCACAGCCCCAACTACTCCCTACTGTTCTCTGAAGGTATGTCCATAAAGCTATCTCTCTCGACGGCTGAGTTGCTCAACCAGCTGCAAACAGTCACTCGTGTCGCTTCGACCCGCAGTGCAGTCCAAGCCCTCTCTGGCGTGATGATCTCAGCGCAGGAGGGCTCAACAGCGGAGCTGCTTGCAACTGACATGGAGATCGGCCTGCGAGTACCGCTGGAGGCTGAGATAGCCAGCCCTGGCGCGGTGGTCCTTCCAGCCCGGCTGCTCCTCGATGTGGTCAGGTCGTTGCCCGCCAGTCAGCTGACACTGGAGCTACGGGCTGCGGAGCAGGATGTCGAGTTGGTGTCTGGCTCAGCCACCTTCCACCTTCGTACTCTGCGCGCAGAGGATTTCCCCACACTGCCAGCACCCACCCCCGAGAGCCGTATCACGCTGCCCGCCAAGGCCTTTGTACAGACCGTCTCCCGTGTCGCCCGGTCTGCCTCCCGGGATGAGACCCGCCCTGTCCTCACAGGCATATTGATGTCTGCGTCCGGTCAGGAGCTGCGGATGGTAGCGACGGACTCCTACCGCCTGAGTGTCAAGCAGACCGCGCTCGAGGAGCCGCTCGAGGGGAGTCTCGATGCGAACGTCCCAGCTCGTGCACTGCAGGAGCTGGCGCGTATCGCGCAGCAAGCCGCGAGCCAGTCGCTCGCCGTCAGTGTTGGGCAGAACCAGGTGGTCTTCGAGCTTGGCGAGATAGTCCTCTCCTCCCGGCTGATCGACGGCCAGTTTCCCAATTACCGCCAGCTGCTTCCGGAGTCGGTCGAGCACGAGCTGCGCCTTGCGAGCGCAGAGATAACCGGTGTGGCGCAGCGCATCAGCCTGCTGGCCCAGAAGAACGCCCCTCTGCGTCTCAGCTTTCGCGACGGCGAGCTCACGGTCTCGGCCCAAACCCCGGACGTGGGCGAGGCCTCAGAGACGATCCCCGTGGCCTTTCACGGCGAGCCCTTTGAGATCGGCTTCAACCCCGAGTTTCTACGCGACGGACTTGAGAGCGTCGAGTCGGACGAGCTTGTACTGAAGCTGATTAGCCCCCTCCGCCCGGGGCTGATCGAATCCCCCGACTCAGGGGACTTCGTCTACTTGATCATGCCGATTCGCCTGAACGTGTAGGTAGCTAACGTGCGTGTCGTCAGCGTGCAGCTGCGCGACTTCCGCACCTATACCCGCGCCGAAGCCAGCCTCGGTGAGGGCCTCACGGTGGTTCACGGCCCCAACGGGGTGGGCAAGTCGAACCTGCTCGAGGCGCTCTACTTCGGCTGCGCCGGGCGCTCGCCCCGGACCCGTAACGAGCGCGAGCTGGTGCGCTTCGGCGCCCAGGCGACCCGGGTCGTAGTGCAACTCGCCGAAGGCTCACGCGCGCACGAGTTGAGCGTTGGCTTCGAACCCGGCAAGCCCAAGCACATGAGCGCTGACGGAGCTCCTGTCGAGCGCCTGCTCGATGTCGAAACCCGCCCGTTGCTGAGCGTCTTCCTCCCCGATCGCCTCGAGCTGCTCAAGGGCCCACCCGCCCTGCGCCGTGCTCACCTGGACCAGTTCGTGGCGGCCGTCTGGCCCGCCCGCGCAGCCGACCGCCGGGCCTACTCGAGGGTCCTTTCCCAGCGCAACGCCCTGCTCGCCGGCATCCGAGCTGGCCGCTCTTCACGCGCGAGCATCTCCACCTGGGACCATCAGCTGGCCCGTCATGCGCTGCTGCTGCGCGAGCACCGTGAGGATGCGGTCGCCCTGCTCGCCGGGTCATTTACCGAGCGTGCCTCCCAACTCGGCCTGACCGGCTCGGCGAGCCTCGACTACCGCCCCCGCTCGCGGGCCGCAAACGAAGGCGAGTTCCTCGCCGAGCTGCAAGCGCGTCTAGGTGGGGATCTCGACCGCGGCTTCTCTACCCACGGGCCCCACCGCGATGAGCTCGCGCTGCTGCGCGACGATCGCGAGCTCCGCCTCTATGGCTCCCAGGGCGAGCAGCGCCTTGCCCTGCTCGCCCTGTTGTTAGCTGAGCGCACGGTTCTCGCCCGCGAACGCCGCCGCACGCCACTGATGCTTCTTGACGACGTTATGAGCGAGCTCGACTCCGAGCGTCGCGAGCTGCTCGCCCGCGAGCTCTCCTGCGGCGGGCAGAGCGTGATCGCCACCACCGATCTCGCCCACGTCCCGGGCGCCAGCGCCGGCGGCGTCACACGGTTGCGCGTCTCTCCGGGTGCGATCCTTCAGGAGGCGCTGGCGGCGTGAGGATTGCCCCGCGAAAGCTCGCCACGGTCCTCGAGACGCTCACGGCCACCCTCGCGCCGGCCACGACCCTCGCCCGTGTGCAGGAAATCTGGGAGGGCGCGGCGGGTCCCGCGATCGCCGGCGCGGCCCAGCCTACGGCCGAGCGCGACGGCATTCTCACGGTGACCTGCGCCGCCGCGGTTTGGGCCCAGGAGCTCAACCTGATGGCCGCTGAGGTGATCCTGAGCCTGAACGCGGCGCTCGGCGATGAGACGATCCGCGAGCTGCGCTGCCGGACTGGATGAGCTGCCAAAAGACCGGGTCGCGACGCCCGCTCTGCGAATTAGGAGGATGGGTCCCCTCGACGACCCATTTTTGTGGCTGTTTGCAGGCATTTCTGGCGCCCCTGGAGGCCGGATAAGAGGCCCCTTTGTGCTATTGTTTCCTAAACACTTCTCCCGCCCCGGCCCGTGGTCTTCGGACCCGGGATTCCGGGGCGTTCTCACGTAATCGGAGGCCGATTGGCTACAGATCTCGACAGCTCTGATCAGAGCTCCAGGAAAGCGAAGGGCGGCGTCAACGACCCGTCGATGACCGACGGTCCGGGCACCTACGACGCACAGGACATCACCGTCCTCGAAGGCCTCGAGGCGGTGCGCAAGCGCCCCGGCATGTACATCGGATCGACAGGTGTGATGGGCCTGCACCACCTCGTCTACGAGGTGGTCGACAACTCCGTTGACGAGGCACTCGCGGGCTACTGCACGGAGGTCTCGGTCACCATTCACCCCGACAACTCGGTGACCGTCGTCGACAACGGGCGCGGGATTCCCGTCGCGATCATGGAGAAGGAGGGCCTTCCGGCCGTCCAGGTCGTGCTCACGGTCCTGCACTCCGGCGGAAAGTTCGGCGACGGTGGCGGCTACAAGGTCTCCGGCGGCCTGCATGGAGTCGGCGTTTCGGTCGTCAACGCACTTTCTGAGGAGCTGCACGTGGAGATCCGGCGCGACGGCTACGTGCACACCCAGGACTACGCACGCGGGGCTCCGCAGGGCGAGCTGGCCAGGGGCGAGGCGCTGCCGTCTGGCGCATCCACCGGTACAACCGTCACCTTCCTGCCCGACGCGGATGTCTTCGAGACGCTCGACTTCGACTTCCTCACGCTCGAGGAACGGCTGCGGGAGACGGCTTTCCTGACCCGGGGGCTGAAGATTTCGATCGTGGACGAGCGCGGTGGGGGCCACTCGGCCGAATTCCAGTACGAGGGTGGGATCGAGGACTTCGTCGCCTACCTCAACGAGAACAAGGACACCGTGCAACGCAAGGTGATCTTCTTCGCGGGCGAGTCGGAGGAGGGCGCGGCCGAGGTGGCGATGCAGTGGAACTCCTCCTACCAGGAGTCGATCCACTCCTTCGCCAACAACATCTCAACGCGCGAGGGCGGATCGCACATGTCGGGCTTCCGCTCGGCACTGACGCGGACGCTGAACAAGTATGCGCGCGACCATGGGCTGCTCAAGGAGAAAGAGGACAACCTCTCCGGCGAGGACGTCCGCGAGGGTCTGACGGCCGTGATCTCGGTCAAGCTGCGCGACCCCCAGTTCGAGGGCCAGACGAAGACCAAGCTCGGCAACCCCGGCATGGCCGGCTTTGTCGAGTCGATCGTCAACACCGGCCTGGGGGAGTTCCTCGAGGAGAACCCGAGCGAGGCACGCGCGGTGATCATGAAGTCGGTCCAGGCGCAGCGCGCCCGCGAGGCCGCGCGCAAGGCGCGTGATCTGACGCGGCGCAAGTCCGCGCTGGAGAACTCCACGCTGCCGGGAAAGCTCGCCGACTGCTCGATCAAGGACCCCTCGCTGGCCGAGCTGTTCGTCGTCGAGGGAGATTCGGCTGGCGGATCGGCCAAGCAGGGACGCGACCGCGAAACCCAGGCGGTCCTGCCGCTGCGCGGGAAGATCCTCAACGTCGAGAAGTCCCGCATCGACAAGGTGCTCCAGAACACCGAGGTGCAGGCACTGATCACGGCGATCGGAACGGGCGTACGCGACGAGTTCAACATCGAGAACGCCCGCTACCACAAGATCGTCCTGATGACCGACGCCGACGTCGACGGCGCCCACATCCGAACGCTCGTCCTCACGCTCCTGTTCCGCGAGATGCAGGAGCTGATCGAGGCCGGCTACGTCTACATCGCCAAGCCGCCGCTGTACAAGCTGAAGCAGGGGTCGCGCGAGCGCTACATCGAGAAGGACTCCGAACTCGAGGAGATCCTGCTGGCCGACAAATGGGACAGGATCGACGTGTTCGACCGGCACGGCACGCAGTTCAAGCTGACCGAGGCCCGCTGGCAGCGCTTCACCCGCCTGCTCAAGCAGTACGAGGGATGGTCCTCCTCGCTGCGAGCCGTCCACGGCCACGACGTCGTGCAGTTCCTTGAGGAGTCCTCGCTCCTCGGCGAGCAGGCGCTCACCGTCGAGGCCGCGATAGAGCTGCTCGAGCGCGCGGGCCTCAAAGGCGAGACCCACGCCACCGAGCTGCAGCAATCCGACGGCGAGGAGCTGCGCGTCAAGGCGATCGAAGCCAAGACGGGGTTCGCGCGCGTACACAGGATCAAGCGCAACCTGTTCCAGTCCCAGGAGTACCGCCAGCTCGCTCGCGTCCACGGGCAGCTGATCGAGCTCGCTGGCGTCCCCGCCTTCGAGGTCCGGCTCGGCGACGCGCGCGAGGACGCCCCCTCCTTCGAGGCGCTGCACCCGGCCGTGATGGCGGTCACGCAGAAGGGCAGCAAACTCCAGCGCTTCAAGGGACTCGGCGAGATGAACGCCGAGCAGCTCGGCGAAACCACGATGTCCCCGACTACGCGTACGTTGGCGCAGGTGACACTCGAGGATGCCTTCGCTGCCGACCGCACCTTCTCGATGCTGATGGGCGACCAGGTTGAGCCGCGCCGGGCGTTCATCGAGAACAACGCCCGCGCCGTCGTGAATTTGGACGTGTAAGCCCATGGCTTCGGCTGACGTCATAAGTGGTGGCAACATCGAACCGCGCGCGCTCGAGGAGGAGATGCGCACCGCGTACCTCGACTACGCGATGTCGGTCATCGTCGGCCGAGCGCTGCCTGACGTGCGGGACGGCCTGAAGCCCGTCCATCGCCGCGTCCTCTACGCGATGAGCGAGCTCGGCCTCGGGCCCACCCGCTCCTACGCCAAGTGCGCCAAGATCGTCGGCGAGGTGATGGGCAACTATCACCCCCACGGCGACTCCGCGATCTACGACACGCTCGTCCGCATGGCACAGGAGTTCTCGATGCGCTACGAGCTCGTCGACGGACAGGGCAACTTCGGCTCGGTCGATGACGACCCGGCAGCCGCCATGCGCTACACCGAGGCGCGTCTGGAGCGGATCGCGACGGAGATGCTGCGCGACCTCGACATGGACACCGTCGACTTCGCCGCCAATTACGACGGCTCACGCCGCGAACCGCTCGTCCTGCCGGCCCGCTTCCCGAACCTGCTCGTCAACGGCTCCTCGGGAATCGCCGTGGGCATGGCCACGAACATCCCGCCACACAACCTGCGTGAGGTGATCGACGCGACGGTCGCCTACATCGACGACCCCGACATCGACACCCAGGGACTGATGCGCCACGTCAAAGGCCCTGACTTCCCAACCGGAGGCATCATCCTCGGTCACGCGGGGATCAAAGACGCGTATGAGACGGGACGCGGTCGCGTCCGCGTCCAGGCCCGCGCCCACATCGAGCCGCTCACCCACGGCAAGGAGGCGATCGTCGTCACCGAGCTGCCGTTCATGGTCAAGAAGGGCGGCGAAGGCAATCTGATGACGAAGATCGCCGAACTGGTCAACGACAAGCGGATTCCCGAGATATCCGATCTGATCGACCAGTCGGACAAGCGCGGCATGCGCCTGGTAATTGAGCTGAAGCGCGACGCCCTCCCGAAGGTGGTGCTGAACAAGCTCTATAAGCACACGCCCATGCAGACCACGTTCGGCGTGAACATGGTCGCGCTCGTCGACAACGTCCCGCGCACGCTGAACCTGCGCGAAGTGATCCATCACTACGTCGCGCACCAGCGCGAGGTCATCGTGCGGCGCACCAAGCACGAGCTCTCAGAGAAGGAGGCGCGCGCACACATTCTCGAGGGGCTCCTCACCGCGCTCGAGCACCTCGACGCGATCATCGAGCTGATCCGTGGCTCTCGCGACCGCGACGCCGCTCGCGAGCAGCTCGTCGAGCGCTTCGAGCTCAGCGTCATCCAGGCCACCGCGATCCTCGACCTGCGCCTCTCGCAGCTGACAGCCCTCGAGGCCGACGGCATCAAACAGGAGCACGCCGACGTGACCGAGCGGATTACCGAGCTGCGCGAGATCCTCGGCGACGAGAACCGCGTGCTGGCCGTGATCAAGGAGGAGCTCGCGGAGATCAGAGAGCGCTTCGGCGACGAGCGCCGCACCGAGATCAGCCACTCCGAGGACGAGATCGACATCGAGGATCTGATCGCCGACCAGCAGATGGTGATCACGATCACCCAGAGCGGCTATATCAAGTCGCTGCCGCTGGCCACCTATCGCCAGCAGCAGCGCGGCGGGCGCGGAGTGACAGGGATGGACATGAAGGACGGCGACTTCATCGAGCACCTGTTCGTCTGCTCCTCGCACGACTACCTGCTGTTCTTCTCAAACCGCGGCAAGGTCTACCGCTCGAAGGTGTATGAGCTGCCCGAGGCGCAGCGCACCGCCAAGGGCCGCGCGCTCGTCAACATCCTGCCGCTGCGCGAAGGCGAGCGGATCCAGGCGGTCGTCTCCACACGCGACTTCACAGAGACCAAGTACCTGGTGTTCGCGACGAAGTCGGGCACGGTCAAGAAGACTGAGTTCCTCGCCTACAACACCCCGATCAAAGCCGACGGCATCATCGCCATCAACATCCGCGACGACGACGAGCTGCTGGCGGTGCGCGCCGTCGACCCCAGCGACGAGATCATCATGGTCTCCAAGGCCGGTCTCACCGTGCGCTTCGCCGAGTCCGACGCCCGCGCGATGGGCCGCGACACGACCGGCGTACGCGGGATGGACGTCTCGGATAAGGATCCCGCCCGCCCCAACGAGGTCATCGCGATGGACGTGGCCCGCGACGACATGGACCTGCTCGTCCTCACAGAGAACGGCTACGGCAAGCGCAGCCAGATCAGCCAGTACCGCAAAACCAAGCGGGGCGCCAAAGGCGTCAAGACGATCGGCCTGACGGAGAAAAAGGGCGGGCTCGCGGGGGCGCTCGTCGTGCGCGAGCACCAGGAACTGGTCTTCATCAGTGTCGGCGGCATGGTTCAGCGTACGACCGCTGGCGGGATCTCCCAGCAGGGTCGCTCGGCGACCGGCGTGCGCGTCATGAACCTCAAGGACGACGATCTCGTGAGCGCCGTGGCGCTGGTCGTGGATGCCGTCGAGCCCAGCGACGAGCTCGCGGCCTCATCTGAGGCGGACGGGCCTTCAAGCGAGGCGCCTGTCGTGGATGAGAATGAGACAGGCGTCACCGAAGAGCAGTAGTGCTCCCAAGCACTTGCTGAGCGTCACCCCCGTCCGCTACTCTGGCCAGACCAGAGAAAGGAGGTGGTCCTAACGTTGGCTGACAGTTTTTGCGGGACTCTGGAGGTGCCCGGCCGCTAGGTCGGAGGAAAGGGTTTATCCCTCGAGGACCGCGCGTCCTTTCGGGTTAGGCCAAAGGCTGGACCGCTTGGCGGAATCCAACCGGGACACCCCGAGACGGTTGCCGGTTCTGGTCCCCCCGGCAGAGGTTTTGGCCGTCTCGGCCGTCCAGTCAGGGCAGTTGTGCGGAGGGCGCCTGGGGTCCAGGCGCCCTCCGCTCTTTATGCGGCCTGCGGCAGGTAGGCCAGCCACGCCGTCGGGATCGTCGGGCTGGCGACGTGGATGAAGATCTCCGCGCGGGGCGTGTGCGGGGCGTGCCGCGGGTGCATCCCCGCCTGCTTGGGAAGCCGGTCGCCCTTACGCCGGTTGCAAGGGGCGCAGGAGGCGACGATGTTCTCCCAGCTCGAGGACCCGCCCTTGGAGCGGGGAATCACGTGATCCACCGTAAGGTTCGAGTGCGAGCCGCAGTACTGGCATGTCCAGCCATCCCGGGCAAACACCGCCCGGCGGGTGATCTTGCGCCGGTGGGCGTCGCGGGGGACATGGACATAACTGACCAGGCGGATCACGACCGGCCGCGCGAGCGTCGCGTTCTCAGAGTGCAGCTCCCAGCCGCCGCGCTCGAGCAGCTCGGCCTTGTCCTTCAGCAAGAGCACCACGGCGCGCCGGACTGTGCACACGTTGATTGGCTCATACGTCGCGTTGAGGACGAGCACCCGGCCACTGTCAGGACCGCGTCGCCGATATTCGGGTGCCGACACGGGTCTACGCGTTAGAAGTGGAACGGTGGCATCCACTGCGTGGCGGAGTGTATCGACCCGCCCACCCTAGGCCGCGGGGTAGGACCCGAGCACGCGTACCTCCTCGCAGATCTCGCGCATGCCTGCAACGGCGTCACTAACCCCCTGCTCGGCTGGCAGGCTGCCCTCGAGATCCACGAAGAACATGTAGTGCCCGAGGCGTTCGCGGCGGGGGCGGGACTCGATCTTGGTGAGGTTGATCTCCCGCCGGGCGAGCTCGTTCAGGCAGCGCACCAGCCAGCCGGGACTGTCCGCTCCGGCGCCCCAGAAGACGAGCGATGTCTTCCATTGCGCTCGCGCGCTCGCGTGCAGCGGTGGCTGGGAGGGATGCTCTGAGCGCGCGAGCCAGACGAAGCGTGTCTCATTGTCGTCCCGGTCCTGCACGCCATCGCGGATGACAGTGGCGCCGTAAATGTCTGCCGCGAGCCTCGTGCCCAGCGCGGCAAGCCCCTGCCCGGTGCTCGCGACCACTTCTCTGACCGCCTGGGCGGTCGAGCTGGCGGGACGGATGTCCGCGTGTGCGAGCTCGTTGCGCAGGAAGCGCACGCATTGTCCTGGGACCTGTGGGTGGGAAATGACCGTATTTATGTCTTTCAATCCGACCAACTGCGATGCAATCAACGAGTGGGAAACGGTGAGCAGGGTCTCCCCGACGATCTGCAAGCCAGGGGCCTCATCGGCGAGCAGGTCGAGCGTGACGCTGATGGAGCCGTCGAGCGAGTTCTCGATCGGGACGATTGCGAACTCGACGTCTCCATGGCGGAGCGCCATGATCGTGTCGTAGATGCTCGCCTGCGGTACGGGCTCGACGGAGTCCGGGCCGGCACTGGAGAGCAGCGCCTCCTCGCTGAAGGTCCCCTCGGGGCCGAGGTAGCCGGTCTTAGGCCTCATCGCCGCCCGCGGGCGGGGAGAGCGCCGCGAGGCGCACGGCCTCGGCCTCCTCGGGGGAGAGCTCGAGCTCTCCCTGTCCGCCATGCACCTGCTTGGCGTAAACGCGTGCCTGGTCACGGTGATGGATACAGGAGAGGACGATCCCCGACTGCTGATCGTCGAGCAGGGCGATCGACATCGACTGCTGGCCGGAGAGCTCGTTGTAGGCGTCGTAGCGCACGAGCGCCCGGTGGGCGATCGCTCCACGCAGGGCGAGCTCGGCTCCGGCGAGCCGCCCGTCCAAGCGCGAGGCGGCATCCTCGACGTATTCGCGCAGGGCCTGGAAGGCCTGCTCCATGGCAGCGGAGTGGGCCACGAGGTCACGCTGAGGGTGCTCCCCGAGCACAATCCGCTGGGCCCGGCGCAGGCGCCGCATCGCGAGCATCAGCGCCACGCACCCCATCAGCGCCACCGCCGCCACCGCCGCGGCTGCGATCGCGACGATGCCCTGCGTGCCGGTGAGCGTGCTGGCCACCGGCACAACTTAGCCGCTCTCATGTATGGAAACCCGCCCGATGGAAACCCCACCCACCCGAGCCAGCCGGCGATGACGGCCTGGCCTACGCTCCGAAGATCGCCAGGAAAGTGCCCTTGTTGTTTTCGAGGTCGTTCTCCCCTGGCACTCCCTCGATGTTCACCTGGATCTTCGAGGCCACAGCGAGCGGTACACCGGCGACGGGGATGTCGACGGGGACCGTCTTGCCCGGTTCGGTCTGGGTGATCGCCTTGGAGGCCTTGAACTGTTTGCCGCCGGCGGTGATGGTGATGTCGACCTTGACGTTCGTCTCAGGGGATTCGCCGGAGTTTTCGACCTGGACGGTGAAGGCCGGACTGCCGCCGCCTGAGACATGGTTGAGGGTGGGTTCCGGGGCGAGCGTGTTCGTACCCACGGCCACGCCCTTCAGCGCGCTGCCATGGTTGCCGGTGACGGCCTGGGAGCTCTGGTTGGGCGACTGGCCGGTGAGGCGCTGAAGGACGGTCGTCCCGTCGAGCCAGCCGGTGTTGGGAAGGAAGCGGCTGGAGGCGGTGCTCAGGCTATGAATGCCGTTGGCCGCAAGCGTCTGTCCGATCAGCGGCACGACACGCTGGGAGTAGATCACGTCAGAGGCCAGGAAGATCTCCATATCGCCTGCGATCGGCGTGTTCGCCTGCTTGGCCTGACCGCCGAGCGCGGTGCGTACGAGGCTCGCCACCTTGGCGAGCCCTTCGGTGCGCAGGCCGAGCACCAGCAGCAGGTCACGCTGGGGCGCGGTCATCGCGCCGGGCACGCTCAGGCTCTTCGCGCTGGCGGCGAGGCCTTGAGCCTGGATATGCAACTGGTCGAGCTGAACCTCAACGTCTAGTGCTGACTTCGAGCTGGCGCTGGCGAGCGCCGTAAAGAACGGTTGAGAGACCTGCTGTTCGGACTCCTGCGCGATCCGGCTGACATCCCGGTTGTAGCTTTCCAGGGCCTGTTTTTGCTGGCTTTTCAAACAGCCGTTCACGATCAGCACGATCACGATCAGCAGCACGACGCCGGCGCCGGCCGCCACGCGCCGGCGGATCATCAGCGTGTGCTGGTCGAGCGGGAGCGATCCCTCGCTGTGCTGCGCACGGCGAGGCCGGGGTTGCTGCGGCGTACGCGGCACTCGAGCCTTTGGCCGCGCTGCTGTCTCCTCGCCATCGTCGAAGAACGACAAAGCCAACCGCTCCTTTGCAGGGGATTCCCGGAAGGACCCAAGTATGACTGCCCGCCACCTACGTCGTGATCCTGCAACTTCTCGGTCAGTGCGGTTTTTCCTGCCCTGCTGGGCAGGGACGGAGCCTCAGGACGGCGAATGCGGGAGTTGGTGGACTCGCTCGACACCCTCGTCCACGCCCGGCCAGGGGGCGATTCTCCCCCGCGCAAGCGCATACGCCGGCGTATCGTTTCCCCTGGCGCAGGCCCCGGCGCTGCGCAGTCCGGTGCCGAGGAGCTCGTGCTCGGTCGTTACCGGCTGATCGAGCGTCTCGGCTCGGGCGGCTTCGGAGTGGTATGGCGAGCGCACGACGAGCAGCTCCACCGTGAGGTCGCGCTCAAGCGGGTGTTGCTCGGGGCGGGTGGGGGTCCGGTCGACAGCGAGCGGGCGACTCGCGAGGCGCTCGCCAGCGCGCGTCTGGCGCACCCGGCGATCGTTGCCCTGTATGAGGCGTGCGCGGCGGACGATGCGTTCTACCTGATCACCGAGTTGGTACAGGGCGACACCCTCGCTGAGCTGTTCTCCGCCGGGTCGCTTGCTGACGAAGAGCTGCTCGAGATCGGCCTCGCGCTGACCGACGCGCTCGCCCATGCTCACGCGCGCGGTGTGATCCATCGCGACGTCAAGCCGCAAAACGTGCTCGTGCCCCACAGTCCCAGCGAGCGCGGTGGGGTGGCGAAGCTGACCGATTTCGGTGGCGCGAGGCTGGCCGGCGAAGACGCGCTCACGCGCACCGGAGATGTGCTCGGCACGCTCGCCTACATGGCACCCGAGCAGAGCGAGGGAAAGCAGGCCGCTGAGCCCGCCGACCTGTACGCGCTTGCGCTCGTTATGTACGAGGGGCTCGCTGGCGTAAATCCCGTGCGGGGATCGACGCCAGCGGACACGGCGCGGCGGATCGGTGCTCCGATCGCGCCGCTCGAGCGCCGTCGCGGCGATCTTCCCCGCGAGTTGACTCGTGCCCTGGATGCGGCACTCGATCCGGATCCGCACCGCCGTGGCACCCTGGCTGAACTCCACGACGAGTTCGAATACACCCTCGAACAGGGCTTGGGGCGCCGGCTTCCCGCATGGCGAGGAAAGGCGACGGTAGGACCGGACCCGATACCCGAGGCGAGCCCGGATGTTGAGCAAGCGCCGGCGCGGAGTCATATCGTGCTGCCGCGTGCGGTATGGGCTGCAGGCACGCTGGCGGCGGTCGTTTGGCAGGTCTGGGCCGGACGTCCCGGCGCAGCGTTGTTGTTGCTGGCCGGCGCCGTTCCGCTGGCGCTGTTGCCACGCCGCGCCGGACTGGGCTGGCTGGCAGGCGGGCTCGCGCCGGTGCTCGGTTTGGCGGGCCTTGCCGGGGCGTTCCCCGCCGTTGCCGGACAGGCATCGCACTGGCGCGCGCGCGCCGCCCTAGGTGCGCTGGGCTACTGGTGGATGACACTGGCCGAGCCGCTGGCCGGCAGGCATCTATGGCTTGGTTCGTCGCCGGGTACGCCTGCGCGTGCCGTGTGGGAGGGGTCGCTGTCAAGCGCAGCCGTGCACGTGATTGGGCCCATGCTGAGTCTTGGCCTGCTGCTCGGGGCGACGTTGTGGGCGGTGGGCGCTGCGCTGTTGCCCTGGATCGTGCGTGGCCGTAGCGCGGCGCTCGACGTGGTGGCGGCCACGACCTGGTCCGCTGCGATCGCCGCCGCTGCGCCTGCGCTCGACAGCGGCCTGTCCGCTCACGGCGCCGGGGCTGGCGGGTATCCCGATCCCCGCGGCGCCGTACTCGGAGCGGTCCTCGGGGGCCTGTTGGCCGTGGCTGCCCGGGCCCTGCGCGGCCCAGTCTGACCGCAGCCCCTTAAAGTGGGGGACCACGACCGCTGCGAGCGCCGGTCGTCCTTGCCATGAGCCTCCTGAAGAACGTCGAGACCACGATCGCCAACCTCGTCGAGGGCACCTTCGGGCGCCTGTTCCGCTCCGAGGTGCGCCCGATGGAGCTCGCGCGCAAGCTCGCGCGAGAGATGGACGAGCACCGCACGACGTCGGTGTCGCGGGTGTACGCGCCGAACGAGTACTCGGTGTGGCTCTCGCCGCAGGACCGCGCTCGTTATGAGGGTGTCGAGCACGAGGTGATCGACGAGCTCTGTGGCTACCTGCTCGAGCATGCACGCCGCGAGGAGCTGATCCTCGCCTCACCGCCACTGGTCTCCTTTCACACCGACGAGGAACTGGCGCTGGGGGAATTCGGTATCCAGGCGCAGTTGATCCGCCACGAGGAGCAAAGCGACGAGCGCTCCCTCCCACCTGCACCGGCCGAGGTTCTCCAAGATGAAGAACATGGACAGACGATGATCTACAGCACATCGGCGCGCACCCGTGAGGCGTTGGAGCCAGTCCATGCGCGGCGTGCTGCTCGTGCGCTGCTCGCGGTCGCCGGGAGGCGCTTGATCGTTCCGCCTGGAGGCGCCACGATCGGGCGCAGCCGTGCCTGTGACGTCGTCCTGGAGGATGCCGGCGCTTCCCGCAGGCACGCCGAGATCCGCCCACACGACGAAGGCTGGACGCTCCAGGACCTCGGCTCCACCAATGGCGTGCTCGTCAACGGGCGCCCGGTTGCATCTCTGCAGCCTCTGCGCCCGGGGGATCGCATCGAGATCGGCTCCACAGAGATCACCTTTGAGCTCGGATGACCACGCTCGAACCCGTATCGGTGGCGCTGAAGTTCGGCTTCCTCGCCGTGCTTTACCTGTTCTTGCTGTGGGTGGCGCGCAGCGCGCTGAAGGACCTGCGCGGCGTAGCTCCCACAGCTCCGGGCGCAATCCCGGCCGATGCGACCGGGCTGTACTCAGCGTCGAGCATCTCGAGCGCCGGTGTCGGGAACCGGGCCCCCAGGCTGGTGGTGGAGCGTGCGCCCGGGCACGACCCGGGGATGATCTACGACCTCGACGGCGACATCGTGCTCGGCCGCGGCGAGCGCGCGGAGATACGCCTGGAGGACCCGTTCGCCTCCTCACGCCACGCACGGGTGTACGAGCAGGGCAACATAGTGGCCATCGAGGATCTTCACTCCACCAACGGCACCTACCTCAACGAGGAGCTGCTGCAGAGCACCCGGCCACTGCATCCGGGGGACCGCGTGCGCATCGGCGACAGCGAATTCACATTCGAGGTGGACTGAGTTGATGCTGCGCGTGGCCGAGCAGTACACCGGTACCGACACGGGGCGCCAGCGGCGGGCAAACGAGGATTCGATGCTCGCCCGCCCGCCGCTGTTCGTGGTGGCGGATGGTATGGGCGGTGCACAGGCCGGAGAGGTCGCTTCCCGGCTCGCTGTCGAGTCCTTCCAGGATGGCCTGCCCGACACGGCGGACGCCGAGGGCAGTCTCGCCGCATATGCGCGTGCGGCCAACGTCAGCATCCACGAGCTGTCCCAGGCAAACGCCGAGCACGCCGGTATGGGTACGACGCTCACGGCCTTGTATGTGGGCGCCGAGGAGGTGGCCATAGCGCATGTCGGCGACAGCCGTGCCTACTGCCTGCGCGGCGGGGCGCTGCTGCGCCTGACCGACGACCACTCGCTCGTCGATGAGCTCATACGCCAGGGTAAGCTCACGGCGGAGGAGGCCGTCGAGCATCCCCAGCGCTCGGTCATCACGCGTGCCCTTGGCCCAGAGCCGGAGGTCGAGATCGACACCCGCTCCTACCGCGCTCGCGATGGCGACGTGTACTTGCTATGCAGCGATGGCCTTACGACGATGGTCCCCGACGATGAGCGCCTCGCCGGGATCCTGCTCGCCCACCCGCGCCTGCGTGACGCTGGCGAGGCTCTGATCGCCGCGGCGAACGAGGCAGGAGGCCGGGACAACATCACGGTCGTGCTGCTGCGTGTCGAGGAAGTGCAGATGGCCGGGGCGGGCGGCGGGGCGGGCGGGTCTTCATTACCCGACGGGCCAGTCACGCTGACTGGCATCCCGGCCCTGCCGGCAAACGCCTCCGTGACCGAGACGCCCAGAGCGATCAGTCCCCTGGAGCCACGCCACCCGCCGCCGGGTACCCCGCCTGCCGTCCGGCGGTCCAGACGCCTGCGGCGCGCCGGCACGGCGGCGGTCGTGCTCGTGCTGCTGGCTGTCCTTGGCGCGGGGGCCTATGTGGCCTCGCAGTCGGTCTACTTCATCGGCACGAACAGCCGCGGCCTGGTGACGCTGTTCAATGGCTTTCCCTATGAGCTCCCCGGCGGGGTGAAGCTCTACAGCAAGAGTTTCGTCTCCGGGGTGAGCGCCTCGACGCTGAGTCCCGCGCGGCGACGGACGCTGCTCGATCATTCACTGCGCTCGGAAGGCGATGCGAAAGGCCTGATGCACAGCCTCGAACTGGGACAGCTCGAATGAGGTGGCCGCGGTGAACCGTCCGATCGTCCGCTTGTATGGGCTCGTCGTCCTGCTGTTCGCACTGCTCGTCGCGTTCACCTCGCGCTGGACGATCTTCGAAGCCTCCTCGCTGCGCAGCAACCCGCTGAACGCCCGCGCGCTGCTCCAGCAGGAACGCATTGCCCGTGGGAGGATCCTCGCCGCGGATGGCACGGTGCTTGCGCACAGCGTGCGAGGCGTGGGGGGGACCTACCAGCGGTCATATCCAAAGGGCGAAGAGTTTGCCCACGCAATCGGCTTCTCCTTCATCAGCCCAGACCTGGGCCAGACCGGGCTCGAGAGCTCCCGCAACGCCGCGCTGAACGGCCAGACCGGCACGAACCTGCAGAGCATCCTCGACCAGCTGCAGGGCAAGCGCCCGCAGGGCGACGAAGTCCTGACCACGCTCGACCCAAAAGCCCAGCAGGCAGCGATCAGCGCACTGGGAGAACATCACGGGGCGGTGGTCGCTCTGGACCCGCGCAACGGCGCGGTCAAGGTGATGGCCTCGACGCCCAGCTTTGACCCGAACAAGCTGCCTTTACGGGGCGCGTATGAAAAGCTCACCACCGATACACAGGGCAGGCCGCTGGTCAACCGCGCCACCCAGTTCGGCTATGCACCGGGCTCGACTTTCAAGGTGGTGACGGCAACCGCGGCGATCGATACGGGACAGTTCACCGCGCAGTCGACGCTGAGCGGGCGCAACGGCGTGATCATCTCCGGCGTCCCTCTGGGCAATGACAACGGCGAGAGTCTCGGCCAGCTCAGCCTCACCGAAGCGCTCGCAAAATCGGTCAACACAGTGTGGGCGCAGGTGGCCGAGAAGCTCGGCAAGCAGACGATGGCGCGTTATATGAACCGCTTCGGCTTCGGCCACAAGCCGCAGCTCGATTACCCGGCCAGCCAAATGTCCTCGAGCGGCGAGTACCGCCAAGGGAAGATCCTGCCCCCCACCAGCCAGCGCGTGGATGTCGGGCGCCTGGGGATCGGTCAGGACAAACTGGAGGTGATTCCGCTGCAGATGGCGGAGGTCGCTGCTGCCGTGGCCAATCGCGGCCGCTTGATGGTGCCGCACCTGACCGAACGCGTCATCGATCCCGACGGGCGCACCATCCAGCGGATCTCCGCGCGCGTGCAGTCGGTCGTGATGAAGCCCTCGACCGCGGCTGCCGTGACGAGCATGATGGAGGCGGTGGTAAGTGAAGGCACAGGTACCCAGGCACAGATCCCCGGCGTACAGGTGGCGGGCAAGACCGGCACCGCCGAGACACAGGTCGGCGCAGCGATCAACAATGTGTGGTTCATCGCGTTCGCGCCCGCAACGAATCCGCGAGTGGCGATCGCCGTGACCCTCGAACACGTCCCGGGTCAGGGCGCGTCGTTTGCCGCGCCGGTCGCCAGGCAGGTGATGGAAGTGCTGCTGAGGTTCGCGCCATGATTGAGCCAGAGACGATCATCGACGGGCGCTATCGGGTGATCTCGCGGCTCGGCTCGGGGGGCATGGCCGACGTGTACCTCGCCAGGGACCAGCTGCTCGGCAGGCAGCTGGCGGTGAAGGTTCTGCATCATCACTTTGCCGAAGACCAGGAGTTCGTCGAGCGCTTCCGCCGTGAGGCCTCGAGTGCCGCTGGGCTGTCGCACCCAAATATCGTCGGAATCTTCGACCGCGGCGAGTGGAACGGGACGTATTACATCGCGATGGAGTACGTCGCTGGGCGCTCATTGAAGACGGTCGTGCGCGAGCAGGGGGCACTGGACCCGGCCACGGCAATCGACATCGTCACGCAGATCCTGCGCGCCGCTCGCTTTGCGCACAAGCGCGGCGTCATTCACCGCGATTTGAAGCCTCACAACGTGATCCTCGACGAGGAGGGCCGCGCGCGGGTCACCGACTTCGGGATCGCCCGGGCGGGTGCCTCGGACATGACGCTGACCGGCTCGATCATGGGCACCGCCCAATACCTCTCCCCCGAGCAGGCTCAGGGACATGAGGTGAGCGGGCGCTCTGACCTGTACGCCATTGGGATCATCCTGTACGAGCTGCTGACCGGCGCGGTTCCGTTCGACGGCGAGACCGCGGTGGCGATCGCGTTCAAGCAGGTCTCCGCAGAGCCGCGAGCGCCTAGCGAGCGCCAGCCGGGCCTTCCCGCAAGCTTGGACGCGGTCGTGTTGCGCGCGCTCGCCAAGGACCCGGCACGGCGTTTCGCCGATGCCGAGGAGTTCATCGTGGCGCTCCAGCAGGCACGCCAGGGACTCCCTGCCGGCGCTGGCAGCGTCGTCGCGGGCGCCATTGCCGACACCGTCATCGCCACCGGCGGGCCGTATGGCGCTCCGCCAGCCATGAGCCCCAGCGTGGGCGTGACGCTACCGGAGTCCGGTGCGCTACGGCTGCCACCGGCCGGAGATTTCGGCGCTGAGAACGGTAGGGGCGGGCGGGGATCCGAGCAGCGTGATCGCCTTCGGCGCTGGCTGTTGTGGGGGAGCGCGGCGCTGCTGCTCGCTGCGCTGGTGGCGCTCGGACTGCTGCTCTCCTCTCCAGGCCAGGTGAAGGTGCCGAACGTAGTTGGTCAGACTGAAGCGGCCGCACTGACACGGCTGAGACGCGTGAACCTGAACCCGACCACTGCGACGACCGCGAGTGCCAGCGTCGCAAGCGGTTTGGTGGTCAGCCAGACGCCGCCGGGCGGGCGCGAAGTGGGGAAGGGGACTCGTGTGAGCATCTTGGTCTCCGCTGGTCCCGGCACCGCGAAGCTGCCAGCCGTTGAAGGCCTCACTGCCGCGAAGGCCATGAGCAAGCTGCGAGCGGCTGGCTTCAAGCCGGCGAGCAAGGAACAGTCAAGCGCCAAGATCGCGCAGGGACACGTGATCTCGACCGACCCATCCGCGGGGCTCGTGCTGGGAGTCGGCAGTCCTGTCACAGTGTTCGTCTCCAGCGGCCCCGCCCAGGTGCATGTGCCGAACGTGACCGGCCAGTCGCTCCCGGCCGCCGAAGCGGCGCTCACGAGTGTGGGACTGACGGCCGGGACGGTTACCCACCAGGTCTCGGCCGCTCAGACCGTGGGCACGGTGCTGTCGCAGTCGCCGGCCGCCGCAAGCTCGCTGGACGCCGGTGGAAAGGTGAACCTGGTGGTGGCACAGGCGCCAAAGGAAGTAGCCGTCCCGCACGTCGAAGGCAAGACCGAAGTGGCCGCCACGGCCGCGCTTGAAAGAGCGGGCTTCACCGTCAATACGGTTACCGAACCGACGAGCGAAGTGGCCAAAGTCGGGCACGTCCTGAAGCAGAGCCCGCCCGCGGGCTCCCACGCCCGCATGGGCGCCACGGTGACGATCACGATCGGCATGACGGCCGAAACGACGCCAACCACTCCGACCACGCCCACGACGACCCCGAGCACCACTGCGCCAGTGACACCCCCCGCCACACCGCCCCTTACACC
>JBIOEX010000013.1:0-61562 GCA_044446485.1 Solirubrobacterales bacterium
CACTGCTAGCGCAATTGGCGACTGCTTCGCTGAGCGCCGGCTCGAGAAAGCCCTTGACACTCGTCACGCCCGACGCTGCGACCGTCGGCGAGTCGACGATCGCCGAACCAACGGTCACTGTGGCTGTAAAACCTGCCCTCCCACTAGGATCCGGGAAGGGAATCGTGAATTCCAGCGTGTGCTCTGAGACGTCTACCTTGATCCAAGATGTTGCTTTAGCCCAGTACTTTTCGCCGCCTGAAATCTGCTCACCGCCGGCTACCGGCTTGCCGTCCTTATCCGCTAGGACGAGCGCTACGCCGACACTAACTGACGGCAATTCGCGCCTTCGCTTGAAGCGCCCGAGCATACCTGTCGCCGCCTCAAACTCGCCTTGTTCCACGATTGGGGAGAAGTCGTCAGGATGCTCCAAAATGTCTCCTTAGCTAGATGGGAAGAACTCGTTCAGTACTGAACGAGCGGCGTCAGCAATTACTGGATCCTCGCGGGCGTTGGCCCAGAGCAGGCGTTCAAGTTGGGCGTCCAGCGCGTCAACCGCGTCGCTGTCGCGAGCGGCCAGGCGCACCTCAGCAACCATGCTGGAAACCGCTTTGTGCTCGAGGCGACCGTCCGCCATCGCTCGGAGCAGAATCTCCAGCGAGGCGCGAGCGCTGTCGTATCCGCTCGGGGCACTGAACGTGTTTGCGATGAGCTTTGCGAGCGTCTGGAAGGACTCTTTCTCCTGTGGTGCATTGAGCAGCGCCATCAAGGAGTCGCGAGGGATGTCTCCAGGTGCGGTCAGGTGTCTTAGAATGAGTGGCAACAGCGCGTATGCCCGCCTGGGTACACGCTCCATGTCCACTTGGGCGAAGATCAGCCCCAGCACCGTTGCTCGGATGCGAGCAGCTGAGCTTCCGGCGGCCATCAATGAAGCGAGGGAGATGTCGGCCGCGTTTGCTAGCTCGGGTGTTTCGGTCGCGATCCGCCAGAGGTGCACTGCTGCTGCTGATCCGGGATCCCATGCGCCCAGTAGTCCACCGTAGGCAAGCACGGCGACATGCTGAAGCCGTAGGTCAGGCGAGTTGCTCCAGTTCCTAGCGAGTGCTCGGGCGCCAGCGGGGTCCGCTCCAATTGCCACCGGTGCACCCAGAGCAATCGCTGCGCATAGGCGGCGCGAGAATGTTGTGTCTAGTGCCCAGGGCTTGATCAGCTCCCGTTCAGCCATGACGGGGTCGACTGCGAACAGGACACCAGCGGTCACGGCGGCGCCTAGGCGCATCTCGTCGCTCTGATGGTCGGCGAGGTCTCGAAGCCACTGAGTGAATGGACGACGAAAATCTGCCCCCAAGTGCCGCCATAGGTAGACGATTATGCGCGCCCGTGTGTGCGGCGGGCACACTTCCACGACTTCCATTTCGTGGTAGCCGAGGTGTGTGCTGACTGACGTCTGTGTCATGGTGATGACATCCTCCGGCCAGCCACGGTCTCCGACTCTGAACGTCTTGACGCGCTTAGTGTTCTGCTTGGCCTCGGGAGCGAATATCTCAGACAGCGTCTCCGCTGCTAGGTCCACGTCGACGCTGGGGGCGCCGTCAAGCGCGGCCGCTGCGACAAGGGAGGCGACGTGCTCCGCGGTGCGCTTGGTACTCAACCATTGGTCAAGCGCAACATCGGTGGCCTTACCGTCGAATGCCTGAGCCAGTTGCTCGGGAGATTGATCTGACTCGCGGGCATGCTCGAGCAGGGTCAGGGCATCATTAGGCGAGAGCATGTGATCGTGAAGCAGGCTAAGCGCATCTATCGCCCTCTTTTGAGTCTCGGACGCACTAACCCCGGCTCGTTCAATGACCTGCGCAAGGTTTGGCGATGAGCACTCAAAAAGTTTCACCCCGCCCATGTCCTGTGGCAAGCCCTTCACCGATTGAGTCGTAAGTACCACTGCGGCTCCGCCGGAAAGGACCTTGTCCAATCGATTTAGCTCAAAGCCGGTTAGCGTGGCAAGTGTCTTGGAGTCCACCGACTCGATCACGATGCCCGCAGCTGGCGATTTCTTGCAAACCTCCTTGATCCCATCAACAAGACTTCGCACCGCCATGTCTGATGGCAGCTGAAGAATCGGGTTGTGGTTCGTGAGCTTTAGCGCGACGCCGGCCGCGGTCCGCTTTCCACATGCTGCCCCGGCCAGTAGGATCACCTTCGGCTCCGCGAGGGTCCTTTCAAGCATTGGGAAATAGTCGGGCTCGACAAACGTGTCGCGGGCTATCTCTACCGAGCGAGTTACGTCGGCGACGGGTACCGCTAGGCGTTCGTCGTCGCCGATGATGAAGTCTCCCTCGACCCTTATGTATGAGTCACTGAAGCTGTTCTTCGCCTGAACGGTCTTGGTTACAACCCGTTCGTCGTGACCCCGGCCTTCGGATCCGCCAAGTTCTCCCTCGGATCCGTCTTCGTCGTCCCTCGCAATGCCCTCCGCTTCCTCATTCAGGCTATCCGCTTTGCGAGTCGTCTCGCTTTCCTCGGAACCGTTAGCAGGGGAAGATTGTTCCCGATCACTGGGTTCTGGCTCGCTTGCACCCCTCACGCGTTGAAGTCTCCGTCGATATGCACCGTGGAGCCGATGATCGCGTTCTTGGCGCACACGTCTCCCTCTACATGGATGCCACCAGCATGCTGTCCTACCGAGATGAGGAGCTTCAAGTCATCTCTGCTCAGCTGACTATC
The DNA here is from genome assembly GCA_044446485.1 of Solirubrobacterales bacterium. Classification (GTDB taxonomy): domain Bacteria; phylum Actinomycetota; class Thermoleophilia; order Solirubrobacterales; family Solirubrobacteraceae; genus Palsa-744. The sequence goes on from JBIOEX010000013.1 coordinate 2,701, forward strand.
GGCTATTGCCGACCTCAACGCAGCTTCAACATTCGTTCTCGCGGGCGTCTCGCCTCTGAGGCGAGCACGCAACCTGGCGAGGATCCCTGAGACGGCCTCGGACAGCTGGACCCCTCCCCGTTCAGCGACGTCGCGCGCAGCCGCCCCAGCTCCCATCGACAGGAGGGGCACGATCGAATCTGCAGCGTCGCTGATGATGTCGCTCATCGCGCGAGAATGCTACCGAGCGCTTTCGAAATATGTAGAGCAGTTCCCTGGAGCGGAAACCGGCCCTCCCCGTGCGCGGCGTCCGGCTATCGAGGTCTAGACCAACCGCAACACGCGCGGGATGGCCGTGACGGGCTTCTCCGGCAGCGTCAATGACTGGCCGCGGACCTCGCGCAGCGCTTCAAGGACGAACATGACGAGGTCGCTGACAAGCTCGCGTGGCTCGTCAAACACGGGATCGTTGATGTTCGTCATAGGGCGTGACGGTCAGGCGCGCGGGCTATGTCTGGATTGCGTCGTCCCAGTACAACCTCAATGGCCGCTTGACCCGCGAGCTTCGTACCGTGGCTGGGGGTCTGTCTCATGACGATGAGCGCCCCCCGGTGGCGGTGGGGCTGGCTGACCTTCCCGAGGCGGCAGTGGGCCTTGTTGATCGCGCGCCGGGCGGCGCGCAGCGTGTGGCCCCGCAGCGACGGCACGACGCATGCGGGGACAGCAGCTGGCGGCTTCGCTGCCGCGGCTTCTTCTCCCTCACGTCGTTTCAGCGCGGCTGTTTCGGCGGCGAGCGTGGCCCTTTCGGCCGCTTGCCGTTCTTCCTGTTCCTTGGCTTTGTGTCGCTGTCGTTCTGCTTCGGTTTCCCTCCAGATCTGGGCCGCCCGTTCTTCGGCTACGTCGAGTTCTCCCTCTGTTGGGAGTTCCCCTTCGTAGGGCGCGCCGCCGACGCCTTCGGGGAAGCCGCCGCTGTAATGGAAGTTGAAAGACGTGGGTTCAGTTTTGGCTCGCTCGTCAGAGTTGGTCGCAACTACCACGTACCAGTACAGATGGCCGGATTGCAGACCCGTCATGACGACGCTCACGGTCTGATCGCTAGCGCCGCCGGCAAGCGTCCCCTGATGCACCTGCGCGCCCCCGGGTATGGGTTCGCCCCGGAAGGCGGGAGGGGAGCCCTGCCACACCAGCTTGAATTCGTATTCGCCTTCAATGTCGTGTGGGTTGATCTGCGCGACCAAAGTGACGCTATCTTCGGTGACGTTCGTCACTTTCGTGCCGTCGATCGTGGGGCGTTCGACTTCGTTCGCTGGCGCTGGTGGGGCAGCGAACAGCAAGACGCTGGCCAGGACGACGCACGAGAGGACCAGCGCGACCCAAAAAGTGCGCAGATACAGCCGTCTCGTCAAACCGGTCACAAACGCCCTCCCGCCTCACCGCGGCCATTCCAGCCACCGAACGATAGCCGGATCTTCTCAGACGGCTCGGGTGACCAGCAAAGCGATAGCGCGGCGCGCGGGTGGCCCATTCGGTATGGGTTTTTTCTTCATGCCGAGTCTGTTCAGAGCCCAAAACGGCTTGGAAAACCACCAGAACCTCGCTGTGCGTGGGCTTTTTGCGCCGCGCGTGGGGAGCACGGGTCCGTGGCAGCGATGGAAATGTGTGGGGAGTGTCCCGTTTGTGGGTTCCTCGTCGGAGGGGGTAATGGATCTACCGTTCTGACTAAGCAAAGGGGAGAGCATTATGCGCCCTCGTGTGACGTTTCAGCCCAGCGGACTGCTGCTCTATTTGCTGACCGTGGCGGTTGAATTGCCTGTGATCGTCGTGCGGGTTCTGCTTGTCGCGTTCGTGGGGATCATCGTGGGGATTGCTGATGGGCCGGGGCTCCCCAGCAACGTCTTGTTCTTGGTTGCTTTGGTGCCGACGTTGTGGTCGGTGTTGGCGTTGGTTACGCCCGCGGGTAGTGGCTGGTGGTGGCGCCAGCATACGGGTGGCAGGGAACCATCACAGCGTGAGCAGTTGGCCTATCAGGACGCTGTCGAGCACCTCCAGGCACACAGTGAGAAGCCGCTCCATTTGCCCGCAAGCTGGTTTGTGCTTGATCTGAACGAGCCGGATACCGGGGTTTGCGGTGACTCGCTAATGCTGTCCAGGGGTCTGTTGGAAATGGATGTCGCTGAAGTCCTTGGGCATGAGCTGAATCATCTCGGCAGCCTCGACGGCCGTCTGACGCTTGCGTTGAACCGGCTTGTGATTCATCAGGCGCCAAGACCTCCCAAAGACCCCGAGGACCCGGCCTACAGCGGTCCCAGTGCGGTGGATGTCGCCGCGAACATCCACGTCACTCCGAAAACGATCAACGTCCTCATCGCAGTCGTCATCTTCTCGTGGGTCGTCCGCAAGATGCTCTCTTTCGCACGGGGCGGGCTGGCGCTGCGCATCACCGCACCGCTTTGGGGTGCTTACTGGCGTGAACGGGAGTACGCCGCCGATGCTTATGCCGCGAGCCTTGGGCAAGCCGACGAGCTCGCCGACTTCCTACAAGTTCACGTGCTCCTATACGACCGCCCAATCCCCTTCATGGCGCTCACCGGCACGGACCACGACTTCACCGAGCTACGCATCGACAAGCTCCGCAACTACACCCCCGAACCCACCAATGCAGCGCTACCGGCTGCGGCATAGCTCCGGGGCCGGTGCTGAGCACCTCCGCCATGACCGCATCACCGAGGGGAGCGTGTGGCGGCGGCCCCGCTCATCGCCGCGAGGTCGGGCCGACGGAATCAAAAACCACCGCCCTCAAAATCGAGGGCGTCAAAAGTACGCCCGGCCCTCCCGACGGGCCCAGCTCGAAAGGGCGCTTGAGGCCCGTCGCCAGGACCGACCACTGAAAATGATTGGAGGCAATGATGCGCCGCACCCTGAAAACACTCCCTCAACGTCAGCACAGCGCATCGCCTGCTGACCAACTTCCCCTCGCTCGGCGCAGGCGCCTGGGCCGGAGCGGCGCTCGTAGTGGCTCTCCGGTGAGGGTTGCCTCATCTGAGCCGCGGGGCGTAGTGTTGAAACTGCTACGCCGTGTTCACGGCGTGCGGCGCATGAACGCGCTGGCGAAGGACGCGGTCGCCCGCACTTATGCGGAGATCCTACGCCGCCGGCACCCCGGTACCGAGTGGATCGTCCGGCCAGTCGAACGGGACGATGGCCTTGCCGGGGACGCCGGCATGGGGCAAGTCGTTCGGCGCCTCTCCGTGCCAGAGGATGCGGACGCGCTCGTGCATAGGCGCCTTGACCCTCGCGCGGCGCACGAAGATGCAGTCGATCCCGGAGCGCAGCAGCGCGCGGCGCTCAAGAACCGAAAGGCTCTCCCAATCGTCGAGGGAGCCGCCAAGGTCCGGCGGCGGTGATCCGGCCTGAGCACGATCGAGCGCCTCTTGCGCCGCTGTGACAGCCGCGGTGCGGGCCTGCAGGCCGGCGAGGAAGCCGTCTTGGCCGAGCACCGAGCGGATACGCAGGTCGTCCCTGAACGCCGCCTGCTCGCCTTCGGCCTCCTGCAAGCGTTCGTAGGCGCCCTCGACCTCGGGGGCTGAGACGAGCGTCTGCCCAGCAACGTCCCCAAGATGAGCGGCGAACTGCGCGACCACATAGTTGTCGAGCGTCTTTCTGACCACCGACGCCCCTGCCGGGCAATCACCAGCGCCGTGATGCAAGATGCAGCGGTATTGCCCGGGGTAGTTGCCTTTTTTGTCGCGCCGGGGTTTGTTGTCGTTGGTGGGGCGCATCGAGTGCCTGCACGCTGCGCAGCGCACGAGCCCCGATAACAGGCCGGGTACGCCGCGTGGGGGCCGAGAGGCCAGCACGCGGCGTTGAGCGGCTTGCCACAGCTCCGGGGCGACCAGACGCTCGTGCGCGTCGGGGTGGACGTGCTCGCCGTGATGGGCCTCGCCGAGATACGCCCGCCGCCCGATCAGGACTTTTACCGTTCGTGTTGTCCATCGATTGCTTTTCGGCGGCTTGCAGTGTTCATTCAGCCACGCCGCCAGCTCCGCCCATCCGCCGCCCGCCGCGCGTTTACGAAAGACCTCGCTCACGAACTCGGCGTTCTCGTCCGCCACCAGGCGGCCATCATCTCCCACGCGATAGCCAAACGGCGCGCGCAGGTGCCGTCCACGGGCGATAGCTCGCCCCTGCGCCTCATGCCAGTTCTCCGTGATCCGATCGAGCTCGAGCTCGGCCATCGCGAACATGATCGTGAGCCCGAACTTCCCGAACGGCGTAGTCGGATCGATCCTCTCAGCCGCGCTGGCGAACACGCCGCCCGCATCCAGGATCTGGCGCACCACCTGGCCCGCCTCGGCGGCGCTGCGCGCGAAGCGATCGAGCTTCGCGACGACCAGCCCGCCCGTCTCTTTACGCAAGACGCGGTCGTACGCCTGCTGAAACGCCGGGCGAACCATCGTGCCGCCCGACTGATCGAGGTCGGTGTGCCACTCGATAATCTGGGCACTCATCAGTTTCGCCCACATTTCGATCTGCTCTCGCTGCACCTCCGGAGAGATGAAGCTCTCCCCGATCCGGCCACCAACCCTACTCACACGGATATAGCCATCAAGCCGCAACACGACGATACCTCCTGTAGCCCCAATAGTAACGTGATAGTAATGAAGTTTGGTGGCACTTCGGTCGCCGATGCGCAGCGCATCAAGCGCGCCGCGCAGCGCATCGTCGACAAGCGCGAGGCGGGCTTCAGTGTGGTCGCGGTGCTTTCCGCGCGTGGCTCCACGACTGATGAGCTGATCGCGATGGCCGAGGAGGTCTCTGCTGCTCCGGACCCGCGGGAGATGGACATGCTGCTCTCCTCCGGCGAGCGCATCTCCTGTGCGCTGTGTGCGATCGCGATCAACGACCTCGGCCATCGCGCGATCTCGCTGACGGGCTCCCAGGCGGGGATCGTGACCGATGAGTCGCACACGAAGGCGCGGATCATCGATGTGCGCGCGGACCGCGTGAGAGAGGCGCTCGACGAGGATTCGATTGTGCTGGTGGCCGGCTTCCAGGGCGTGTCGACCACCGCCAAGAACGTCACCACGCTCGGCCGCGGCGGCTCGGACACGACGGCCGTCGCCGTCGCCGCGGCGCTCGGCGCGGAGGAGTGCGAGATCTACACCGACGTCGCGGGCGTCTACACTGCCGACCCGCGGATCGTGCCGCAGGCGCGCAAGCTAGAGACGATCTCCTTCGAGGAGATGCTTGAGATGGCGGCCTCCGGCGCGGGCGTGCTGCAGCTGCGCGCGCTCGAGTACGCGCGCAACCACGGAGTGCGCATCCACTGCCGCTCGTCCTTCGATGACTGTCCCGGTACCGTGGTGGTGCCGGAAGCAGAGAACATGGACCCTGTGGAGAAGCCTCTCATCACCGCTGTCACTCACTCGACGTCCGAGGCGAGGGTCACTCTCGTCGGCGTTCCCGACGAGCCGGGCGCGGCCGCGCGCATCTTTCAGGCGCTGGCCGAGGCGAATGTGGATGTGGACATGATCGATCAGAACGTGCCCACGTCGGCGGGCGGGCGGGCCGAGATCTCCTTCACGGTCCCGCGCGAGGACCTGCGCGCGGCGCGCGCGGCGCTCGAGCCGCTCGCGGGCGAGGCGTTTTCAGAGCTGATCGCGCAGGAGGAGATGGGCAAGGTTTCGATCATCGGCGCCGGCATGCGCTCACACCCGGGCGTCGCCGCGAAGGTATTCGGGGTGCTCGCTGAGGAGGGCGTGAATATCGAGATGATCTCCACCTCGCCGATCAAGATCTCCTGCGTTATCGACCGATCGTGCGTGCCCCGCGTAGTGCAGGCGCTGCACTCGGCGTTTGAGCTGTCCGGGCCCGGCACTTCGGTCCCGGAGTAGCTCAGCTGACGATCACGCCGAACTCCTGCGTGTACACCGCCCCGGCCTGGCCTTGGGCGAGCGAGGCGGGCGCCGCGGGGGAGACGCCGATCGCGGTGTCGCGGTAAGGGCTGTAGAGGATGTTCGCGAGATGCTCGGGTGAGGCGATCCACGACGCGACTATCGCGCTCGGTGTGCTCAGCTGGAGGGTGCCCCAGGCGATGTTCTCGCCGAGCGTATAACCGGCCTGGGGGCTGGGGATGTAGCCGGTGTCCTGCACACGGCCAACCGGGGTCTGGCCGTTTGGTGCGACGTGGGCGAAGTAGTTCTCGCTGGCCATTTCGTCGCTGTGGCTCTGGGCGGCCTCATCGAGCTGACTGCTTAGGTGCAGGGGCAGCTCGCCGTTGCGTGCGCGCTCTTGGTTTACCAGGCAAAGGGTCGCGGCACTGATCTCTGCGAGATTGCCCGGCGCGGGCAAGAGGTCGGTGTTCTGGCAAGGCGTGGAGAGCACGCTCGCCAGCGCCGGCGAGCCTTCCGGGGAGAGCGAGACCGTCACGGTCTTCGCCCCGGAGGCGGCTGGGAGAGGCCGGCTGGCTCGCGCGCGGCGTGCAGAGCGGTTGCGTGTCGCGTGGGAGCGGCCGGGATGGGCTCTATGGGAACGGCACGCCGAGTGGCCCTTGCGGCGGTGCCTCGAGGCCCGGCAGGCGCTGTGCGAGAAGTGCCGCTTGCGCTTGCGGGCGTTGTGCGTCTGAGCCCTCGCTGCTGGCAGCGCAAAGCGGACCGCGCTGGGTTGCGCCACGGCGGTGCCGGGAACCGTGCCGGCGCAGGCGCAGGCGAGGATCGCGACGGTGGTGCTCAGCAGCATTCGAAGGTTGTGCACACCGCCGTATCGGCTGCGAGGCGTGCCTATTTGAGCCCCGTTGCGTCCTGTGGACGGAGAACGGCGCTCTCCAGCGGGCATCCTGGCTTGCCGGTGGCTTTATCCTCAAGCGGAGATGAGAGGCAAGTACGCGTGAGACGGCCGGGGGTGCTCGTCGCGCTGATCCTGGCGGTGGGGATCGGGGGGACCGTGGTGGCGCTCGAGAGCCGCGAAGGAAACGCCCAGTTCGTCCTTCAGCAGCAGTCCCTGGCGCCGGTGGGCCCGGCGGCGCTGCAGGCGCTGCTCCTGACAACGAGGGACTCTCGCCCGGGAGGCCCGCCCGCCCGTGCGCTGCAGGCGCGCTGCAGCTCGCCCTCCCACGGTGCGCTCGGGAATCCCTGGACCTGCGTCGTGCGCTACCCGCGCCCCCCGCGTGTGCGCTTCCGGGTGACCGTCCACGCCGACCGCTCGATCTCCGGGTCGGGCCAGCCCGAAGGCCATCCGCTGCGGCCACCGCTGACGGTCAGCGGGTGCTGCGTGGAAACCTCGTAGGGAGTCCTGATCAGTCGAGGTTCTCGCGCAGCCTGCCGAGGGCGCGATAGATACGGCCCTCAACGGCGCTCTCGCTCTCGCCGAGCACCTTTGCCACGTCGCGCAGCTTCAGGTCGGAGCCGAAGCGCAGGGCGAGCGCCTCGCGCTCGGAGTCGTTGAGCCCGGCGAGGGCCCGGTAGAGCTCGTCCCGGTGCTCCACCGCAGCCAGTCCAGGATCGGATGCCTCGAGCGTTGATCCTGCGTTTGCGTCGCGCAGCACCCGCTCTTCGTTGGTCTGGCGGCGGGCGTGATCGCGCAGCAGGTTCAGGGCGATCGTGTACAGCCAGCGGCGCTCTGAGCCCCGCCGCGGATCGAAGCGATGGCGCGAGCGCAGCACCCGCTCCCAGGTGTCCGCGAGCAGGTCTTCGGCCAGCGCCTGGTTACCGGTGCGGTAGAGCAGGAAGGAGGACAGCCGCTTGGCGTGTTCCTCGTGCAGCCGCTCGAAGGTGTCGCTGCGCATGCGACCCGACATTCTGGCGTCTCTGTGTGGAGTGGCCCGGCTGGGCGGACGCGTCAGTTCGTGAGCCATGGGTTCCTAATGATGGGCATCGGTGGGAATCGGATGTGAAGAAATGGAAGCATGGCCCCGGGGAGAGGTTTCCCCAGGGCCATGCGACCGCTGCGTCAGACTGCCTGCCCGGGCTCTATGCCTGGCACAGGTGGTAGGTGTGGCTCTCCGTGATGGTCTTACCGCTGCTTGTGACCGCGGTGATCGTGACCGTCGTGTTGCCGCTACTGCAAGGCAGGTTGACCAGGTTGATGTTGGCCGATGCCTGCTTGCCCTTCAGCACCTTGAGGATTTTGCCGTTGACCTTCAGGGTCACCTTCCGCAGGTGCGACTTACGCGAGAGGTTGATGTGGATTTTGATGTGACGTTTGCTCGTCTTCGCCTTGGTCGTTTTCGCGCCCTGCACGCCGCTGCTCGCGGTCGTGGTCGGCGTGGCGCTGACCGTGACCGTCGAGAAGTAGTTGTTGATCGTCGTGCCACCGGAGTTGGTGTTGGTGGTGGTGATGAACGTGTTTTCGTTGCAGGCGTTGTTTTCGTTGTCGTTGCCGTTGTGGTTACCGCTGTTGCCGTTGCCGTTGCTGATGTTGCATTCGCCGCCGTACTGCGTGTTCGCGGCGTTGCCGCCGTTGTTGCCGTGGTGCTCACCGGCGATGACGCCGCCCGTGCCGGCGGCCAGCAGGCCGACGGTCAGACCTGCCGTGGCGAGGCGGCGAGCACCTGCGCGGCCGCGGCTGCTCTTGGCCTTGGCACGCGACATCGCAGTGGTCTTGATCCGGTCGAGCTCCAGCGGGCTCAACTCGGGGCGCTCATTGCGCAGGCGCTGAGCGACGCCCTCCAGCTCGTCCTTGTGTGCGTCGTGCTTGCGCCTCATGTTCGTCTCCGGCCTCCTGAATGGGTTGGCGAAAAAATGCCTTTGACCACCGATACGAACGGGTGAGACGTTTTCCGACAGACGTGGCTCAAAGATTCGTAATTGCGAACTTGCCCGAGGTAAGGGCTTCGCGGCGCAGGCGGGGGGCTGCGAGTTCCCAGGTGCGGCGATCGTTCCCGCTCAGTTTCTGGGCGGCGTTGCGCAGGCCGTGCTCGAGCGGGTCCAGCGCGATCGCGCGGCGGATCGCCGCGTGAGGGTCAAGCCCGGCGGCAGCGCGGGCGACGGCCAGCCAGTAGGCGTCTTCCCAGCTCTGTGGTGTAAGCGTGGCCGCCTCGGCCATCGCTGGCACCGCCGCCTGAGCGAAGCCCTGCTGCAGGTCGCAGACGCCGGCGATCACATATGCCTGCGGGCGCTTGGCCGACAGCGACAGCGAGGACAGTGCCTCCCGCTTGGCGCTTGTGCAGTTGCCACTCTTGAGCTCCGCTCCGCTCTGCTGCAGGCGCGCGTAGGAGATGCTCACCAGCAGTGGCGCGACGGCGAGCACGAGCCATCCGAGCCCGACCAGCGTGCGCCCGGCGGGCAGCCCGAAGCGACCCGGCCCGCCGTCAGCGGGGCGCGCGAGCGCGAGCCCCGCGAGCATGAACACGCCGAGCGTGACCGCGGGCATCTGCCAGTCCCAGTCGAATGCCTGGTGGATCGCCCAGGCGAGCGTCGCCGCGAGCAGCGCCGCATACAGCGCCCGGTCCGGTCCGCGGATCCGTGCCGCCAGTCCACCGAGGATGCCGAGCACGACGAGCAGGATCAGCACGAAGCCGACGACGCCTAGCTCGGCCAGGCTCTGCAGATAGAGCGAGTGAGTATCGACGACGTAGAGCCGTTCTGTGCGATAGCGGGGGTAGTAGAGCTGGTAGGTGCCGGCGCCGGTGCCGTGCAGCTTCTGCGTGTCGTAGATGTGCACCGCCGCCTTCCACAGCGACAGCCGGCCGTTGTTCGCGGGGTCGGAGAGCCGGTCGCGGGTCTGCGCTATGGGGGCCTCGTTGTTGTGGCGGACGAATTTGTCGTACTCGCGGTGCGCAAAGCCCCAAGCCCCGAGCGCGAGAGCAATCGCGAGGACGATCACGGTGGCCGCCGCGCCCGCTCCGGCGCGCACAGCCAGGTGCGGGGGGGTGCGGACCAGCGGCACCTCACCGAGCCGGCGGTCGATGATAAGCAGAGCTCCCCGCAGCAGCCCCGCGCCCAGCATGCATGCTCCTACCACGGCCGCCACGTGGCGTCCCTGGGCGACAGCCGCGGCGCTCGTGGGCTTGCTGCTGGCCAGCAGTGTGGCGTCCCACGCCGAGCGCAGCGCGATCGCGGTGGACGGCACCGTCGCGAGCAGCGTGGCGGGAAGGGTATGCAGGCGTGTCAGCATGCAGTAAGCAAGCAGGCCGACGATGGCGACCCCCATCGCTCCGCGCGAGAAGGTGAGCAACAGGGTCGCCGCAATCGCCGGTAGCAGCGCGGCGGCCAGGACCCGCACGCTCCAGTGCTCGTCGCGATCGGCGCTGAGGTGGAAGCCGAGGATCAGCGCCGTGGTCGCGAGCATGCCCTCCGCGTTCCAGTACGTGAGTGGATAGTTCAGCCGGTCGTTGAAGAAGCTGCTCGCGGTGGGCCAAGCGTGTGGAAGAACGCGAGAGATCAGGCCGATCAGGCACACCGCGGCCATTCCGGCGACCAGCGCCCTGAGCAGCCAGCGCATACGCTGTGGGGTGTAGCGCAGCGAGCCGAACAGCGCGAAAGCGAGCACATAGAGCAGCGTGCGGTCATAGCTGTCCAGGCTGGCCGAGGTGGCATGAGACCAGAGCGTCGAGGCCAGCTGCCAGGCGGCATAGAGAACGAGGGCCGTCAGGGGGATGGCCAGCGTCCGGCTGAAACCCTCGAACGGGCGTCCGGCGAGCGTCGAGCGCAGGATCAGCGCCTGGGCGAAGACAATCGCCACAAAGCCGGGGGCACTGGGGAAGTAGCCACCCGCGTTGAAGGACAGGTAGATCAACGCCGCCGGCGCGAGCAGCATGAGCGCCCCCAGCCCGAGCAGCGGCAGCTGCTCGCGCTCGAGCGCTGCGACGGCGTGCTCCCCTCGTGGCGCCGAGCCGGCCTGCATCGCTTCACTCGACATAGGTTGCGAAGCCTAGTGGCGCCGGCGCCACCACGCTCGCCGCGCCGGCTCGATGCCCGGCAGCTCCACCGCGGGCCGGGCCGGGATCTCCGCACCGCTGAGGATCGCGGCGGGCACCTGCTCGGTGAGCCACTCGGCCAGCGGCTCGAGGCCCGCTTGCCGCAGCTCGGCGGCTGTTCCCGGCGGGCGGCGAACGTCATCATGGGCATCGGAGGCGACGTTGTGGATCAGTCCCTCACGTGCGAGACCCAGCGCGAAGCGGCGCACCTCCCCGCCGAAGCGTCCCACGAGTGAGCCAGCGGTAATCGAGGTGAGTACACCCGCACGAACGAGCGAGGAGAGCATTTGCGGATCGCGGTGGAAGGCTTGGCAGCGCTCGGGGTGGGCGAGCAGGACACTGTGTCCATGGCGCTGGAGGTCGAGCAGGATCGAGTCGAGGCCGGCGAAGGTTGGGGCGAAGGGGGGCTCCACAAGCAGCCAGGGACCTGCGCCGAGGCGCAGGCTCCTGAGCTCCGCAGGGGCGATGTCGATCAGCCGCGTCATCGCGATCTCGGCGCCTGCGCGGATCTCCAGGGCAATCTCCTCCGCGGCTAGGCGCACGTTCAGCTCGTCCACCAGCGGGGCGATCGTGCTGGCGTCATTGGGGTAGTGCCAGCTGACATGGGGCGTGGCCACGAGTACGCGTGTGCCAGCGGTTGCGGCGGCCCGCGCGAGCGCGAGCGAGCCCTCGATCGTCTCGGGGCCGTCGTCGATGCCCGGCAGCGCGTGAGAGTGAAGGTCGATCATTCCCAGCCAAACAGTAGGGCTCGGCGTGGCCCGGGGAGTTGGTCGCGGTGTTACCGGTCTTGGCGATGACGGCGGGCGGCCGGTGTCCTCGCGCGCCGGTCCGGATCATCGCTGCGCTGGAGATCTCCGAGCCGCGCGGCCAGGCACAGTCCGATGGCAAGCAGGACGAGGATGATCCAGATCGTCAGGATGATGATCAGAAGAATCATTTTGTACTGGTCGATCGCAGGCAAGCCGAGACCCCCCCGCTAATTCGCCCAAGCGGCAACCGGCCTTCCCGGCAACCGGCCTATGCAAACGGCGTATGTAACCGGCTCAGGATTCTTTTAGGGCGGATCTCTAGCAACTGAGCCAAGTCCCGGGGCGTTTTTTTAGACACCGGGCCCCTTGCTAACGGATGCCAGATGTGCGAGATTCCTCCTTGACTGAGTTTGATAGCGGGATCTCAACATCTGTTTGAGACGCGTGTGCCCATCATGCGAGGACCGATGATGACAAGCAAGGAGGCTGGGGGTGGCGCTATGAGTGGCGAGATGCAGGGTGAGGTTGGGACGCAAGCTCGTCTCGAGCTCGCGCCGGTGCCGAGTAGTAATCGCGGCTTCGTGGGGCTCGGGATCAGACGCCCGATGCTGCAGCGGATCACTGAGGCGCGTGGCCCAGCGGCGAGCATGCAGCGAGACGCGCTGTTCCGCCGCATGTTGCTCGCGGCCGATGTGGTTGCGATCGTTGGGGCGTTTGCGCTCACGGTCGGGCTCTCCTCGAGATCGCTGCAGCTCACGTGGGCGGGCATCGCCGGTGTGCCGATCCTGCTGCTCGGGGCGAAGGTGCTCGGCCTATATGACCGCGACGAGACGTTGCTGCGCAAGACGACGCTTGATGAGGCGCCCAAGCTCTTCCACGTCGCCACACTCTGCGCCCTGGTTGCCTGGTTGAGCGGTGGCCTGATCGTTGCGGGTGAACTCGACCGTCACGAGGCGCTGTTTCTATGGCTGGTGCTCGGGGCGCTGTTGATGCTGGCGCGCACAGTGGCACGGGCGATCGCGCTGTGGATGGCGCCCACCGAGCGCTGTCTGTTCATCGGCGACGGGGCGCTGGCGAACACGATCCGCTCCAAGCTGAGCGGGCACAGCGGGATCAAGGCGAAGATGGTCGCGCACCTCGATCTCGACATGGCAGGTCCCTGGTCGACCGACGCCATCTCCTCCCCCCGCCTGGGGGAAATCCGCGACCTGGCCTGCGAGCTCGACGTTCACCGCGCAATCGTCGCTCCGCGCGCCGGCGATTCAGGGGAGATGCTCAACCTGGTGCGTACGCTGAAGGCAGTCGGCGTCCGGGTGAGCGTGCTCCCGCGCCTTCTGGAGGTGGTGGGGTCTTCGGTCGAGTTCGATGACCTGCACGGCGTGACGGTGATGGGCGTTAGGCGCTTTGATCTGACGCGCTCCTCGGCGGCGGTCAAGCGCACCTTCGACCTGCTCGGCGCCTCGCTGGGCCTGCTGGTGACCTCGCCGCTGCTGCTCGTGATCGCGGTGGCGATCAAGCGCGAGGACCGCGGCCCGGTCTTCTTCCGCCAGCTGCGTGTCGGTCAGCACGGCGAACGCTTCCACATGCTCAAGTTCCGCACGATGGTCCCCGATGCGGAGGCTCTGAAGGACTCGCTGCGCCATCGCAACGAGGCGAAGGACGGTCTCTTCAAGATCGCCGACGATCCGCGCGTGACGCGTGTGGGCGGGTTTCTGCGCAAGAGCGCACTGGATGAGTTGCCACAGCTCTTCAACATCCTCAAAGGCCAGATGAGCCTCGTCGGGCCGCGCCCACTGGTTATCGAGGAGGACCAGCGTGTGGAGGGCTGGCACCGCCGGCGCCTGGAGTTGATGCCGGGGATGACCGGCCACTGGCAGATCCTCGGTCCATCGCGCGTGCCACTGGGCGAGATGGTTGCGATCGACTACCTGTATGTCGCTAACTGGTCGCTGTGGAAGGACATCAAGATCCTGCTGCGTACCGTCCCGCACGTTCTCGGGCGTCGCGGGCTCTAGCCCGCTCCTCTGCCAGCACCAGCGAAGGCTGCTCATCGCAGATGACGAGCCCGGCCGCGAAGCCGCTGTGCCTCCGAGTGGAGGCGGAGGGGTAGCGATGAGCAAGAGCGGCGTCTCTGGCGTCCGCAGCTGCCGCGACGCGGCAGAGGGTCACAAACGAGATGACCAGGATGAACCAGATGATGAGGGCTGCGAGCAGCATTATTGAGACAGATGTGACGAAGTGCGCACGAGCATCTTTACCCAATCGCCAGACGGAATACACATGCAGGCGACGCACAACGCCGTCTTTCCGAACTAATGTCCGCTTCCTCTTCGACCCCTGCCATGGTTCTCCTTGGCGAGCCGAAGTACGAACGGTTTCCTAGTCCATCGCTTCGCGCAGCTTGCCTAGCGCCCGGTATACGCGGCCCTCGATCGTCGTGAACGGCTCGCCGGTCAGCTTGGCGATCTCCGCGATGCTCAGGTCGGCTCCGAAATGCAGGGCGATCGCCTGGCGCTCGGGCCCGCGCAGGAGGGCAAGGCTCCTGTTGAGGAGATCACCCTCGTCAACGCCGGTGCCTGCGACCTCGTCGATCAGATCGGTTTCGTCGACCCCCCAGGAATCGCCGAGCGGTCCCGGGGTGCTCGCGATGTGCTCCAGCGCCCTGCTCTCGGTGGCGCGCCGCCGGGAGTGGTCGGTTAGGCAGTTGAGCGCGATCGTGTAGAGCCATGTCTTCTCGCTCGCCTTGCGCGGATCGAATCGCCGGCGGGCGCGCAGAACCCGCTCGTAGGTGTCGGCGAGCAGATCCTCGGCCAGTACCGGGTCGTTGGTGCGGTAGCGGAGAAACCCGAACAGTGCCTGGGCGTGCTCGGCATACAGCCGCTCGAATGCATCGTTGCGGAGTCCTTCCACCCCGCCGGTATCGGCCATACGTCCAGACCAGCGAGCTTCCGTCTGGAATCTGGCCGGTCGTACGTATCAGTCGACATGAGCCACTCAAGCAAAGACAAGGAAAGCCGTTTCTCGGATGACCTCCAAGAGGTTGCCGACATGCTCCGCGACGGGCGTCCCATATTGGATCCACTCGCACTGGATGCAGTCAAGGTGCGGGCGATGAGCAGGGCGCGCCGGTCCACCTCTCAACGAAGCAAAGGATTCTTTATGCGATCACGCCTGACGACGGCAGTAACAATCGGATTCCTGACCCTTGGCACAGGTGGCGCGATGGCGTTGGCCGGTGGCGGTCAGTTCGCAGGGTTCGGAGGGGGTGGTGGCGGGAGCGCAAGCTTCAACCAGTACCGTGAATGTGACCACGGCAAGGGCCGCGGCAAGGACCACGAATGTCACGGCCATGAGGGAGAACACGGCGACGGCGGTGGCGACGGTGGCCACGGTGGCGATGGCGGCGGCGGTGGCCACGGCGGCGGTGGTGACCATGGCGGCGGCAAAGGCGGCGGTGGTGATGGCGGCCATGGCAGCGGCAAAGGTGATGGCGGCCACGGCGGGCATCATCACGACTAATACCCGGCTAGCAGATTGATGTGCACGTGAAGAGGGCCCACGATCGTTGTGGGCCCTCTTCAGCGTTCAGCGTCCCTCTCTAGAAGCGTCCCTCTCTAGACGCTGGGCTCTAGACGCTGGCGCCGTCATCGCCGCGCGGTTGCGCGTTCTCCCAAACGGCCGGCCCGTCCCTCAGAAATGATTGGCTCGTTCCCAAGCGAGCGTGAGATGATCGGCTCGTTTCCCAGTGAGCCCTCAGGCCAGCCGGTCATCGAATGATCGACGGTGGCCGGGAACGCACAATCTCCGCGCGCTGCCATCTGGCAGACGGCCACGAAGACGAGCATGATCGCAAGCCACAGGACGACGAGGATTGCTCCCAAGAGCATCGTTATCGCCTGGCGTTGAGATGAAGGGTCATGTAATCCTATTCGGGCAAAGTCGTGTCGTCCTTTAGGGGCAGTCTCAGCGCTAAACAGATAGGCACTTGACAGGTGACCATTAGGTCACGTATTATCAGTGCATGGACGAGGTGTTCAAGGCTCTGGCTGACCCGACCCGCCGTGGCCTGCTCGACGAGCTCTTCAAAGAAGACGGGCAGACACTCAGTGCGCTCGAGCGACGATTGCCGATGACGCGCTTTGGCGTGATGAAGCACTTGAAGGTGCTCGAGCTGGCCGGGTTGGTGACGAGCAGACGGGAGGGCCGGGAGAAGCTGCATTTTCTGAACGCCGTCCCGATCAGGCTCGTCCACGACCGGTGGGTGAGCAAGTACTCAGAACCCTGGGCCGCGGGGCTCAGTGGGCTAAAGCAACAGATCGAGGAGGAACCGACGATGGATACCGAGACAAAGAGCAGCGGGAAGCGGCCCTGGACGGCGGGGCATACGGAGAAGGTGTTCGAGGTCTACATCAAGACGACGCCGGAGCGGCTGTGGGAGGCGATCACCGACGAGGAGCTGCGGCGGAAGTACAACTTCGGCGCGAGCGCCTCCTCCGACTGGACTCCTGGCTCCCCCTATGAGCTCTCGGCCGCGAACGGCAGCATGCTGCTCGCCACGGGCGAGAACCTGGAGGTCGACCCCCCGCGGAGGCTCGTGCAGAGCTTCACGGCGCAGTGGAGCGAGGAGATCAAGAGCGAAGGGGTCTCGAGGGTCACCTGGGAGATCGAACCGGTCGGCGACTCGTGCCGGCTGACCGTCACCCACGACCAGCTGAACGAGCAGGCAAACGGCGAACTGTATGGCGGCTGGCCGATGATCCTCTCCGGTCTGAAGACATTGCTGGAGACCGGGGAGACGCTCACGACGCCCGGCTCGCTGCGCTATTCACAAGCGCCGGCATAGGCTGGTTGAGACCCTGGGCCGAAGAACCGGTCCAGGCGCCGCCGGGTCGTCGCGGCGTTTGGACCGGCAATTGGGTCTACCAGGCGCGGCGCGCGCGAACTGCCTCGAGCACGTAGCCAGCGAGCGAGATCGGCGACATCATGAACTGGTAGCAGAAGAAGTAGAACAGCAACCCGCGCTTGTTCTTGCGCACGCGCAGGTTCACGCTCTGAAAGACGTGGCGCTGATGAAAGAACATGACGCTGCCGAGCAGGGCGTTGAGCGGCATCACCATCACGGTCATCGGCCCGACGATCGCGAAGTTGCCCGTCGCGGCCAGCACGACGCCGGGGATGAACGCGAGCGTGAAGGTCGCGTCGAGGAACGGGAACAGGAAGTTGCCGGCGACCGAATGGGAGTAGAAGTTCAGCTGCTTGAGCATGCCGAAGCCGTGGTCGCGCAGTCCCTCGATCATCCCGCGCGCCCAGCGCCGGCGCTGGCGGGCGAATGCGCGCCAGTCCGCGGGCGCTTCGGTGAAGGCGACCGCGGTCGGCTCGAACGCGGTGCGCCCGCCCTGCAGCAGCATCCGCCAGGTGAGCACGATGTCCTCGCCGATCCGGTTCGGCCAGCCGCCGACGAGCTTCAGAGCGGTCGTGTCGTACACACTGAAGGCGCCTTGCGCGACGAGCGTCCCCTGCAGCAGCGCTTGGGCGCGCTTGACGGAGGCGATGCCGAGGAAGTAGTCCCACTCCTGTGCGCGCGTCAGCATGTTCTCGCGCGAGTTGCGTACGAGCACTGCTCCCGCGACCGCGACGGTGTCGGGCGGCGAGACGAGCAGCCGCGCGACAGCGTGCTTGAGTGAATAGGGCATCAGCAGTGTGTCGGCGTCGATAGTCGCCGTCAGCGGCGTGCTCACGCTCTCCAACGCAGCGTTGAGCGTGTTGGCCTTGCCGCCGTGGTCGGCCGCGAGCAGCCGCACGCACGGATAGCGCACGGCGTATCCGGCGACGATCTCGCGCGTGCGGTCGGTCGAGCCGTCGTCTGCGACCACGAGCTCGAAGTGGCCGGGGTAGTCGGCTCGCAACGCATAGTCGAGCGTCTCCGCGATTGACCCCTCCTCGTTGTAGGCCGCGATGAGCAACGTGACCTGCGGAAACTCGACGTCGAAGCGCAAAGGCCGCGGGACGTCGAGCAGGATCGAGCTGATCAGCTGGATGTTCAAGTAGCCCGGGATCAGCGCGATGCCAGCGATGATGAGGATCGCAAGCGGAGTCGTGACGTCGTGCCCGAGTGTCCTGATCCAGCTGCGCGACAGCCACAGCGAGACGCAGACCCACACTAGGCCCGCGACGAAGGTAAGGACGACCCGCAGCCTCAGCGGGATATAGACGCTGTGCCGTCGTTTGACGCCAGATGGGCGACGCCGTCGCTCGATAGGACGCGCGCGCGCCGGCGCTGGGGCGTGCTCTGGCGCTGGGCGCGCGGGGATGGTGGATTGCTGCTCGGAAGGTCTCATCGGCGTGGGTGATGCATCCACCCAGCACGGTTATCGACACGGCTCGAGTGCCGCTGAAGCTGCACCTCGCGCTAGGCTTCCTGCCCGAGCCCAACGAACCGGAGGATGCAGATGGCTGAAACGCCGACGCTGTTCGTTTGTCACGGCGATGATGGCGGTCCGCGGATACATCCGTGTCGCCGCGTGCAGGAGGCGCTCCGCGCCGCAGGCATCGAGTACGACAAGGTGCTAGCCGCTCACGGCAGCCCGATCCCGTTCCTGCGCAAAGGCTCGCGCGAGGAGCTGCGGGCGGCGACCGGCGAGGAGAAGCTGCCGACGCTGAAGCTTGCAGACGGGACGGTCATCACCCACTCGCGTGCGATCTTCTCCTGGATCGGCGAGCAGAAGTGAGCACTCGCGGGAGCCTCGTTGAGGCCGCTCATGGGATCTGCTTGCTTTAGCTGCTGACGGTCTCCCTGGCGTGCGCTTAGGCAGATGGCGAGGACCAGCGAGAGGATGAGCATCCAGCAGGCGGTGATGATGAGCAGTGCAAGGACCATTCTGGTGCTCCGGAGGTGGCTCGGGGACTAATCCTCACTAAGACTACCAGATTTATGTGCTGAGCCCAGGTGCGGGTGGTGAGCTGGGGGTTTTTCTGGGTCCCATCCGCGCAGGCCCTGGGGGACCGGCGGGTGTGGGGGCGGAGCGTCCCTGCTCCGCACACCGGGGTATGGGTGTGGATCGGGCCCGATAGGCGAAGATTTGGCTTGCACGAGTCGGAAATAGCCCCTATCGTTCGTATAAAGATCGAGCGGGAATTTGGGTCTGGCACACCTTCCGGGTGCTGCGGCGGACGCCAAGGCCCTCCCGCGATCTCTGTATACGCGTGCGCTGAGCTCAGATAACAACCAGGTAGTCGCCCCGCAAGGATGCCAGCCACTTACCATCTCTCCCACTTGCGCACCCTCGAGGCCGAGGCGGTCCACGTCATGCGTGAGGCCGCTGCTGAGTTCGAGCGGCCCGTTCTGCTGTTCAGCGGCGGCAAGGACTCGATCGTGCTGCTGCGTCTGGCGGAGAAGGCGTTTCGTCCTGGGCCGTTCCCGTTCCCGGTGATGCACGTCGATACGGGCCACAACTTTCCAGAGGCGATCGAGTTCCGTGACCGGCGGATGGCCGAGATCTCAGAGCGTCTGATCGTGGCTTCGGTGCAGGAGTCGATCCGGGCTGGGCGGGCTGTGGAGGAGACAGGCCCGCGGGCGTCGCGGAACGGATTGCAGACGGTCACGTTGCTGGACGCAATCTCCGAGCACGAGTTTGATTGCGCGTTTGGAGGAGCAAGGCGCGATGAGGAGCGTGCGCGGGCGAAGGAGCGCATCCTGTCTTTCCGCGACGAGTTTGGCCAGTGGGAGCCCAAGGGGCAGCGTCCTGAGTTGTGGAGTCTTTACAACGGGCGCATCCGCAGGGGGGAGCATGTGCGTGTGTTCCCGATCTCCAACTGGACCGAGCTCGACGTCTGGCAGTACATCGCCGAGGAGCAGCTCGAGGTTCCTTCGATGTATTTCTCACACGAGCGCGAGGTGTTCGCGCGCGACGGGATGCTCTACGCGGTCAGTCCCCACGTTCAGCTCTCCGAGGACGAGCAGCCGTTTACGGCTTGGGTGCGCTATCGCACGGTGGGGGACATGACATGTACCGGTGCGGTGCAGTCCCGAGCATCCACGCTCGAGGAGGTGGTGCTCGAGATCGCCGCGACAGACGTAACCGAGCGGGGACAGACACGGGCCGATGACAGGGTCACCGAGGCGGCGATGGAGGATCGCAAGCGCAAGGGGTACTTCTAGTGGCAATCTACGATCCCCAGATCCAACCATCCACCGAGGATGCCCGTAACGTGTTCGCCTCTCTCTCCGATCGTCCGGCCGAGCTATTGCGCTTCGCTACCGCAGGGTCGGTGGATGACGGCAAGAGCACCCTGATCGGCAGGCTTCTCTACGACTCAAAGCAGGTTCTCTCCGACCAGCTCGAGCATGTCGAGCAGACCTCGAAGCGGATGGGCTCAGACTTCCTCGACCTGTCGCTGCTGACCGATGGGCTGCGGGCGGAGCGCGAGCAGGGGATCACGATCGACGTCGCCTACCGCTACTTCGCGACGGCCCAGCGGCGGTTCATCATCGCCGACACCCCCGGGCACGAGCAGTACACGCGCAACATGGTCACGGGTGCCTCGACCGCTGATCTGGCGATCGTGCTGATCGACGCGCGTAAGGGGATGCTGCCGCAGTCCCGCCGTCATGCCTTCATCAGCTCGCTGTTGCGGATCCCGCACTTGGTGGTGTGTGTGAACAAGATGGACTTGGTCGATTTCGATCAGGGTGTCTTTGAGGGGATCGTCGAGGACTTCGAGGGTTTCGCCGCGAAGCTCGACGTGCCCGACGTGACGTTCATCCCGATCTCCGCGCTGCTGGGCGACAACGTCGTGGAGCGCTCGCAGGCGATGGACTGGTATCAGGGGCCGCCGCTGCTCTACCACTTGGAGCACGTGCACATCGCCTCCGACCGGAACTTGATCGATGTGCGTTTCCCCGTGCAGTGGGTGATCCGTCCGCGCTCGGGCGCCGGCAGCGACTACCGGGCGTACGCGGGACAGGTCGCGGGCGGCATCCTGCGGGCCGGGGACGACGTCGTCGTGCTGCCCAGCGGCCAGCGCTCGAAGATCGCCGCGATTGACACGTTCGACGGGCCGGTGCAGGAGGCGTTCCCCCCGATGTCGGTCGCGCTGCGCTTGGAGGACGACATCGACGTCAGTCGCGGCTCAACGATCGCGCGTGCGCAGAACCAGCCGGCGGTCTCCTCGAGCTTTGAGTGTCAGCTGTGCTGGATGTCCGAGCAGCCTCTCAGTCCGCAGCGGCGTTATCTGGTCAAGCACACCACCCGCACCGCTGCGGTCAGCGCTATCGACGTGCGGTATCGGATCGACCTCGGGGAGCTGCATCGCGACGAGAGCGCGAGCACGCTCGAGCTTAACGACCTCGGCCGTGTGCGTATGGAGCTGAGCTCGCCGCTGGTGTTCGACTCCTACCGGCGCAACAAGGTCACGGGCAGCCTGATCGTGATCGACGAGGCCTCCAACGAGACGGTCGCCGCCGGAGTGATTCTCGACACCGAGACCGAGATCGAGGACGCGCCGACGGTCGAGCCGCGCCCGACGCAGAGCCCCAATGTGCAGTGGCAGCGCTCGGAGCTCACCCGCAGGGCGCGCTGGGAGTCGCTCGGGCATGCCGGCGCGACGATCTGGTTCACGGGGCTGCCCGGATCCGGCAAGTCGACGATCGCCGGCGCCGTCGAGGAGCGCCTGGTGGCGGCCGGGCGTCCCGCTTTTTTGCTCGATGGCGACAATCTGCGCCACGGCCTCAACGGCGACCTCGGCTTCGACGAGCAGGCGCGCTGTGAGAACGTGAGGCGCACCGCGCACGTCGCGAGGCTGTTCGCGGAGGCCGGCACGATCGCGCTCGTCAGCCTGGTCAGCCCTTACGGATGTGACCGCGAGGTCGCCTCTGGGTTGCACGCGGCGCACGATCTGCACTTCATCGAGGTGTTCGTCGATGCTCCTTTGGAGGTGTGCGAACAGCGCGACCCGAAGGGTCTGTACGCCCGCGCCCGCGCGGGCGAGATCACCGGCATGACCGGTGTCGACGCCCCCTATCAGCCGCCCGAGCAGCCCGATTTGGTGTTGCGCTCGAGCGAGGAGACGGTCGACGGCGCCGTCGAGCGTGTGATGCAGACCCTCGCCGCCCGCTTCCTGCACCCTCCTGCGCTGGATAGATAGCCCACTGGGCGACCGGCGGCCTGGTTGCCTACCTGGGGCGCTGTTCTACGCAGCAGTGGCCTCGCCGCCCGGCGCAGAGGCCGTGACGATCCAGGTCGAGGCCGGCCCCATCACGGTCCCGTCGGGACCGGCCCACTTGGCCATGTCCTCGCGCAGTGCCGCCGCGACCGGCTCGTGCAGGTGCGCCGCCCGCTCGCCCGCCAGCCGCAGAATCTCGCCGGCAGGGCCGATGCTCATCACGAACTCCACCGCCTCGTCGAGATCGGTCCCGATCAAGATCGGCTCCTCGCAACGCAGCAGCGAGATGTTCTCGAAGCCGGCGCTCAGCAGGATGCCGCTCGTCGTGTCGGCGTTGCCCATCGAGAAGGGACCCGGGCCACACGTCGGCTCGTCGTAGTCCTCCGGCTTGGAGACGAACCGCTCGGTGATCAGCTGGCTGCGGTAGAAGCCGTCGTTCTCGACCTTCGAGCGCCACACGACCATCGCCAGCCGCCCGCCCGGCACGAGCGCCTTGCGCACGTTGCGCAGCGCAGCGACGGGGTTGGCGAAGAACATCGTGCCCATGCGCGAGAACGCGAGGTCGAACTGCTCCTCGAAGGTGTGCGCCTGCACGTCGAGGACCTCGAAGCGAACGTTGCCAGCGCCGGCCTGCGCCGCCTCCTCGCGGGCGGTCTCGATGAAGCGCGGAGCTGCGTCGACGCCGAGGGCGCTGCCGTCCGGCCCAACCAGCTCGGCTAGCTGTTGTGTGGTGTCGCCGAAGCCGCAGCCGATGTCCAGCGCACGCTCGCCCGGAGCGGGCGCCACTACTCGCAACCCTTCGTCGCCGTGCACCCCAAGGCTGCCGACGAGCAGGTGGCGAAACTGTACGAAGCGGTCGTACAGCGGCCCGTCCCACGCCTCGATTGCCTCGGTGTTGACGCCCGTGCCCCACTTGCTCTGCACCGTGCTCATTGCTCGTCCCCTTCCTCGATCAAGGCCGCCTCATACGATACGCCGCTTGCCCGCCACGGCTTTGCGTACGCCAGCCAGGCGATTGCGGCCGTGAGCAGAATGCCGCACAGGATCCAGCCGAGAGCTGTTGTGCCCACGCCGACGTACTTCAGCCCCGAGGCAGCCACGACAAAGGTGATCATCGGCCGGATATAGCGGTCCGGCGCGCTCGAGGAAAGCAGCGAGCCGATCAGTACGGCTGGAACGCTGCCGATGATGAGCGATGTCGTGATGCCGAATTCCACGTGGCCGAAGGCCAAAGCTCCGAGGGCGGCGGCGACCGTGAGCGGCACGGCCTGGGTCAGATCGGTACCGACCAGCTGCTTGGCGCCGAGCATCGGGTAGAGGAACAGCAGAAAGATGATCATCAGCGATCCAGAGCCGACGGAGGTCATCCCCACGATGATCCCTCCCACCACGCCGATCGCCACCGTAGGCAGCGGGCGCGGCACGATGTCGTGGACCGCGCCGGTGCGGCCGTGGCCGGCTCGGCGATCGAGGAAGTAGCGCAGCACCATGGCGCTCGCGCCGAGCAGCAGCGCGGCGCCGAGGACCCGCTCGATGTCCGTCTGGGCGGATTTGGCATGACCGAGGACGTGCAGCAGATAGGCGCCGAGGAAGGCCGAGGGTACCGAGCCGAGGACCATCCAGCCGACCAGCCGGCGGTTGACGGTGCCTTTGCGCAGGTGCACGGCGGCGCCAAAGGGGCGCATCACGACGGCGGCGACGAGATCGCTCGAGATCGCAGCGGCCGGCTGCACGCCGAACAGGAGGATCAGCATCGGCGTCATCAACGCTCCTCCGCCGGCGCCCGTCATGCCGACCAGGAACCCGATGATGGCACTCCCGAGAACGATGAATGGGTCGACGTGCATGGTTGGCCCCGACGGGCTGGGAGATGTTATTCGTCGTTGTGATCGAATGTAGTGGTGCCCGTGAGAGATAGATAGTGGCTGCCGGGACGCGGGTCATGACGGTGTTGCTTGCGGGACTGCTCCTCGCGGGCTGCGCCTCGGAGCACTCAGCGAAGACTGCCCCGGTCGCTGGGTCCACGACTCGGGGGCACCCAGTTCGTCCCGCCGCGTCCCGGTCCTCGCCGCTGTCTCGCCCGCCGGCTGTGCCCGCGGCGAAGGACGTTTCGGGCAAGATCGGCTCACGCCCAGACCCGCTGCCGGCTGCGAGCAACAGCTCCTATGTCGCTCGCGGGGCGCCGTCTGATGCAGAAATACGCAAGGAGATAGCTCAGGCGCGCGCGGCCGGGATCGTGTTGCCCAAGGGGGACACTGCCCAGTCCTTCGCGCAGGGAGCCACCTACTCCGCGGCAGCGAGTGGTAACTGGGCTTTCCCGATCCAACCCCTCTCGGCGGTCCTGGGTCCGTCGACCTGGACCGAAGACCAGGGAGTCGATATTTCCACGACCGGGGCGGCGTGTGGCAACGCGGCGGTGGAGGTGGCGATAACCAGTGGGACGGTCGTGCAGGAGGGCATCTCCGGGTTTGGCTCCTACGCCCCGGTCATCCACATCGATCAAGGCTCCTACGCCGGGTGGTTCGTCTACTACGGGCACGCCGCGCCCGCGCTGGTGCCAGTCGGTGCACATGTGTCCGCCGGTCAGCCGGTCGCGGAGGTGGGCTGTGGGATTGTAGGTATTTCCGGTGGCCCGCATCTGGAGATCGGCCTGAGTCCTCCAGGGGGACCGCCGTGTTGTCCGGGCTGGGGGGAGACAGCACCCGCCACCTTTGCGCTCATCTCACAGCTCTACAGCCGCTCTCACTAGCAGCGGCTTTGCCCAGCCCAGCGGAGCCTCGGGTAAAGATTTGGGGCGCAGCGGTCGGAGTTCACCCCCGCTGCTCGTAGTAGTTGGTAAGAGCCTCGTAAGACCGGCTCCGGGGACCTGCCACCGGTACACCGAGGCAGAAGGCGAGAAAGGGGAACGGATGCGTTCAGTGCCACGATCACGCAGGTATGTTGCCCAGCGTCGGCTCTTGCTCCTCAGGCCGGTGCTGCGCTACAGCCCGACTCGCGACGCCTTTGTGCTGCGCGGGGTCGGGAGCTCCATCGGTCCCGTTCTGCGCCCGGACCGCCGCGCCCGCAGGCACAGCCCATTTGAGGGAGTAGACCGCCGCGCCAGTCCTGCCTAGGGCTGCAGCGCCTGCGTAGCGCGCGAACACAGCGCCCTTCCGGCAAGTGGGCCCCCACGAGCGCGGCTAAAGGTTTATCCGGCGTGACCGATGAGTCACCCCATGAGCGATCGCCACCAAGCAATCAACGTCATCGATGACCGCACCAGGGACTATCGCAAGATCGCCCTGTCGGTCCTATTGCTGCTCGCCGCGGCCGCGGCGCTGATCGGGGGAGCCTTCGCGACGTTCACCAACTCCGTGACGGCGGGTCCCCAGGCGATCTCCTCGGGCACGGTCAAAATCGCCGTTGGCCCGGTGAACGACGCAGCCACCGGCGCGACCAACATCGCCGCTGGAGACACGGTTGCCCGCGAGGCCGATCTAAACTCGACGGCAGCCACGCTCGCGAACAAAGAAATCACGCTGAAGTTCACCGCTTCGCCAACGTCGAAACTCGATACCGACCCCACCAACGGGTTGCAGGTCAGCGTCAAGGCGTGCACCGTGGCCTGGACCCGAAAAGTCGAAGCTCCGCCTCCAGCTTTCAAATACACCTGTGGCGGCGCTGAATCGACGGTCAAAATCGGCGGAGCGGAAACGGCGTCGGTCAGCGCACTCGAGACGACACCCGCTGCTCTGACGCCGCTGAACTCGCTGGCGACGGGCGGGCAGGACTACCTGGTCTTTACGCTCACGCTCCCCGAAGCTGCGCCCGGTGACCTGTCCAAAATCGCCGCGTGCACGGGCCCGGTCAGCGGTACGGTGGCGACCGAGGATCTCCAGGGCTGCTCGTCGACCTTGACTTACACCTTCCAGGCGACGCAACGGGCCGCGATCGCGCAGTAGCGATGACTGCCGCGGCGTGTGGGTTGGCCGGCGCCCTGTACCGCTCGGTATGGGCTCACGCCCCCCGCTCCGTGGGCGCTCTTTGCATCGCCGTCACCCTGCAGCTGGCCGTGCTGGGGACGGCGCTGGCGAGCTTTGCCGGCACGAAAACCGCGGGTCCGCAGGCCTTGAAATCGGCAAAACTGGTGACTCCCACCGGCCTTGCGAGTGCCAATGGGGGTTGCGCTGGCGGCAGCGGGCAGACCAACGTGTCAGCGACATGGACCGCCTCCGCAGAAGTCGACGCCAACGGAGCCGCCCTGGTCAACGGCTACACACTGCTGCGTTCGACCGCCTCCGCGGGCACATACTCCTCCGCCGGCACGACAGGTATTGCCACGAGCTTCACCGACACCAACCCATCCGGAGCAGAAGTTCCCCAGGTATTTGTTGGCAACGGTGGCGCCGCCAAAACGGTGCACGCCGTCAAAACGTCCAACAACGAAGGCGCGTCGCTCACAACCACCGGGACGATCGGGTCAGAGCCAAACAGCATGGCGGTCAACCCCGAAGGGACGAAGGTCATCGTCGCCGAGGGGGCCTCCCATCAGATCCAGATCATTACCGTCTCCACTCACGCCGTGGGCGCGGCGGTGGCGATCCCGGAAGTTGCCGGCGTTAAATCGCGGCCAGATGCGGTCGCGATCACTCCTGACGGGAAAACAGCGTACATCGTGGATGGCGCCAACAACCTCGTCTACCCATTGACGATCTCCACGAGCAAAATCGGCACCGCGATCGCCGTCGGCGCACAGGGGGATCCGGGAGCGATCGTCGTGACGCCGAATGGGGAAAAGGCGTACGTCGCCAACTACTCCGCGCACAGTGTGTCGGTGGTCACCGTGTCATCGAACACGGTGACCGCCACCGTCGCGATCGGCGCCGGCGAAACGGGTAAACCGATCGCGCTTGTCGTCACCCCGAGCTCGGCTGATGTCTACGTCGCCGACCAGGGCAACGCTCAGCTCGATGACATCGCAACGTCGAGCAATACCGTTTCAAAAACGATCGCCATCGGCAGCATGGCTGACGCCAACGTGGCCGGTGGCGGTGACCCCAACATCCTGGCGGTCACCCCCGAAGGGGCAAAGCTCTATGTGGCGAGCTACACGGCCGGCACGGTCTCGGACATCGCCACCTCCACCGGCACCGTGACGAAAACGATCACGCTTCCGGGGACCACGCCCAACCCGAACGCGCTCGCGCTGACGCCGAACGGCTGTCAGCTCTACGCACACGACCACGCAAACAACCAGGTGGATGTGATCACGGTCTCAAGCGACGAAGTCGCTGCCCACCCCGTCGTTGGGATCACGGGGGACCCGACCGGCATGTCGGTGACGCCGGACAGTGCGCACGTGTACGTCGCAAACCACAACGCCAACTCCGTGTCGGTGATCGCGACGGCAACGAACACCGTCTCCTCCACGCTGGCCGAAGCGACGGCCGGCAAAGAACCGTACGCCGTGCTCGCTACACCCTCACAGTACTTCTACAAGCTGCAGGCGGGGCACGGCGTCTGGCAGAGCGCCCTCACCGCGGCGATGACCTACACGCTCGGCTTCAGCCAGGGAGGGTGGCAGTAGATGCCCCTGCAGATAGCGGCATATACCGGCACACAGCCAATCAGAAGCCTGGCCGGACCGCGCCAGCGGACTTCGGGACGCTTCAGGGTGGCGAAGGTGCTCTCCTCGGCCATGCTCGCGGGCGTCGTTGTCCTGATCCTGACGGTGGTAGTAGGGATGATGCTCGGCGTCTGGCGGTTTGTCGTTATCGACACCGGATCGATGCGCCCGGCGCTCAATCCGGGGGACGTCGCGATCCTCACATCAGAGCCGGCCGCCAATCTCCATCGCGGCCAGATCGTCGCCTTTCACCCGCCTGGCGAGCCGAGCCTGACCGTGACGCACCGCGCCGTCTCCGTCGAGCACACCAAGAACGGAGTGATCATCCAGACGAAGGGCGACGCCAACAACGCGAGGGATCAGTGGCGTGCTCACATCGAGGGCAACGCCGTCTGGCACGAGGCCCTCAAGTTGCCAAAATTTGGATATCTGGCCGTGTGGAGTCAGCAGCGACTCGTCCGTTTCGGCCTGCTCAGCGTCATCGTGATCTTGATCCTCAGCATGCAGCTGGGCTGGATCTGGCGTCCCAGGTCTGCTTAGAAGCCGTTCCTCAGGCGTCCTCGATCAGTGTCCGGAACGGCGCTGAGGGCTCGACCGTGGCACCTGCGGCGTGCACCCGGTCGGCGAGCCAATGGTCGGAGGTGACGACCCGGATTGCCCCCGGTTCCGCGTCAGCGACCAGCAGGCGCACGATCTCGTGATCGGCCGAATCCCGGCGTGGTCGCGGAGCGTGCGTGACCTCGATGACAGTGGAGCGGATCGGCGGCCGGGGAGGCTGCTCGAAGACGACCACAACCTCCTCGCCGCTCACCGCGGCCCACCGCTCGAGCATGTCCACGAGCTTGATCATCGCTCCGTGCCGGTCTTTCCACCACGCATCCGGACGAGTGCCGATCACGTTCATCCCGTCTATCAGCCAGCGCATTTGAGAGCAAGCCTACGTCGTTGCACGCCTGTAGCGATGGCCGTCCGTTTTGGGCTTTGAAATAGGGTGGGCATCGCATGCCGGCACCGGGCCAAGCGCCCGGCGTTGGGGATGTGGGCATTCTCATCCTGTTGTTAGGGGCCGATTAGAGAATCTGGCGAAACTCACCTGATGGGACGGTTGACGGCGGGTGGCACTGATGGCAACGAGCGCTTGACGACCGTTACGGGCGTCGTTCTGCTGGTTCTGCTGGCTGTCCTGGGCGTGACCATTCTGCGCATCAGGCCGCTGCTGGACATTCACATGTTTCTCGGGATCCTGCTGATTGGCCCGGTCGTCCTGAAGCTGGCCAGCACCGGGTATCGCTTCGTTCGCTACTACACCTTCGAGCCGCGCTACCGGCGCATGGGACCGCCGGCCATGGCTATGCGGCTGCTGGCCCCGCTCGTCGTGATCAGCACCTTGGTGGTGTTTGCCACCGGGGTAATCCTGCTGCTGGCCGGGCCGGGCTCGCGTGGCACATGGTTGCCGATCCACAAAATCAGCTTCATCGTCTGGGTGGCGGCCACAACGCTTCACGTCCTCGGGCACTTGGCCGACCTGCCTCGGGTGTTGAGAAACCGTTCGCCTCACAGCTCCCTGCTCGCCAGCATGGAGAATCCTCACGCCGGCCGCGACGGGCGTGTGATGGCACTGGGCGGGGCGCTGCTCGCCGGAACAATGCTAGCCGTCCTCTCGATATCTCAATTCGCGCCCTGGCTGCACACCCACTTCCTCCACCACTGAGCGCCCGCTCCTCGCTCCTCAGCCCTCGAGCGTTCCGATCGCCTGCACGCAGCGCTCGGCGGCGTGGCCGTCACCGTAGGGATTCGGTCCCCCGTGGGCGGGCGCCGAATCAGTGGGCGGAGTGGAGTCCAGTGCGGCCAGCGCCGCCGCCACGTCGAGATCCACGAGCGTGTTCCAACCGGTGCTCACGGTCTCGACCCACTCGGTGTTCGATCGCAGCGTCACGCACGGCACGCTGGCAAGGTAGGCCTCCTTCTGGACGCCCCCGGAATCGGTCACCACCGCCCGCGCTTGGCACACCAGTGCGCTGAACTCGACGTACCCGAGTGGCTCGGTCAGGTGCAGCCCGCCGGGCTGCTCCAGCTCCTCCAACAGGCCTGCGTCCCGCAGCCGCGCGCGTGTGCGGGGGTGCAGCGGGAACAGGATCGGCCGGGGCAGCGCCTCGATCAACTCCACCAAGGCGCGCAGGCGGTCGGGATCGTCGACGTTACCCGCGCGGTGGGCGGTGAGCAGGAGGTAGCAGCCCGGCTGCAGGCCATAGGCGCCGGGGACCTCGGCGTTGGTGCGTGCGGCCGGCTGCCAGCGCAAGGCGACATCGACCATCACATCCCCCACGACCTCCACCCTGCCGGAGACCGACTCCGCCTGGAGGTTCTCGGCGGCAGTGTCCGAGGAGCACAGCAACAAATCGCTCAGATGGTCGGTGAGCACGCGATTGAGCTCCTCCGGCATGCTCCTGTCGAACGAGCGCATGCCCGCCTCGATGTGCACGACCGGGATGCCGGCCTGGGCTGCGGCGAGCCCGCCGGCGAGCGTCGAGTTGGTGTCGCCGTAGACGAGGACCGCGTCGGGCTCCGCCTCTTTCAACAGAGGCTCCAGGGCAGCGAGCATCCGCGCGGTCTGCCCAGTATTCGAGCCGCCCCCGATGCCCAGCTCGCGGTCGGGACGGGCGAGGCCGAGCTCGCTGAAGAACACCGCCGAGAGCGAGTCGTCGTAGTGCTGGCCGGTATGTACCAGCACCTCCTGATGCTCTTTGCGCAGTAGCCCAGAGACGGCCGCAGCCTTGATGAATTGCGGACGGTTCCCTACGACGGTCAGGATTCGCACGGCGCAGCCTATGCGCTCGGGAGCGCGCTACCAGCCGCCCGCGGGGGCCGCGGCGCCCACTACGGATGTCGACCAGTCGATCACCGGCGTCGGCCGCACCACGTGGCGGCTGAGGCCGAGCTCCTTGGGCTCGAGGCCCAGCGCGAGGCCGACGAGCTGGGGCAGGTGCAGGACGGGCATGTTCAGCTCGCGGCCCACGACTTTCTCGGCCATCGGCTGCTGCAGGTCGAGGTTCAGATGACACAGCGGGCAGGGCGTCACCAGGCAGTCGGCGTCGGCGTCGACTGCGTCGCCGAGATGGCGACCGGCCTGCTTCAGCGAGGCCTCCTTGTTCATCGTGATAATCGGAAAGCCGCAGCACTTGCGCATGCCCGCGTACTCGATCACGGTGCCGCCGAGCGCCTCGATCACCTGCTCGAGGTAGTGGTCGCGCGGGTACTCTGAGTCGATGCCGAGGCGGTCGCGCGGACGCACGATATAGCACCCGTAGAAGGGACCCACTTTGAGGTTCGTCAAGGGCCGCTTCACTTTCGAGCGCAGCTCCTCCACGCCGATCTCCTCGACGAGCAACCACAGGAAGTTCTTGTTCGTAAGGCCCTTCTCATAGCTCAGACCCTCGCTCGCGAGTGTCTCGTTGACGTGCCCGCGGTACTCGGCATTGGCGTCCAGGCGCTCCTGGCACTCGCTCTGGGCGCCCTGACAGGTGGAGCAGATGTTCATCATCAGCTCGGCTCCGTCGACCTGTTGCGCGAGCGCGAAAGTGCGCGCGTTCAGCGTGTCGGCGAGCTCCTGGTTGTGCTCGGCGATCACGCCAGCGCCCGTGCAGCAGGCGCGGTCCAGTTCGACCAGCTCGATGTCGAGCAGCGGCGCGACCTTGGCCATCGAGCCGTGCAGCTCGGGGGTGAAGCCGCGGCTCACGCAGCCGGGCCAGTAGGCGACCTTCATCAGCTGGCGCTCCCTTCGGTCCCCGGCGCGCCGGGGCTCTCGCCGCCGCCCGCCGTGGCAACGGCGGGGACCGCGTCCTGCTCGTCGTAGCCGGTGATGTACAGGTTCAGCTCGTAGCGCTCCTCGCGGCTCTCGACGCGCTCATAGATCGACCGCACGGCCTTCAGATCCTGGCTGGGGATCTTGTGCGGTTTGAGGATCTTCGGGATCGTCATCTTGCCCCGCAACAGACCCCTGACGGCGGTCGGGATCGAGCTCACGAGCTCCTTCCCCGCGGCGGGGGCGAATTTCCCGAACCACGAGTTGCCGCCGTAGGAGCGGGGGATCAGCTCGGCCTCCCACAGGATGCCGTTGTTCTCGATCAGCGAGGCGAACGCAGCCTCGTGGCGCGCGCCGTTGTTCTGGTCGACGATCTTCTGATCACCGGTCGCGATCCGCCGAAGGCGCATGATCTGGCCCATCGGGTTTACGTCCTTCGGGCACGCCTCCACGCACTTGAAGCAGTGCGTGCAGTCGAAGATGCCCTGAGGGTCTTCGGCGAGGTCCTTCAGGCGGATGTCCTGTTCATCGTCGCGCGGGTCGCCGACGAAGCGGTAGGCCTTGGCAAGCGCGGCAGGGCCGATGAAGCCGGGGTCGACCTCCATCGCCAGGCAGTCCGAGACGCACGCGCCGCACTGGATGCAGGCCATCGACTGGGTGATGTCGACCATCGACTCTTTTCCGACGAGGTACTCGCGCTCGGGCACGGGCTGTTTGGCGATCAGCCATGGCGTGACCCGCTGCACCTTCTTCCAGTGCACGGCGTCCATGTCGACGATCAGGTCCTTGATCACGGGCATATTGCCCATCGGCTCGACCTCGATCACGCCGTCAGGTGAAGAGGCGCGGGCGTGATCCAGGTGGGTGTGGCAGGCGAGGCCCGGTTCGCCGTTGATGCGTACCCCGCACGATCCGCAGATCGCGGCGCGACACGAGCAGCGGATGCCGATCGAGCCGTCGGTGAGCGCTTTGGCCTGGAGGATCCCCTCGAGCACCGAGCGGTGCGGCTCGAGCTCGATCGTGTGCTCGTCCCAGTAAGGAGCTTCGCCTGACTCGGGGTCGTAGCGGCGCAGCCGCAGCGTGAACTGCTCCGGTGGCTTGTGCGTTTCGGCCATCAGTCGCAGTCGGTTGGATTGAAGATCATCAGTACTTCCTCTCCTCGGGCTGCCACTGGGTGATCGTGACCGGCGAGTAGGTGATTTGAGGCTGGCCGGGGTCTCCATCCCCGTTGAGCGTGATGTCGATGTGCTTGAGCCACTCCTCGTCGTTGCGCTCGGGGAAGTCCGTGCGGAACTGCGCGCCGCGGGACTCCTTGCGCTCGATCGCCGCCACGACCGTCGCCTGCGCGCAGTCGAGCATGTAGCCGAGCTCGATAGCGCCCAGCACGTCCTGGTTGAAAACGGTGCCGCGGTCGTCGATGTAAGCGCTCTTTGACTCCTCTTGCAGGCGCTTGACGACCTCCAGGGCTTTTTCCAGGCCCTCCTGCTCACGGTACACGGCGACGTACTGGTTCATCGTGTCGCCGAGCTCCTGCTTGATCTCCGAGACGCGCCGTGGGCGGGTGGGGCTCCCATTCTTATCGCGGGCGATGATCGAGTCAATCATCGCTGAGTCCTCGCGCAGCTGCGCGTCAGTTGCTTTGGGCATGGGGATCGTTGTGGCCCGCACTGCGGCGTGTTCGCCCGCGCGCCGTCCGAAGATCAGCGTGTCCAGCAGCGAGTTGGCGCCGAGGCGGTTTCCGCCGTGCACCGACACACAGGCCACCTCCCCGGCGGCGTACAGGCCCTCGATGGATGTCGCGCCGTTTACGTCGGTCTTCACGCCCCCCATGATGTAGTGCTGGCCGGGGCGGATCATGATCGGTTCGCGCGTGATGTCCACGCCGGCGAAGTCTTTGCCGATGTTCACGATCTCGCGCAGCGCCTCGAGCGTGCGCTTGCGCGGGACCTTGGTGATGTCGAGCCAGATACCCGAACCATCGGCCCCCACGCCGCGCCCCTCGAGAATCTCGGTCTGCTCGGCACGCGAGACGACATCGCGCGAGGCCAGCTCCATCTTGTTGGGGGCGTATTTCTCCATGAACCGCTCACCGTCGGAGTTCAGCAGCACCGCGCCCTCGCCGCGGGCACCCTCGGTTATCAGCAGGCCGTTCTCGACCAGCGTCGTCGGGTGGTACTGGACCATCTCCATGTCCATCAGCGGCGCGCCGATGCGGTAGGCCTGAGCGATCCCGTCGCCCGTCACGATCAAAGCGTTGGTGGTCGGGCGGTAGACCTGCCCGGCGCCGCCACAGGCGAGGATCGTGTTCTTAGCGTGGAAGGTCTCCATCCGCCCGCTGCGCACGTCGCGGGCCACCACCCCGCAGCAGCGCCCGTCATCGTCCTGGAGCAGCGAGGTGGTGAACCACTCCTCGTAGCGCTCGACCGTCTCGTGGTGCTTCATCAGCTGCTCGTAGAGCACGTGCAGGATCGCCTGGCCGGTGATGTCGGCGACGTAGGCGGTGCGCTTCATCGAGGCGCCGCCGAACGCCCGCAGGTCCAGTTCGCCTGTCTCGTTGCGATGGAAGGTGACGCCTATGTGCTCGAGGTGCATGACCTCCCCGGGGGCCTCAGAGCACATGATCTCGATCGCGTCCTGGTCGCCGAGGAAGTCTGAACCCTTGACAGTGTCATAGGCATGGGAGTGCCAGTCATCATCGACGCTGATCGCCGCATTGATGCCGCCCGCGGCCGCGACCGAGTGTGAGCGCACCGGGTGGACCTTGCTCATGATCGCCACGCTGGCGCCGGTTTGTGCGGCCGCGAGGGCGGCACGCTGGCCCGCGAGGCCGGCCCCAATGATCAATACGTCGTGTGCTGGCATGGCTTTCTGAGGTCGGCTGGGAGGGGAAGGGGGTCGCTGCGGGCGGGACTCTATAACGCTCGGGTGCCCGGACCGTCTTTAGAACGTGTTTTGAAAAGATCGGCACGCCCGGATGCGTCCCTGGACGCGGCGCTGGATCGCCACGTGCCGCCTCGCACGTGCCACCAGCACGCGCTTCGACGTCCCGCGTCGCCCAGCTTGGTCCATGAACACATCCGACCGCACCGCCTATTTCAAACACGTTCTTACGCTCAGATTGCCACTCGCAGCGCTTTACGGACCTCGGCCAGCGTGACCACGCCCTGCAGCACGCCGTCGTGATCGACCGCAACCATCGCGCCGAGACGCCCGAGGCCGTCTGACCCGAGCAGGGATTCGAGCGGTTCGGCTTCGTCGATGCGCACGTGCATGTCGTCCTCGAGCACGTCCACCACGGGCAGCGCAGGGCGCCCAGCGGAGATCTCCGCGTCGACCCGCGCAGACGCAACTACGCCGAGGAAATGGCGTGCCGGGTCGACCACCGCGAACCACGGCCAGCGGTAGCGCAGGAAGAACTGCTCGTGCGCATCGAGCATCGTCGCGCTGGCCGGGATCGTGACGGGCTCGCGATCCATGATGTCGGCCACGGTGATGTCCTTGATGCGCTGGCCAACCAAGCCCTGCGCCACAGCTTGGCCGGCGGCCTGGTAGAGGAAGAAGGCCAGCATCATCGTGAGCAGGCCGGTGAAGGTGGGACCGGTGGCGAACACCCACAACCCGAACAGGCCGACCACGAGCGCGAAGGCCTGTCCGGAGCGTCCCGTGGCCCGCGTGGCGCGATTGCGATCGCCGCTCCTCCACCAGATCAGCGCGCGGGCGATGCGGCCGCCGTCGAGCGGGAACGCAGGCACGATGTTGAACACGAACAGCATCGAGTTGACGAACCCCAGCCAGCCGATCAGCGCGAGCGCCGGCGTGGTGGTGAAGCCGCGGCGCGGCAGGGCCACGTCGGTGAAGCTGCCACCGCTGGACACCACGGCCCAGGCGGCCACGCAGAGGCCTATGAGGGCGAGGGTCACGGCCGGGCCGGCCGCCGAGACCTGCAGCTCCTCAGCGGCGCTCTGCGGCTCGCGGCGCATCTGGGAGAGGCCGCCAAAGAACCACAAATCGATGTCGGCGATCCCGATGCCCACACGCCGCGCGGCGAGGGCGTGCCCGAGCTCGTGCAGGATTAGCGAGGCGAAGTAGCCGAGCGCACCGGCCACCGCGACGAAGTAGTCGGTCGTCTGTGAGCCGCCGAGCAGTTCAGGGAAGTAGCTGTTCGAGAGCCAGTAGATGAGGAAGAAGAGCACGAAGAACCAGCTGGCACTCACGCCGATGCGGATGCCGAAGACGCGCGCAAGCTGGAAGTTCGTGCGGGGCCTCATGTCTCAATGTTAGGCCCAGCCTGGGCTGGGCCCGGAGCTATAGGCGCGGTCGGCTCCGCTCGATGATCGTCTCGAAGTCTGAGCCGGCCGGGAGCGTGCCGTACTCGAGACCCCCATCGCCTGAAAGGCGGGAGGCACAGAAGGCGTCAGCGACGGCCGGCGGGGCATTCTGGACGAGCAGCGAGCCCTGCAGTGCAAGTGCCATGCTTTCGACAACGCGCCGCGCGCGGGACTCGAGCGTGGCGGGGTCGGTGAATTGACGCTTGAGCGCCGCGATGTGGGCGTCCAGCCGCGCGTCGGCGCCGTCGGCCTGCTCGACCTCGGTGAGGAACACCTCGAGCGATCGCGGTGAGCGCGAGAGAGCGCGCAAAACGTCGAGGCTGATCACGTTGCCCGAGCCCTCCCAGATCGAGGCCAGCGGCGCCTCGCGGTAGAGGCGCGGCATCCCGGACTCCTCGACGTAGCCGTTGCCCCCGAGACACTCCATCGCCTCGAACGCGTGGTTCGGGGCGCGCTTGCAAGCCCAGTACTTGCCGACTGCGGTCGCCACACGCTTGAACAGCTGCGCGTCGCTGTCGTTTTCGTTGCCCGCCCCGGCACCGATTTCTACATCGTTCGAGGCTTCGTCGTAGGCACGGGCGAGGCGCATCGCGAGCGCCGTCGTGGCCTCCGACTCCAAGCACAGGTCGGCGAGCACATTGCGCATCAATGGCTGGTCGATCAGTGTGTTGCCGAACGCCGAGCGGTGCGCCGCATGGTGGGTGGCGTTGACAACTGCCACACGCATGCCCGCGGCGGCGCCAATCACGCAGTCCAGGCGGGTGTGGCCGACCATCTCAATAATCGTCGGCACGCCGCGGCCGGGGTCGCCCACCATCTGGGCCCAGGCGCCGTGCAGCTCGATCTCCGAGGACGCGTTGGAGTGGTTTCCGAGCTTGTCCTTGAGGCGCTGGATATGGAAGGCGTTGCGCCCACCATCGGGGAGGATCCGCGGCAAAAGAAAACAGGAGAGGCCGTCGGGGGTCTGGGCGAGCACGAGGAAGATGTCGGACATCGGCGCTGAGCAGAACCACTTGTGGCCAGTGATCTCGTACTCGCCCCCCGCCCCGCCGCCGTTTAAGGGTGTTGCGATGGTGGTGTTGGCGCGGACGTCGGAGCCGCCCTGCTTCTCGGTCATCGCCATGCCGGCGATCGCTGAGCCCTTCCCGGCGGCTGGAACCGGGCGTGGGTCATATGTGGTGGCCGTGACCAGTGGCTCCCACTCCGCCGCCAGCTCGGGCTGGGCGCGCAGGGCGGGCACTACCGCGAAGGTCATCGTGATCGGGCAGCAGAAGCCCGCCTCGGCCTGCATCGCGGTCATGTACATCGCTGCGCGTGCGGTGTGCGGCGAGGACTCGTCGCTCGTCCACGGCAGCGAGTGGAGCTCGTGCTCGACGCCCATCCGCATCAGCTGGTGCCAGGCCGGGTGGAACTCGACCTCGTCGATGCGGTTGCCGTAGCGGTCGTGCGTATGCAACACAGGCTTGTTCTCGTTCGCCAGCCGTCCCCATAGCTGTTGCGGCTCGCCCCCTACGACGCGCCCAAGCGCCGAGGCCCGCTCGCTGATCCAGCCGGCCCCCTCCCGCTCGGTCGCCTCGACCAATGGGAGGTTGCTGGAGAACACGTCCAGTCCCTCGAGTGGCGGGGGCTGGTTTGCGACCTCGTGGGTCCGCCACGGCGCGCTGTCCTCACCGGTGGTTGTCCTCGGCATGGTGGCCATCACCTACAGAGTACCCCGCTCGCCCACTCGCCCGCGATAGCATCGCCCGCCCGGCGATAGCTCCCACCCCAAGGACGAACATGGCGAAGATCAAGGTGCAGAATCCAGTCGTAGAGCTCGATGGCGACGAGATGACGCGGATCATCTGGTCGTTCATCAAGGAGCAGCTGATCCTGCCCTACCTCGACGTGGACCTGAAGTACTACGACCTGAGCATCGAAAGCCGCGATGCTACGAACGATCGGATCACCGTCGAAGCGGCCGAAGCGATCAAGCGCTATGGGGTGGGGGTGAAGTGCGCGACGATCACACCGGACGAGGCGCGCGTGGAGGAGTTTCACTTGAAGGAGATGTACAAATCTCCCAACGGGACGATCCGCAACATCCTCGGTGGCGTGATCTTTCGCGAGCCGATCGTGATCTCCAACATCCCGCGTTTGGTGCCGGGCTGGTGCAAGCCGATCGTGATCGGCCGTCACGCGTTCGGTGACCAGTACCGGGCGACCGATCTCGTCGTCCCCGGCGAGGGCAAGCTGACGCTGACGTACACGCCGAAGGACGGCTCAGAGCCAGTCGAGCTCGACGTGTATGACTTCCCGGGCGGGGGGATCGCGATGGCGATGTACAACCTCGACTCCTCGATCCGCGACTTCGCACGAGCCTCGCTGCGCTACGGCTTGGAGCGCGGCTACCCGGTGTACCTGTCGACGAAGAACACCATCCTCAAGCGCTATGACGGCCGCTTCAAGGATCTCTTTGCAGAGATCTACGAGAACGAGTTCAAGGCGGACTTCCAGGACGCCGGTATCTCATATGAACACCGCCTGATCGACGACATGGTCGCAGCCTGCTTGAAGTGGGAAGGCGGCTATGTATGGGCCTGCAAGAACTACGACGGGGACGTTCAGTCAGACACCGTCGCGCAGGGCTTCGGCTCGCTCGGGCTGATGTCAAGCGTGCTGATGAGCGCCGATGGCAAGACCGTCGAGGCCGAGGCCGCGCACGGCACGGTGACCCGTCACTACCGAATGCACCAGCAGGGCAAGCCCACCTCGACCAACCCGATCGCCTCGATCTTCGCTTGGACGCGGGCGCTGGAGGCGCGCGGGCGGATGGATGGCACGCCCGAGGTGAGCGCCTTCGCCGAGACTCTCGAGCGGGTCTGCGTGCAGACCGTTGAAAGCGGGAAGATGACCAAGGACTTGGCCCTGCTCGTCGGCCCCGGCCAGGAGTGGCAGACGACGCAGGAGTTCCTCGGTTCGATCGACGACAACCTCAGCCAGGAGATGAATCAATGAGCAAACCCAGCGCGAGCAAGACCCCCAGCGCGAGCAAGACCCCAATACGCGTCACCGTAACGGGGGCCGCCGGTCAGATCGGATACAGCCTCGTGTTTCGCATCGCCTCTGGGCAGCTGCTCGGTCCTGAGTGCCCTGTCGATCTGCGCCTGCTCGAGATTCCGCAGGCGATGGGGGCTCTGGAGGGTGTGGCGATGGAGCTGGTCGACTGCGCCTTTCCGCTGCTGGCGGGGCTCGATCTGCACGACGACCCGAACGACGCCTTCGACGGTGTGAATATTGCGCTGCTGGTCGGCTCGCGTCCGCGCACGAAGGGTATGGAGCGCGCAGAGCTGCTCTCAGAGAACGGCAAGATCTTCACCGTCCAGGGCAAGGCGCTGAACGATCGCGCGGCGGCGGACCTGAAGGTGCTCGTGGTGGGCAATCCGGCGAACACGAACTGCTTGATCGCGATGAACAACGCGCCGGACATTCCGAAGGAGCGGTTCACGTCGATGATGCGCCTGGATCACAACCGCGCGGTGGGTCAGCTCGCCAACAAGGTGGCTGTACCGGTGAGCGACATCACCCAGATGGGGGTGTGGGGAAACCACTCACCAACAATGTACCCGGACCTGTTCCACGCGCAGGTGCGTGGCGAGCAGGCGGCGAAGGTGGTCGATGACCAGGCATGGATCGAAAACGATTTCCTGCCGAACGTCGGTAAACGCGGCGCGGCGATCATCGAGGCGCGCGGCTCCTCGAGCGCCGCGTCTGCGGCCAGCGCGGCGATCGACCATGTCAGCGACTGGGTAGACGGCAACCTCGACTGGGTGTCGATGGGCGTCCCATCCGATGGCTCCTACGGCATACCCGAGGGGCTGATCTGCGGCTTTCCCTGCATCTGCACAGACGGTGAGTGGGAGATCGTGCAGGGGCTCGACCCCGGCGATTTCTCTCAGGGGAAGATCGACGCCTCGGTAGCCGAGCTGGTGAGCGAGCGCGACACGGTCAAAGATCTCGGCTTGATCTAGCCAGACGGCGCCTCGACGCCCCTGGACGGTGTCCTCGGTCGCTCGTGTACCGATCGCCGGTCAGATGCGATCGACGATCGGCCAGCACACGTCGCTCACTGCGTCCTTGTCAGGAACGACGATCCATTCGTCGGAGTCGGATTGCACACAGACAGAAGAAAGGGCGCGGCATCCATGCCGCGCCCTTTTCATCGCCAGTGGCTAAAAGTCATCAGCCCTTAGGATGCCAGCCGCGGCCCTGCTTGGCTACCTTGTTTTCCTGCTCGAGCCCGGGCAGCACGCGGTAGAGGTAGTTCTGCTTGATGCCCATCTTCGCGGCCAGCTCGGGAATTGTGATGCCGGGCTGGCCCTGCACGAATGACAGCGCCTCAGCCCCGCGCGTGCCGCTGCCTTTGCGCCGCCCGGCACGCCGTTTACCGGCGGGGCGCCCCGGAGCGCGGGAAGTTTTTTTGCGCCCCGCTTTGGCCGGAGCGGCTTTGCCTGTACCGCGCGGGCGCCCGGGCCCGCGGCGGGTAGCGGGGGCCGCTGCTGAGGGGGCAGCCGATCCGCCCACACCGGCCAGAGCTGCAGCAGCGGCCTCGAGGCGGTTGTACTCGTCAACCGCGGGCTTTAGCTCCTTCAGCTTGTCGGTGATCTCTTTGCGCTTCTCGTCAAGGAAGTCGGTCACGGAATACATCCTCTTCAATAGTGTAAATGTGAGGTATGGAACTTTATTTCCTGCATGACACTACACGATTTATTTCTAAAGAGTTCACGATGTTCTGGACACACATTCCCTCCACACCGCCGGGAGTGCCAATTGCGCCTATCCCTCCAGATAGGCACGCAGGCGATCGAGCGTGCGCTTTGCCTCTCGTTCCGGCATGCCGCCGACGAGCGCGCGGCTGACAATCGCCCCTATCGGCCCGAGCGGGGGACGAAACTCGTTGTGATAGTCAAAGCGTGTGCCTCCGTCGCCGCTCGCGCGCAGGACGTATTCCGTACGAGCGCGCGAGCGTGCAGGCCCACGGCCCTCCCACACGGCTCGCTCGCAGGGACTGCAGTCGACTAGCTCCCAGTGAACCTCGAGGTGGACTCCACGCAGGTGGATCTGCTGATCCATCCGGTAGCCCACGCGCGGTGGCCCGTCGTCGGCGTAATCGAGGCGGCGGTGAATGCTCACCCAGTCGCCCAGGCGGTCTGGATCCATGATTGTTCTCCACACCTCCGCGGGTGTGGCAGCGATCTGGATCGAGGCGGTTACGAGGCTCATCAGCGGGCGGCAAGTGGCTCGGACTGCTCCCACACTCGCAGGGCGTGTTCGACCGCGGAGTCGAAGGAGTGCAGCTCCACGCCGAGCAGCCCGGCTGCGTGATCATCGCTCATCAGCAGGTCGCCCTGCAGGCTCTCCATCAGTGCAAGGATCAGCTCCGGATCCTCCGCGGTGATCGCGGCGGCGATGCGCGAGGCGACGGGCGTGATGTTCACGGCGAGCCCGAGCACGGGACGCCGGATGAGCATCAGACCGGCGATCCGGGAGATCATCTCTTCGTAGGTGAGGATGTCGGGTCCACCCACGTCGAGCGAGCGACCGGACACCGCCGCGGCAGTGGCGGATGCGGTGAGCATCTCGATGATGTCGCGCTCGTCGATCGGCTGGGTGCGGAAGGAGCGCCAGGCGGGCAGGGTGAGCACTGGGAGACGCTCGACGAGGCGGACGAGGAAGCGAAACGAGCGCGAGCGGGCGCCGATCACGATCGAGGCGCGCAGGGCGACCGAGCCGGGGACGGCCTCGAGCAGTATGCGCTCGACCTTCTGGCGGCTCTTCAGGTGAGCGGATCGCGCGCTTGCATCACCAATGACCCCGCCCAGGTAGACGATGCGCCCAACGTTCGCGCGGGTGGCCGCTGAGGCGAAGTTCTCAGCCGCAATCCGCTCGCGCTCGGGAAACGCGCCCTCGGCTGCGCTCTCCATCGAGTGGATCAGGTAATAGGCGACATCGACCCGGGCGAGCGCGCGGTCCAGGCCGTCGCCAGAGACCGCATCGCCGCGCAGCACTTCGACCTCCTCCGCGCCCTCTGGAGAGGTATCTTCGAGTGCCGTGATGACCCGCGCCTGATCGCGTGCCAGAGCACATACCTCGTGCCCGTCGGATAGGAGCCGGGGAACGAGCAGCGAGCCGGCGAAGCCAGAGGCACCGGTGACGAGGATGCGCATCGCGAGCAATGATGACGCGCCCTGAGCCGCAGAGTCCCGGAAAGTGCACGAAAAACCGTCTCCTCGTCACGAGTTAGTGACTGATTAAGGGCTCTTTGCGGGTAGGAATCATTTTCTCTGCGATTTGCGGGAAGGCCCTTCGCTGCGCCTTGTGCGGGCTGGCGAGCGGTGCTTTGATGGCTCGGCCGGTCAGTCCATGAAAGAGCCGCGAAGCGAGGGGGAAGTAAGTGCCGCCGAAGCAGAGCAAGCGACCGCCGAAGCGGTCGTCAGTACGGAAGGTGTCCTGCGAGGACTGCTACTTCCACGCCAACCTGCTCTGTGCACTGGAGCTGAACGAGCCCTGCTCGACCTTCCGCCCCTCAGAGGCCCAGTTGCGCCCGCCGCAGCAACTGCGGTTCGTGTTTCGCCAGGAGCGCCGCTCGCGGGCGGCGTGGGCATTTCCCTCGGCGCAGGAGCAGGCAGCGCTTCACGCTTAGGAGTTCACCTCTGCCTCCCGGGCGTGCCGGGCGATCCAGTTCGCTCCGGGGGTATCGCTCAGGCCGTGGACGATGATCGAGGCGAAGACGACGAGCGCGGTGAGATCGAAGATGCGCTCACCGGAGGCGATGCCCTGGTCGAGGACGATGAGCGAGAAGGTCATGGTGGCGACGCCCTTGGGTCCGAACCAGCCCATGAAGAGGCGGGTGGGACGGTCGGTGGAGGTGCCTAAGAGGGCGAGCCAGACCGCTAGGGGGCGGGCGATGAGGAAGGTGACGAGCACGAGCGCCACAGCTGCCCAGCCGTCGTTGAAGAGCGCGTGAAGGGTGAGCAGTGAGCCGAAGACGAGGAAGATGCCGAGCTTGACGATCTCCACGATCTCATCGGCGCGCTGCTCGAAGTGCTTGCGCAGGTCGGGACGGCGGATGCCGAGCACGATGGCGGCGACGAACACGGCGATGAAGCCGTTGCCTTTCGGCGAAAGAACCGTCACGCCGTAGGTGGCGAAGGCGACGCCGAGCGCGTAGAGGGACTTCTGGTGAGAGGGGATCGACTTCTCGAGATCCCGCTCGCCGCGCCGGCCCTCGCGTGGCATCAGCAGAGAGGCGATCCAGCCGCAGGCCAGGCCGTAGAGCAAGCCGAGGCCGATGTCCTGCAGGACGAAGCGCCACCAGACGAAGTGTTCAGAGCCGACCGTGAGCGCGGCGAGGAATGCCAGGACGGCGGGCAGCGCGAGCCCGTCGTTGAGCCCGGACTCGAGATTGAGCGAATGGCGGATCAGCCGCGGTACACGCGGGTTGGTGACGATGCTCGACGTGAGGATCGGGTCGGTCGGCGATAGCAGCGCACCGAGCAGGAACGCCTCGGTCCAGCTGAGCCCGACGATCGTCCGCCCGGCGAGCGCGACGAGGAGCGCGGTGATGGGCA
Organism: Solirubrobacterales bacterium; assembly: GCA_044446485.1. GTDB lineage: Bacteria > Actinomycetota > Thermoleophilia > Solirubrobacterales > Solirubrobacteraceae > Palsa-744. The sequence continues at coordinate 45,850 of JBIOEX010000013.1, forward strand.
TCGCGACGAGGAGCTTGCGCAGTGGCAGGTGCCACTCGCGCTGCAGCATCTCGCTCTCGACCTCCAGGCCGTCGCGGAAGAGGATCACGATCAGCGCCGCATACGCCAGGTCCCGCACGAACCCCGACTGCGCGCTGAAGGAAACCCAGCGAAAGCCCCCGTCCCCGACAGCAAAGCCGGCCAGCACGAACAGAGCCGTCAGCGACAGGAAGCTGCGACGCGCCAGTCCTGACAGCAGCGCGCCTAGGATCAACAGTCCGCCGAGCACCGCCACGGTCGCCTGGAAGGTGGGCATCAGCCTAGATTGTCACCTGTCCCTCAGCGGCGACTGAAGATTTCCTCATGAACCCATCCTCCGCGGGGTATATTGGATGAAACCCCAGCAATCTTTTCGGTATAGGTGGTGGCCAAATGGCGGCAAAGGACAGCATCGGCAGGGCAGGTGAAGCGGCGCGCAAGGCGCAGCGCAACCGGTACCTGCAGCGTTTGATCGAGGACGAGGACCTGCGCGGCAGCCTGTTGACGGCCTACGGCGCGGCACGCAGCGCGTACGGGCGCATGAGCAACGGCAAGCCGGCGAGTAAGGCGATCTTCGAGGACAAGAAGCTCCAGCGCGAGCTGCGCGAGGCGGCGAACGCCCTGAGGGACGCGTCGAGCTCGCTCAAGGAGGGCCCCAAGCGCCGCCGGCGCGGCGGACTGGGACGATCGCTCATGCTGCTGATGATCGCGGGCGCGCTCGCGATGGTTCTCAGCGAGGGGTTGCGCTCGAAGGTGCTCGACCTGCTGTTCGGGGCCGAGGAGGAGTTCGACTACAGCTCGACGACTGCTCCCGCGGAGCCTGCTCCGGTCGGCGCAGCGGCCTCCTGAAGGCGGAAGCCCGCCTTCCCGCAGGCGAGAGGGCGCAACGCATCGTCGAGGCCATGCGCAGCAGTGTCGCGCAGCGCGGCGCTGCGGCCTCGACCTTCGAGCACGTCTCACGCGAGGCGGGCGTCTCGCGGGGACTGCTGCACTATTACTTCTCCACCAAGGAGCAGTTGCTCGTCGAGGCGGTGCGGCGCGATTGCGAGCTGCGCTTGGAGCGGCTCGAGCACCAGCTCTCCACTGCGACGACGGCCGATGACTTCATCGACCTGATGGCCCAGAGCCTGCAGGAGACCGTCCGCGAGGATCCGGACTTCCTGACGCTCGTCTTCGAGCTGTTCACCCTCTCACGGCGCAACGCGGACATCGCGGTCGAGTACGCGAGGCTCGTGAGACTCACCAGAGAGCGGCTGGCAAGCATGCTGGCCGTCGCGCAAAAGGACGGAGTGTTGCGACTGCACGCCGAGCCGGAGGCCGTCGCGGACATCCTCTTCTCGCTGGGCGATGGGTTCGCGCTGCGGATGCTCGCCGAGCCCGAGCGTGACTTCACTGCGACGATCCACGCGGGCATCGTCTGCGCGCGCGCTCTCTTGGCCGACTAGATTCTCTCTATGCCAATCTATGAGTACAGGCGCCCCGACGGGACGACATTCGAGATTCAGCAGTCCTTCAGCGACGACGCCTTGACGGTTGACCCCGAGACCGGCGTGCCTGTCGAGCGCGTGCTGCATGCGCCGGCTGTGCACTTCAAGGGCAAAGGCTTCTACAACACCGACTATGGCACCCGTAACCGCCAGCGTGAGACGGCCGCAGCGGCGGAGAAGTCCTCCTCTTCAGAGAGCTCCTCAGAGAAGCCATCCTCGGAGAAGTCCTCACCCGCCGGTGACAAGTCCTCCTCCTCGTCTGACTCCTCGTCCTCGTCTGAGAGCAAGAGCGAGAAAGGCGCCGACAAGCCCAAGAAGGATGCCAAGCCGCTCGCCACGAAGGGCTAGCAGCTAGCCGGAGAGGAACTGCGCGACCGCCGCTTGGCGTGCGCTTTCGGAGACGGTCAGGCCTTCCCCTACGCCGGGGACGTTGTCGGGCTGCAGGTGCTTGAAGACGCGTGTGGGTGGCGTGCCGCCGGCCGCCAGTGCCGCGAACAGGCCCACGAGCGTGGGGCCGCTCATGTCGGAGATGATCGCGGGGGGAGCGTTCCAGGCGATCAGGGGCAGGCGAAAAAAGCTCGACGGGGAGAGCAAGCGGCTCTTCATCGCGTTGAACAGGGCCTGCTGGTGTTCCTGGCGCTGCAGGTCGGTCTGGCTGGGCGCGCAGAGGTTCTCGCGCGTTCGTGCGAGTGCGAGCGCCGCCTTGCCATCGAGGTGATGGGTGCCCGCGGGCAGCCGCAGCGTGTAGCCACCGCGGCTGAAGCCGCCGTCGATGCGTGAGATCACACAACCGCCCGTGTAGTCCACCCCGCCCATCGCGTCGATCAGCTGCGGAAAGTTTTCGAAGTTCACTTCGACCACGTGGTTGATCGGGATGTGAAGCCAGCGCTTAATCACGCGTACCGATTCCGCCGGGCCGCCAAAAGCGTGCGCGGCGTTGATCTTCTGCAGGCCGTGGCCGGGGATTTCGACGATCGTGTCGCGGGGGATCGACAGGCGCGCGGCGTGTCCGCCGCCGGTGCGGATCAGCATGATCGAGTCCGAGCGGCCAGGGCCTGTGGTTTCGGCGCCGGGTTCCTTTGAGCTCTTCTGGCGGCGGTCGGAGCCGAGCACGAGGATGTTGTTGACGGTGCTCAGCGGATAGCCCGCGGGGTCGAGCGCGCCCGCGAGATCGCCCGGCGGTGAGGTGCGATTGATTGCGGAGCTGAGCAGGAACAGCACGAGCGAGAGCACCAGCCAGCCGAGCACAAACGCCAGCAGGCCCAGCAGGATGCGCCTGCGCGTCGCCCACCGGCGCCAGCCCGTCAGCCCCGGACCCGCGCTGCGGCGGGCCCGCCCTCTGCGCCGCCCCGCCGCCCCGAGATCCTCCTCGCGGCGCGGGAGCAGCCCGCGGCGCGCGCGATAGCGGGTGTACTGCGGGGGCTGATCTTGTCCGGCGGGCATGAGTGCAACCTATATTTGCGTGATGGAGGCCGAGAACCCTGCGGTTGCGTTGGCGGCGCACGGACGCTTGCTCGTGTGCGCGACGCCAGTCGGCAACCTCGAGGACGTCACGCTGCGCGTCCTGCAGGCGCTGCGAGACGCCGGAATCGTGGCGTGTGAGGACACGCGACACACGAAGGTGCTGCTCGACCGCCATGGAATCCGCGCGCGGCTGATCAGCTACCACGAGCACAACGAACGCGCGCGTTCGCAGGAACTGGTGGCGCGGATGCAGGCGGGCGCGGTGGTCGCACTCGTCTCCGACGCGGGCATGCCGCTGGTCTCAGACCCCGGCTTTGCGCTTGTGCGGGCGTGCCTGGAGGTGGGGCTGGCGGTCGAGGTGTTGCCGGGGCCCAGTGCGGTCGTGACCGCGATTGTCGCCTCGGGATTGCCGGCAGAGCGGTGGCGGTTCGCCGGGTTCCTGCCGCGCAAGCGCTCAGAGCTGGAGCGCGTGGTGGCGCACACGCCGGAGACGCTCGTTGCGTTCGAGTCGCCACGGCGCGTAGCGGCCACGCTGACGCTGCTGGCCGAGAGCGACCCGGAGCGTCCGGCGGCGGTGTGCCGGGAGCTGACCAAGCGCCACGAGGAAGTCCGCCGCGGGAGCGCCGCTGAGCTGGCGAGCCACTATCGCGAGCGCGCCCCGAAGGGCGAGGTGGTGCTGGTGGTGGGCGCCGCTTCGGCGCAAGCGGCTCAGCTACCCGCCGCGCTCGCCGCGCTGCGGGAGCTCGTCGAGGCGGGCGCGAAGCCGCGGCCTGCCGCGACAGTCGTGGCGAGGTTGACGGGGGTAGGCGCGAACGAGCTCTACAGAGAGCTGATGCGCTCCGGACAGTAGCCTGGGGCGGGCATGTCCTCCTTCTATGTGACCACGCCGATTTACTACGTCAACGCGGCGCCGCATTTGGGGCACGCGTATACGACGATCGCGGCGGATGTGATGGCCCGTCACCATCGCCAGCGGGGCGAGGATGTGTTCTTTTTGACGGGGACCGATGAGCACGGCGAGCCGGTTGCCGACGCCGCGCACGCGCTGGGGATCGAGCCGCAAGAGCTGGCGGACAAAAACTCAGAACGCTTCAAGGCGCTCGCGCCACAGCTGCAGGCGAGCAACGACTTCTTCATCCGCACGACCGATAAGCAGCACGAAGCGAAGGTCCAGGAGGTGCTGGGGAGAGTGCTGGAGAACGGGTTTGTGTATGAAGGAATGTATGAGGGCTGGTACTGCCCCCGCTGTGCGGACTTCAAGGCGGAGAATGAAGTCGACGACGGCAGGCTGTGCCCGATCCACCACATCGAGCTCACACGCGAGCAGGAGGACAGCTACTTCTTCAAGCTGTCCGCCTTCCAGGAGCCGCTGGAGCGGCTGTATTCCCAGCGCGAGGATTTCGTTATGCCGCGCACGCGCTACAACGAGGCGCTGTCGTTTCTTCGCTCGGGGCTGCGCGATGTGCCGCTGACACGGCACAAGCTGACGTGGGGGGTAAAGGTGCCGTGGGATGAAGAGCACGTGTTTTACGTGTGGTTCGACGCGCTGCTGAACTACTACTCGGCGCTCTCCTACGCGGGTGCAGAGGACTTGACGCGGAGGTTCTGGCCGGCGAGCTGCCACCTGATCGCGAAGGACATCTTGCGCTTCCACGCGGTGTACTGGCCGGCGCTCTTGATGGCTGCTGAGATCGAGCTGCCGGAGCGGGTGTTCGTGCACGGGTACCTGCTGATGGACGGCGAGAAGATGTCAAAGTCGCTGGGCAACGTGCTCGACCCGTTCGCGGTTATCGAGCGATTTGGCGCCGACGCGCTGCGCTTCTATTTGTTGCGTGACGTGCCCTTTGGGCAAGACGGCTCGGTCTCGACGGCGGCCTTCGAGCAGCGCTATGAGAGTGAGCTGGCGAACGAGCTGGGGAACCTCGCGAGCCGTGTAATAGCGATGGTTGGGCGTTACCGCGACGGGGTGGTTTTGGGGGTTCAATCCGACGAACTGCTATCCGCGGATTTCGACGGTTTGGCCGGGCGCGTAAGCGAGCTGATCGATGGGGCCGGGCTGACGGTGGCGCTCGATGAGATTTGGCAGCGGGTGCGGCGCTTGAACCGTTTTGTCGAGGAGCAGGCGCCGTGGCAGCTCGCCAAGGATGATGCGCGCGCGCAGGAGCTCGATTGCGTGCTGGGCACCCTGGTCGAGGGGCTGCGGGTCGTGTCGGTGCTTTTGCATCCCTATCTGCCCGAGGCCACGACCAAGTTGCTGGCGGCGCTGGGCGCGCCTGATCTCTCCCTGGCGGGCGCCACATTTGGGGCCGGAAAGATCGAGCGCGTGAGCACGATCGAGTCACTGTTTCCGAAGAGTGCATGATCGACAGCCACACGCATCTGCACCTGTGTGAGGGGGAGGACGCCGGGCTCGTGGCGGCGGCCGGGGAGGCGGGTGTGGTGAAGATGCTCACCGTTGGCACCGACGGCGCGTCCTCGCGGATGGCGCTGGCGGCGGCTGAGGCGTTCCCCCAGGTGTATGCGGCAGTTGGGTGCCACCCGAACGAGGCGAGGGGTTTCGATGATGCGGACCTCGTTGAGCTGAAGGCGCTGGCGGCGCACGAGCGCTGCGTGGCGATCGGCGAGACCGGGCTCGACTATTACCGGGAGAACGCTCCCCGGGAGGACCAGGAGCGTGCGTTCAGGGCACAGATCGCCCTCGCGCGTGAGACGGGTAAGCCGCTTGTGATCCATACAAGAGACGCAGATGAGGACACGCTCGCTCAGCTCGGGAGCGAAGCCGGCGGTTTGAGTGTGGTGATCCACTGCTTCTCGATGCCCGATCGCTTGGATGAGTGCATTGAGCGCGGCTATGCGATCTCGTTCGCGGGTAACGTCACGTACAAGAACGCTGCAGACCTCGCGCAGGCGGCGCGGCGGGTCCCGGAGGACCGGCTGCTGGTCGAGACGGATGCGCCCTACCTGAGTCCGCAGGCGGTGCGGGGGGAGCGCAACCAGCCGGCTTTCGTGGCCCACACCGTCGCCTTCCTGGCCGAGCTGCGGGGGGTCTCTATAAGCGAGCTGGGCGCGACGGTCGAGCGCAACGCGGCGCGCGTATTCGGTTGGGAGTGAGCGCCGTGGCCCAGCGCCGACCTTCGGGTTATGAGCCCGACGAGCCATCAGATCGCTTAGTTCAGCCGAGCCTGCGACGGCTGAAGCAGTTCGGCGTGCGCCCGGATCGCGAGCTCGGACAGAACTTCCTGGTCGACTCGAACATTCTCGGCGTGATCGGTCGCGCCGCGGAGCTGGACGAGCAGGACGTGGTGCTGGAGATCGGCGGCGGCTTGGGAGTGCTGTCCGAGTACCTGGCCGGGCACGCTCGGCATGTGCACGTGATCGAGGTGGACCGGCGCTTGGAGGAGGCGTTGGGGGACGCGACCGGGCGATTCGCGAACGTGAGCATGCACTGGGGGGACGCGATGAAGATCGACCTTCGGGTTATGAGCCCGGCGCCGAACAAGGTCGTGGCCAACCTGCCCTACGGAATCGCGGCGGGGGTGCTGTTGCGCACGGTCGAGGAGCTCCCGGGAGTAGAGCAGTGGGTGGCGATGGTCCAGCGCGAGGTCGGTGAACGCCTGGCGGCCAAGGCGGGCAGCGGCGCTTACGGTGTGCCGTCGGTGATCGCACAGCTTGCCTGTGAGGTGCAGTTGTTACGGGTTGTTCCACGGACGGTTTTCCATCCGGTCCCGAACGTTGATTCCGTGCTGGTGGAGCTACGCCGGAAGACGCCGGCAGCCGGTGTGTCGCTGCGGAGGCTGGTGAACGGGGCGTTCGCGCATAGGCGAAAGACGCTCGCGGGCTCGCTCGTGCTGTCGGGCAGTGGATCGGGATCCCTCGGATCGGAATCCCTCCCACCCCTGGACCGGGATCGCATACGAAAAGTGCTGAGAGAGCTCGGCCATCCGGAAGACGTGCGCGCCGAGCGTCTGGGGCCCGAGGACTTCCGGGCGCTGGCGCGGGCGCTGGGAATATGAGTGGTCCCGCCCGCGGCGTTCTCCCCGCGCGGGCCCTCGCCCCCGCGAAGGTCAACCTCGGGCTGTTCGTCGGCCCCATTCGCGAGGACTGCAGGCACGAGCTCGTAACGGTCATGCAGTCGATCTCGCTGGCGGATGAGCTGACATTGGAGTGGGCGGGCGCGGGCGTGGAGGAGGACGAGGTGCTGTGCCCGGGGGTCGATGCGGAGCGCAACCTGGCCGGGGAAGCCCTGGCGGCGTTTCGCGCGGCAACCGGCTGGGAAGGGCCACCGCTGCGGCTGAACATCGACAAGCGGATCCCGGTCGCGGCTGGATTGGGAGGCGGCTCGGCGGACGCTGCGGCGGCGCTGCGGCTGGCCAGGCACGCGTCGGGTCTCGGCGACGATCGGCTGCTTCACGAGCTAGGCGCGGCGTTGGGCGCGGATGTACCCGCTCAGATCGCGCCGGGGCGCTGGCTGGCCACGGGTGCGGGGGAGCGGCTGGAAGGGCTGGCAGACCCGAACCCGGAGTGGTTCGGGTTGCTCGTGTTGCCCGTGGCGAGGGAGCTGTCCACCGCGGCGGTATACACGGAGGCGGACAGGCTGGGCCTGGGCCGCCCGGCCGAGGAGCTGGCGGATCGCCGCCGCGCGCTGAGGGGGGCACTGGAGCTCAGCGCGCCGGTGCCCGCGGCGAGCGAGCTGCTGGAGAACGACCTCACGCAAGCGGCGATCTCGCTCTGTCCGGAGATCGCCGCTGCGCTCGAAGAAGTGCGTGAGGCGGGAGCGGAGATTGCGCTGGTGAGCGGCTCGGGGCCGACCGTCGTGGGGTTGTTCCCCCACGCCAACGGGTTGGGCCGGGCACAGCGCGCCGCGGCGGCCCTGGGGGCGCGCCAGCCGCCGCCGGTCTGCGCGACGCCGGTGGATGCGTCTTACGCGCGTGCGACCTCGGTGTGAGTCACAATGAGGCCGAGCAAATGAGCCGGACAGCGATCAACGACCTTGTGGCCGTGTGTGCGGGTGTGTTCGGGCTGGCGCTGTACGCCGGCTTGATCCTCGTGCCGGCGTGGAGCGCCTACTCGCGGTTGTGGGAGCGGGTGGCCGCGAGCATCCTGTCGCTGTATGTGCTCGCGGTGCTCGTCGGCACCGGCGTGGCTGGGGCGCTCGCCGTCGTCTATTTCTGGGGCTGAGGGCGATGTCAGATCTCGCGGCTTTGGACGCGATCACCGAGGCGGTCGAGTCCGGGGCGGGCCTGCCCGAGGTGGTGCGCGCGGCGGGCAAGGCGCTGGAGGCAAGCCTCGCGGTGTGCGACGCCTGGGGGGCGACGCTCGCGGTGGCGGCGAGATCACCCGCGGAGGAGCGTGCGCTGCTCTCCCAGGGAGAGGGTGTGAGCAGTATCCCCCTGCGGGTGGCAGACGCGGTCGTCGGGACGCTGCACATGCGTGCGAAAACAGAGGTGAGCGCATCGATGCGCAGGCTGCTGGTGACGATGATCGCCTCGGAGGTCGAGCGCGTGCGAGCGCCGGAGCGCCTGTCCGAGACAGCCGCGGCCGGCTTCCTAGGCGGGTTGTTGCGCCGCGAGCCGGCCGAGCGCGAGGAGCTGATCGCAAGCGCGCGCGGGCTGTCGCTCGAGTTGCAGGACGGCGCGAGCATTATCGTCGCGCGCGCCCTCCCGCAGGCGCCCACCGACGAGGGCTGGCGTGGTCGCGTGCGCGCGGTCGCCGAGCGCGGCGCGCGAGCCGTGGTCAGCAGGTCCATCGCAGCCCTGTCCGAGCGTGACGGGACGGTGGGCGCCGAGGTGCTGCTGCTGGTGCCCGGCGCTGAGGAGCCGGCCGCCGCGCGCGCCGCCGAGGCGGTCCTGCGCGAGATGGAGGCAGGGCTTCAGGGGTACACGTTCGCGATCGGCCGCAGCCGGATCGCAGAGGATCCCCTCGATCTCTCGCGCGCTGTCTCAGAGGCGCTGCTCGCGGCGAACGTCGCGCAGGGTGGCCCCGATGGGCAGCCGCTTGCCTTCGAGCAGACGGGCGCCTACCGGCTGTTGCTCAGCGCGATGAGCGAGAACCCGGCCGAGCTGCAGCGTTTCTACTCAGAGACGGTCGAGCCGCTGGTCGCCTACGACGAGCAGTATGAGACCGATTTGATGCGCACGCTCGAGACCTTCCTGGAGGCTGACGGCAACGTGGCGGGAACGGCCCAGCGGCTGTTCACCCACCGCCACACGATCTACTACCGCCTGGAGCGCGTGCGCGAGCTCTCGGGACTGGACGTCAGCTCCAGCGACGGGCGCGAGAAGCTGAGCCTCGGGCTGAAGTCGATGCGGGTGCTCGGCATCTCCTCAGCGGGTGGCCCAGCATTGGAGGCCGGAGCGGAGGGCGGACGCGTCCCCCGCGGCTCCGGCAGGCGCTCTTGAAACAGGCTCTCTCAGCCACGCGCGCCGAACTCGATGGCGTAAGTGGCTCCGGGCGCGCCGGGAGCAATGACCGATGGCACGGCCGGCACCACGCCGGCGCCGGCGTCGCGGAATGCAGCCGTCAGGATGATTTCGCGGTGCGGGGGCGAGTGCATCCACGCCGTGACGATGCCCGCCGGGGTGGCATCGGTGAGCGTGCCCCAGCCGAGATCCTGGGCGGTTGAGAGGCTCGCCGCCCGTGCTCCGTAGGGGATGGCCGCGATCAGCGCTCCCGGCGACTGTCCTGAAGGGCTGTTGTCGCTGTAGTAGTTGCGGTTCACCATGCCCCTGACCAGTGTTGTGGCCACGGCCTGCAGTTCGTGGTTGGCGCGCAGCGGGCGCAGCTGGTAAGCGCCGCGCACCTGATTGACCAGACACAGTGCCGCCCTGTCGATGGCCGCCGTGTTGGTGGGAGTGGGCCGCAGGCTGGCGTGCGCGCAGAAAGAGGGCGGTTTGCGCTTCGCGCTGTAGCCCAGCGCGTTCGCGGGCATTGGTAGCGCGCAGGCAGACAGCGCCAGCACAGCGATGAGTACCGGCGCGCTCGCGCCGCGCACACCGATGTTCATCCCCGATGTCTGCGCTCCCCGAGACAGAGTGCAGGCATCCTTGCAGAGGAAGGAGATCGAAGCGTCGCGCCGGCGTGAAAGCCCGTCCCACGTGGCTATGTCGCTGTCACGATGCTCCGCGACCCGGTCTCATGCGAGCATGTGTGATCCCTTGGGGGGTCGTCCAATGGCAGGACATCAGGTTTTGGTCCTGAGAATCGGGGTTCGAATCCCTGCCCCCCAGTCGCGACAGTGCGCCGATATTGCCTGCGCAGTGGTGGCGCACTACAGTCCCATGGGTGACGCTGGCTCCCACGGTCCTGATCCTCGCCGCGGGCCAGGGGACGCGCATGCGCTCGCGGACGCCGAAGGTGCTGCACGAGCTGTGTGGCAGGCCGATGTTGCTGTGGCCGGTGCACGCGGCCCTGCAGGCGGGAGCGGGAAAAGTCGTGGTCGTCGATTCCCCGGATAGGGCACTGGAGGAGGTGCTACCTGCGGGCGTCGAGCTCGCCATCCAGCCTCAGTCAGATGGGACGGGCGGCGCGGTGGTGGCGGCGATGTCACAGATCGACTCCGACGCGCCGGTGGTGGTCCTCAGCGGGGATGTGCCGCTCGTGAGCGCGGATGTGATCTCCGGGCTGATGCGGGCGCACGCGCAGAGCGGGGCTCCGGCCACCATGGTGAGCACGGTACTCGAGGATCCGAGCGGCTATGGGCGGGTGGTGCGCGGTGCGGGCGGAGCGGTGGAGCGGGTGGTGGAGACTAAGCAGGACGGGGACGCTACCCCGGAGGAGCTCGAGATCCGAGAGGTGAATACGGGCATTTATGCCTTCGAGGCCGGCGCGCTGAGGGGGGCGTTGGGAAGCCTCACCGCGGAGAACGCCCAGGGTGAGCTGTATCTGCCGCAGGTGCTGGACATCCTCAGAGCCGGCGGTGAGCCGGTGGCCGTCCATCAGCTCCAGGAGGTGAGCCTGGTGCTAGGGGTCAACGACCGGGTGGCGCTGGCGCAGGTGGGAAAGCTCGCGCAGCGGGCGATCCACGAGCGGCACATGCGCGCGGGGGTGAGCATCGTCGACCCTGAGGCGACGGTGATCGACGTCGATGTGGAGATCGCCAAGGACACCGTGATCGAGCCGTTCACGACGATCAGGGGCAAGACGAAGATCGGCGCGGATTGCACTGTCAGGCACTCATACATCATCGATAGCGTGATCGAGGACGGGGTGAGCGTGGGGCCGTTCGCCTATCTGCGCCCGGGGACGCGCCTGCGCAAGGGCTCGAAGATCGGCACGTTCGTGGAGGTGAAGAACTCCGACATCGGCAACGGCGCGAAGGTTCCGCACCTGTCCTACATCGGCGATGCTGATGTGGGCGAGGGCACCAATCTGGGCGCGAGCACGATCACCGCCAACTATGACGGCCAAAGCAAGCACCGCACGACGATCGGCAAGCATGTGCGCTCGAGCGTGCATGTGTCGTTCGTGGCGCCGGTGAGCATTGGCGACGAGGCGTATACGGGGGCGGGATCGGTGATCGCCGAGGACGTTCCCGCGGGGGCGCTGGGCATGGCGCGCGCGCGCCAGACCAACAAAGAGGGCTACGCCGAGCGGCGCAAGGATGAATCTCTAAACTCCGAGCGGAGATGAGCAGCGCGATGGACCCGAGTACGCAGTCCTCGCGGGCGAGCCTGGAGATTGACTACAACAAGCGGCTGATGCTCTTCAGCGGGCGCGCGAACCCGCAGCTGGCGGTGGACATCGCGGACAAGCTGGGGGTCGATCTCGGCCCGGTCGAGCTGCGGACGTTCTCCAACGGCGAGGTGTACTGCCGCTACGACGAGTCGATTCGCGGAGCGGATGTGTTCATCGTGCAGCCCACGTGCGGCAACCCGCAGACGGGGGTGACGGCGAACGATTCGCTGATGGAGCTGCTGTTCATGATCGATGCGGCGGTGGGCGCCTCAGCGCACCGGGTGATCGCCGTGACGCCGTGGTTCGGGTATTCGCGCCAGGACAAGAAGTCCGCGCCGCGCGAGCCGATCTCGGCACGGCTTGTTGCGCGCATGCTCGAGGCGGCCGGAGCGGATCGGGTGTTGACAATGGACCTGCACGCGGGCCAGATCCAGGGCTTCTTCCAGAAACCGGTGGATCACATGACTGCGCTGTTCATGCTGACGCGGTACTTTGGCGACCTCGGCCTGTCGGACCTCGTCGTTGTCGCTCCGGACGCCGGCCGAGTCAAGCTGAACAAGAAGTTCGCTTCGAAGATCGGCGCGGAGCTGGCGATCCTCGACAAGGAGCGCCCGGCGCAGCAGGTGGCGGAGATCGGGTATGTGATCGGCGATGTGAAGGGTAAGACCGCGGTGATCGTGGATGACATGATCGATACTGCGGGGACGCTGAAGGCGGCGGCGCGGACGGTGCTGGAGGAGGGCGCGTCGAGGGTCTATGCGGCCGCCACGCACGGAGTCTTCTCGGGGGATGCGTTCGAGAACCTGAGCGCTTCGGGGATCGAGGAGATCGTCGTGACGGACACGATCCCCGTGAGCCCCGATCGTCCTGAGAACATCAGGGTGCTGCCGTGCGCGGAGCTGCTGACCGATTCGATCCGGCGCATCTTCATCGATGACTCGGTGAGCGAAGTGTTCGGCGGCGAGAACCAGCTGTTCTGAAACGCCGCGTACTGATCGCAGTGGGCGTGGTGTTGTTCGTGGCGGTCAGCGGCGTGCTGGCGAGGTTCCTCTCGACGGAGAACGCTGAACGCGACGACGTGGTGGCGCTGCTCCAGGCGCAGGCGGCGGGGAACGCCGAAGGCATGCTCGACCACACGCCGGGCTGCCGGCGCAGCCCGGCGTGTGTGACGCGGACGCGCGCGAACGCGATCGGCCTGCGCAGGCGGGGGGCGGTGAAGATCCTGACGCTGAAGTCGGCGACGGCTTACAGCTTGACTGGCGCTAGCGGGAAGACCAGGGTGGCGTGGACGGTGCTCGGGAGGCTGCCGGTGGTGCAGTGCGTGCAGGTGCGGCGGAGGGGGAACTTCGTGGCGGGCATCTCGGTCGCACTTGTGTCGATCGGTGCGCCGATCTCAAACGAAGGAGATTGCTAGAGTCACGCTCCGATCATGGCTGAGACTGCAACCAAGCTGGATGTGACTAGTCGCGTGGCGGAGGGCTCGCGCGCGGTGCGCCGCCTGCGACGCTCAGGCCGCGTGCCCGGGGTGCTGTATGGCGGCGGAGGGGATGCGGTGGGTTTCGAGGCGGATGCGCGCGAGCTGCGCCTCGCCCTCGCCTCCTCGGGCGCGGTGCTCGATCTGAGCGTCGACGGCGGGAAAGCGACGCCGGTGGTGTTGAAGGAGACCCAGCGAGACCCGGTGCGCGGCGAGACGATCCACGTCGATCTGCTGCGGGTGCGCTTGGATGAGGCGATCCACGCGGTCGTGCCGCTGGAGCTGACGGGCACCGAGGATGCGCCGGGCGTGAAGGAGGGCGGCGTGCTCGAGCAGATCACCCGCGAGCTCAACGTGGAGGCTCTGCCGACGGCGATCCCCGAGTCGATCGTGCACGACGTCTCAGAGATGGTGATCGGTGACACGCTGCTGCTCTCTGTGGTGGCGGTGCCCGAGGGAGTGACGCTGCTGGATGACCTCGAGGAGACGGTGCTCGTGACCCTGTCCCCACCCCGGCTGCAGGCCGAAGTGGAGGAGGAAATCGAGGCCGAGACGGAGCTCGTCGGCGAGGGCGAGGCAGCCGAGGGTGAGGCTGCCGAGAGCTCCGAGGGCGCCGGCTCCGAGGGCTCCTCCAGCGAGGAGTAGGCCTCTGCGACGCCCCTTCGGTGGCGGTGGCGGAGCCATCGACTGGCTGATCGTCGGGCTCGGCAACCCTGGTCGCGAGTACGCGGGGACACCTCACAACGTGGGGTTTGCGGTGGCGGATGCGCTTGCGGAGCGTTGGGGGCTGGGGAGAGCGAGGGAGCGTTTTCGGGGGCGCATCGCGCAGGGACGCGCGGGTGAGCACCACCCCACCCAGCGCGTGGCGGTGTTGTGGCCGCAGACCTACATGAATGATGCCGGGCGCTCCGTCGGACCAGCGCGCGGCTCGCTGAAACTGCCGTTGGACCGTGTCCTGGTTGTTCACGACGAGATCGATCTCCCGTTCGGCGATGTGCGCGCTCGTCTCGGCGGTGGACTGGCGGGACACAACGGCCTGAAGTCGATCAAGCAGGAGTTGGGCTCTACGGAGTTCATGCGCGTACGAGTCGGGGTAGGCCGGCCCGGCAGCACCGATCCCGAGGTCGTCTCGGGACATGTGCTGGGGCGCTTTCGCGAGCCCGCGGAGGACGTCGCGGAGCTGGTGGCGCGCGCTCGTGAGCAGGTCGAACGCGTCGTCTTGAGCGAGGAGCACTCCTAGATGGCGCTGCGCTCCCTGTTGGGGCTGATCGGAGAGGACGCATCGGCGCAGCGATTGGCGAAGGAGGGCGGTCATGCGTTCGTGTCGGCGTCGCTGCGGCCATATGCGGTCGCGGCGCTGGCCGACACCGGGCCGGCGGAGCGGGCGCGGCCGGTGCTGGTGGTCGTGGGCGACGACCGCGCGGCGCGCGATATGGCCGCCGACCTGCGTGCGTGGCTGGCGCCGCGACGGGTGCGCTACTACCCCTCGCGGGGGGTGGCCTATGAGTCGCATCTGACGCCGCCGGCGCATCTCGTGGGTCTGCGCGTGGCGGCGCTCGACGCACTACTGCAGGCGGCCGGTGAGAGTCCGCCCGCCCTCGAGCCGCCAGTGGTTGTGGTCTCGGCGGTGGCGCTGTCGGAGAAGGTTCCCGACCCGGCGCTGCGCCCGCACTCGTTCACGCTGCGTAAGGGCGAGCTGCTCGACCTCGACGAATGCGCCGCGGAGCTGGTCGCGGCAGGGTATGAACGTGTTGAGCAGGTGGAGGAGCGCGGGCAGTTCGCGCTGCGTGGCGGCCTCTTGGATGTCTTCCCCGCGACCGAGGAGCGCGCTGTGCGGGTGGACATGTTCGATGTGGAGATCGAGTCGCTGCGCTGGTTCTCGACGTTCACGCAGCGCTCGCTCGGGGATGTCGATGAGGTCGAGATCGCCCCCGCGGCCGAGCTCGCGGCCGAGCACCGCGAGCTGGCGGAGATCGCCGCCCTGGAGGAGGAGGCGAACCGCCCGGACATCGCCGAGCTCTTGCCGGTCGAGCGCTTCGGCGCCCTGCTCGACCTGCTCGGTGCGGACACGCAGCTGCTGGTGGCCGCCGAGGAGGAGCTCGCGCCGGCCTTGAGCGATCACTGGACCGACGTCACCACTGCCTTCAAAGACGAGGACGCCCACCACCTGTACGTGAGCCCCGAGCAGATCGAAGCGGCATTGAAAGAACGCGCGCGGATCTGGCTGTCGTCGCTGGCGAGCGGCCAGGAGATCGAGCTGCGCGCGCAGAGCGCGGACACCGCGGCGCGTTCGCTGGGCGCGGCCGAGCCGGAGCTCGAGAAGCTCGTGCGAAGCGGCTACCGCACGGTCGTGGCCTTCCCCCAGCGCGGCGAGGGCGAGCGCGCGGCCTACAACCTCGGTCGCCTGCAGGCGACGTGGCTGGGCGAGGGCGTGTCCCAGGACGTCGGCCACCAGGCGATGGAGCCGTCACTGCGCTTTGCTAGGGCGTCCCTGCGCGAGGGCTTCGTTGCCCCCCAGCTGAAGCTCGCGGTCTACCCCGAGCATCGCCTGCTGCGCCGCCGCCGAGCCGAGCGCGGGGATCGCCCTGGCGGGGGCG
>JBIOEX010000014.1:0-61030 GCA_044446485.1 Solirubrobacterales bacterium
AGGGCAAGCATGTTCTCGCTGACGTCCACCCCGCAGATCCGCCCGCTCCTCCCGACAGCAACGGCCATTTCGCACGCGAGCAGCCCAGGACCCGAGCCGATGTCGATCGCGCGCTCGCCGGGCTTCAGCGCGAGTGCCCGCAGGATGGTTTGGCGCTGCTCGATCACATCGGGCGTGGTGTAGATCCTCTCCACGCGCCGGGAGGCGTCCTCGTCGAATTGCAGTGTGGCGCTCATAGTTCGCCTTCGGTTGGTGAATGGCTCACTCTCGGGGAACGCCAGGGTACACGGGGCGGTCAGGGTGGCGGGGCTACAGCGGCGGGACCTGATTGTTGACTTGGCTCCCGTGGTACAGGTGGTCGTGACCTTTGCACTTGCCGGGGAAGAAGAACTGGACGCTGTCGCTGCGCACGCCGTTGTAGCTTGCAAACAGGGTCGCGCGTCCGACGGTTCCGACCTTACATCGCGGATCGCTGCTGGCCCGCACGCGAACCCTGATCTTCATGATGTTCCCCGGGTAACCCCACATCACCGCGACATGCGAGTGGTAGGAGAGGTGGTGTTCGACGGTCATCGTGATCGCACGTATTGGGTGGATCCGGCTGCGAATTTCCTGACACAGGATCCCGGACACTGTGTTCGCTTCCAGGTTGATTTCGCCGTGCCCGCGGGCGAAGCTGCCCGTCTCGCCGATAGGGGGCCCGGTGTGAAAGCCCCACGGCGGAATCCCGTAGACGATCGGGATCTGGCCGCAGCCGGGCGAATACGCGGCGGCCTGACCGGCTAGCGCCATCAGAGCCGTCAGCGCCAAAACTACGAGCCCGATTCGCGGCGTGATGTAGCTCCCCCGCATCCGAACCGACTATAGCCCGCAGCCCCGATGGCGATCGCGGCTAGCGCGTGGGCTGAGGCCGCGGCCGTTCAGTCCGGCAGATCGGCGGCACGCTCGATTCGTCGGTGAACACCGGCGCCATCACGCTCCCCGGGACCAACGAGTGCGGATGGCCGAGCAGGTGGCCCATCTCGTGAACCACGGTCAGGCAGAACATGTTCCAGTCGCTCCACATGGCCGTGCGTGTCGGCCAGTGCCAGCGGGCGAGCGAGATCGTGCACTGGGTATAGGTACTCGCCGGCGCTTGCAGGTTGTTCGCTCCGAGTGACGAGTTGAACGTGACCCAGCCGTCGGTAGTGGGGTCGAGTTCGGGGGCGACCGGGAGCTCGGTGAGCACCGTGATCTGCCCTGCGCAGGGCACGGCGCCCCAGTAGCGCTCGGCGACGGATGTGGCAAGCAGGACCGGGTCGCGGCCGGCGAGCATACGGAGCGCAACCCGCCGGGCCGCCTGCTGCCGGCGCGCTGTGCTCGAGGCGTGTGGATGGTGAGGCCGGCGGCGCTGAGCGCCGGCTGATGCGGGGAGGAGAAGCGCCGTCGTGAGCGTGACCGCGAGCAGGAGACGAGCCATGCACTACACGCTGAGGCGAACCGCCACCGCGTTCTTCCTCCCGTGGGGGTGATCCTGGGGGGGAACGGTGGGGGAGGGAAGGGTTAGGAGCGGCTCACCCTTGCGCCCCTTTCTGCCGATGAGGCCCTACGCGCCCGTCGCGCTTTGCACCGCCATGTCGCCAAAGGCTCCCATCACCGTCGTAATCGCGCGCTTCGAAGATCTCCTCTCGAGAGGGCTGCGCGAGTTGATCGACGGCGATCCGAGCCTCGCGATCGTTGCCGCCGATGTGGAGCCCGCGCGAATCCCGGTCGTGCTGCGCGCCCATCGTCCAGACGTCGCGATCCTCGACGCCGGCGCGCTGGCGAAGCTGGCCGATGTCCGCGAGCTCAGCGTCACCCATCCGGACACCCGGCTGGTCCTGCTCGCGAACGGCCCCTCGATGGTCGAATGCGCCCAGCTGCTCGCGTTCGGAGCGAGCGCCTGCCTGAGCCGTGACACCCAGTCGCGTGACGTGCTCAACGCCATACACCTCTCCTCACGGGGGCTTCAGGTGATCCCACGGGCCGCCTCCAAGGAGGGCGGCGGGTCGATGGCGGTTGGCGGGATGTTGACCCGGCGCGAGGCCGAAGTGCTGCCGCTGCTCCAGCTCGGCCGTTCAAACGCTCAGATAGCGCTCGCCCTCCAGGTTGGCATCGAGACGGTCCGCACACACGCGCGCAACATCTACCGCAAGCTCGGCGTCTCGTCACGCCGGGAGCTCAGCGCACTTCCCGGGCCCGCTCTCAGGAATGGCCCCACTTCCCCGGTCCCGTCGCCACGACGCCGCTCCGGGATGCTGCGGACGCGGCCCCGGCGCGGGGACGGCCTGCGCCATGACTGACGCGATGGCCACGCTGAACCACCACGATTAGCATGCCCCCCGTGTCCGATGGCGTTGCGATAGGGCCGGACGCGCCCGCTGCGGATGACGCCCCCGGCACGAGGGCCGGGCCGCTCGCCGTGACGGCGCTGATGTTGCTGCCGGGCGCGCTGGTCGTGTTCACAGGGTTCAATGCTGGGGGTTATTTTCCCGCGACCCCGGCGGTCGCCGCGATCGTGGTGTCCCAGATTCTGCTCGTGAGGGTCTTGCAGTCGCGCAATCCGTTCGCGGGACTGGCGCCGGCGACGCTCGTCGCCATTGCCGCGCTTGGGTTCTACGCGCTGCTCACGCTGATCTCGGCGCGCTGGTCGCACGCGATGGGCCGGGCGCTGATCGAGTTTGACCGCGCGTGGCTTTACCTGCTGATCCTCATCCTGTTCGGGACCGTGCGCGCAAGCACGGAGGACCTGCGCTGGCTGGTCAGGGGTCTCGTGATCGGTGCATCCGCCGTGTGCCTGGCGGGGCTGATCAGCCGTGTGCTGCCCGATGTTTGGCATACCGCCCCCGACGTCTCCAATCAGCGGTTGAGCTTCCCGGTCACCTACTGGAACACGCTTGGGCTGCTCGCCGCGCTGGGCATCGTCCTCGCGTTTCACCTCACCTGCACGCTCGGCGAACGGCGTCTCGTACGGATCCTCGCGGCGGCCGTCGTTCCGCTGCTGGCCGCGACGCTGTTCTTCACCTTCTCGCGAGGGGCGATGGCTGCCGGGGCGATCGGGCTGCTCGTCTATGTGCTCGTGGCTCGCCCGCGCGGGCTGCTGAGCGGTGTGCTCGCCACGGCTCCGGCGACCGTGGCGCTGGTTGTGGTCGCCTATCACGCCAACCTGCTCGACACCGTGCGCCCGACCACGCCGGCGGCGGTGGCGCAGGGTCATCGCGTCGCGCTGGCAGCCGCTCTCTGCGTGGCCGCGTGCGCCGGCCTGCGCCTGCTGTTCGCCGCCGGCCTGGATCCCCGTCTGCGCCGCATCGCGGGGAGGGCGCTGATGAGCCGCCCCGCGAGGCTTGCCGCGATCGCTGGCGCCGTCGCGGCGGTCTTGGTCATCGCCCTCGCCCTCGGCGTCCCGCACAGCCTCGCAAATGACTGGAACCGGTTCATCAGCGGCGCCGCGACCCACGGCAGGTACGACCTGCGCCAGCGCCTGACCGATCCCTCCAATAACGGGCGCACAGACGTGTGGCGGGTCGCGCTGCGCGGGTTTGAAGCCTCCCCGGCCCACGGGTACGGGGCGGGGATGTATCAGACGCTGTGGGAGCGCAATCGTCCTCACTTCGCCTTCACGATCAACGCCCACAGCCTCTACCTGCAGGCGATGGCCGAGCTCGGAATCCCGGGTCTCCTGCTGCTCCTGGTTCTCGTGGGCGCCGTCCTCGGCGGGCTGGCCATACGTGCGCGTGGGCCACAGCGCTCGCTGTACGGTGCGCTGCTCGCCTGCGGGGTCGTCTGGGCCTTACGTGCGGGCGTTGACTGGGACTGGGAGATGCCGGTCGTCACGCTCATATTCTTCGCCGTCGCGGGTGCGGCCCTGAATTCCCGCAAGGGGCGCGGGCCCGGCTGGGTGCCCGGCTACCGAGGCCGTCTGATCCTCGGCCTGCTATGTCTCGCCAGCGTCGCGCTGCCCGTGCTGATCATCTCCTCGCAGGTACGGCTTGGCGATGCCGAGCACGCCCTCTACGCGTCCAATTGCACGAAGGCCGCCCCGGCCGCACAATCGTCGATCGGCTGGCTCGACGTTCGCCCCGAACCGTATGAGATCGCAGGCTTCTGCGACATGCAGCAAGGCCTGCCCAGGCAGGCGGTCTCCGCCATGCGCCAAGCGGTGCGGCAGGACCCGGGCAGCTGGGAGACCTACTACACACTCGCGATCGCGCAGGCCTCAGCGGGCATCGACCCCAGAGCTGCCGCCCAGAGGGCCCTGCGGATGAACCCGTTCGAGCCGCTCACCAAGCAGGAGGCCAAGGAGTTTCGCACCCCGCGCCCCACCGATTGGGTCAACCGGGCGACCGTCGTGCGTGCTGCTGCCCTGGCCAGCAACGATCTCTCGATCGTCCCGTCCTAGCGGCGGTCAGTCCATCGCCTCGCGCAGCCTGCGCAGCGCCCGGTATATGCGGCCCTCGATCGTCGTGACCGGCTCTCCCGTTCGCTTGGCGATCTCGGGGTTCGTCAGACCGGCGCCGTAGCGCAGGGCGATCACCTCGCGCTGGGCGTCGCTGAGGAGCGGAAGGCTCCTGATGAGCTGGTCACGCTCGGTGACCTGGTCGAGCTCGCGGCCGGCGGCCTCGTCTATCTCCTCCAACTCCTCCTCGGAGGAGAAGCCCACGCCCACCGCGACGCGTTCGAGCGCCCTGCGCTCGCTTTTGCGCCGGCGCGCGTGATCGCTCAGGCAGTTGAGCGCGATCGTGCAGAGCCAGCTCTTGCCGCTTCCCCTGCGCGGGTCGAAGCGCCGGCGCGCCCGCAGCGCCCGCTCGAAGGTTTCCGCCATCAGTTCCTCAGTCAGGACCGGGTCGCCGGTGCGGTAGCGCAAGAACCCGAACAGCGCCTGGGCATGATCGGCATATAGCCGCTCGAAGGCATCGTCCTGCTTTCGGCGCATAGGCGCGCATATGCCCGCGATGGGCGCCGGTTATTCGTCTGTTCACCGAAAGTTCTCATAAAAGCATCGGTCATTCGTCCAGTGGCCGAAGGTTCTCCAGAAAATTACAGTCGTAGCGTCAGGAACTGGCTGCTCGTGCGTATCAACTACATGAGCCACCTACCCAACAACGACGACGAACGTCTCACGGATGACCTCCAAGACCTCGCCGGCATGCTTCGCGACAGGCGTCCCGAATTGGACCCGCTCGCACTGGATGCAGTCAAGCAGCGGGCGATGAGCAGGGCGCGCCGCACGACCCGTCAACCACGCAAAGGATTCTTTATGCGCTCACGCCTGACGGCATTCGCCACAGCTGGATTCCTCGCCCTGAGCACCGGCGGCGCGCTGGCGCTGTCCGGCGGCGGTGGCGGCTCAGGACCCGCCGGAGGCAGCGCCAGCCGCCACCAATACCGTCCGCCTCGCCCATGCCCGCCCGGCTTCCGCGAAGTGGATCACCACTGCATTCCGGAAAAACACCACCACCACCACTAGCCGCGGGCTACTTCACGCCGAACGTGTATTGAATGTAGCTTCCGTCCTTGAGGTTGATCCGGTAGGTGTAAATGACGCCCAATGTGAGGTTCTCTGTGCTCTGGTTGAAGATCCACTGCCGTGCAGTGCCATCCCACCGGAACGCAGTGTCCGGCGTGGTGGAGTACACGGGCTCGTCCACGCCACCACTGCCGTTGGTCTTGCTGTACAGCACCGGAGCGCCCGAGCCGCTGACGATGCCCGCAGT
Organism: Solirubrobacterales bacterium; assembly: GCA_044446485.1. Lineage (GTDB taxonomy): Bacteria > Actinomycetota > Thermoleophilia > Solirubrobacterales > Solirubrobacteraceae > Palsa-744. The sequence continues at coordinate 5,733 of JBIOEX010000014.1, forward strand.
CCCGACCGGGACCCCGTTGGAGTCGCACACCCGGAACTTCACCGGAACGGTGCTCCCCAGCTTGAAGACACTGGACCCGTCGGGTTTGATTGGCGGGAGCACGCTGTGCCCGGGCGAGCCGAGGCAGCTGGCGGTGCTGTAGAGGAACGCGGTCCCCACGAACGCGTGGCCTTCTCCGTCAACCGCCACGCACAGCGTTTCCGAGCTGCAAAAAACACCGGTCAACGTGGTTGCCCCCACGAGCACTTCGAGCGTGGCAGCGCCCGGTGAGCTTGGGTTGAATGTCACCGCGTTCCCGGCGATATCGACCGCGGTGCATTGCGTACCTGTCGGGCACGCGACGGCGTATAGGAAGCGGGAGTTGCTGTCGATCGTAACCGGTACCGGGGTGCCCACGGAGCTCGGGTTGAAAGTCACCTCGCTCCCGTTGTCATCGACCGCTGTGCACTGCGTACTTGACGGGCACGCGACGGCGTATAAATAGTTGCCACCGTCGATAGTGGCGGGGGCCGGGATGCCCGGCGAGCCTGGGTCGAACGTCACCTCGCCTCCGTTGCTATCGACCGCGGTGCACTGTGTGCTGGACGGGCACGCGACACTGGTGAGAAAGCTGCCGCTGTCGATCGTAACCGGGGTTGGGGTGCCTGGCGAGCTCGGGTTGAACGTGATCTCCTGCCCGTTGTAATAATCGACTGCCGTGCACTGTGTGCTTGACGGGCAAGCGACGCCGTGCAGGACGTTGCCGCTGTCAATGGCGGTGGGGACCGGTGCGCCTGGCGAGCCTGGGTCAAACGTGATCTCCTGCCCGTGAGCATCGACAGCGGTGCACTGTATGCCCGTCGGGCACGCGACACCAAAGACGCCGTTACCGCTGTCGATCGTGGCCGGAACCGGAGCGCCTGGCGAGCTCGGGCTGAACGTGACCTGCTTGCCGGCGTCTTGGACCGCGGTGCACTGCGTGCCCGTCGGGCACGCGAGGCTGTAAAACCCGGACCCCGAATACAGTTCGATCGGTCCAGACCAAGACAGTGCTTGCGCGGCTCCCGGGAAGACGAGGAGCGCGAGCACGACCGCGAGGCACGCCGGTCGGGCTGTAGGCCGATGGACGCTCACGGCCGGCGACCCTATTCACCGGGGCAGGTTGTGTCAATGGCCTCCATACGATCTCTGGCCCTTCCCGTTTTGGGCTTTGAACTGCGTTGGCACCTAAAAGATGTTCAATCGCGGCTGCGGGCCACTGACCCTTGTAAAGATTTAGACAAACAGAGGGCGACTGGGGTTAGGTCTCGTGCTTGCTGGGTAGGTAGCTATCCATCGTCGGCCGTAGCCCCGCAGATCGAGGGCTTGCCGACTCGGGCCAGGGTAGGCCAAACCACGCAAGGAGGTCGGTCAACAAGCAGGAGGTTTCATGCGTTCCTCGGCCCGCCCACGCCGCCACGTCCCGCAACTTTGGTTCTTCCTGATGAGGCCCATCCTTCGCTACAGCGCCACACGTGACGCGTTTGTGCTGCGCCTCGTCGGGAGCTCCACCGGCCCCGTGCTGCGCCCCGGCCGCTGGCGTTGATGCGTTGATGAGGCTCTACTGTGCGTGATCCTCGGCCAAGCGTTCGAGCGCTCGCCCAACGCTGCTCCCCGGATCTCAGGTGTCGCGGCCGCGGGAGGCTGCCACGCGGCGGAAGAGCTCGGTGATGCCAAAGTGCGGCGCCACACGCTCGACGAGCCTGGGTGCGAGCTGGCCGATCGCGAGCGCCGGCCTGAGCGGCGCGCCTGTCTCGATGACCTCCGGGCGATCGCGGCGGATTGCGTCTATGACCCTGTCCGTGACCTTCCCGGTGCTCGTCTCGCCCAGCAGGCGGTTGGATTTGGAGCCTTCCTCGACCATCCGCTGATACATGCCGTCGCCGGCGATGAAGCCGGGACATACGACCGAGAAGCCGACCGGCGCGTTGAGGTACTCCGCGCGCAGGGACTGCGTCAGCCCGATCAGACCGGCCTTCGTAGCGGCGTAGGGCTCCTGGTAAGCGGGGCCGACCTTGCCCGCGGCCGAGGAGATGAACACGACGTGGCCCCGTCCGCGCGAGAGCATGCCTGGAACCAACCGGTGGGTGAGCAGCAGGGGCGCGGTGAGATTGACATCGATTGTCGAAGTCAGCTCCTCGCTGGTGTACGAAGTGAAAGCGCTTGTGATCTCCACCCCGGCGTTGTTCACGAGCACATCGATTGGGCCGAGCGCAGCCTCGCTTTGCTCGATCAGCGGATCGATCTGACTCAAATCCGATAGGTCCGCGGGCACCGCCCGTGCCTTGACGCCGAGCGCGCTCAGCTCGCCCGCAACGGCAGCGAGTGCGTCCTCGCGACGACCGGACACCACGACGTTCATGCCTTCACGCGCCAAACCGCGCGCAATGTGCGTCCCCAGTCCCCCAGATGCCCCGGTGACCAGGGCCGTGCGAGATTTCAAATCCTTCACGAGGGCCTCCTGCGTTTGATGTGCCCACGATCATAAACGCGACACTCACTGGGCAACCGGGGTGCGGGTCAGATTCGCGTGCCCACGGCGAGGAGGTACTCCTGCTCGAAGCGCGCCTGCTCGGGCGTGCCGCGGTTCCACTCATCGCAGAACGCGTCGACCGCGGCGTCGAACTCCGCCTCCTGGCCGTTCTTGCATGCATTCGCCTGGGCGGTGATCGTCGGGCAGGCCTATTCGTCCAGCGGAAGGCCTCAATTGTCAGGAATCGGGCCTACGTGCGTATCAGCTCAATGTGAACCACGATTGCGTCCACACGCCCGCGGGCGTGCTTCGCGACTCACCCTGCGCCTGTCCACCCCCTCACGACACAAAGGATTTCTCATGAGGTCACGCCTGACGACGTTGGTTACAGCTGGATTCCTGCTTCTGGGCAGCGGCGGCGCGATGGCGCTGAACGGTGGCGCGAGCCTCGGCCTGGGTGGCCACGCGGGGCCAAGCGCCAGCTTCGCCCAGTACCGCTCTCCCGAAACTCCAGCTCCGCCTGCGCCAACTCCTCCGGCGCCAGCCCCGCCAGTCCGCACCCCCCCGGTGTCAGCTCCCCCCGCTTCGAAATTTATTCCCAGCGCGGCGGCGACAGTCACGGCGCATGGCGTCGCGACGATCCGCTGTCTGGCCGCTTGCCACATAGTGCTGCGCGCCAGCCTCGGGTCACATCGCGTCCACGTGACGGTGACGCTCCACGCCAACGGCACCACGACCATTCACCTGTCCAAGCGTGAGCTGCGAAAGCTTGGCCGGGGGACGGTGGTGATAAGCATCTACGTCAACGGCAAAGTGGTCGCGACGCGCAAGGTCAAGGTGACCTAGCCGGTTGGGCACAGTGCTTCAGCAGTACAGCAGCGGGACTTGGTTTCGGGGTTCAAGCGTTCGCGGCGATCGTCCGAAGATGAGGCGATGCTCACGACCGGTGTTCTCTACGTTGCTCTGGTGCTACTCGTGGCACTTGTAGTTGCGCGTATGGTGCTGCCGTTCATTTATCAGCGTGGGCGTCAGGTCGAGTTTCGCGGCAAACACGGTTCAGCCACTGGCGAAGTGCTCGGTCTCGACGGCCTGCGGCTGCGCATCCGCTCGCTGCACTCCGGGCGCGAACACACCGTAGCGCTGACGAGCGTGCGAAGGCGCTGAAACGCTGGCTTCACCAAATCTTTACGCCTGGATGGGCGCGCCCGTCGACCATGTACTGCGGAACACGGGGATTCCGGTGCTCCGCCTCCGGTGTCGCTCGTCTTTGCCCGGAGCACGTACACGAAGGCAGCCATCCTGTCCACTGAACCGATCGCCAGCTCATCGCCCACCGCCGGTGCCGCTGGGCCGTGTACGGGCTGCGGAGCGCCGCTGGCCGCAGACCAGCGCTACTGCTTGGAGTGCGGCGAGCGCAGCACGCCGATGAGCAGCGTCCTGCTTGGCTCACCGCCGGTGAGCGGAGACTCCCAGCAGCCAACGGCAACGGCGCCGCCTCCCGCGCAGGGCGCCCCGGCCGCGACGGACGCCCGCCAGCAACAGCGCAACACGGTCAATATCATCGCTGGCGTCGGTGTGCTGCTGCTGGCGATGGGCGTCGGCGTGCTGATCGGCCGTGCGGGCAACTCCAAGCCGGCCGCCGCCGCGGTGCAGACGATCAGCGTGGCCCAGCCGGGCGCGGCGACCGGCGGGGTGGGGAGCTCAACGGCGCCAGCTACCCCGGCGGGCGAAACGCCTGAAACGCCCGCCAAAAGCGGCTCCTCTTCGGCTAAGAAAGGCGCCGCCGGCGCTGGCGCGGCGAAAGGCGGCGGAGGGAAAAAAGCTGCTGCCAGCACTCCAAAATCCAGCTCACCCAACAGCGGCAAGAGCTATGAGGAAAAATCCAAGAACCTCCCCAACGTGGTGGAAACCCACTAGATGAGCATCCTTGGCGACGCCGTTGCAAAAGACTTGCCGCCGCCGGCCGGGGCGCCTGCCGCGCCCGCGCCTCTGGAGGGTGAAGGACGCTCCGAGCTGCGCCGGCGCCGCGACGCGCTGGCCGGGCAGGTCACCGAGTTGCACTGGGACCTGGGAGGGCTGGCTTACGAGATGGCGATCCGCGACCACTTTCGCCTCGACGTGCTCGTGCGCCGCGCCGCCGTGCTCCAGGAGCGCGACGCCGAGCTGGCGGAGGTCGAGCGTCTGCTGGCGATGGAGGAGAGTGCGAGCGTGGGCAACTGTCCACACTGCTCCGCGCCGCATAGCCGCGGGGCGCTGTTCTGCTGGCAGTGTGGCGCGACCCTGATGGAACGCAAGCCCAGCACGCAGGCGCCGGTGAATCCCACGGGGCTGGGCGGCCCTGACAGCGCCGGCGAGGGCGCCTCCACGGCGGTGATGGACGCCCTGCTCGCGCCCAGGGCCGTTGCCGGCGCCGAGGCCGCTTCAGCTTCAGCTTCAGAAGAGTAGGCGGGGCACCCGGTGAACTTCGGCCTGACGCTGCCTTCGCCCAGGGTGTGCGCGCTACTCGTGCTGGTGTTCCTCGGCTTCGGAGTGATCCTCGGAGGGGCGGCTGGCTCGCGCGTGGACGACACGCTGGCGGCCTCTTCGCGCCCGCCCATAAAGCTGATCCTCCCGCAAGCGGCGCCCGCCGCGGCAGAAGCCTCGCCCCCGGCTGCGGAAGCCGAAGCGACACCGAGCCCGTCCTCGGAACCGGCGCCAGCTTCAGAACCGGCGGCGGCTGGGGAAGGCACCTCGAATGAAAGCTCCACCAAGACCTCCTCCGGTGCGAGCAAGAAGAGCTCGCCTGCGCCGGGCTCCACTCCCGCCAAAAGCGGCGCGGGCTCCAAGCTCCCACCGGTCAAGCACGTCTTCGTGATCATGCTCTCCGATGAGCCCTACGCGTCCGCCTTCGGGCCGTCGTCGGTGGCGCGCTACCTGACGGGCACGCTGGAGGCGAAGGGCGAGCTGCTGGTGCGCTACTACGCCATCGCCCACGAGCAGCTGGCGAACGGGATCGCGCTGCTCAGCGGCCAGGGGCCCACACCGCAGACCGCACAGAACTGCCCCACATACGAAGACCTCACGCCAGGGACGGCGGGCACGGATGGGCAAGCGAGCGGAAAGGGGTGTGTGTACCCGAGCACGACGCAGACGCTCACTGACCAGCTGACGGCCAATCATCTCACCTGGCGAGCCTACGCTGAAGGAATGGACGAAGGCACGGGTGCGAGTGCCGCGGACGGCGCGTGCGGACACCCGGCGCTTGGTGCGGCCGATCCGAGCAGCGCGCAGACACCGCCCGCCGGTCAGGCCTACGCGACCTTCCGAAACCCGTTCGTGTACTTCCACTCGGTGACCGGCTCTCCGGCGTGCAAGGCCAACGACGTGGGGCTGAGCAAGCTGAAGACGGACTTGAAAAGCGCGAAAAGCACGCCGAGCCTCACCTACATCGTGCCCGGGCGCTGCCACGACGGCAACACGACGCCGTGCGTTGCCGGGGCGGCTGCCGGGATGGGTCCCGCGGACTCCTTCCTTGCAAAGGTGGTCCCGGAGATCCTCTCCTCGAAGGCCTACAAGGAAGCAGGCCTGCTCGTGATCACCACCGACGAGGCGCCGTCAACCGGCGAATTCGCCGACTCGAGCTCCTGCTGCGGTCAGCCGGGCTTCCCGAACCTGCCCCCGCCGGCCGGAGGGCTGGGCCTCGGACCCAAGGGCGGCGGGCAGGTCGGTGCGCTGCTGCTCTCGTCCTTTGTCAAGCCCCATACCACCAGCCAGGAACCGTACAACCACTTCTCGCTGCTGCGCACGATCGAGGACCTGTTCGCCCTGAAGCACCTCGGGTATGCGGGTCTGCCGAAGGTCAGCTCCTTTGAACCGCCGGTCTTCTCGGCTTACACACCGCGCTGAGCGACGAGCTCGTCGTAGGTGATCGCCTCGCGGTGGGGGCCGGCGCGGTGAAGGACCCACTCCAGCGCCGTCAGGTGACGGGAGTGCTGGAGGTCAGCGGGATGCAGGTCCAGGCGCAGGGTGCGACCGGCGAGCAGGCTCCCGGCGCGGATCAGCGACGGGGAGAGGGCGCGCCGCGCCATGCTGTCCGTGCCCATTCCCCAAGCGGGGGCGAGCAGCTGGCGAGGATCGCCCTCCGCGGCGAGCGTCCGGTGCAGCCGCATGAGGCCCGCCCACCAGCGGAACTTCTCCGGGAGCAGGAGGCGCAACGCCGGGGTGTAGGCGTAGGCGGGCGCGACGAAGCCATCAGGCTCGATCCCGGCGAGCTTGAGCACCCGCCAGCCGGCATCGACCGCCCGGCGGGTCTCGTTGCGGTCGAGCCCCACGAACTCCGCTGAGCGCCCGCTGTGGGCATGCGCCAGCGCCTGGCCAGAGAAGGCGCCGCGGCGCAGCTGCATGTGCTGAAAGCCGTGCTGGGCGATCGAGTCGCCGCCGCGGCGGCGTGCGGCCAGCCAGCTGGCCATCTCCGGCGAGCGCTCACCCAGCGGGTGCAGGTCGCGCGCGGGGATGACGAGCAACGTGACCCGGTCGACGCCGTGATCGTCCAGCCAGTCGCGGATCGCCGCGCAGCGGGCGAACGTGGCCGGCTCGATGTCGTGCAGGGCGACGGCGATCTTGCGCCGCTCGCCGCCGCGCCTGCGAGCGGCGCTGGGCGGCGTGAGTCCAGCCGGTAGCTCCGGCAGCGCCGGCCGTGGGAGGACCGGCGAGGCGCCGGTGGCGCGGGCGATGGGAATGCGCTCAGGCCGCACGTGCCACTTCCTTTGGCGCGGGGACTTCCAGCACCCGCTCATAGCCCCCGGCCAGGCGCTCCAGGGAGCGCTCCCAGGTGCGCTGGCGCACCGAGGTGAGCGCCGCGCGGGAGAGGCGCTCGAGCAGCAGTGGCGAGGAGGCGAGCTCGACCAGGGCGCCGGCAAGGACGGCGGCGTCGGCCTCGCGCAGCAGGCCGGTGACACCGTCCTCGATCAGCGAGAGCGGACCGCCTGCGGCTACGGCGAGCACCGGTAGCCCGCTTGCCTGGGCCTCGAGGATGACCTGACCGAAGGTGTCGGTAGCGGAAGGGAAGAAGAACAGGTCGGCGCACGCATAGACCCGAGCCAGCTCGGTGCCCTCCAGCCAACCCAAGAAGGTGACCGCATCACCGAGGCGCTCACGCAGGCGCTCTTCCTCAGGTCCGCCGCCCGCGAGCACGAGCTGCAAGCGGGGATTGCGCTCACGCGCGAGCAGGAAGGCTTCGGCCAGGAGATCAACGCCCTTCTCGCGGGTGATCCTGCCGGAATAGAGCACGTTGATGGTCTCCTGCGCCAGCAGGCCTTTGTCGTGCAGGGCGGGGTCAAAGCGCGAGGTGTCGACGCCGCGATCCCAGCGCAAGATCTTCTCGGCTCCCATCCCGATCCCGGCGAGGGCGGCGTCGGAAGCGAGGCTGGGGGAGAGGACGATGTCGCAAGCGTTGTAGAACGCGCTGACGGCAAGGCCCATCGCATCGGCCACCTGCCGCTGTCCTGAGCGCAGACCGGCGTAGGCGGTGAGCTCGGTGTGATAACTGCCGGCCAAGGGCAACCCCAGCGCGCGGGCGACGAGCACGCCGGCGATTCCGGCGGGACCCGGCGAGCAGACGTGGATCGCGTCGAAGTCCCCATCGGCCAGCGTTTGCACGGCGGCGGGCAGGCTGGGGACGCCGATCTGAAGGCCCGGATAGAAGGGCACGTCGATCTCGGCCACGGCGGACAGGCGCAGGTCGACCTCGGGATCGGTCCCGACCACCTCGATCTCAAAGCCGGGGACGCCGCGCTGGCGGATCTCTTCGATCGTGCGGGTGACACCGTGCATCGAGCCAATGCCGTCGGCGAGGATCGCCACGCGGGGCGTCTCGCCGTCGTCGCCGGAGCGCCCGTCGAGCTTGGCGCACTCGTTGGCGAGGAAGGCAGTGGCAGGGGCGTAGGGGACTGCCGCGATACAACTCTCGAACAGTCCCTCGGCGGCGGCAAGCACCTCGGCCTCGCCGGTGGCCGCGCTCACCGCGATGTTGACCGCGGCGCGCAGCTTACGCTCGTGCAGCCGGCAGGCGCGGCGGAAGAGACTGGAGTGGCTGAAATCATCGGCCTGCATCAGGTCGATCAGCCCGCGCTCGTCGAGGTGGTCGAGCTCGACCGCGGCCAGCCAGGCTCTGAGCAGGCAGCGGGCGTCGGCGGGTGAGAGGTCTACGCCGGTGGCGCCATGGCGGGCGTCTCCCTCTCGGAGCAGGCGTTGCATCATATTCAGCACCGTGCGCGGGTCGGGACGCGCGGACTCCTCCTGGCCCTCCACAGACCCGAGCGAGCGTGCGGCCAGTGCGATGGCGGCGTGAGCCCACTTAGCCGCGCTGCCCTGCTTGCCACGCGCCGTAACCTGCCCGGCGCGCAAGAACGCGAGGAACTCGGCCGGCGTGGCGGCGGCTGGCGCTTCGGTGAAGGTGCGCCCGATGTCAACCCCCGCGTGGTCGTCTGAGCCGCCGATGCCGATGCCATCGCGAGTGGCGACGTAGGTAGCGGCGGGTCTGTTGAGCTCGCGGGCGCGCGCGCCGTTGCGAATCTCCCAGACGCCGAACAGCTCCGCCAGACGCCGGCGGTGGCGGGCGGTGAGCGGGGCGCCGACGTTGTAGTACGGGTGGGCTAGCGCGCATGCGATCTCCCGCTCATAGAGGTAGGCGGCGCACAGCTCGACGTCGCCGGAATGGGCCTGCAGCCACTCGTGGTCGGAGGGAGTGATCCCGTAGCAGAGGACGTGCACCGCTTGCGGCTCGTCGCGGAAGTGCGCGGTGAGCTCCTCGGAGACGAACACGTCCGGGCGAGCAGAGATCTCGAGCACCCCGTCGATCGTGTCGTGGTCGGTGATCGTGACGAAGTCCATGCCCCGCCGCTTGGCCAGCTCGTAGACCTCCTGGGGCGGCGTGGCGCACTCGGGGAGCCCGAGGGCCCGCTGGACTCCGAGCCTGGAAACCTGGGATGCCGTTGAGTGGCAGTGCAGGTCGGCCCTTGTCACGGTTGAGCCATTCCTGGCGGGCAGTGTGGTGGTATCGAGGGTCATCGTTGCTCCTCTCATATCTCTCTATATGTACGCCTCATAGATTCCGCCGCAAAGTGCGGGTTTTTGTGACCAGACAGCAACGATCGTGTGAAGCGATCGTGAAGATTTTTTTGGGAGACTGTCTTGCCAGTGACCGCAAAGGACGGTGGGTGTCGCCGGTCTCCACGCGTCGTGGGTGCAGAGGAGGCAATACAGGCAATAAGCTGTCGCGCCCGTGCACGACCCGATCTCCTACTTCCAAGCGGTGATCCTCGGCCTGACCCAGGGGATCGCCGAGCCCTTCCCGGTCTCGAGCCTCGGCCACGGCGTCATCCTGCCGCGGCTGGCGGGCTGGAACATCCACCAGAACGACAAGTTCTTCCTGACCTTCCTGATCGCCACGCACCTGGCCACGGCGATCGTGCTGCTGCTGTTCTTCCTCAAGGACTGGGTGAGGATCGTCAAGGGGCTGGGGCGGTCGCTTGCGATGCGTGAGATCCGCGCTGAGGACACCGACGCGCGGCTGGGCTGGCTGCTTGTCGCGGGCACGATCCCGGTGGGGATCATCGGCCTGCTGCTGCAGGAACCGCTGCGCAAACTGTTCGCCTCGCCCCAGCTCGCCGCGGCCTTCTTGATCGTCAACGGGATCGCGCTGCTCATCTTCGAGCGGCTGCGCCGGCGCCCACCGCGGCCCGGAGACTACGAAGGTGATGTCGACGCGCGCCTGGCAAAGCTCAGCTGGCGCCAGGCGATCGCGGTCGGCACCTCGCAGGCCGCCGCGCTGATACCGGGGATCTCGCGGTCTGGCTTCACGATGGGCGGGGGCCTGATGGTGGGACTTTCAAACGAGGACGCGGCGCGTTATGGCTTCCTGCTGGCCACGCCGGTGATCTTCGCCGCGGCGGCGCTGAAGCTGCCCGAACTGCTGGGCGCACAGGGCAACGGCGTACGCGGGCCGGCGCTGGTGGCGGGGCTGTGCGCCGCGGTCACGACGTTCTTCGCGGTGAAGTTCCTGCTGCGCTTCTTCGAGACGAACCGCCTGACGCCGTTCGGCATCTATTGCGCCGGGCTTGGGATCGTCTCCACGCTGGTCTTCGCGCTGGGCGGATAGTTCTTAAGCCTGAGGGCCAGCCGGGCGGGTTTTGGGCCCGGTCTGAAACCAGGCGAACGCGAAGCAGGCGAGTGCCACCACCAGTGCGGCGATGCCGTGTTTGGTGTGGTGATGGTTGGCTTCGGCGCTCCCGGCGGAGGCATGGCCTGGGAAGAACGAGGGCAGCGAGTGCTCGGGTGAGACGAAGTAGATGACGGCCACAACGATCAGCAGCACACCGAGCAGCACAGCCGGGACGAGCAGTTTGCGCAGGTTGGGGTTCATCGCCGCAAAAGGGTAGAGCAAGAAGGCGCCCGGGGCATGCATGGGCGTTCTGTGCACGCCATCATGGAGGACGATGCCCGTTCCGAGAACCCCGCCGAAGATGTTCGAGACCCGCAGCCACGCCTGGCGGGAGGTCGGCCTGCTGCGCCAGATCAGCCCGCGGGTCGTCAAGCGCGCGCGCCTAGAGGCGCTCGTGCTCGTGCCGCTGTTCGTCGGCGTGGTGGTGCTCTACGACAACCGCGTGAGCCTGTTCGGCCGCCCGGTCGCCGCAAAGCCGGGCCCCCACGGCCATCCGGCCTACAAGTACCTGGAAGGAGCGCTCGAAACGCCGGTTCGCGTAGCGACGGTGATCGCGCTGGTTGGCCTCGGCTGGGCGATCGCGCGAGACATCGGCCGCAGCCTGGGACCGCCGTTGTTCCGGCGGCTGGACCCGGCGACGGCGGGGACGGTGGGGTTCCTGATCCGGTTGAGCACCGTCGTGGTGGCGCTGTTCGTGGCCCTGCGCGTGGCCGGCATCGAAGCAAGGACGCTGGCCCTCGGCGGTGCGTTCACCGCTGTGATCTTCGGTCTCGCGGCGCAGCAGACGCTCGGGAACCTGATCGCCGGCACGGTGCTGTTGAGCGCGCGTCCGTTCCGTGTGGGGGAGCGCGTGCGGTTGCAGGGCGGGCCGCTGGCGGGTCAGATCGAGGGGACTGTGAGCTCGCTGGGGCTGCTGTACACGACGTTTGCCACGGGCGATGACTCGATCCTGGTGCCCAACAGCGTCGTGTTGAACGTGGCGGTGCTGCCGCTGCGCGAGCCCGAGGCGGTCAACCTGCGCGCGCGATTGCGCGCCGGTATGACCCCCGGCGACCTCCAGGAGATATTGGAGAAGTCGCTGAAGACGCCGCTGCGCGACGCTCCGCGCATCACGCTGGAGGAGCTCGACGGGGATGAGGTCGTGGTGCGCATCTCCGCCACCCCGAAGGTGGCGGCGGAGGGGCGTCATTTGGCGAGCGAGCTGCTGAGCATCGTCTCGCGCGAGACGCGCACGGGCGCTCAGGAGCAGACGCGATAGCGCAGAAAGAGCTGCGATTCGCTCTCGAGCGCCGAGAGCAGCTCGAGCCCGACGGGTGGATCGAACTCACCGCCGGCGAGGATCCGCAGCGCCCCGCCTGTGGCGGCTGGATCTCCCCCTGCCAGCGTGGGCGCGAGCGAGAGGAACAGCTCGTCCACGAGGCCTGAGAGCAGCAGCTGCGTGTTCAAGTGCGGGCCACCCTCACACAGCAGCGTGCGTACTGCGAAGCGCTCGCGCAGCTCGGCCAGCGCAGCGGGCAGGTCGAGCAGTCCGTTGCGCTCTGCGCGCACGTAGTCGACCTGCGCGGCCACCCCCTGCAGGCTCGCCGCGGAGGGGGTCAAGATCACCACCCGCGCGGCGGGGTCGGCCAGCAGCGGGATGTCGCTTCTCAGCTCCAGGCGCCCCGAGACGATGCAGGCGAGCGGTTCATCGCTCAAGCCTCGCTCACGCCGCAGGCGCCTGCGCGACTCGTCCCGGACGATCCGGCCGTAGCGCTCCGCGCGCACCGTTCCCGCGCCTGCCATCACGCCGTCAACAGCGGTGCGCAGCCCGTGGAACAACTCGCGGTCGGCACGATTGCCGATCGGCCCCGAGCGCCCGGCGATGCTCGCGCGGCCATCGGCGGTGCTCACCATGTTCAACAAGACGTATGGACGTTCCCGCCCGCCCACGCTCGGAGGGGCGCTGGCGAGCTGCTCCAGCCCGAGGGTGGCGATGACCTCCTGCACGGTGGCTGGTGTGCCAGCTGCGAGCAGGCGTTTGAGGGTGATTGGCTCGGGAACGATGGCGTCCGAGATATAGCAACTTGGCAACACACGCGGGGGGCGACCTGCTACGGTCACGCTGACTGGCCGGCGCAATAGACCGGCGAAAAGCAGTGCAAGCGCTCGCAGGTCGAAGCTTCAAGAAGCATCCTCCGCGTCGCAGCACGCATACCGTGGAGGAGTACCCACATGCCTACTGGCACAGTAAAGTGGTTCAGCGACGACAAGGGGTTTGGTTTCATCACCCCCGATGACGGTGACAAGGACCTGTTTGTCCATCACACCGGCATCAATGGCGAGGGTTATCGCTCGCTGCAGGAGGGCTCGAAGGTCTCATATGACCCCGAGCAGGGCGACAAGGGCCCCAAGGCCGTAAACGTCCAGTCGATCTAGTATCTGCTTCGCGGGGCCTGGACCTCGCGGAGAAGACTGCGACTTTCCGAGAGCCCGCCGCAACGCGGGCTCTCGTGTTTAAGTAACTATCGGATAGCTCCCTCAGATGGCATCAGAACACGCCTTCAGGAGAGACCCCGGCGCTGTCGGATGGTTTCTAAAGCTCAAGCGCCCGCGTGCGCCGGCACGCACGGGCGACCGGGAGGCGGCGATCGGAGCGTATGCACTGCTTACGATTGTGCTCTGCGGCGCGCTGGTCGTGGTGCTGGCGGCGGACCGCCCGAGCCTACTCTCGGCGACGACGCACGCGGGCTTCTTTCCGCGCTGGATGGCCGGGCCGCTGGGAGGGCTGCTGGAAGGGCTGACGCGCAGCACAAGGACGCTGAAGTACCTCTTCACGGGAGCGCTTGCGCTCATGTATGCGAGCTACGTGGTGGCACTGAAATGCGCTCCGCGGCTGCAGGCCCGCTGGGCGATCGGTGCGGTGCTGGCGGTGCATGTGAGCTTCTTCCTCGCCCCCCCGCTGGCGCTGACCGATGTGTTCAACTACATCAACTACGGGCGCATGGAGGTCGTGCATCACCTCAACCCGTATACGACGATCCCGATCCTCGAGCCGCATGGCGACCCGAGCTTCTATCTCTCCAACTGGCACCAGCTGCTGAGCCCGTATGGCCCGCTATTCACACTGATGACCTTCGCCCTGGTCCCGCTCGGCGTGGCCGCGTCGTTCTGGGTGATCAAGCTGGTCCTCGGCGCGGCGAGCCTGGCGAGCATTTTCCTCGTGTGGAAGTGCGCGCGCCTGCTCGGCCGCGACCCGGTCGCGGCGATCGTGCTCGTCGGGCTGAACCCGATTGTGCTGGTGTGGGGGCTGGGGGGCGACCACAACGACTTCTTGATGATCTTTTTCATCATGCTGGGCTTCTACCTGCTGCTCAAGGCAGGCGGGCCGGTGGCCGGGCGTGCTGGGGCGCAGGAGGATGACCGCGCTCAGGCTGTGGCTCCCCGCCAGGCACCGGCGGAGGGCCAAGTGGGCAGCGGGCGAGGTGATCGCGCCCGGCTGCCCGCGCAGTTGCGCGGGTGGCTGTGGCCGCTCGCGCCGCTGGAGACCGGCGCGGGAGTGGCGTTTGTGAGCGCAGCGGCGATCAAGGCTTCCGGGGCGGTTCTGATCCCGGTGGTGCTGGCGGCGATGCTCAGGACCCCGCGCCGTGTGGTGCAGGTGTTGCTCGGCATGGCGGCGGCGAGTGCGGCCGCCGGTGTAGCGAGCCTGATCGCTTTTGGCTTGCACTTCCCCGATCTCAGCACCCAGAGCCGGCTGGTCACCAATGTGAGCGTGCCGAACCTGATCGGCCTCGTGCTTGGCAGCGGCGGTGAGACCGAAACGCTGAGGGTGTTGCTGAGCGGTGTGCTGGCGTGCTCGGTGGCGCTCTGCTGCGTGCTCGCGTGGCGCCGGCGGGACTCGATCACGGCGTCCGGGTGGGCGAACGTAGCGCTGCTGGTGACCCTTGGCTGGGTGCTGCCTTGGTACGTGCTGTGGGTGATGCCGCTGGCGGCGCTGTCCAGCTCGCGCAAGCTGCGCACGGCGGTGCTCGTGCTGGGCGTCTATTTGATCATCGCCTGGGCTCCGGCCTCGGGCCTGCTGTGGAACGAGATTGGCTTCCACCCCGAGAAAACACCCCTGGGACACCTGCACCAGCGCTACGTCAAGGAGCTCTTGAACTAGTCGTCATCAGGGCGGCGGCGCTCGCGCTTTCGCAGCGCGTCGCGGCGCTTTGAGTCCAGGCGCCTTGCCCGCGAGGCGGCGGTGGGACGGGTGGGACGCCGCTTGCGGGGCACGGCCAGCGCACGCGCCACGCGCTCTGTGAGCCGGTCAAGGGCCAGCTCGCGGTTGCGCGCCTGGGAGCGCTCGTCCTGGGCGACCGCCGTAAGCCGCGGACCCGCGCGCGCAAGGATGCGTGCGCGCTGTGACTCGCTGAGCGAGCGCGAGGCGAGCACGTCGAAGCTCGCTTCCACACGCGAGGCGGTGACGTTGGCATGCTGGCCGCCCGGGCCCGAGGAGCGGCTCGCCCGCAGCGTGACCTCTGCCAGGGGGATCGCCAGCTCGCGGTTGACCTGGAGCAACCGCTGCTGGCCGGTCTGCGGCCGGTCCTCAGCCTCGTCCGCTGCAGGCGCCATTCAAGCTCACTTCGGCTGCTCCGCAGAGAGGTCGTGAATCGCTTTGACCCGCATCATCTCCTCGCCCTCGGGCACGCGGCCGTCGCGGCCGATGTAGCCGTCCTTGCCGCCGGCGATCAGGTAAATGGCATCGGCATCGCCCGGGTTGCGGATCATGCGCGAGGTGGCGGCATCTACGCGCGCGAGGCCGCCCTCGCCAAGACGCTGGACTGAGCCGTCGCCGAACACGATCTCGATTTCGCCACGATGGACGAAGTACAGCTCCTCCTGCTCGTCGTGATAGTGAAAGCCGCTCTCGATGCCCGCGGGCATCACGATCGCGTTCACGCCGAATGCAGTCACGCCAAGGCCCTTGCGCACCTTGCGAAAGCCGGGTCCGTCCCCGAGGTCATGGAGATGACCGGTCGCCCAGCCCTCGCCAGTCTTCACCGCCGGGTACTCACTCGATGCCTCCATGTGCGCCTCCTTGTCAGTGGTCTGCCACGTAGCCGTCCTCGGGTGAGAGCGGCCTACCCTCATCGGCCCATCGTCGCAGGCCGCCGCTCATCGAGTAAGCCTCATACCCGGAGGCGCGGAACGCCTGGGCTGCCATAGCTGAGCGGCTGCCCACGCGGCAGTAGAAGACCACCGGGCGCTCGCGCTCGATGCTCGCCGCCTGTGAGGTGAGCGTGACGAGCTCGATGTGGCGCGTGCCCGCGATGTGGCCGGCCTCGCGCTCATAGGCCTCGCGCACGTCGATCACCTGCGGGGCGGAGTCCTCCGCGAGCCACGCGGCGACTTGCGCCGGGTCGACGTCGATGTTGGTTGCGGCTGTCATCGCGAACTGAGCGTAGCGGCGATGATTGGAAACCATCCGAAAGCTCCTCAGATCGCGCTAAGCACACCCTCTGAAGGAGAGTCCCGGAGTTTCGGATGGTTTCTCAGTAACCGGCAGGCGGCTCTTCGTAGGGCTCGCGCTCGATCACGCGATCGCGAACGACCCGGCCACGCCGAGGGCCCCAGGCGAGCATGTAGAAGATCGAGATGAGCAGGCCCGCGATCCCGACGATCATCAGGATCAGTCCCACGGTCGTGATGTCGATGCCCGAGACGGTCGCTGTGACCGCATAGCGCAGGATTGCTCCGACTGCGATTAGGAATATCGATGTGCCGAGCGGCATGACAGGGACTTACCCGCCTGGCGAAACCATAAACCTCGAGAAAGCGCTCGCTGCAAGCGATGGCCACGCGAAGGCGAGGAGCGCGGGGCCGGTGCCGATGCCGGTTGTGGCTGTCATCGCGAACTGAGCGCAGCTAGGATCAAGCACGATGGAGGCGCTGAGCGACGTTTACACGATCCCCCAGGAGAACCTCGACTTCTGCGCGACGATCGGCCAGATCGCGCGCGAGAAGATCGCACCGCGCTCAGCGGAGATCGACGAGAAAGCGGAGTACCCCTGGGACATCCGCAAGATCCTCGCTGAGCAGGACATCCTTGGTTTGCCGTTCGGAAGCGAGTACGGCGGCACGGGCACGGGCACGCTGATGCTGAACATGGCGGTCGAGGAGATTGCCAAGGTCGATGCGTCGTGCGCGCTGATTCTGATGGTGCAGGAGCTGGGCACGCTGCCGATCCAGCTATTCGGCTCAGATGAGCTGAAGGAGCGCTTCCTGCCGCGCTGCGCCAGCGGCGAGTGGTCTCCCGCGTTCGCACTCTCTGAGCCTGAGGCCGGCTCGGACCCGGCGGGGATGAAAACGACCGCCGTGCTCGACGGCGACGAATGGGTGATCAACGGCACCAAGAACTGGATCTCCAACCTCGGCATCGCCGACTTCTACATCACCTTCGCCGTCACCGATCGCGAGAGCCGGCGCATCACTGCGTTCGTGGTCGAGGCCGACCGTCCCGGGTTCAGCGTGGGCAAGCTCGAGCACAAGCTCGGCATCCGCGCCTCGCCGACGGGGCAGCCGATCTACGAGGACGTGCGCGTGCCGCAGGCCAACGTCATCGGCGAGGCCGGCCGCGGGCTGTCGGTCGCGCTCGGCACCCTCCAGCAGACGCGCCTGGGCGCCGCCGCGCAGGCCGTGGGAATCGCGCAGGGGGCCACGGACTACGCCGTCGCCTACGCGCGCGAGCGCGTCCAGTTCAGCAAGCCGATCATCGAGCTGCAGGCGATCCAGTTCAAGCTGGCCGACATGGAAATAGGCACCGCTGCTGCCCGCGAGCTGTTGTACAAGGCGTGCGCCATGGCCGACCAGGGCCACCCGGAGCGGGGGAAGTACTCCTCGATGGCAAAGGTCTTCGCTTCGGATACCGCGATGGCCGTTACCGTGGAGGCTGTGCAGGTGCTGGGTGGCTACGGTTATGTCAAGGAGTACCCCGTAGAGCGCATGATGCGAGACGCCAAGATCACCCAGATCTACGAGGGCACAAACGAGATCCAGCGGCTCGTGATCGGCCGCACGCTGAAATAAAGGATTCCCACCCACAACCCCAGCTATGCGCGATTCCAAGCCTCTCGGAGCCATCGGTCATTTGCGACGCGTGGGCGTGGCCGCGCTGGTGGCGATGTCGCTGGGGCTGGTCGTGCTCGTCGTGGGCCAGGGCTTCAGCACGATCGGGATCGTGCGCTCACTCGAGGATGTCGCACTCGGCCTGATCGTGGCGGCCGCTCTGATGGGTGCTGTCGCGTTTGTCGCCGTGCGCATGGCGGGCTGGCGGGACCCGGAGTCCGAGAGCGAGTTTGAAGAGATCGTGCGCCACTCCGAGACGCTCGCCCGCGAAGGGCTCGCGGTGGACCCCGACGAAGCGGAGTTCATGGAGCTCGACCCGCTCAACGACGAGGACTTCGAGGAGCTCGTGCGCGACGCACTGGACGACCTGCCTGACCTGCTGCGCAACGCGCTCAGCCACGTCGCCGTCGTGATCTCAGACGGCGGCCGGCGCCAAGGTGCATACGGCCTCTACCAAGGGGGCCAGACCCGCCGCGACGATACCCATGACCGCATCGTGATCTTCAGGGACACGCTGCGCCGCGACTTTGGCCACGATCCCGATGAGCTGCGCGAGCAGGTGGTCCGCACTGTCCGCCACGAGCTGGCGCATCACGTGGGCTTTGATGAGCTCGGAGTAAGCCGACTGGATCTATAGGCGATCCCATAGGATTCGCTTCCCAGCTCCCCCAGAAACAACCAAGGAGAAGAGCAACAGATGCCTGAAGCAGTGATCGTCGACGCCATTCGCACGCCTATCGGACGGGCAGCGAAGGGCTCATTGAAGACCGTGCGCGCGGACGACCTCGCGGCGATTCCCTTGCGGGCGCTGATCGAGCGCAACCCGGCGCTCGACCCGAGCTCGATCGTCGACATCATGATGGGCTGCGGCTACGGGGAGGGAGAGCAGGGCTACAACGTGGGGCGTATCGCGGGCCTCTTGGCGGGCATCGACCATCACGTGCCGGCATGCACTGTCAACCGCTTCTGCGCGTCCTCACTGCAAACCGCGCGGATGGCCTTCCACGCGATCCAGATGGGCGAGGGTGACACGTACATCGCGGCGGGCGTTGAGGCCGTATCGCGCGCTGGGGGAGGGGGCTCCTTTGAGTTCAATCACGCCGTCGACGGTTCTGAGGGCGCCGCCTATGACGTGTACATCCCGATGGGCATGACCGCGGAGAACGTCGCCGAGCGCTGCAACGTCAGCCGCGAGTCCCAGGACGAATGGGCGGTGATCTCGCAGAGCCGGGCTGTCGAGGCCGTGGCGAACGGGCACTTTGACAAGGAGATCGTCCCGGTGACGGTGCCTGCGCACAGGGATGTCGACAAGGAGGGCAACGAGATCGACGTCCCGGAGACGGTCGTTAGGAAGGACGACGGCCCGCGCGCGGGCACGACGATGGAGAAGCTTGCGTCGCTGAAGCCGGTGTTCAAAGAGGGCGGTACGGTCACCGCCGGCAACGCCTGCCCACTGAACGACGGCGCGGCGGCGCTCTTGATCATGTCGGAGGATCGCGCGAAGGAGCTCGGTATGAAACCGCGCGCGCGGATCGTCGCCTCCTCGGTCGCCGGACTGCGTCCGGAGATCATGGGCCTCGGCCCGATCCCCGCGATCGAGAAACTGCTGGCGGCGACGAAAATGACGATGAGCGACATCGACGTCGTTGAGATCAACGAGGCGTTCGCGGCGCAGATCGTGCCGTGCAAGGAAGACCTCGGGATCGACGATGAGAAGCTCAACCCGTTCGGCGGCGCGATCGCGCTCGGCCACCCCTTCGGCATGACCGGCGCACGCATCATGACGACGCTGCTGAACGACCTGGAGACGCTCGATAAGACCTACGGGATCGAGTCGATGTGTGCCGCCGGCGGCATGGGCATGGCGATGCTCGTGGAACGGCTCTCGTAAGCCTGAATCTGATTGGTGTGTAGCGCGGGCCGTGTGTGACGAGCGGCCCGCGCGGCTTATGTATCCAGCCCGGGGATCGGGTCGATCGGGAGCTCGCCGTGGACTTCTGCCAAGCCGATCAGGTCGTTGCGATCTCGAGGACGGTCTGCCAGGCGCTTGAAGCCGACGATGCTGTTCAAGCCGGCGACCAAGAACTCGACCCCGCCATAATCGGCGCGCATCGCGCGCTCCTCGACGGTCTCGTAGTCGAGTGGGGGCAGTCCACCGCGCAGGATGTCGATCACCCCGGCGCGCGTCTTCGTTCGCAGATGCGTCTGGCCGAGCAGGTGCTCGTCACCGAGCGGCGCCTCATCACGAAATCGCACCCCGCCGAGCTTGATAAGGGCGGCCAGCACACGCCGGTCGTTGTCGGTGTCGTCGGGGGCCAGGAAGTCGATGTCCTCTGTCGCCCGGATGAAGCGGTTGGCGATGACGGCGAACCCGCCGATCACAACAAAGCGGGCGCCCTCGGCGACCATCGCGGCGACGGCTACGTCGAGCTCAGGATCGAGCGTGTCCATCGGCTCGCTCGACGGCGCGCACCAGCCCTGCCGCTTGAGCCGAGAGATTCTGTCCACGCCGCAGCAGCTCACCAATCGGCGTGTCGGGCGCCGGCGTCAATGCGCGGCGCTTTTCCTCATTGAGCGCGGCCCACTCAGCCTCGTGACCGGGCTCGAGCAGCGTTTTAGGAGGAGGAGTACTCATAACGCCATTTTACCTCACCACAAGCATTAACGCAACTTATTGTCTGCAGCAAAATGTTCGACCGCCTGCCTACCCCTGCCCGCTCGCAGTTCACCATGGCCAGGCGCAGTATCTAGCGCGGAGGCATCCGCAGCGCGCCGTCGAGCCGGATCGTCTCGCCGTTGAGCATGCGGTTCTCGACGATCTGGCAGGCCAGCTGCGCATACTCGACGGGCTGGCCTAGGCGCTGAGGGAAGGGCACACCCGCGCCGAGTTTCTCACGAGCCTCCTGCGGTAATGCGGCGAGCAGGGGCGTGTCGAACAGGCCCGGGGCGATCGTGTTGACGCGAATCCCGTACTGTGAGAGATCGCGCGCGGCGGGCAAAGTCATGCCGACGACGCCGCCCTTTGAGGCCGAGTAAGCGATCTGGCCGACCTGCCCGTCGTAGGCGGCGATCGAAGCGGTGTTCACACAAACCCCGCGTTCGCCGTCCTCGCCGGGCTCGGTGGCGATCATTGCGGCGGAGGAGAAGCGCAGCACGTTGAACGTGCCGATCAGGTTGATAGCGATCACCTTCTCGAAGAACTCGAGCTGATGTGGCCCGCGCTTACCAGCGATCTTCTCGGCCCAGCCCACGCCCGCGCAGTGGATGCTGATGCGCAGGCCCCCTGATGCCTGGGCGGTGGCGGCGGCCACCGCGGCCTGCACCTCATCAGCGCTCCTGACGTCGGCGTGCTCGAAAGCCGCCCGCTCGCCCAGTTCCGCGGCCAGCGCATGGCCGTGCTCGTCGTTGACATCGGCGAGCGTGACGATCGCTCCACGCTCATGAAGCGCGCGCACGGTCGCCTCGCCAAGTCCCGAGGCGCCCCCTGCGACGAGTGCCGAGCTGCCATCGATCTGCATGGCCGGGAACCCTATATGCCGGCGTCCGTCTGAGTCCTCAGCGCGGGCCGGGGTCTCAGGATGGCCGAGCCGGTCAGAGCGCGACCGCGCGTGAAAGGGTCAGCGCGAACAGCTCTTCAGGGTCGGTGAACCAGCGAACGAGCTCCATTCCGGCGGCGGACAGATCACCCTCCAGGCGCTCGGGTGTGAACTTTGCGCTGATCTCCGTGCGCATCTCCTCGCCGGCGTCGAAGTGCACCGCCAGGTCGAGGTCGCGCACGAGCGTGGTGTGCTCGCGGCGCGCCCGCAGGCGCATCTCGATCCACTCGTGCTCGCGGTCGAAGAGCGCCACGTGCTCAAAGTCCTCCGGCTCGAAATCGGCGCCGAGCTCGCGGTTGAGCACGCGCAGCACATTACGGTTGAATTCTGCCGTGACGCCCTGCGCATCGTCGTAGGCCGCCTCGAGGATCTCGGGGTCCTTCACGAGGTCTGTGCCCATCAGCAGGTAGTCCTCGGGGCCGAGCAGGCGGGCGATCTCGCGCAGCACGCGCCGGCGGCTGCCGGGGGGAAAGTTTCCGATCGTTCCGCCGAGGAAGGCCACGATCCGCGGCCCGATGGCGCTCGGCACCTGGTCGAGGTGACGCTCGAAGTCGCCGATCACGCCGTGCACGCGCAGGCCCGGGTACTCGCCGGTGAGCTCTGCTGCGCATTCACGGATCATGCTCTCGGTCACGTCGACGGGGATGTAGCGGACGAGCGTGCCGGCGGCGTGCAGCGCGTCGAGCAGCACACGCGTCTTCGCGGCCGTGCCCGAGCCGAGCTCGACGAGCTCGGCGGCGCCCGTCAGGGCTGACAGCTCGGGGGCGTGCTGCTCGAGGATCGCGCGCTCGGCGCGCGTCGGGTAGTACTCGGGCAGCTCGCAGATACGATCGAACAGCTCCGCTCCGCGTGCATCGTAGAAGTGCTTGGGCGGCAGTTCCTTGAAGGGTCGCGTGAGACCATCGAGCACATCGTCGGCGAGCGAGCGCTCCTCGGTGCCCTCGAGGTGCGAGTCGATGCGGATCGCAGTCTCGTCAGGATTGATAATCGGCTCCATCACTCCTGCTCGCTGTCTCGTGCCAAGCGTACACCGGCGAAGATCTGCCGGCGCTGGGGGAGGTCCCAGTTGCGAAAAGTCAAGCTCGCGACGCGCGGATGCGTCGCCCACGAGCCGCCGCGCAGCACCCGGTAGTCCTCACCGAAGAACACCTCCGAGTACTCGCGGTATGGGTATGCGCTGAAGCCGGGGTAGCCGTGGAAGGTGCTGCTCGTCCACTCCCATACCCGGCCCGTGCTCTGCAGGGCGCCGTGGCGCTCAGCGCCCTGGCCGTCGCTGCCCGCGCCGTGCTGAGTCCTCTTCGCCGCCTTCTCCCACTCGGCCTCGGTTGGCAGGCGGGCGGCATGGGCGCTGGCGAAGGCGTCGGCCTCGAACCAGCTCACGTGGCAGACGGGGGCTTGTGGGTCTCCCGTCGCCACCTGCGGGTGATGCGTTATGTCGTACTGCTGCTTCCACGCCCAGCCCTCATCCGACCACCACTCGCGGCGCTCATATCCGCCGCTCTCGCTGAATTCCATCCAGCTCGCGTTGCTGACGGGCTGGCGCGCAATCTGAAAGGCGGCCACGTCCATGATGTGACGTGGCCGCTCATTGTCGTAGGAGAAGCCATCCTCGCTCGCGCCGAGCTCGAACGGGCCAGCGGCGATTGAGACCCACTCGTCCTCGCCGCTGCCGCGGGCGCTCATCGGCCGATCGCGCGCGGCCGTGTCGGCAGGGGAGAGCAGGCCGGCAATCGCCATCGTCTGGCGCATCGTCTCGGCGTGCTGGCACTCGTGGCGCAGCACCATCTCGCAGATGGTTCCGTCGCCGAGTCCGCCCAGCTCGATCGCCTCGATGACGCGCGCGCGGACATTCGAGAGATAGCTCTTGGCCTCAGCCGGTCCGAGCGTCTCGATTTCGCCGCGTACAGCACGGGGTGTCTCGAATGCGTCATACAGCTCTGCCAGTTCTGGACGCAGCAGCTCGAGGCCCGCGTGGCGATGGGCCAGCCACAGGTCCTCGTAGGCAGCGATGTGGCCGAGGTCCCAGACGAGGGGACTCATGATCGGCGAGTGCACACGCTCCAGGTCCTCGCCGCTGAGCCCGGCGATCAATGCGAGCGTGCCCTCACGGGCCTGCACTAGGGCGGCGATCGCCTCCTGTCGGCTTGGCGCGGCGGTGTTGTGGGTCGCTGTGGCGGTCGTGGCCATGGCTTTGCCGATTCCCACTGTACGTGCTTTGCCGTCGTGTTCTGTTTATTTCTGGACTGGCGCTGGGGAGGCCGCGTCGTCGACGATCACGGTCAATCGCTTGCGCTCCAAGAGGCTCGCGGGAACGTGGCGGCTCGGCTCGGCCAGCGCCGCGGCGATCGCGTCGGCCTTGCCGGCGCCGGTCGCCAGCAGCAGGCAGCGCCGCGCGGCACGTAGCACCGCAAGGCTCAGCGTGATCCGCTCGGGCGGCGGCTTGGGCGAATCGTTGACCGGAAGGCAGATCGCATGCTCGCCGGCGTCGAGCGTGGGCGCTCCGGGGAACAGAGAGGCAACGTGGCCGTCGGGTCCGATGCCGAGCACGATCAGGTCGAGGACGGGCAGGGCGGTGGAGCTGGACGGCCCAGAGTCATCGGGCGAGACGTTCGCCTGCAGCGCATCGGCGTAGCGGCACGCGCCCTCCTCGGGGCCGAGCTCGCCCTCCATGCGGTGGACTCGCGCGGGATCGATCCCGGCCGGGTGCAACAGCGTTTCGGCCGCGAGCCGGTAGTTGCTTTCCTGATCCTCCGGCGGGACGCAGCGCTCGTCGGCGAACCACACCTCGACGCCGTCCCAGTCATCGAGCTCGCCGGCGAGCAGTTCGTAGGTGCGCGCGGGGGTGGAGCCGCCGGAGAGGGCGAGATGCGCCACGCCACGCTCATCGCGGGCACGGCGCACCTCGCGGGCGATCTCCACGGCGGCGCGTGCGGCCGCCGCCTCGGCGTCAGAGAGAGTGCTCAGGCGAGTCATCGGGGCGGGCGGGCTCTAATGCAGTTCACGGCAGCATCACTTGGGCGGCCTGCAACGCGGGCCGGTAGGTGGGGTCGCGCAGCAGCGCCTGGCGGATGCCCTCGCCGAGGATGCCCGCCTCGCCGCGGGAAGCGCCGAGGATCGTCCATTCGTGCTCTCTACCCTTTGCGTCACGGTGATAGGCGCGCAGGCCACCCTTGCCGCGGTCCAGGCGCAGCCGGATGCCGGAGGCGGTCTCGATCGTGAGGCCGGCCAGGCCGCGCACCTGTTGCTCGGGAGCCGCCTCCATGCGCAGGGTGATGTCGTGGCGCTTGGCCCCCGCCTTGCCGCTCAGCACATCACCGTGATGGATCAGTGCTTCCAGGTGCCAGCCTAGCCGTGAGGCCAGCCAGCCGATCAGCAGCATCGCCGCCACGGTCGAGTCGGGGTGATGGCGAACGGTGATCGCCACGATCTCCTCCAGCCCGGCGCGTAGCTGCAGCGGGTCGAAGGTGGCGGCGATGCGCTCGCGCCAGGGCGTGGACCGAAGCCAGGCCAAATCGACGACGTAGACGCGCTCCGAGAGGGTATTGGCACGGCCGATCGCCTCGTGCCAGTCAGGCTCGTCAACGGAGTCCAGCAGCATCGACTGGGCGAGCGCCAGCAGCGCGCCGACGGCCTCGGGATGGCCGTGAGGTGACCACAACAGCGTCGGCAGGTCGCTCACCACGAGCGGGTCGGCGATGCTCAGCAGGTCGTCCAGGTGGCGATCGCCGATCTCCACGATCACGGTCTCGTGCAGCACGGCGAGCTCCCCAGGCTTGGGATCGTCTTCGGCGGCGATGCTGGCGCGTGCGTCCAGGCTCCTACGTTTGGGGTCGTAGGAGAGCACGACCGTACGCGAGGCGTGGTAGCGGCCCACGCCGCGCAGGCGGTTGGCGATCTCCCCGCTCCACCGGCTCTCGACGAAGGCCACCATGTTGAGCACGCGCGCGGGGAGGAAGCCGCCGTTTTCTGCATGGCGCTCGGCGAGGAGATCGCGTAGCGCGGCTTCGATCGCATCGGGCGTAGTTCCCTGCTCGCTCCAAACTGCATCGCTGACGGCCGGCATCAGATTAGATAGCCCGCCAGTGGTGGTCGTCGAGCAGGAGGTCATCTGCCTCGCTCGGTCCTTGCGAGCCAGCCTTATATTGAGGCAGCGGACCCGGCGTCTCTGACCACGCCTGGAGGATCGGGTCGCAGATGCGCCATTGTGCCTCGACCTCGTCGTTGCGGGTGAACAGCGTCGCCTCGCCGCGCATCGCGTCCATGATCAGCCGCTCATAGGCCTCCGGAGACTGCGACATGAACGAGGTGCCATATAGGAACTCCATATTCACCGAGCGGATGCGCATGCGGCTGCCCGGGATCTTGGCGCCGAGCTGCAGGGTGACGCCCTCATTGGGCTGCAGCGTCAGCACGAGCTGGTTGGGCTTGACCCCCAGCGAGCCGTCCTGGCTGAAGGCGAGGTGGGGGACGGGCTTCAGCGTGATGGCGATCTCGGTGATCTTGCGGGCCAGGCGCTTGCCCGCGCGCAGGTAGAAGGGGACACCCGCCCAGCGCCAGTTGTCCACTTCCAGACGCAGAGCGGCGAACGTCTCGGTCGTTGATCCTGGGCGCACGCCCTTCTCCTCCAGGTATCCCGGCACGTCCTCTCCGCCGGAGTGCCCGGCGGCATACTGGGCACGCATCGCGATCTCCGGAATCTCCTGTGGCGCCGGCTCGTGGATCGCGTGCAGGACCTTGACCTTCTCGTTGCGCACTTCCTCGGCGGTGAAGCTCACCGGGGGCTCCATCGCCACGTGGCAGAGCAGCTGGAGCATGTGGTTCTGGATCAAATCGCGCAGTGCCCCGGCGTGGTCGTAGTAGCCGGCACGGCTGCCGATGCCGATGTCCTCGGCGGCGGTGATCTGCACGTGGTCGATGTAGTTGCGGTTCCACAGCGGCTCGAACATGCCGTTGGCGAACCGGAACGCCATCATGTTCTGGACCGTCTCCTTGCCCAGGTAGTGGTCGATGCGGAATACCTGAGGCTCCTCGAAGACGCTCAGCACCTGGCGGTTGAGCTCGAGCGCCTCTTGCATGCAGGTGCCGAACGGCTTCTCGATGATCACTCGCACCTCGGCGTCTTCGTGCTGGGACAGGCCATGCTCGCCCAGCTTTCCCACGATCAGCCCGAAGAAGTTTGGCGCGGTGGAGAGGTAGAAGGCGCGGTTGAGCTGCTCGCCGGCGTCTTTTTCGAACTTGCCCAGCACCTGCTCGAGCTCGGTGTAGACGGAGTCCTCGTCAAATTCTCCGGGGATGTACTTGATGTCCTCGAGCAGACCCGCCAGGACATCCTCGTCGGGGGTCCGGCGGGAGAACTGGCGGATCGCCTGCTCGCACTCCTCGCGATAATCCTCGTGGGCTTTTTCTTTACGTGACACTCCTACCAGGTGAAAGCGCCCCGGCAGTGCGCCCTCGTGCGCGAGGTTGTAGAGCGCGGGCAGCAGTTTGCGCTTGGCCAGGTCGCCGGTAGCGCCGAAGATGACGAGCGTGGTGGGTGCGACCGGCAGGCGCTCGAGTCCTTCGGCGATTGGGTTCTCGGACTGGGGCTGGGACCCGGCTCCAGGCGACACGCTCACCTGCCCTTGCGCCGCGGAGTGGCCTTCGGCTTTGCTCCTCTGCCCGGTGCGCTCTTGACGGCATGGCCGCCGAACTGATTGCGCAGCGCGGCGAGCACGCGGTGGGTGAAGTCGCCGTTGCCGCGTGAGTACAGGCGGGCATACAGCGAGGCCGTGATCACCGGGGTGGGCACGTCGTGAGCGGTGGCCTCGGCGATAGTCCAGCGGCCCTCGCCGGAGTCCTCGGTGTAACCCTCGATCTTCTCGAGCTTGTTGCCGTCGGCCTCGAACGCGCGGGCGGCTAGCTCGCACAGCCAGGAGCGCACGACCGAGCCCTGTCCCCAGAGGTGCGCAATCTTGGCGTTGTCGAGCTCGTACTCGGAGGAGTCGAACACGTCGAAGCCCTCCGCGTAGGCCTGCATGAGGCCGTACTCGACGCCGTTGTGGACCATCTTCACGTAGTGCCCTGCGCCGGAGGGGCCGAAGTGCATCCAGCCGCGCGGCCCGATCGCGGCGACGCTGGCCTCGTTTGTCTCCGGCGCCAGCACGTCGAGGACCGGCGCGAGGCGCTTGACCGCTTTGGGGGGCCCGCCGACCATCATGCAGTAGCCGACCTGCAGGCCCCACACGCCACCGGAGGTGCCGACGTCGACGTAGTTGATCCCCTGCTTGGCGGCTAGCTTGGCGCGATCCTTGTCGTCGGTCCACTTGGAGTTGCCGCCGTCGATGATCGTGTCACCTGAGTCGAGCAGCTTTGAGAGCTTGTCCACCGTTTCCTGCGTGGGCTTGCCGGCGGGGACCATGATCCACACCAGGCGCGGGGGCTTCAGCTGCTTGACGAGGTCCTTCAGCGAGGATGCGCCGGATGCGCCGTTCTTCACCGCCTGCTTGACAGCCTTCTCGTCGAAGTCGAACGCGACGACCTCGTGGACGGAATCGCGGCGGATGCGGTGCACCATGTTGCCGCCCATCTTGCCGAGCCCGATGAAGCCGATCTGAGTCACAGCGTCTGCGTTCTTACTCACAGGGTCTCCTTGATCTTTGTGGTGAGCGTGCGCAGCGCGCTCACCGGATCCTCGCCTCGCAGGCGCACTCGCGCCGCGGGGCGCTCCAGCGTGTGCAGTGTGTCCAGGTCGCCGGTTGCTTGGGCGTTCTTGAGCGTTGTGAACGTGTATGGCTTGCCGGGGATCTCCACATCTTCGGGGCCGTCGTGTAGCAGCTGCAGGAAGCGCCCGGTCTTCGGGCCGCCCTTATGGAACTGGCCGGTGGAATGCAGGAAACGGGGCCCATAGCCAAATGTGGTCGTCGTCTTCGTGGCCTGGCGGATCGCCACGCGCAGCTCGGCCACGGCCGCGTCGAAGCCGGCGGAGGGCTGGACGTAGCCCATGATCGCCACGTAGTCAGGCGGCGAGGCCTCACCGAGGAGTGAGTGCAGCGTGGCCTGCGCTGCGTCGGGCGTCTCGGGCAGCTCATGCCGGGATTCGTACTCCGCGAGCACGCCGTTGGTCGCGTCCTTGGCCTGCTGCACGTTTGGCTGGTCGAACGGGTTGATCTGTAGGCCCCAACCGGCGACGGCGACTGCCAGCTCGGCGAGTAGAAACAGACGGCCGAGGTCGGTGGGACCCTCGGTGGGCAGGATGATCACAGGGTGGCCGGCCTCGCTCAAGGCGCGCACTTTGCGATCGAGCCCGGCGTTGGGCGCATGGACGTCGGGCAGGTAGGCAAAGACACGGTCATCGCCATAGACGTCGGGGTCTCCCAGGGGCTCGTCGGCCACCGGCAGGATGCCTGTGCCGTGCTTTCCCGTGGACTCCGCCACGAGCTGCTCGAGCCAGAGCCCGATGCTCGGGAGCGACTCCGCGACGACGAAGGTCAGCTTGTCGCGCCCCATCTGGGCGAGCGCGCTCAGGGCTGCTCCCAGCCACACGGCCGCCGTTTGCTCGGAGGGAGTGGCTGAGTCGCCGGCGCCCACCGCGCTCGAGATCGCTGTCTGCCACGCCGAGGACGCGCCGCTCAGCAGCGCGCGAACGTCCACCCCCATCAGGGCACCCGGCACGATGCCAAACGCCGATAGCGCGCTGTAGCGCCCGCCGATATTTGGATCGCCCATGAACACCTTCCTGAAACCGTGCTCCTCGGCCAACTTTTCAAGGCCCGAGCCTGGGTCGGTGATCGCCACGAAGCGGGAGCCATCTTCGAGCAGAGACCAGAAGTGCGCGAACAGCGACAGCGGCTCGATCGTGCCCCCCGACTTGGAGGAGACGACGAACAGCGTCCGCTCCAGCTCGACGGTGTCCTCAATCGCGCGGATCGTGGCCGCGTCGGTCGAATCGAGGACGTGCAGCGCAGGGCGGTCCGGGCGATGGCCGAAGCAGCGCCGCAACACCTCCGGGGCCAGCGAGGAGCCGCCCATGCCGAGCAGCACGATGTCGGCGAACCTCTCGCTGCTGATCTGCTCCGCGAATGCTTCCAGGTCGTCGAGAACGCCCGGCATCCGTTCTGCGATCGTCAGCCAGCCGAGGCGGCCGGCGATCTCCGGGGCGGGTGGGGATTCCAATCCTCCCCACAGCGTGGCGTCCCCACGCGCGACCCTGCCGGCCACATCCTCATTCCAGGCTCGCGCGAGCTGCTTCGCGACCGCGTCCTTTAGGGCGCCGGGGATACGAGCCTCGACGGTGAGGGTGGGGTCGCTCACGACACGATCGTAGTCGGCTTTAGTGCTGGTGTAGGTTTCGGGTCCCAGCGATGTCCCAGACACCGATCATGAGCCCCGATCCCACCCCCCAGCTGCCGGACCGCAACCTGGCCCTGGAGCTCGTTCGTGTGACGGAGGCGGCGGCCCTGGCGGCGGCGCCTCTGGTTGGGCTGGGTGATAAGGAGGCAGCCGACCAGGCCGCCGTCGACGGCATGCGCTACATGCTCCAGTCGGTCCCGATGGACGGCCTCGTGGTGATCGGAGAGGGTGAGAAGGACGAGGCGCCGATGCTCTACAACGGCGAGCAGATCGGCGATGGCTCGCCGCCGGCGGTCGACATCGCGGTGGACCCGCTGGAGGGCACGACGCTGGCGGCGCACGGCATGCCGAGCGCGCTCGCGGTGATCGCCCTGTCCGCGCGCGGCACGATGTTCGACCCCGGCCCGTGTGTCTACATGGAGAAGATGGCTGGCTCGCCGGAGATCGCGGACCTGCTCGACCTCGACCGCCCGCTCGGGGAGACGGTCGAGCTCCTGGCCGAGCGCAAGGGCAGCCCGATCGGCGACGTGATGGTGCTGGTGCTCGACCGTCCGCGCCACGAGGAGGGGATCGCGGCCATCCGCGCGGCCGGTGCGCGCGTCAGGCTGATCCCCCACGGCGACGTCTCCGCCGCCCTGCTGGCGGTTACCGAGCGCTCCCCAGTCGACCTGCTGTGGGGGATCGGCGGCACGCCCGAGGGCGTCATCTCCGCGGCGGCCGTCAAGTGTCTCGGCGGACAGTTGCTCGGGCGGCTGTGGCCGCGCGATGAGACCGAGCGCAAGGCGGCGCTGGAGGGCGGGTACGACCTCGAGCGGGTGCTCACTCGCGATGACCTCGTCGCCGGCGATGACGTGTTCTTCTCCGCCACCGGCATCACCGACGGGGACATGCTCCAGGGCGTGCGCTATCCGAACGCGGGGGGTGCGACCACCGAGTCGCTGGTCACGCGCTCGCGCTCCGGCACGATCAGGCGCATTCGTGCCACGCACGACCGGGCGAAGCTGCGCGCGGTCGGCGGCGAGCGGTTCTAGCCCCCTTTTTCGGCGAAGCGTCCGACCCGAGACTCGGCCAAGTCCAGGCGCGCGAGCGAGCGCAGGAACCGGTGTGTGATGATCACGTGGATCTTCGACTGCGTCGCGCCATAAACCCGGCGGCCGAGTCTCGAGGCGATCGCGGGGTAGAAGCCGGCCACCTCGATCTCGACGTGCAGGCAGGCGTGCGGCGCTCCTTCGCCGGTGGGGTTCCCAGCCTGCGCCTCGCCTGCAGGGCGGCGAACCTCGATCTGCAGGTAGCCGCCCACATCGCGCCCATGCCTGGCGACCAGCAGGCCGTGCGCGATGCGCCAGCGAACGAGTCCACGCAGCGGATCGAGCTCGTACTCGGGCGCCTGAAATGTGATCAGCTTCAGCTGTGGCAGAAGCAGCACGATCGCGCGCCCGTGCTCGCTGTAGCGCACGCGAACCAGACCGAGCGTGACGCGCGCGAGGAAGCGCCAGTAGGTGCGGGCCAGGCGCTCGAGGTACATGGGGGACCAGAGCTCCCTCAGTGCCGCTTCCGGCAGGCTCAGGTCGGCGGCCTGAACCGAGCGCATCGCGCCTGTGCGCTCGTCTTCGGAGCTACGGTCTTCGAGATTGGCGATCGTCGCGATCTTCATCACTTGCAGGCTATCTCTGCGCTCGCCCGGACTGCGTCCGCGATTGCTGATATTCAAGGTCTGTGAGCGAGGATTCCCTGGACCCGCGTCTGGCCGAACGTCTCACACGAGCGACGCGAGCGGCACAGACGTTGAGCGAGACACTGTGGGAGGTCTTGGGCGAGGAGCTGGCCGAGCCGCATTCTGAGCGAGTCGCCGAACTCTCCGAGCGGCTTGGCGAGGTCGCTGCGATCGTCGCCTTGCTCGCGCGCGCAGACGCTCGCGCGCCACAGCCGCCCGCCGCGCCGGGCACCCCGGCCGCTCGTAGCACTGGTGATGCCGGTGCATCTGAGAGGCCTGTGGCCCGCGCCGCGCGTATGGGAGCCGGCGAGCCGCCCGCACCGCGAGGGCCGGGGGCGAGCATCCGGCCGCGCACGGCGGCCGTGCTCGTCGACGAGCTGGTTCCAGTGGAGCCACTCGGGACGGGCGAGCCGCTCGCGCGGGCGAGGCCCGAGATCGAGATCCGCGACGTTCGCGGCGAGGAGGGGCCTGCTGCCTGGATTGGGTCTATCGGGAGCCGGCTGGAGCGTCACGCGCAGGACTCCTCGCCGTTTGCGGTGCTGCTCGTCGAGCTCGTTGACATCGAGCATCTGCATCGTGCCGAGCCCAAGGGCTCGGTGTCCAGCCTGGTGAACCAGGTGGAGAATGCGCTCGCGCGGGAGCTGCGCCCAGCCGATTCGTTCACGCGCGAGCGCCCCGGCAGGTACTGGCTCATTGTCGGGCAAGCCGACGGGGCCGGCGCACGGGTGCTGGCAGGGCGGCTGGCAAGAGCGGTGCGCTCCTCGGCAAGTCACCGGGGGAGCGCCCCGGAGGTGGTGGTGGGCATCGCGGTGTGTCCCGATGACGGGCTGCAGGCCTCAGCGCTGGCCGCGCACGCGGACGTGGGGCTGTATGCCGCGCGCGCTGCCGGCCGGCCGTTCGATTAGGCCAGCCCGGCCGGCTCAGCCGGCGACAGCGCCGCCGGTGAGGGCGGCGCTGGGTGAAACTGCAGGCTCACCGAGGGAAGGCGTGTTGGGAACGGCGCCGACGACAACCGTGGCGATGTGGACCGTATCTTCGATTCCGAGGGTCTGAGCGGCGGCCGCGGTCAGGTCCCAGTCGGCGCCGTTGGCATAGGGGCCACGGTCGACGACCGGCAGGGTCAGGCGCTGGTGGTGGTAGCTGACCTTCACGAGCGTGCCGCAGGGAAGCTTGCGGTTGGCCACCCCGACTGTGGCGGGGGTGAGGGTTTGCCCGCAGGCCGTTTGCTGACCATAGAAGCCGGGCCCGAACCAGGTGGCGAGCGCGGTCTTGCGGACTTTGACGGGCGTGCCGGCTGCGGGGCTGGCCGCGCCTCCCGTGCTGGCGAGTGCGCCCACGGCGAGAAAGCCGGCGCAAGTAAGCGCGGCGAGCAGGGCGAGGAGGATCTTCGTCGTAAATCTGGCTTGCATCGTCATCGAAGCGCCTACGGGGTGAGCTGACGGGCTCGCACGTCTGAGAGACGCGCTACGGCCAAGAAAGGCCGATTCGCCCCCGCGGATCTTCTCGATCCGCATTGGGTCCCCCGTCTCCCGCAACCTGAGTCACGGAAGCTCGGCGTGGGGCGAGTATACAGGTCCCTGCGACGGAGGCTCAGTTGAGCGTCAGACGCGAAAGGAGATCCTTGAGCAAGCGCCCGCCGGCCGTGAGGCCGGACTTACCGAGCTCGCCGGCGAGCTCGGCCGCGGAGGCCAGCACGTCGACAGGACCCGGCGGGCGCACGGGACCACTGATGGGGTCGCTCTCGGACTCGAAGCCCTGCCGTGGCGCGGGATCCTGATGGGAGAGCTTGGGTGGTGTGCGTTTAGCGCGCTTGCCCGCGGGAGCCTTCGCTGCTCTCACCTTCTGGGCTTCCCGCTTGCCTGTTGGGGCGGTGGTGGGCGCGCGCTTGGTCGCTTTCGCTGACTGGCGGGCGGCGTCGCGTCGCGCACTGGAACGCTGGGGCCGGGTGCGCGGCAGGCTGGCGAGGATCCCATCCGAAGCGGGCGAGCCTTCCTTTCGCCCACCGGCCCGGCCGGCCGGGTGGCCCTCTGAATGCTCCTCGCCGAGGGAAGTATCGCTCATGGGCGTTAGGATAGGGGTCCAGAAAGATACGTTTGAGTTGTAACGTTGGGCAGGCTTCGGCCGTAGTGTCCGATGGAGTAGTGCTCCTCAGCCAGAATCCGGCGTGGTTGGCGCAGTCGCCCCCGGGTTGCCCCGCGATCAGAAGAAACGGAAATAGATGTCAGTAGTAGAAATGCAGGAGCTCGATGAGGTAAAGGGCCTAGTGGCCAAGGGGCAGCAGGTGGGTGTGCTCACCTACGCCGAGATCTCAGCGGCGATGTCCGAGCTCGACTTGGACGAGTCCGACGTCGAGGAGCTGCACGGGTTCCTGGAGAAATCGGAGATCGAGCTCGTCGAGGAGATCGACCCGGCGACTGCCGCGGCCTCCCAGGTTGAGCGTGCGCCGGACAAGCGTGGCCGGCGGAAAGCGAAAGCGGCGCTGGATTTGAAGCCGGACATGACGACCGACTCGCTGCAGCTGTTCTTGAAGGACATCGGCAAGGTGCGGCTGCTGACCGCGCAGGAGGAGGT
The DNA here is from genome assembly GCA_044446485.1 of Solirubrobacterales bacterium. GTDB lineage: Bacteria > Actinomycetota > Thermoleophilia > Solirubrobacterales > Solirubrobacteraceae > Palsa-744. The sequence continues at coordinate 39,716 of JBIOEX010000014.1, forward strand.
CGACCTGGCCAAGCGGATCGAGCGCGGGGATCTGGATGCCAAGCAGAAGATGGTCGAGTCAAACCTCAGGCTGGTGGTGTCGATCGCAAAGAACTACCGCAATCAGGGACTGCCGTTTCTGGACCTGATTCAGGAGGGCACGCTCGGGCTGGTGCGGGCCGCGGAGAAGTTCGACTACCGCAAGGGCTTCAAGTTCTCCACGTACGCGACCTGGTGGATCCGCCAGGCGATCGCGCGGGCGCTGGCGGACAAGGCGCGGACGATCAGGATCCCGGTGCATGTGGTTGAGAAGCTGAACAAGATCGGTCGCGCCGAGCGCAAGCTGGTGACCGAGCTGGGACGCGAGCCGACCGCCGCGGAGATCGCGGAGGTGACAGGCATCGATCCGGAGGAGGTCGATTCGATCAAGCGCTCCGCGCAGGCGCCGGTGTCGCTGGAGAAGCCGGTGGGCGACGAGGAGGAGTCCGAGTTTGGACAGTTCATCGCCGATGAGCGCGCCGAGTCGCCGTATGAGCGCGCGGCGGAGATCCTCACCAAGGAGGCGCTGAGAGAGGCGCTGGAGAACCTGAGCTACCGCGAACGGCGCGTGCTCGAGCTGCGTTATGGCCTGGGGGGAGAGCACCCGAGGACGCTCGATGAGGTGGGGCGTACGTTCAACGTGACCCGCGAGCGGATCAGACAGATCGAGAACCAGTCGCTGAAGAAGCTGCAGTCACTCGCTGAGGCCCAAAAGCTCCGCGACGTCGCGTAGCGCCGTCCAGCGCCACCCAGCCCGCTAAAGCCCTCCCGGCCCTGTGCCGATGCGAGGACATGTTCGACGTGCAAGAGGCGCTGCGGGAGCTCGTCAAGCGAGAGGGCTCAGACCTGCACCTGAAGGTGGGCAGCACGCCGCTTTACAGGGTGCATGGACATTTGGCGGCCGAGCCGGAGGGTGCAGCGCTGAGCGCGGAGGACACAGAGCGGACGCTGCGAGAGCTGCTGAAAGACGAGACGAAGCTGCAGGAGTTCTCCGAGCAGCACGAGGTCGACTTCTCCTTTGAAATCAGCGGCGTGGCTCGCTACCGCATCAACGCTTTCCGCCAGCGCGGAATGATCTCGCTGGCTTGTCGCGCGATCCCGCACAAGATCTCGACGATCGACGAACTGTCGCTGCCTGCGGTGGTCAAGGAATTGGCTGATGAAGAGCGTGGGATCGTGCTGCTGACGGGTACGACCGGCTCGGGGAAGTCAACGACGCTGGCGGCAATGATCGATCACATGAACGAAACGACGAGCAAGCACGTGGTGACGATCGAGGACCCGATCGAGTTCGTGCACTCGGACAAGAAGTCGGTGATCAACCAGCGCGAGGTGGGGATGGATACGGCTTCGTTCAAGCGCGCGCTGCGGAGGGTGCTGCGCCAGGACCCGGATGTCATCTTGATCGGGGAGATGCGCGACGAGGAGACCGTGCAGACGGCGCTCTCGGCGGCTGAGACGGGCCACTTGGTGCTGTCGACGATCCACACGGTGGATGCGGCCGAGTCGATCAACCGGATGCTGGACTTCTTCCCCCCGCACCAGCACGGGCAGGCGCGGAGCATGATCGCGGGGACGATCAAGGGTGTTATCTCCCAGCGGCTGGTGCCGGGCGCCGACGGCGGCCGTGTGGCGGTGTGCGAGATCCTGAGGATGACGGGCCGCGTGCGGGACATGATCGTCGACCCCGAGCAGACCGGCAAGCTCGTGGAGGTCATCACGAGCGGCGGCTACTACGGCATGCAGACGTTCGACCAGGCGCTGTTCGGGCACGTGAAGGCCGGCCGGGTGACCTTCGAGGAGGCGATGCGCGTGGCGTCGAACCCGTCCGACTTCAAGCTGCTGATGCAAGCGGACGGCCGCAGAGGGACGACGATGGAGGACGTGGCCGCCGCGCAGGCGCGCCGTGAGACGAACTCTGACCCGGCGGACGATCCCAGCCCGGCGCCCAAGCCACCCCTTACTGTCGCTTAGCGCCGTTTGCGGCTGAGCGCGCCGCCGCTGCAGTGACAGGGGTGGGCGGCCCTATGTATCCGGTCGGTGGCATGAATCCACCAGCTTGGCAGGGTGGTGTTACTTCATTTGGTAAAGTAACGCTTGAGATGGCCGCCGATGAGACATGCCCGGTGTGCCGCACGGCTGAAGTTGTGTGCGGCAAGTGGACGCTGCTGCTGATCCGGGATCTGGCTGAGGGCCGCTCGCGCTTCTGTGAGCTGGAGCGCTCGCTGCAGGGAATCAGCCCGCGCACGCTGTCGCTGCGGCTGCGGGCGCTGGAGGAGCAGGGGATCGTCGAGCGGCATACCTTCGGAGAGGTTCCCCCGCGCGTGGAGTATGCGCTTACCGAGAAGGGGCTGGCCCTGCTGCCGATCGTGGATGGGATGCGCGCTTACGGCGAACACTGGCTCGGAGATTGCGAGCGCGAGCCACAGGCCGCGCTCGCGATTGCCTAGAGGCTGAGCGGCCTGCAAGACGGGGTGCGCCCCGCTGCTGCGAGCAGGAGCGCTGCGGGCGAGGGCGAAGTGAGCGGATCGTGCGTTCACGCCAACTGGAGACAGCGCTTACAGAGTTCGTGACGCAGGCGGGAAGCCGCCTGCAAGCGGACATCGACTCCGGTGCCGAGGTGGGCTTCGAGCTCGCCGAGAAATCCGCTCGCCGTGGCGGGAACGGTGCGCGGATGTACTGCTACCGCGCGCTGACAGGCGAGTTCATTCAGCAGCGCGCCGCGATGCTCGCTGGCCTGGATGCCCACGGAGAGGCCCGGCAACTGCTGGAGGGCTTTGAGGGGCTCGACCGCTACCTGGTGGGGATGGACGGTGCAGCGGACCCGAGGCGGATGAGGGCGCCAGCGCGGGCAGCCGCGGCGCTGAGTCTGCTGCTGGAGGACGTGTTCGAGGAGCAGACCGATTTCGAGCCCCGGCCGGAGCGCGTGGAGGCGGCCTTGGCGAAGCTCGAGCAGTCCGCGACAGGGGACAGTACGAGCGAGGTGACGCTCCTGGCGACGCTGCATGGACTGACGATCGCCTCTGAGGAGCTTGCACTGACAAAGGGCTTGACGATCGCCCAGCCCGGTGCACTGCGCGGTGTGCCCGAGGAGGCGGGCTCTGAGACGGGGCACCTGCTGGTGGTGTTCTCGGCCGGGGATGGCGAGGATCTGGACGAGGTTCTCGTGCGCGGCAAGGAGGTACTGAAGGACCTACTGCGTGCGCTGCGGCTGTTCGGCGATGGCCGCGTGACGCTTGGCGGCATCGCATGGACACGTGTGACGGCCACAGCACGATGGACTTCCGTGGCGCTTGGCGAGGGCGGCAGGCCCTACGGAATGCTGGTAGTGAGCGCCGAGCAGGAGGATGAGCTGCGCGCGTTTTGCAACCTGGTATCCCGCCGCGCCCCGCACGGCAACGAGCTGGCATGGGCGTTGCGGCGCTTCGAGCTGGGCTGCGAGCACGCCAGCTCCTATGAGGCACTGAGCGATCACCTGATGGCACTGCGCGCGCTGCTCGAGCCGGAGGGTCCAGCAAGCGGCCTCTTGGCAGGGAGAATCGCCGCGCTGTGCGCGACGCCGGAGGGACGCACGAAGCTGACCAAGCGCATGATCAAGGCACAGGCGCTGGAGCGCGCGATCATCGCTGGCACGGCTTCCGATCAAGCCGCCGGGCTGAATCTCGCACGGGACGTCGCCGACCATCTGAGAGCACTGCTGCGAGACGTGATCTGCGGCCATCTCGACCCAGATCTTGCGGTGCTGGCGGATGAGCTGCTCAGAGATGAGGACAGCGCTGAGGAGCAGGCCATTGGCCAGGACGCCGTGGCGGAGGCGCCTCCGTCTGGCGCACGGCATGCCTCCCATCAGGAACCCGCGGATGATCCCCTCGAGCGGCTCGCCCAGAGCGCCCTGCCGGTCTAAGGCGCGCTCAGGCCAGCAGATAGGACGCGATCCTGTGTAGGCCTGCGAGATCCTGGATGTCCTCGTCCATCTGCGGCACGGTCACGGGATTGGGCTCTGAAAGCTTGCGGCTCAAAAGGGCGATCGTGTCGCGGTCGCGGCAGGCGAGCACGTCGAAGTCCGCGAGGTTTCCAGCCACTCGCCTTGCCAGGCCGTCCCCGAGCCCGGGCTCGAGCAACGCCTGCACCTCCTCGGCGGAATGCCCACGCAGCCCGTCGTTGTGGACCCGGTTGACGATCACCGCGCCGCACTGCATCCCAGCCTCGCCGAGCCGCTCGGCGAGGTAAACCGCCTCGCGCGCCGGCTCGGGCTCGGGCGAGGTGACGATCAGGAACGTGCTCGCGGGGCCGGCGAGCAGCGCGGCCACCCCACGGGTGCGCTCGCCGAAGCCGTCGATCACGCCCGTCAGCGACTTGAAGAAGCTCGACAGCTCGCCGAACATGTCGATGCCGGTGACGCGCGCGAAGATTGCGAACACGAGCCCCGTGCCCCGGCCGAAGACGCGTGCTGTGAGCCCGCCGGGTGTGAGGAACACCTTCAACGCCCTTCCTTCGAGGAACCCGAGCAGGCGCGTGGGGGCGTTCAGGAAGTCCAGCGCGTTGCGCGACGGGGGCGTGTCGAGCACGATCACGTCGAAGTCGTGCTCCTCGTGGAGCTCATACAGCTTGGCGATCGCGCTCAGCTCCTGTGATCCGGCTACCGCGGTGGAGAGCTCGGAGTAGACGGGGTTGGAGAGGATCTCCTCACGTGCGCTCTCATCGGGCGCGAGGCGCGCCACGACCTCGTCGAGCGTTCGCTTGGCGTCGAGCATCATCGCCCACAGCTCGCCCTTGCACTCGACGCCGTGTGCCGAGAAGACCTCCGGGTCGATCCGGCGGGGCACGCCGGAGAGCTCCCGCAGGCCGAGCGCCGAGGCCAGGCGTTTGGCGGGGTCGATCGTGACGACGGCGATCTTCTGCCCCCGCGCGGCGAGCCCCAGCGCCAGCGCGGCAGAGGTGGTGGTCTTGCCGACACCCCCCGCGCCGACGCAGATCACCACGCGCTTGCTCCTCAACCGTGCCCGCAGGCCCTCCGGGTTGCGTGCAGGCATCCCGGGATCGTAGTTCCCGTGCAGGAATCGCTGCGCCACGTGCGAATAACCCCCCGATCGGCTTTCCAATCGAGTAGGAGCCTCCCGTGAACGGCAAGGCCAAGGTCATCGCATTCGCCAATCAGAAGGGCGGGGTGGCCAAGACGACCACCACGCTCAACCTCGCCGCGGCGTTTGCCGAGGAGGGCCACCGGGTGTTGTGCGTGGACATGGACCCGCAGGGAAACCTCACGATGTCCCAGGGCATCGATCCGGACACCCTCGAGAAATCGATGTACGACGTGCTCGTCCACAAAGTCTCGATCCGCGAGGTGATCCGCAAGCGCGAGATCGACATCGCCTGTGCCTCGATCGACCTGGCTGGCGCAGAGATCGCGATGTCGACGATGATCGGCCGCGAGCGCTCGCTGCAGAAGGCGTTCGAACCGATCTCCGAGGACTACGACTTCATCTGCATCGACACGCCGCCGAGCCTGGGCCTCTTGACGATCAACGCGCTGACTGCCGCCGACAAGGTTATCGTCCCCGTGCAGTGCGAGTATCTGTCGATGCGTGGGCTCATCCAGCTGCAGAACACACTCGCGATGATCCGCGAGAATCTCAACCCGGGCGTCGATATCGAGGGTATCCTGCCGACGCTCGTCGACTCGCGCACGATCCATGCCAAGGAGGCGATCGAGATCCTGGAGGAGAACTTTGGTGACCGTGTGTTCGCGTCACGTATCCGCAAGACGGTGCGCTTCGCCGAGGCGCCCGTGAAGGGCATGTCGGTGCTGAAGTATGAGCCGGACGGTGTGGCCGCTCAGTCCTACCGCCAGCTCGCACAGGAGGTGCTGACCAATGGCAAATCCTAAACGCGCGAGCATGCGCGAAGGCCCGCTGGCGGCGCTGTTCCGCAAGACCGAAGATGGTGAGCAGGAGCCCGCGCCGGCCGCCGGGGCCAAGGGTGAGCGGGCGCCTGCCTCACGCAAGGACTCCCCGCCGGTTCATCCTCGCGAGAGCGGTCTGCCCCACCCGGCTCTGAGCTCCTCCGCTCAAGAGCCTGAGCCGCAGGCGCACGTGGCCACACCACGCGAGCGCCTGCGCCATGCCTTCTCCTCAGAGATCCCGTCCAACGTGATGGACCGTCCCGGCGCGCGCCCGGTGATGGACGACTACTCGCGCGAGCACCCCGGCGCGGGTGTTGGCTCGGCCGGGCCTGCCGGACAGCCCGTGATCCGCGTCGTGGGCGTCGGCGGCGCCGGCGTGAACGCGGTTAACCGCATGGTCGAGGCGGAGGTCGAGGGGGTCGAGTTCCTCGCCGTCAACACCGACCTGCAGTCATTGCAACAGTGCACCGCGGACGTCACGCTGCACATCGGCGCGGAGCTCACTCGCGGCCTCGGCTCGGGCTCGGACGCCGAGGTCGGCCGCGCGGCGGCGATGGAGGACTACGACCGCGTGAAGGCGCTTTTGAAGGGGTCGGACATGATCTTCATCACCGCCGGAGCGGGCGGTGGCACGGGGACCGGCGCCGCGCCGGTCGTGGCACGCATCTCGCGCGAACTCGGCGCTTTGACGGTCGCGATCGTGACCAAGCCGTTCGGCTTCGAGGGCTCGCGCCGCTCAGAGCAGGCCGAGCGCGGCGTCGCCGCTCTGGCCGAGGAGGTCGACACGCTGATCGTCGTCCCGAACAACCGGCTTTTGAGTGTGCTCGACAAGCAGACCGCGATGGTCGAGGCCTTCCGCGTCGCCGACGACGTGCTGCGCCAGGGCGTCCAGGGCATCTCCGACCTGGTGACCTTGCCGGGTCTGATCAACCTCGACTTCGCCGACGTGCGCACGATCATGTCCTCTGCGGGCAACGCGCTGCTGGGGATCGGCATGGGCGCCGGCGGCGAGCATCGCGCTATCGAGGCGGCGACGCAGGCGGTCGCTTCGCCCCTCTTGGAAACCTCGATGGAGGGCGCGCGCTCGATCCTCCTGTCGATCACCGGCGGGCCGGACCTGTCGCTGTGGGAGGTCAACGAGGCCGCGAAGGCCGTCTCAGAGGCCGCCCACCCCGACGCGAACATCATCTTCGGTGCGATGGTCGACGAGAAGCTCGACGACCAGGTGTGGGTGACGGTTGTGGCGACGGGCTACGGCGATGAGGGCAGGCGCAAGAGCGTCAGCCGTTTGACCGAGCCCGCTGGCGAGCCACGGGTAAGGCGCGCTGGCGCCCCGGGGCGACCAGGAGCTCCGCGCCGCGGCGGCTTGGACGAACTAGAAGTTCCAGAGTTCATTCCTTCCCGCTGAGAACTTCAGTGGCGCTCCGCGTCGTGTGGGGCGCCTGTGGTATCGCTCTGTAATGAGCGCAGGCGAGAAGGGAGTGGTGGCCGCCGGGCATCCGCTGACGGCGCAGGCCGGGGCGGAAGTGCTGCGGGAAGGCGGCAACGCGGTCGACGCGGCGGTCGCGGCGATGCTGACGTCGTTCGCGGCCGAGCCGCTGCTGACGGGCCTCGGCGCCGGCGGGCACATGCTCGTGGCGGGGGGCGGCGAGGAGCCTGCGGTGCTGGACTTCTTCGTGCAGGCGCCCGCCCGGCGGCGAGACGGCGGTGCGGCGGAGCTCGAGGCGATCGACGTGTCCTTCGGGGACGCTGTCCAGGTGTTCTACATAGGCCCCGCCTCGTGCGGGATCTACGGGACGCCCGCAGGCGTGTGCGCGGCCGTCGAGCGCTGGGGGACGATCCCGCTGGCAGCGCTGGCGGCGCCGGCGGCACGGCTCGCGCGCGAGGGCGTGACGCTGAACGCGAGCCAGGCCTACGTCGCCGAGATCCTCGCTGGCCTGCTCACCTCCACGCCCGAGTGCGCATCGCTGTGGGCGCCCGAGGGTCGTGTGCTGCGCGAGGGCGAGCTGCTTCGCAACCCCGAGCTGGGCGACGCTCTGGATCGTCTCGGCGCAGATGGCTCCGAGCCGTTCTACCGTGGCGACATCGCCCGTGCTGTATGCGACTGGCTTGGAGAGCGCGGGGGCTCGCTGGATCCCGAGGAGCTTGCCTGTTACCGAGCGATCGAGCGCGAACCGGTGAGGGTTTCCTATCGCGATCGCACTGTTCTCACCAACCCGCCGCCCTCCGCTGGCGGAACGCTGCTGGCGTACTCGCTCGCGCTGCTGGACCGCGGCCCGCAGCCGCCGCCGCTGCAGGGTGTGCTCGAAGCGATGGAAGCCGCGCAGGCCGAGCGCACCCCCGAGTTCGTCGAGGGGCTCGCGCAGGATGGCTTTCTGGAGCGGTTTCTCGCCGCAAAGCTGGGCTCGACCACGCACATCTCGGTGCTCGACTCACACGGGCGCGCGTGCAGCGTGACGTGCACCAACGGCGAGGGCTCCGGCGTGGTGGTGCCGGGCACGGGCATCCACGTCAACAATGTCATGGGCGAGGAGGACCTCAACCCGCTGGGCTTTCACCGCCATCCAGCCGGGCGGCGGATGCCGAGCATGATGGCGCCCTCAGTCGTACTGAGCGATGGCGCGCCCGAGCTGGTGCTCGGCAGCGCGGGCTCGAACCGCATCCGCTCGGCGATCCTGCAGACGATCGCCGGTGTGGTCGACCATGGTCTGGACGTGCATGAGGCGGTCTATGCTCCGCGGGTGCACGTGGAGGGTGGGATCGTCTACCACGAGCCCGGCATCGACGTCTCAGCAGTGCGCGCCGCGCAGCCCGAGCGCGAGGTCGTGAGCTTTCATGCGCCCAACCTGTTCTTCGGCGGGGTCCAGGCGGTGCACAGCACCGGCGGGCAGCTCACGGGCGCGGGCGACCCCCGCCGCGGCGGCGTGGCGGTGAGCGCGTGAGCCGCCGGGCCGCTGCCGGCGCGATTGCCGCTGTGTCGATCCTTGGCAGCTGCGGTGGCATCAAGGCGCCGGACCTGTTCATCGTCGAACGGACCGGCACCGTGCCCGGGGCGCGATTGACGCTCGTGGTCAACGAAGAAGGCGGGGTGCATTGCAATGGAGAGCCCACCCGCCCGGGCCGCACGCTGAAGCTGAGCGATTCGCAATTGGTTCAGGCGCGCGCTATCCAGGAAGCCCTGCATGACCCGGCTTCCAGGCACCTGTCGCTGGCGCCTGGCCCGGGGTCAATCTTCTCCTACTACGTGCGCGATGAAAACGGGACGGTTCGCTTCAGCGACAACTCCCCCTCCCAGCCACACGTCCTGCGCCAGCTTCAGCTGTTCGTGCTGCAAACCGCGCAGCAGGTCTGTCACCTGTCGCAATAGCGCGGCCCACCTTCCTTAGCCGAAGCGGACCTTGCCGTTGGAGCGGGCACGGGCCTGGGCGCGATCGACCAGCTCGAGGCGCTTGATCGCGGCGCGCAGCAACAGCCCGAGCAGGCGCAGGCGGGCGTTCTCGGAGCGCAGCTCGATCAGCTCCTGCTTGGCGTCGGGAGCGAACTCCACGGTGGCTGCCATCCGGTAGGCGTCCATCGCCTGAAGCTCCTCATCCTCGAGCAGCTGGTCCGTGGCCTGCTCGAGGAGCTCGGCATAGAGCTCGCGGGTGCTATGTGCCGCCTCTGCGTCGGTCTCCTCCTCATCGTCGGCGAGGAACTCAACCACCCCGGCTGGATAGCGGAGGTCGTCCTGGCGCTCGATCAGACGAAAGGGGCGAGTGCCGCGCGCCAGGATGTTCAGGCGCCCGTCGTGCATGCGCTCGAGCACCTCCTCGACCTCGCACGCACACCCCACCTGCTTGAGCTCGTCCTCGGAGTGCCACACGATCCCAAACTCCCCGGCCGGTCCGGGACCGGCCAGCAGGCACTCCTCGATCATGCGGCGGTAGCGGTCCTCGAAGATGTGCAGCGGCACGCTCTCGGTGGGCAGTGCGACGATGGGAAGGGGGAATAGCGGAAAGCCCCGCTGCAGCCGGTCTGGCATGCGCTCAGTCTATGTGCGGGCGGGGCTATCTGGCGGGCTTTTGGGCGGCGATCATCAGGTTGTAGAAGATCGCCGGCGGCAGCCGCGACTCGAGCAGCCGGCGGTCGAACTCCTGCAGCAGCAGGTAGCCGCGGTAGGCGTACTGCCGCCAGGCCCATGGCACATCTTCGGGCTCGGCCGTCGCCTCGAGGGTGCGGTTGGTCCAGCCGAACCAGTTGGCCAGCAGCTCCTCGCCGATCACGCGCACGTCCTGGAAGCCGGCCGAACGAGCGGCACTGCGCAGCTCGCTCGGGGAGAAGGCGTGTACGTCGACGACCCCCTCGAGCGCCGCGTCGGGGGCGCCGCCCTCGGCGGGAGGGGCGGGGCGCGCGCGAATCGCGCGGCGCCAAATTGGCGCCAATGCTCCGGCGGCGCGCTTGGGCACGTTTGCCAGACGGTCGCCGTAGCGCGATGGCTCGCCGGCGAACAGCAACGTGCCGCCGGGGGCGAGCACGCGCGCGAACTCCGCCATCGCGCGCTCGAGGTCGGGGATGTGATGCAACACCGCGTGGCCGAGCACGAGGTCGAAGCTCTCATCCTCGAACGGCAACTGCTCGGCGTCCGCCGGCTTGGTCTTCACCTCAAGGCCCAGGCGCTCGGCGTTGGCGGCCAGGCTCGCGAGCATGCCCGGCGAGATGTCGCTGCACGTCGCCTCTCCGATCAGCCCGGCGCGCATCATGTTCAGCGTGAAATAACCCGTCCCCGAGCCGATCTCCAACGCCCGGGAATAGACCGGAAGCCCGCCCGCTCGCTCGCCGAGGGCCTTGCGCACCTTCCCGATTACCTGTTCGGCGCCCAAATCTCCGAAGTCGATACCCCACTTCGCGTCGTAATGACCCGCCGCCACGTCGTGGTAGCGCGTGTTGACGTCGCGAATCTCCTCATCCGTGAGCGTGGGTGGCACGGGGCGGCACCATATACTCGCGCGCCGTGTCCGTGCCTTCCTACGCCCAGCGCGATCAGCCTCCCGGTGTGCCGCCGCTTGCGCTCACGGGAGAGCGCACGCTGCCGGATGTGCCAGCCGAGAACTACTGGTTCCGGCGTCATCTCGCCGTATATGAATGGATCGCCGCGCGCGTCGCCGGCATGCGCGTCATCGACATGGCCTGCGGCGAGGGCTACGGCTCGGACGTGCTCGCCGCCCGGGCTGCCTCGGTGATCGGTGTTGACGCCAACCCCGAGGCCCACGAGCATGCGCGACTGCGCTACACCCGGCCCAATCTGCGCTTCGCACGCGACCTCGTCGAGACCTTCTCTGAGCCTGCCGACGCGGTCGTCTTCCTGCAAACCATCGAGCACCTCGAGGATCCCGGCGCGACGCTCGAGCACTTCCGCTCGCTCGTGGGGGAGCGCGGCACGGTCTTCGTCTCGACCCCCAATGTCCTCACCCTCGCGCCGGCCGGCGCACCGCGCTCTGACAATCCCTGGCACGTCCACGAGTACCGCTCCTCCGAATTCGAGCAACTCTGTCGCGGTACGTTCTCCTCGGTCGAGCTCTACGGGCTCTTCCACGCCCGAAAACTCCGTGCCCACCAGCTCGCCCTCAACGCCGGCTGGGACCGGATCCACGCTGCGCTGCACCTGACGAAGCCCTTCTATGACCGCTTCACGCCTGCGATCGCGGCATCGGACTTCGCTTTGCGTATCGCGCCTGCGGCCGATCTGGACCGGGCGCTGGACTTCCTGGCGGTCTGCCGGCCGTGAGGACGCCCCGCGATCGTGGGGCGCTCGCGCTACTGCTGCACACGCACATGCCCTACGTCGAGGGCTTCGGCACGTGGCCGTTCGGCGAGGAGTGGCTGCACGAGGCGATGGCCTCGTGCTATCTGCCCCTGCTCGACCTGCTCGACTCGCGCAACCCCCCTTTGACGCTCTCGCTCACGCCGGTCCTGTGTGATCAGCTGGGCGCCCCTAATCTCGCCGAACGCTTCCATCGCTTCATCGGCGACACCCGCCGCTTCACGCACGCCGAGGATGCCTCCGGGCTGCGCGCCGGGGGTCACTCCGGCCTCGCCGCCGAGCTGGAGCGGGCCTGGAGCGCCGACTACGAGCATGCCGCCGAACGGATGGCGGACCGGGGGGGAGACCTGTTGCGCGCGTTCGCCTCGCACGCTCACTGGACATCCTCTGCCACCCATGCCGTGCTGCCGCTGCTCGCAACCGACGCCGGCGCGCGTCTGCAGGTGCAGACCGGAATCGCCTCGCACCGTGACCGCCTTGACGCAAATTGGCGTGGAGGGTTCTGGCTGCCCGAGTGCGCCCACACCCCTCACCTGGAGACGATTCTAGCCGCCGCCGGGGTGCACCGCACCTGCATCGAGCTGACCGGCCGCTTTGGTCTCGGAGCGCGCACACACCTGCAACCGCTCGTGTCCGACGCCGGCATCGTGCTGTTCCCGATCGACCGCGCCACGATCTCGCTCGTCTGGAGCGACGCCGGCTACCCCGCCGACGGCCTCTACCGCGACTACCACCGGCACACTGTCCACCACCACAACCCGTGGGCCAACGACGGCGACGCCTACGACCACGAGCGTTCGCTCGCCCGTGCCCGCGCTCACGCCGCCGACTTCGTCTCGCGCACCCGCGAGCGCCTGCGCCGCGACGGCGCTTCTCTGCCCGGGGGCGGGCTGGCCGTGTGCGCCCTGGACACCGAGCTGCTCGGCCACTGGTGGTATGAGGGCATCCACTGGCTGCAGGCCGTTATCGAGGAGTGCGCCACCCAGGGTCTCGAGCTCGTGCACCTGGACGATGCGCTCGAGCGCTTCGAGCCGGCGCCGTTGGCGGACGCGGAGTGGGGTGCGAGCAGTTGGGGGGCTGACGGCGACCTGTCCACTTGGTCGGGCCCCGCGGTCGCTGACATGGCGTTCGACACCCGCGCGGCCGAGCTTCAGACCCTCGCCGCCGCCGTCGAGGGGCGCGCCGGCCCCGCCGCCGTGCGCGAGCTGCTCGCGCTCCAGGCCTCCGATTGGCCCTTCATGATCTCGCGCGGTCTGGCCGTCCCCTACGCGCACGAGCGCTTTGCCGGTCATCGCATCGCGCTCGCAGAGGCACTGCGCGACGGGCCCGCGGCGGAGCGCTCCGGACTGCGCAATCTGGCGCCCCACGCTGATCCTGGCACTCTGCTCCTGCCGTAACGGCTCCTGGCGGGAGGGGGGTTTCCTAGGTGGCCGTTATGGGCTTTGAAGAGGGTAGACATAGGGTGCAACTGCCTATCTCGTTCGGGCTGCGTGATAGTGATTCGCCTAACAGCGGTCCTATCGAGAGGAGCAAAGATGGCAGCCACGGAACCTGATCAGCAGCAACCGGTAATGGGCGATCCCCTGCGCCACCACCAGCACTACCAGGACTCAGAGCACGGGCCATCTCCCTACGCGGGCGGAAGCAGCTTCATGGAGCGCGTCTCGGAGGCCGTCGCGAGCGGGATGGGCACAGTCGCATTCCTGCTCGTCAGCTCGACCATCATCCTCGCGTGGGTACTCGCCAACCACGTCGTGCACTTCCTCAGCAACTCGTGGACCGGGCTGCTCAACGGGAGCGGCTTCGACCCGGCGCCGTTCATCCTGCTCAACCTCGTCTTCTCCGCCGTCGCGTTCTACACGGGTGCCCTGGTGATCATCGCCCAGAAGGCACAGACGAGAACGGACAAGGCGAACGAGGAAGCCGCCGCCAAGCACCGCGACGAGCTCGCCAACTTCCAGAGCGGGCTGCTGGAAAAGAACACCGACCTCACGGAGCAGATCCACACGCTGACCGCCAAGATGAGCGAGCTGACGCAGGAGGTTCACAACGCCACCTGTAAAGGGAGCGTGTCGCCAGCCTGAGAACCCGGATTGCGCTGGCAGGCAGGTCGTGGCAGGCAGGTGCTACTGGAAGCGCATCGAGCGGGGACTCTCGCGCATGCGGATGACCCGCGCGGGTGAGCCCGCGACCACGGCGTTGGCAGGCACGTCCCTGGTGAGCACCGAGGAGGTCCCGACGATCGCGTTCTCGCCGATCTCCACACCGCGCAGGATGCACGCCCCGTAGCCGATCCACACGTTGTGCCCGACGCGCACGTCACGCTTGTAGATGCCCTGCAAGCGGATCGGGCGATCGGTCTCAACCACGCCGTGGTCGAAGTCGATCAGCATCACGCGGTCGGCGACGATGCACTCGCGCCCGATCTCCACGTGCTGATAGGCGGAGATCGTGCACTCCTGGCCCATCACCGTCTTCGCGCCAATGCTCACCTCGCCCTCGTGCACGCGGATCTTGGTTCCGTGCCCGATCCACGCCCAGCGCCCGATCCGCAACCTCGCCCCCTTGCCGATCTCGAGCTTCACCCGCGGGCACACAAAGCAGATCCCGTCCGTCTGCAACCGCTTTCGGTAACGCAGCTTCAGCAGCACATACCGCGCCAGCAGCAGCGCGTAGTGGCGGTTCAGCATGTTGTTCTTTCCCATCCACCTCACCAGCGCCACCGGCCCGCCGTGCAGTGGCTCAGGCGCACACCGCAGCCCCCCCGCGATCTCCTCGACGTTCCTATGTGCCGGCTGGCTGGTGAGCAGCGACTCCATCGCCGCCGAATCGTATTGCCCTGCGATGATTGCGCTCGCGATGACCGACTCGACACTGGCGCAGCGGCTATTAAACGGCGATCGCCGTGCCCTGGCCCGCGCGATCTCGCTCGTCGAGGACGACCGCTCAGAGGGTTGGGAGCTCGTCAAGGAGGTCTACCCGCACACCGGATCGGCCGCCGTCACCGGCTTCACCGGGCCGCCCGGCGTGGGCAAGTCGACGCTGATCGGCGCGCTGACGAAGGCGCGCCGGGAAACGGGCCGCAGCGTCGGCGTGCTGTCGATCGACCCCTCCTCGCCCTTTACCCAGGGTGCCCTGCTGGGAGACCGGATCCGCCTATCCGAGCACTTCCTCGATGAGGGAGTGTTCATCCGCTCGATGGCCAACCGCGGCGCGCTGGGGGGACTCTCGGAGGCAGCGCTGCAGACAGCGCTGCTGCTCGACGCGGCCGGCCGTCAGGACGTGTTCATCGAGACGGTGGGTGTGGGTCAGGCGGAGATCGACATCATCGATCACGCCGACACGATCGTGCTTGTGCTGATGCCCGGCTCGGGCGACTCGATCCAGGCGCTGAAGGCGGGCGTCATGGAGATCCCCGACATCATCGTCATCAACAAGGCCGACCATCCCCTCACCGACACCATGGTGCGCGAGATCCGCGGCGTGCTCTCGCTCGCGAACCTCGACCGCTCGCCGGAGGAGGTCCGCGGCGACTGGCGGGTACCGATCGTCAAGACCGAGGCCGCCCACGGCACGGGGGTGCCCGAGCTGGTGGAGCGCCTGGACGAGCACCGCGCGCACATTCTCGCGGCCGGCCTGCTCGACGAGCGCCGCGCGCGCAACCTGCGCAGCGAGGTGCTGGCGATCGCCACCGCCCGTCTGCGCCGGCGTCTGGAGTCCGAGCTGGGCGAGGACGCCGAATTCCAGCACCTGCTCGACGAGGTCGTCGCCAGGCGGCTGGACCCAGCGAGCGCGGCCACCACGCTGCTGGAGCGCACGGCGGGCGGCGGGCAAACCGTCGGGTAGGCTTCGGCACGGCATGGGATATCTCGACCTAGCCGACCGCAGCTGGCCGCTGTTGCGGCGGCTGATGGGCGGCCACACGGTGCTCTACCGGGCGACGAACGGCCTGATCGGGCACCGCACGCCTGGCCTGCCGCCGGCGCTGCTGCTCGACCACGTGGGCGCGAGGAGCGGCACGAAGCGCACGAGCCCGCTCGTCTATGGACGCGATGGCGCGAACTTCGTGCTGGTCGCTTCCAAGGGCGGCTATCCCAAGAACCCCGCCTGGTTTCACAACCTTCTTGCCCACCCCGACACGACCATCCAGGTCGGCTCGCGCCGGCGGAATGTGCACGCGCGCGTTGCCACCCCCGAGGAGCGCGCCCGTTTGTGGGCGTTGATGACCGGCGTCTATGGCGGCTACGAGGACTACCGCAAGCGCACTGAGCGCGAGATCCCGCTCGTAGTCCTCGAACCCCGCTAGATGCGGCTCAACCGACTAGCGGCTCGATGGCCAAGCTGGCCGATCGGGGATCCCATCGATCGCCGATCGGTAAGGACGCAGTGAGCGAAGTGTGCAGATAGCACACGAGCGATCGAGGACACCGCCCTGCGCCGAGCCAGGGAGTCGCTAGGCCCCGAGGGCGCGGGCGATCACCATCTGCTGGACCTCGTCGGTGCCCTCGCCGATCGTCAATATCTTCGCGTCGCGGTACATGCGGCACACCGGGTACTCCTCGATGAACCCGTACCCGCCGTGTATCTGCACGGCCTCCTCGGCACAGCGCACGGCCAGCCGGCCCGTCTTGAGCTTCGCCTGGGCTGCGGTGAGGGTGAAGTTGCGTTTCGCGTCCTTCTCTCTGGCTGCCTTGTACACGAGCAGCCGTGCCGCCTCGATCTCGACCGACATGTCGGCGAGCTTTGCCTGGATCGCCTGGAACTTCGAGATCGGCTTGCCGAACGCCCTGCGCTCCTTGGCGTACTTCAGCGCCTCATCCAGCGCCCCCTGGGCCAGCCCCACGCCCATCGCCGCCACCCCGATGCGGCCGATATCGAGGATGTGCAGCAACTGCTTGAACCCAGCTCCGCGCGGGCCGAGCAGGTTCTCCTCCGGCACTTTGCAGTCGCTGAACGTCAGCGGCCGCGTGTCCGAGGCGTTCCAGCCCATCTTTCTGTACGGCTCGCCCTGCTCGTATCCGGGTGTGCCGTTCGCGACGATGATGTTCGAGATCTCCTCCTCGCCGGTGCGGGCCGTTATGCAGACCATCCCCGAGATCTTCGTCCCGGCGTTGGTGATGAACTGCTTCGCGCCGTTGATCGTCCACTCGCCATCCGCCAGCTTCGCGCGGGTCCGCACGTTGCCCGCGTCGCTTCCAGCCTCGGGCTCGGTCAGCCCGAACGCCCCGAGTCGCTCTCCGGAACAGAGCCGGGGCAGCCACTCGCGCTTCTGCTCCTCTGAGCCGAACAAATACACCGGCTGCGTCCCCAGCGAGGTGTGTGCGCACACTGTGATCGCGACGGAGGAATCGACGCGCGTGAGCTCCTCCACCGCCAATGCATACGCGAGCGTATCCCCGCCCCCGCCGCCGTACTCCTCGGGAAAGGGGATCCCCATCAGGTTCAGCTTCCCCAGCTTCTCCACGATCTCATACGGGAAGGACTTCGTGCGGTCGAGCTCCTCCGCGACCGGCGCCACCTCGCCCTCGGCGAACTCTCTGACCGTGCGGCGGATCAGCTCGTGGTCGGGCGACAGGTCGAAGTCCATCAGGCGTAGGAGCGCGCCAGCTCGACGAGCAACCGCACGCCGTAGCCCGACGCGCCCTTGCCGACGTAGGCCCTGCCTAGATCCCAGGCCGAGCCCGCGATGTCGAGGTGCGCCCACGGCGTCTCGCCGGCGAAGTTCGCAAGGAACGACGCGCCCACGATCGTGCCCGCCTTGTGCGCTTCCGGCGCGTTGTCGAGGTCACCGTATTTGCCCTCGACGAGCTCGTCGTACTCCTCGTGCAGCGGCAGCCGCCACACGATCTCGCCCGTACGCGCGCCCGCTTCGGTGACACGCGCTGAGAGCTCCTCGTCGTTTGACATCAGCCCCGCATACGTCGAGCCGAGCGCGACGATCACGGCGCCCGTGAGGGTGGCCAGGTCGACGATCCGCTCAGCCCCGAGCGAGACGGCGTGGCAGAGGCAGTCGGCCAGCACCAGCCGGCCCTCGGCGTCGGTGTTGTTGACCTCGATCGTCTTCCCATTTGCTGCTTTCACGATGTCCCCGGGCTTGACCGCACGGCCGCTGGGCAGGTTCTCGGTGGCGCCCACGACCGCGACGATCTTGACCGGCAGCGCCAGGCGCGCGATCGCCGCAACAGCCTCGATCACGGCGGCGCCGCCGGACATGTCGAACTTCATCTCGGCCATCTTTGCTCCGGGCTTCAGCGAGATGCCACCGCTGTCGAACGTCACGGCCTTGCCCACGAAGGCGATTAAAGGCCCGCCCTCGGGCGGTTCGTAGCGCAGCGTGATCAGCGCAGGCTCCTGCTCGGATCCCTGCACCACGGAGGCGAAAGCGCCCATGCCGAGCCCTTCGATGCCCGCGCGTCCCTGCACCTCCACCTGCAATCCCTCGATCTCCTCGCCGAGTGCCTGCGCGTATTCGGCGAGCGCCGTCGGGGTCAGGTCGTTACCGGGCCGGTTCTGCAGATCGCGGGCGGCGTTGACCGCCTTGCTGATGATGCGGGCGCGTGCGATGGCCGCCTCGGCCTGCTCGGCGCTCAGCGGGCTGTCGCCTGCGGAGGAGATCATCAGTTTCTCCAGATGCTTCGGCTCCTCCTCGCCGGCGGGCTTTGACTTGAACATCTCGAAGCGGTAGCCGGCGAGGATGGTCCCCTCCACGAGCGCTTCGACGATCTCTGTCGCTTGCTGATGGTCTTCGCCGGGCACGACCGGCGCCTGCCAGCACAGCCGGTGAGTCGCGAGCTCACGGGTGCGCTCGCGCACCACCGCCGCCGCGACGCGAGCGTGCTCGGGGGTGAAGTCCTCGCGCGGGCCGAGCCCTACAGTCAGCCAGCGTCTGCCCTCGGCGTGGGTCAGCGCGAGCGCCTTGAACGTTCCCTTGGCCTCGCCGGACTCAACCAGCTTGCCCACCTCCACGGGGACATCGCCAGCGGGTTGCTCACCTTCGAAGAGTCCGAGCACGAAGGTGTCGGCGTCTGTGGCGGTCGCGGTCTGGGTGGTGGCGGATACCTGCATTTCGTCCGAGCAAGATACCCGCATCGCTAGCATTGCCGGTCTCCCACTTTTTTCAGCTACCTACAGGAGAGACCGCCTCCATGCCCAAGACAGTGATCCTCGGCGCCGCGCGCACCCCCATCGGCAAGATGGGCGGAGCCCTGTCGACGCTCGACGCGACCGAGCTCGGCGGTGTGGCGATCAAAGCGGCGCTGCAGCGCGCTGGGGTTGAGCCTGAGCAGGTCGATCACGTCGTGATGGGCCAGGTGCTGCAGGCCGGACAGGGCCAGATCCCCTCGCGCCAGGCGCAGATCAAGGCTGGCATCCCCAAGGAGGTCTCCTCGGAGACGATCAACAAGGTCTGCGCCTCCGGACTGCGCGCGTCGGTGCTGCTCGACCAGGCGATCCGCGCCGGGGATGTCGAAGTCGGCGTCGGCGGCGGCATGGAGTCGATGTCCCAGGCGCCCTACCTGCTGCCGGGAGCGCGCTTTGGCTTTCGCATGGGCGACGTCACCGCGCTGGACGCGATGGTCCACGACGGACTCACCAACCCGTTCTCTGGAAAGCAGATGTTCATCGAGGCAACTGAGGTCTCAGACGAGCTCGAGATGACCCGCGCGGACCTCGACCGCTGGGCGCTGCGCTCGCACGAACTGGCGCTGGCCGCGACCGACGAGGGACGCCTGCCCGAGGAGATCGTCTCGGTGACGGTCAAGGGGCGTAAGGGCGACACCCTGGTCGAGGTCGATGAGGCTCCCCGCCGGGACACTTCGCTCGAGGTGCTTTCCAAGCTCCCCGGGCTCGCCGGCAAGGAGGGCTCACACACGGCCGGCAACTCCCCCGGCGTCAACGACGCCGGAGGTGCGCTCGTGCTCTCCTCTGCGGAGTGGGCTACCGCCAACGGCAAGGAGGCGCTGGCCGAGATCGTGGCGCATGCGCAGAGTGCCAATGACTTCGCCTACCTGGCCACGACCCCGGCTAGCGCGGCCAAGAAGGCGCTTGAGAAGGCAGGCCTGCAGCCCGGCGACATCGACGTGTGGGAGATCAACGAGGCGTTCGCCTCTGTCACGCTCAACTCGATCCGGATGCTCGGCATCGACGAGGACCGCGTCAACGTCAACGGCGGTGCGATCGCTCTGGGCCATCCGATCGGCGCCTCCGGCGCGCGCATCCTCGGCGCGATCGTCTACGAGCTGCGCCGCCGCGGCGGGGGCCTCGGCTGCGCGGCGATCTGCTCCGGCGGCGGGCAGGGCGACGCCGTGATCCTGCGCGTCTGAGATGGCCGGCAGAAACGGCGCCACCGTGCTGCGCGAGGCGGCGTTCTTCGATCTCGACAAGACCCTGATGGCAGGCTCCTCGGGGATCTTCTTTGCCAGGGCGGCCTACGAATCGGGCATGATCTCCCGCCGTCGCCTGGCCCGCGACGCGTACGAGAACCTGCGCTTCCGCTTGCGCGGTTCCACCGACGACCGCGCCGATGAGGTGCGCAAGCGCGTGGGGGAGATGATCGCCGATGTCCCGGTGCGCGACTTGCAGCGCCTGTCCCCGCGCGTGCTTGCGGGGGTGCTCCCGCGGCTGTATCCACAGATGCTGCAGCGCGCCTATGCCCACCAGGACGCGGGCAGGCTCGTCTACATCGTGACGGCAGCATCCCAGGAGATGGCCGACCTGCTGGCGCACGTGCTCGCCTTCGACGGCGGTATCGGCTCGCGTTCGGAGATTGTCGACGGCCGCTACACCGGGCGTGCCGCCGGGCCGTTCAACTACCGCGAGGGCAAGGTGCTCTCGATGCGCGAGCTGGCTGAGCGTGAGCAGATCGACCTGGACGCCTCCTATGCCTACTCGGACTCCGAGTCGGACCTACCGATGCTTCGCGCCGTGGGACATCCGGTGGTCGTCAACCCCGATCCGGACCTGCGGCGCATCGCCACAGCGGAGGGCTGGGAGGTGCTGCGATTGGACCGGCTGGGGCGCCGCCTGAAGGTGCTCGCGGCGCTCGGCGGCGTCGCTGCGCTCGGCGGTCTGGGGAGCCTCGCACGGGAGCGAGCCGGCGAGCGCATGCAGCCGCGGGCATAATCTGCCCTGCGATGTCCTCCGCTACCGCCCAGCCGAAGAGCAAGATCCGCGTCGTCGTGGCCAAGCCCGGCCTGGACGGGCACGACCGCGGCGCGAAGATCATCGCGCGGGCGCTGCGGGACGCGGGGATGGAGGTGATCTACACGGGCCTTCACCAAACGCCCGAGCAGATCGTGGAGACGGTGATCCAGGAGGACGCCGACGCGGTCGGCCTCTCGATTCTCTCGGGCGCGCACATGACGCTGGTTCCGCGCGTGGTGGCGCTGCTGCGCGAGCAGGGCATCGACGACGTCGTGGTCACAGTCGGTGGGACCATCCCGGCCGAGGACATCCCCGAGCTCAAGCAGCTGGGCGTGGCTGAGGTGTTCACCCCCGGCGCCCCGACCCAGGCGATCGTCGATTTCATCCGCGGCGCCGCCGGCGGACGCGATCCAGTCAGTTGATTGACTCGTCAGTCAACCGTTCGAACAGATAC
>JBIOEX010000015.1:0-57899 GCA_044446485.1 Solirubrobacterales bacterium
CTCTCGGATTCGCGGTGGGGCGGGCCTGGGGGGCCTGGGCGGGTCGCTGGAGAACTTTGTCGGGGAGATCACCAAGTACGTAGTGAGCAAGGCCGGCTGCCGAGTGATCGTCACCGCACCGGCGGCCCGCCAGCCGGTGGATCGCCCGGCACTGGAGCAGCCACCTGCAGGACCTCGGCGGACTGAGGCCCGCATCGTCTAATCTCCGCGTCCGCGCAATGTTCCCCCTGATTTCATGTTCGTCCTGATCGTCGGTGCCGGCCGCGTAGGCTCGGCGGTCGCGAAGTCCGCGCTGGCGGCGGGACACGAAGTTTCTGTGCTCGACCAGGATCCGCTCTCGCACGAGCGTTTGGATGCGGGCCAGAGCAAGAGCTGGGAGGATGCTCAGGGTCAGTTCACGGTCGGCACGGCGCTGGAGATCGATGCGTTGATCGAAGCCGGGATCGAGCGCGCAGACGTGTTCATCGCCTCGACCGGAGGCGACAACACCAACCTGATCATCGCTCAGATCGCACAGAAGCGATTCGGCGTGGAGAAGGCGCTCGTGCGGGTCATGGATCCTGCGCGCGCTGGCTGGTACGGTCAACAGGGCTTGCAAACCATCTCTCCCACCCAGCACGCGATCGAGATGTTCGAGAGCGCGCTGGAGGTTCAGCCGGCCTGAGGCGCAAACGATGTACGCGATAATCGTCGGTGCTGGCAAGGTTGGGCGGAACCTCGCGCGAGAGCTGATCGTGAAGGGTCACGAGGTCACCCTGATCGAGTCCTCACGCTCGTGCTATCTGGCGATCGAGGGGGAGTTCGAGCACGCTGCGCAGTACGGCGATGCAACCGAGCTGTGGGTGCTGGAGCGCTCCGGAATACAGCGCGCTGACTTGGTCGTCGCGGTGACCGGTGATGACGAGGACAACATGCTCGTGTGTCAGGTGGCGAAGGAGAAGTACCTGTGCGACCGGATCATCGCGCGCGTGAACAACCCTCGCAATCACGACCACTTCAGGCTGCTCGGGATCCAGCCGGCGGTATCGGCGACCGATCTGATCCTGCGCTTGATCGAGCACGAGGTTCCCCGCTACGGCCTCGTTCACCTGCTGGCCCTCGAAGAGGAGCGCTTGGAGATCATCGAGCTCGAGGTGAACGACGACGCACCAGTGCTTGGCGAGAAAGTGGCCGACATCGCGTTGCCCGACGGCAGCCTGATCATCTCTGTGCTGCGCGGAGGGACGGGGTTTGTGCCCAAGCCCGACACCGTGATCGAAGCAGGCGACGAGGTCTTGCTCGTGCTCGACCCGGGTCTGGAGGAGTCGATCACCGCCTTCTTTGCGCCCAACGGCCATCCGGCCGACGCCTGAGCTCCCAGCGTTACGGGCTCTCCCCGGCCCCCTAGGCACGCTGCCTGCCCCCGTTCGCAGTGCCGGGCCGGCGGGCCTGCATTTACTATTCTTCTGAAGCGAAGACACTGTCCGGGATAGTCCAATTGGCAGTGACGCCCGGTTCTGGTCCGGGAGATTGGGGTTCGAGTCCCTGTCCCGGAGTTCCGCCGTCAGGCCGCGGCCTGCGTGGCCCAGTCACGGTACAGCTCGTAGTAGCGGCCTTCAGCGGCGATCAGCTCGTCGTGGGTCCCCTGCTCGGCGATTTTCCCGTGCTCGAGCACGACGATTCGTCCTGCCTGGCGGATCGTGGAGAGGCGGTGGGCGATCACGATGGAGGTGCGTCCTGCGAGCAGGCGGCGCAGGCCCTGCTCGATGCGCGCCTCTGAGTGCAGGTCGACGTTCGAGGTGGCCTCGTCGAGGACGAGGATGCGCGGGTCGGCGATCAGGGCGCGCGCGAACGCGATCAGCTGGCGCTGGCCGGCGGAGAGCTGCGAGCCGCGCTCTCCGACTTCGGTGTCGTAGCCGTGGGCGAGCTCGGAGATGAACTCCTCCGCGCCCACCGCGGCGGCTGCCGCCCGGATCTGGCTCTCGTCGGCGTCGGGGCGCCCGAAGGCTATGTTTTCTGCGACGGTGCCGGAGAACAGGAACGCCTCCTGCGGGACGATGCCCATCTGCGAGCGCAGCGAATTGCTCGAGAGGACGCGCAGGTCATGACCGTCGACGAGCACGCGCCCGGCCGTGGGGTCATAGAAGCGCGCCACGAGCTTTGCCATCGTGGACTTGCCCGCGCCTGTCGCGCCGACGAGCGCGACGGTCTGCCCGGGCGGTATCAGCAGGTTGATGTGATCGAGTGCGAGCACCTGCTCGTCCGTCGCCGCTGCGGCGCCTTGCTCGGATGCGAGGTCGCGTTTGACGGGCCGGCGCGCGTAGGAGAAGGACACGTCATCGAAGCTGACCTCGCCGCGAATCCGGCCGAGCTCGTGCGCGTCAGACCGGTCCTTCAGGTCTGGACGCACGTCGAGCAGCTGGAAGATCTTCTCCAGCGCCGCCATCCCGGACTGGTATGTGGCATACAGCTGCGAGAGCTGCTGGATCGGGTCGAACAGGTTTGAGAGGGCCGCCACAAAGGCGACCACTGTGCCGATGGTGATATGGCCTTCGATTGCCTGCAGCCCGCCATAGAGAACGATCATCGCCACCGCCACGCCTGAGAGCATTTCCACGGTGGGGAAGTAGACGGCGTTCAGCTTCACCGTCGTCATGTTGGCGTCGCTGTTGTCCGCGTTCAGCTCCTGGAAGCGCGTCACGTGCACACGCTCCTGGGCGAAGCTGCGCACGACGCGGATGCCAGACAGCGTCTCCTGCAGGTAGGCGGTGATCGCGCCTATCGTCTCCCGCGTGCGCCGGAACGCGCCCGCGGAGATGATTCGGAACCACAGCGAGCCGATCACCACGAGCGGCAGCACGAGGAACGTCAGCAGCGCGAGCTTCACGTCGAGCACGAGCAGGATGCCGACGGTGCCGAGCAGCGTGAGGCCGGACTGGAAGAGCGTTACGACGGAGTCCGTTACGAGACTGTCGAGCGCCTCTACATCGTTGGTCATGCGCGAGATCAGCACGCCCGCGGGACGGCTGTCGTAGAAGCCGATTGGCAGCGTCTGCAGATGGGTGAAGATGCGGATGCGCAGATCGGAGAGCACACGCTGGCCGACCCAGCCGACGAGAAACGTCTGCGCGTAGGTCATCGCCCACACGATCACCGCGGAGAGCAGGAACGCGATGACCACAATCACGAGCGTGTTCGTGTCGTGACGGTTGATGCCGTCGTCGATTGCGGCCTTCGCCAGCAGCGGTGGCGCGAGCGACGCGCCCGTGCCGAGGATCAGCGCCACGAGCGTTGCGATCGCGCGCGTACGGTACGGGCCGATCAGGCGCAGCAGGCCGCGCAGGTTGCGCCCGCGCGTGCCTTTGCTCGCACGCTCACCGGTCCATTCCGAGCCGGGACCGCGCCCACCCGGGCCTCTGCCCACGGCGGGGCTCACAGCCCGCTCACCTCACGTTCGAGCGGCGCGCGCGTCAGGAACACCTGGTCGGGCAGACCCTTTTCGACGATTTCGCGATATAGCTCTGAGGCCTGCAGCAGGTGCTCGTGGTCTCCGTGCGCGATCACGCGGCCATGGTCGAGCACGACAATCTCATCGGCGAGCGAGATCGTGGACAGGCGGTGTGCGATCACCAACGTGGTGCGCCCCGCCATCGCCTCGTCGAGCGCGAGCTTGATGCGCTGCTCGGTCGACGCGTCCACCGCGGAGGTGGCGTCGTCGAGGATCAGCACGCGCGGGTCGGCCAGCAGGGCGCGCGCGATCGCGATTCGCTGGCGCTGCCCGCCCGACAGCGATAGTCCGCGCTCGCCCACGCGCGTGTCGAACCCCTGCGGCAGCTCCATCACGAAGTCATATGCCTGCGCGCGGCGGGCTGCCTCTTCAATCTCCTCCATGCTCGCCGGCGGGCGGCCGTAGGCGATGTTTTCGGCGACCGATGCGGAGAATAGGAACGGGTCGTCGCTGACCACGGCGACCGCTTCGCGAAGCGAGCTGAGGCTGACCGTGCGGATGTCCGCGCCGTCGAGTGAGATCCGCCCCTCGCTGGCCTCATACAGCCGCGAGATCAGCGACACGAGGCTTGTCTTGCCCGAGCCGGTGGCGCCCACGAGCGCCACGGTGGTGCCCGCGGCAATGTCGAGGTCGACGCCGCTGAGGACTGCGCGCGCTCCTCGCGCCGCCCCATTGCCGTTGCTGTGATTGAGCGACATGGTGCGCTCGCCGGGAGCGGTGTACGTGGCGCCGAAGTCGTCCTGCTCGTCGTAGCGCAGTGTGACGCCGCGGAACTCCACGTGACCGGCTCCCGGCGGCAGCGGTGGCGCGCCGGGCGCCTCCACGATTCGCGGCTCGCGGTCGAGCACCTGGAAGATGCGCGCGCCAGAGGCGGTCGCGCGCTGGGACAGGCCGAGCAGCATGCCGAGCGAGCGCATCGGGATGATCAGCATGTTCAGGTACAGGTAGAACTGGCTGAACTCTCCGAGTGTGAGGTGGGAGTGGATCACGCTGCGCCCTCCGATCAGCAGCACCGCCGCAAGCCCCAGCTGGGGCAGGAAGCCGATCACAGGATTGAACTTGGCCTCCAGGCGTGTCGCGACCATCGCCTGGTCGAACACACGCGTGACGCTGTGGCGGAAGCGCTCCAGCTGGCGCGGCTCGCGCGCGAAGGACTTCACCACGCGCACTCCGGAGATGTTCTCCTCCGCGTCCGCGGTCAGCTCCGCGATTCGCTGCTGGACCTCCTGCACGGCCGGGCGTGCGCTGCGCCCGTAGCGCTGGGATATGACCACTACGAACGGCACGGGCGCCATCGCGATCAGGCCGAGGCCGGGGTTGATGACGATCATCGCGATGCCCGCCAGCACGAGCGTGAGGATCGACTGCAGGATGAACACGAGCCCGTAGCCGAGGAAGAAGCGCACCGCCTGCAGGTCCACCGTGGCGCGCGACATCAGCTGTCCGGTCTGCTGGCGGTCGAAGAAGCTCAGCTCCAGGCGCTGGAAGTGGCCGTAGAGCAGGTTGCGCAGGTCGTATTCGATCGCGAGTGAGATCCGCCCGGCGATCATCCGGCGCATGTACGTGAGCGCCCAGCGCGCGAGCACCGCGCCCACGATCACCAGAGCGAGCACTAGCAGCGTGTGGCGGTCGTGCGTGCGCTGGGCGAGCTGGTGGTGTTCGGCGTGTGCGCCGCCTTTCCTGATCGCTTCCACGGCCAGACCGATGAGGTGGGGCACGAGCACCGTCATCACCATCGCGAGGCTCGCGAGCAACCAGGAGGCGGTCAGTCCCCGCTTGTAGGGGCGCAGAAATCCGAGTAGCCGGTAGAAAGTGCTCATAGTTGTATGGTCAACGATTATTGCAGGCGCCCGTCACCGGACGGGACTACGCTGCGGTCTCATGCCCTCGCAAACGACTCCCCCGCGGCGCCCTGACACACAAGGGCTGTGTGCCAGTTGTGAGCATCAGCGTGAGGTGCGCAACACACGCGGCTCGACGTTCTCGTTGTGCGAGCGCTCGCGCGAAGATCCAGCTTACCCGCGCTATCCCCGGCTCCCGGTCCTGAGCTGCCGGGGTTATGAGCCACGTGAGGATTGATCCTTCCTGTCATCCGGCAGCGACTGCCACGGGCTCCGGCTCCTGTGCGGCGGGCGCGGCCGCTGCGGAGACGAAGTCGCGGCTGCGCACGAGTATGAAGGCCAGTATCGACCCCACGAACGCCAGAACTGCCGCGACTATCAGGATGTCAGTGAACGCATCCGTGAAGCCGACCCGGTAGGAGCTGACCAGCGCGCTGCGCGCGCTGGGGGAGAGCGTGTGAGCGATCTGGTTTACGTTGCCGGACTCGAGCAGCGTGCTGAGCTGCCCGTGGGAGGCGGTGAGGATCTCCCGAGCGTGGCCGGTGGCGTTGAGCGCGGCGCTCGTGCTCTTGGTCACGCTGTGCTGGAAGATCGCTCCCAATCCAGCGATTCCCGTGGCGATCCCAACCTGACGGAAGGTGCTGTTGATACCCGAGGCCATGCCGCTGCGCTCGGGCGGTACCACCCCGATCGCGGCCGAAGCCAGTGGCGGATTGACCAGGCCGATACCCACGCCGGCAATCGCAAAGCCGGGAATCAGTGTCGTCCAGCCCGAACCCGCATCGACGGCCGTCATCGCCACGAGGCCGGCGCTAATCAGCAGCAGACCCACTCCCAGGAGCAGGCGGATCGGCACGCGCACGCTCAGGCGTCCGGCCACTGGAGCGACGAAGAACGACAGCAACGTGATCGGCAGGAAGCGCAGCCCGGCCTGCAGAGGGCTGAAGCCCAGCACGTCCTGGATGTAGAGCGTGAGGTACAGAAACATCGCGAAAATCGAGCCTGAGAGGGCGAACGCGACGATGTTGGCGCCGGTGAAAGCCGGGCGGCGAAATAGTGAGAGATCGAGCATCGGGCGCTCTTGCAGCCGCTCGACGATCAAGAACAACACGATCAGAATCAATGAAACCACGAGGAAGGCAACGATCTGCGTGGACCCCCAGCCCTTGTCATTGCCGCGCACGAGCGCAAACACCAGTAGGAACAGAGCCCCGGAAAAGGTGATCAGCCCGGGCCAGTCCACGCCGGTCGCCTCGGGGTCGCGGGACTCCTGCACCCGGGCGAGCGTGAGTGCGACGGCGGCGATCCCGATGGGCAGGTTGACGAAGAAGATCCACTCCCAGCCGATCCCCGAAGTGATGATTCCGCCCACCAGCGGACCCACTGCCACCGCCGCGCCAGTGACTGCACCAAAGACACCAAAGGCCGTCCCTCGCTCCTTGCCTTGAAACGCCTGGGCGATCAGGGCCAGCGAGGTAGCGAACATCATCGCTCCGCCAGTTCCCTGTACGCCGCGGGCCAGGTTGAGCATCAGTGAGCTCGACGACAGCCCACACACGACCGAGGAGACGGTGAACACCACGAGCCCAGCGACGAACACACGCTTGCGCCCCAGCCGGTCGGCCAGCGAACCA
Source organism: Solirubrobacterales bacterium (assembly GCA_044446485.1). Lineage (GTDB taxonomy): Bacteria > Actinomycetota > Thermoleophilia > Solirubrobacterales > Solirubrobacteraceae > Palsa-744. The sequence goes on from JBIOEX010000015.1 coordinate 6,963, forward strand.
GCGGTCAGCAAAAAGGCGGCCAGCGTCAGAGAGTAGGCGTCTACCACCCACTGCAGATCCTGAAAGCTCGAGTGCAGCGAACGCTGGATATCCGGCAGCGCGACATTCACAACGGTGATGTCGAGCAAGAGCATGAAGATCGCCACCGAGACCGCGATCAAAGTCCACCACTTGCGCTCCACGACTACTCCTCGCTCTCGCCGACAGGCTGTAGCCCTCGACTATATGAACGGGCGCGTCCGTTCCGGGCGCTCCGCTTACTGAAGTCAGGCGGTGATGCGCACCGCGGGGGTCTCGTCCAGCTCGCGGAGCTTGCGGCGCACGCGCTTGTGTGTAGCGCACAGCTCCTCTTCCAGGTTCGCGAGCTCGGCCGCGCGGCCGCGGACGAGCTCGAGCTGGCGGTCGAGGTGACCGAGCGCCTCGCCCAGCAACTCGCGACGGCGCGCCGGGTCGACATCGTCCCGGCGCAGCTGGGCACGGACGGCGGCGCGTGCCTCCTCCGCGGCGAGCAACGTCTTGAGCTGCTCGAGCGAGACACCGAGCAGATCCTTCAAACGCATCACCTCGCGCAGGCGCTCGACCTCGGTGCCGGTGTACAGACGGTGCTGGCCGGAGGGCCGGGCGGGCGCCTGGGGGAGCAGGCCAATCTCCTCGTAGTAGCGGATCGTGCGCGGCGTCGTGCCTGCGAGGCGGGCGACATCGCCGATGCGCAGGCTGGGCGCGGCAGCGCTCATGTTCGCACTCCGATGCCGAATGCCCGGGCCTCGGCCTCCAGCGTGTGGGGCTCCTCAGGGCTGGTGTCGTGGACGTGTCGCGGGCGCATCAGGCACACCGCGGCGCCCAGCAGCGAGGTGGCGGCGAGCACCCACAGCGCGACGTGCATGTTGGTGATGAACGGGTCGAGCTTCTGCGCCGACAGTCCCTTGGTCAGACCTGAGAAGACCGCGAACAGCGTGGCCTTCGGCACGGCCGAGGTGACGACCGCGAGCACGAACGCGATCGAGAGCACGGCACCGGTGTTCTGCAGCAGCGTGCGCGCTCCCGCGGCTATGCCGCGCCGCTCGGCGGGGACGGTGCCCATCATCGCCGAGGTGTTGGGGCTGTTGAACATGCCAGAGCCAAGACCGACGATCAAGAGCCACAGTGCGCTCTGCCAGTAGGGCGTGTGCACTTGCAGAGTGGTCATCGCCGCGAGGCCAATCGCGCTCACCAGCATCCCGGCTGCGGCCAGCCCGCGCGAGCCGTGACGGTCCGCGTAGATGCCGGCGATCGGGGAGGCCACAAGCATCCCCAGCGCGAGCGGGATCAGCTCGATGCCGGCGGTGATCGGGGTCTGGCCCTGGGCGCCCTGGAAGTAGAAGACGAACAAGAACATCAGCGCGAACCGCGCCAGCCCGTTCAGGAAGGCCGCTGCGGTCGCCGCGGCGAACAGGCGGTTGGCGAACAGCGACAGATCGAGCATCGGCGCGCGGGAGCGGCGCTCGATCAGCACCCATGCCGGTAGCAGCACGACGGCGGCCGTGAGTCCCGCGATCACGATCGTGTCGTTCCAGCCGGACAGCCCGCCGCGCGAGACCCCGAGCACCAGGCCGGTGAGCCCGACCACGAAGGCCGAGGTGCCCAGCACGTCATAGCCGCGCACGGTGTCTGGTTTTGAGAGCTCGCGCAGGATCAGTGCGCCCCAGACGGCGCCGGCGAGCGCGAGCGGGACGTTGAACCAGAACACCCAGTGCCAGGAGATTGCCACCAGCGCACCGCCGAGCACCGGACCGAGCACCAAGCCGACGGCGGCGACCATCGTGTTGGCGCCCATCGCCAGCCCGAGTTCCTCCTTCGGGAAGGCATCGGTTACCAGTGCGGCGGCGTTGGCGAACAGAAATGCCGAGCCGATGCCCTGCAGGATGCGCCAGATGATCAGCACGGTGACATTCGGGGAGAAGCCTGCTCCAAGCGAAGCCAGTGCGAACACGAGGAAACCGCCCACGTAGGCGCGCTTGCGCCCGAACAGGTCACTCAGGCGCCCTGCGGTCAGCACCAGCACCGTGGCGGCGATCAGGTAGGCCAGAATTACCCATACGAGTGCCAGTAGGCTGGTATGCAGCGAGCGCTCGAGATCGGGCAGCGCGATTATCAATGTGCCCGAGTTGGTCGCTGCGAGCAACATGCCGAGGCTCGTACACGAGAGCGCCCACCACTTGTAGTGCTCGTGGCCGGCCGCGACGCCGAAGCGTGATCCTGGGGAAATTGACGTGAACGTAAACATCATCCTAGCAGCAGGCTCAGGCCTTGTGGAGGACGTGGAGAGTGCTAGAACTGAGGCATGGCTGAGCCCACAGTCGTAAAGTCAGATCAGGAGTGGCGCGAGCAGCTGACGCCCGCCCAATACGATGTCTTGCGCAAGGCGGGCACCGAGGCGCCGTTCACAGGTGAGCTCGTCCACAACAAGGACGACGGCTCCTATCGCTGCGCGGCCTGCGACGCCGTGCTGTTTGACTCCAACACCAAGTTCGATTCCGGGACGGGGTGGCCCAGCTTCACCGAGCCGGCGGTGGCCGAAGCTGTGGAGCTGCGCCCGGACAACAGCTTGTTCATGCGCCGCACCGAGGTGATCTGCCGTACCTGCGGTGGCCACTTGGGGCACGTCTTCGACGATGGTCCCGGCCCGGCCGGACAGCGCTACTGCATCAACTCGGCGGCGCTCGCGTTCACGCCCGAGCCCAAGACCTAGACTTACCCACCATGATCATGATGGACCAGTCCAAGCGGCTGTCTGAGCCGCTGCGCTGGGGCAGGCGCGAGAAGACGGCGGTGGCGGCCGTGCTCAGCTGCCTGCTGCTGGCTCTTGCTGGCCTCGGCGCCTATGCCCTGACAAGTGGCTCGCCGGCGCGCGCCGATTGCGTCAAAGTGACCTTCGCCAGCACGCTGGGAGGCGCGGACCTGCAGGGGTGCGGCTCGCAGGCGAGACGCATTTGTGCCTCTGGATCTTTTCGCAATATCGAGCAGGAACTGCGGCTCGCCTGCGATCGGGCCGGCTTTGCCTACCGCGCGCCCGGCTGATGCACTAGACAAATGTCGAAAGACCGGCCGGAAGTGTTGGCCAGGTTGGCCCTACCGACATTTCCCGAGGCCGGATTTCATACCGGGACTGCAACTGGTGCGTTGCCCGCGCATGCGCTGTCGGGTGCGTCACCAGATCCACAACAACGGTAGGGAAACGGAGGCGCATGTCCTGGAACGCATACCCAAGTTGGCTGAACGCCGGCGACAACGCGTGGCAGATGACCGCCGCGACATTCGTCGGGCTGATGAGCCTGCCCGGTCTCGCCGTCCTGTACGGCGGGGTCATGCAGAAGCGCTGGTCGGTGAACAGCATGATGCTCACGTTCGTCGCGTTCTCCCTCGTCTTGGTCGCCTGGTGTTTGTGGGCCTTCAAGATGGGCTTCGGCAGTCCGATCGGACACGGCAAAGGCTTCTTCGACACCTTCTGGGGTAAGTCGGGCACCGTGCTCTCTACCGGCGCCGAGGAGGGGCAGGCGGTCATCCCATCGATCACCGAAGGGCCACCGTTCCACTTCCCGATGGCGTCGCTCGTCTACTTCCAGTTCGTGTTCGCTGCGATCACGCCGATCCTGATGCTGGGATCCGTGCTGGGGCGAATCAGCTTCAAGGCCTGGATCCCGTTCGTGCTGCTGTGGATCACGTTCGTCTACACGGTCAACGCGTTCCTTATCTGGGGCGGCGGCTACTTCGCAGCCAAGGGTGCACTGGACTACTCGGGTGGATACGTCATCCACCTGGCGGCAGGCATATCGGGCTTCGTCGCGGCCGCGGTCATCGGACCGCGCCTGCAACGAGACCGAGAGGTCGATGCCCCCAACAACCTGCTGATGGTCGCCGCCGGCGCCGGTCTGCTGTGGCTCGGCTGGAACGGCTTCAACGGCGGGGACTCCTACTACGCCGGCGCGAACGCTTCTGCGGCCGTGATCAATACGAACCTGTGCACGGCGGTGGCGATGCTCGTGTGGATCGCCTGGGACTACATCTTCCGCGACAAGCCGTCACTGATTGGCTCGGTCAACGGGATGATCACGGGCCTCGTCTGCATCACCCCTGCGGCTGGTTTCGTGAACGGGTATGGGGCGATCGCGATCGGAGTGATCGGCTCGACGCTCGTCTGGATGGCGATCAGGTTCTTGAGCCGAGCGCCGGTCTTCCGGAGCGTCGACGATACCCTGGGGGTGATCTATACCCACGGGATCGCCGGCCTTACGGGTGGCTTGCTGGTCGGGTTGTTCGCCGACCCGCACCTGGTCGAGTACATCGGCGTGGGAGGCGCATCGAACCTGCCCGGCAAAATGAGCGTCTTCAACGGCGGTAGCTGGACGCTGCTGCGCTGGCAGGCCGAGGCGGCCGCGTTCGTAATCGTGTTCAGCGGGATCATGACGTTCATCCTGCTGAAGATCGTCGGGATCTTCGTTCCGCTGCGCCTCTCTGACGAGGAGCTCGAGATCGGGGATCACGCGATCCATGGCAACGAGGTCTATCCCTCGGATGTGCCTACGCTCGGTGGCCCGCATGCTCCGTCGTGGCAGGCAAGCCCGGCCGGCTAGCCCGTGTCACACGCCGGGGGCATGGATGTCCCCGGGTCCCAACCCAAGGTCAGCGGCCCCGCTCCGGCGGGGCCGCTGCCGTTAAGGCTGGTGTGTCAGGCCGATTGGGCAGCTCACGCCGGTACCGCCGAGGCCGCAGTAGCCACTGGGATTCTTCGCCAGGTATTGCTGGTGGTAGTCCTCGGCGTAGTAGAACGGGCCGGCTTGTGCCAGCTCCGTCGTGATCTCGCCGTGCCCGGCTGCGGCCAGCATCTGCTGGTATGCCTCACGCGAGGATTCTGCGGCGGCCCGCTGGGACTCGTTCTGCCAGTAGATCGCGGAGCGGTACTGACTGCCTGTGTCGTTGCCTTGGCGCATGCCCTGCGTTGGGTCGTGGCCCTCCCAGAACAGCTTCAGCAACTCCTCGTAGCTGGTGGTGGCGGTGTCGAAGGCGACGAGTACGGCCTCGGTGTGACCAGTGCGCCCGCTGCAGACCTCCTCGTAGGAGGGGTTCGGCGTGAAGCCGCCCGCGTAGCCGGCGGCCGTCGTATAGATGCCGGGTGCCTGCCAGAAGATTCGCTCAGCGCCCCAGAAGCAGCCCATGCCGAACACCGCCATCTCGACGCCGCTGGGGAATGGTCCCTCAAGCGGCGTACCGAGCACCTCGTGCCGGGCTGGCACTGGCATCGCCTTCTCGCGCCCGGGAAGAGCGGAGGCTGCGTCCACCATGCTTGCCTGCGGTGAAGCGAAGAAGCGCATCATCCCCAGGCTAGCCGATGCCCGGCGTCTGTCTAGACTGTCCAGGATCTCCCGAGACACGCGTCCAGCGTGTCCCGAGACATCACACGAAGCGGATGAAGGGATTCGAACCCTCGACCTTCGCCATGGCAAGGCGACGCTCTAGCCAGCTGAGCTACATCCGCGTGAGCCTCGATTATAGAGACGCACCATCCGCGAGGCTCACTCTCGGCACGTATCGGCCGCCGTCCCCTCGTGTCAGCAGTCCCATCAGCTCCAGCTCGCTCAGGGTGAGCAGTACCTCTCCAGCGTCTGCGCTTCCTGCCGTCAGCTTGGCAGGGGTGTCTCGTCCCGCGCCTACCTGCTCCAGTGTCGCCTTCAGCCTCGGCTCTAGCTGATTTGCTTTCGGCGTTCCGGCCAACCTCTGAGCGGTATCTCTTTTGTCAAGCAGCTCTAGCGCGTCCTCTGGCCCTCTCACGAGCGCGGCGCCTTCCATCAGCAGCGCGTGGGTTCCTCTCGACACCGGCGATGTCACACGTCCGGGGACAGCCGCGACGGTCCGTCCCAGCGCCTTAGCGATACGCGCGCCCAGTAACTCGCTGGGCTCCTCATCGGCCTCCACGACGATCGTCAGCTGCGCCACGCCGACCACGATCCGTTCGCGCGCGGTGTAGCACCAGCGCTTGGGACGAGCGCCGAAGGGGAGCTCCACCACGGCGCAGCCCGTGCTCCGCGCCCGCTCGTATAGTGCGCGCCTGCGCGACGGGCACGCCACGTCCAGTCCACGGTCCATCACCGTCAGCGCTTTACCCTTCGCCTCGAGCGCGCCCGTCTGTGCGGCCACCGCGATCCCATCTGAGAGCCCTAGCGTAACCGTCACGCCGCTCGCGGCCAGCCCATGCGCCAGGCTGCGCGCCATCTCCATGCCGTAGTCGGTCGCCCTGCGGCTCCCCACGACCGCCACCGCGGGCTGCGTCCCCAGCTCTTGCAGCCGCTGCGCTGGCCCAGCCACGTACAGCATCCGTGGCGCTCCATAGTCCTGGAGCGCATGCGGGTAGCCGTGATGGTGCCTGCAAATCGTCTCTACACCGTCGCTCGAGCCGATGTCCTTTAGCGTGAACTGCTGGTGGCGCTCGTAGATCTCCTCGCGGCGCCTGCCAGCGATCGCCTGAATCAGCTCCCCGTCGCTTAGCCCGAGCAGCGCGAGCAGTCGCTGCTGGTCGCGTGTCTGGTACTCCAAGAGGTAGCTCAGCTGCCCAAGCAGCCAGCTTCGGCGCAGGCAGTCTTCACATGCATCGCTCATGCCGCGCGGCTTCCCGCATACTGAGCTTCGGAGCGCAGCGCCAGCGCCGAGCCAACGTCCCGCGGCCGTATCTGCTCGCTGCCGTTCAAGTCGGCGATCGTGCGCGCCACGCGCAGAACCCGGTGCTGCCCGCGCGCGCTCAGCAAGCCCTGCTCCTGGTGCTTGTTCAGCAGCTCTTCAGCACGCGGGTCCAACCGCGCATAGCGCGCCAGCATGCGCACGTCCATGTGCGCGTTCACCGTCACCCCTCCCTCGTCCGCCAAGCGCGCCGCTTGGCGTTCGCGTGCCATGGTTACCTGTTCACGCGCCTTCTCCGAGCTCGCCAGCGGCGGCGCGCTCAGGCCCGGCGTCCCCTCGCTCTCCAGCCTTACGAGGAGGTCGATGCGGTCGAGCAGCGGGCCGCTTAGCCGGCGGCGATGTCGCGCCATGTCCGCTTCGGTGCACCTGCATTTTTCCGAGGCCCCCGCGTAGCCACACGGGCACGGGTTGGTGGCCGCCACCAGCATGAAGCGTGCCGGATATACGGTGGAGTGCTGTGCTCTGACGATCGCCACCCGCCCGTCCTCCAGCGGCTGGCGCAGTGCCTCGAGCGTTGGGCGCGCGAACTCTGAGAGCTCATCCAAGAACAACACCCCGTTGTGCGCCAGCACGACCTCTCCGATCCACCCGCGCTGGGCGCCGCCGAGCAGGCCCGCCGCCGTGATCGAGTGATGTGGCGCACGGAACGGACGGCTGGTGGCCAGGCTGTTCTCCATGTCGCCCGCGATGCTGTGGATCCGTGTCACCTCGATCGCCTCCTGGCGGTTAAGTGACGGCAGGATGGAAGGGATCCGTTGGGCAAGCATCGTCTTGCCGGTACCCGGCGGGCCGGTCAGCAGGCTGTTGTGGGCGCCTGCGGCAGCCACGATCAGCGCCTTCACGGCGTGGTACTGACCACGCACGTCGATCAGGTCTGGGCCTGTGATGCTCTTGACGGCGTTGCCCTCGCCGTCAGGCGTGGGCAACGGGTCGGGAAAGCCGCCACCGAGGACGCGCACGGCGCTCTCCAGACGCTCTACGACGGCCACCTCCAGGCCTTCGATCAGTGCTGCCTCGCGTGCCCGCTCAGGCGCGAGCACCAGCGTCGGCATCCCGGCCTCATGGGTCGCCTGTGCCACCGCCAGCGTGCCCTGCTGGCAAGCCCTCACGGTACCGTCGAGCGCGAGCTCTCCGAACAGCACGTAGCTCTCCAGCCTCTCAGCCGGGATCTGCCCGCTGGCGGCGAGCAACGCGCATGCCAGTGCGAGGTCCAGTCCGGGACCGATCTTGGGCACGTCGCCCGGAGCTAGGTTCGCAGTGATCCGCTTGGCGGGAAACTCATAACCCGAGTTGCGGATCGCCGCCTGAACCCGCTCGCGCGCCTCGCGCACGGCTGCGTCCGCGAGCCCGACGATCGCGAATCCGGGCAGCCCGGGGCGAATGTCCACCTCGACGATCACATGCCGCGTCTGTAGTCCCTCGATCGTGAACGTGTGTGCCCGTGCAAGCATCTACTTTCCTGTCGCCGTTTCTGAACGGAGACAAGCAAGCTAGGCCCGGCTTGGGACGGGATACTCGATCGGGGTGGTCTGGTCTCTTTCTGGTGTGCTCCCCGGAAGGCCTGCGTCTAGGAGACCGGTGGTCTTGGGAAACCTCCGAGGACTCCGAGCTTTCTCAGCGGGCGCGCTAACGCGAGCTGCGGAGTCGTCGGACGGTTTCCTAGAGCCCGGCGGGGTGGCGCGCCACGTAACCGGCGGTCGAGGTCATCGAGTCAGACCAGCGCGTTCCGGTTTCCTGCTGGGCGACGGTGTCAAAGCGTTTGCCGTCGACAACCATGAAGGCGTGTTCGGCGTTCGCGTAGATCGTGATGTGCTGCCCCGGTCCGGCTTCGCCGTAGGACTCGAGCGCGGATGAGTCCTCGGGTGAGCTGAGCAGGCCGCCACCATGGAGCGCATAGGAGACCGAGCCCGAGCAGTCATACCCGGTCGACTGGAACGAGCCGTGCCCGCCACCGAACACATACGGTCTGGTCGCGATTTCATCGCCGGCCGCAATCACGCGCGCTACGACACCCGAGGATTCACCGCCGCCACCGGTGCTGCTGGTGGAGCCGCTTTTGGATCCTTCGTGTGCCATCGCGGAGGCGGGTGGCTTGAGTTCGGGCTCGCTGCTGATGCCGAGAAGGGCCCACGTCGCGGGGCCGGCGACACCGTCGACGGTCAGCCCGTGGCGGGCCTGAAGCCGGCGGATCGCCGCCTCGGTTTCAGGGCCGAAGTTGCCGTCGGCCTGCATGTGCAGCGCGTGCTGCAGCCGCGCCACCGCATTACCGCTGCCCTGCGCGCTGGACGAGCTGCTCACGGTGACAGACACGTTGCTTGCGTGGTGGCGGGAGGAGTGGGGGAGAGCCGAGGAGGGCGGAGAGAGGGTTTCCTCGCCATGTATGCCCAGCAGGCTCCACGTCGCGGGGCCGGCCACGCCGTCGGTGGTCAGCCCGTGGCGGGCCTGAAGCCGGCGGATCGCCGCCTCGGTTTCAGGGCCGAAGTTGCCGTCGGCCTGCATGTGCAGCGCGTGCTGCAGCCGCGCCACCGCATTACCGCTGTCCTGTAGGCCAGCTTCTGAGGGCGTGAAGTTGACGGCGTCGCGGCGGACGCCCGCGGCCGATGCCTTGGCGCCGGCGTGTGAGCGCAGGGCGGCACTCGTTTCTGGACCAGCGATCCCGTCAACCGTCAGCCCCCTGCTGGCCTGGAAGGAGCGCACCGCTTCTTCAGTTTCCGGTCCGTAGATACCGTCCACGCTGATGCCGAGGGCCTGCTGTAGCAGTTCCACCTGCCGGCCCTTGCTTTCGGAACTCAGTGAGATGCTGTGTTCGGTAGTGGTGGCCGGTTCGGGGTTGGGCACGCCTGGACTGGCGGCTGCACTGCCGTCCGCCAGGCCGGCGGTGAGCGCCGCGAGAGCGCCCAGGGAGATGCGCTTCGCCCGCGAGCTGGCTGGCACGAAGCGCAGCTCGGCGGCGCGGCGGCGTGCGCGGGAGCGACCCAGCGACAGGTCCCACGGTTGCTCCTCGGCCAGATCGCGTATGGCGTTGCGGTTGCGCGCACCGGTGAGCGCGGACAGTGACAGGGTGGAGGGATTCTTGGGCGCGATACTCCTGCGCCCCGCCCGCTGACGGCGCTCGCGCGAGCGATGAAGCGAAAGCTCCCAGGGCTCGAGAACAGCAAGATCACGCGGGAATCCCGACATAGAGCGTCCTTTCAATATCGCTTGGCGCCTACGGGGTTAGCTGTCGGGCTCGCGTGAATTACGCTACGCCACAGTTGTGGCGATTCGCCCCCGCAGCCTTCAACCTGGCTGCTTTGGGTCCCCCGCTCCCTGGCCCCGTGGGGGCAAGGATTCGGCACGAACGCGGAGCAACGTAGCACGCCGGACCGCAAGATGTGTCGCATGAGGAGGTCTGCAACGTTTCTTGCCGACGGCCCCGGTGCAGCGTTATATGCGCGGATGAGGCTTTGCCGCAGAAGGAGAAGGCGAGGACGAACAGAAGTTGCGGCTGGCTCAGAAACCCGGCAGGTGGCCGGTCTCCGGGGAGCGCAGCGCGATACCAGACCCCGCAGCGAGACTACCTCACGGGGGTGAGGTTTTACGATGCCAACCTTGGTGAAAGCCCAAAATGGAGCGGTGAGGACCTGGACGGTTTGTCCCGGCCACAGCGACACTTCGCCAGCGGTTAGGCGGTTTCAGCGCTCTCTGAGCTTTAGGATGGCTCCTCCACGGCGAGCGCTTTGCGGGCTAGGCGTTCGTCAGAGAAGACCTGTATGTGGGCCGTCAGGTCATCTTTGAACTTGAAGACCCAGGTGGTTGGTGCGCCATCCAGAGGGCCTGCTGGGCCCCTGCCGCTGGTCTGGCCGAGCGCGACCACGGCATCACCGGCCGCGCGAATGTGCACCGGAGTCACATGCAACTCGTGCCAGTGCTCCTGAATGTCTGCGAAGTAGCGGCGCATGCCCTCGTGCCCGCGGTAGGGCTGCCCGTCGTTCAGGATCGCTCCAGAGACGGGCTCAAAGACAACATCCGGGTGCAGCAGCCCCAGCGCAGTCTCGATGTCACGGCGGTTGAATGCGTCAAACAGGCGCCTGGCGATCTCTTCTCCGGTATCTGGCATCCATTCATTCTTGCGCGGCGGCACGAGCGGGGTCGTGTGTACGAAGAGGGTCATGTGTATTACGCTTTTGACATGTGCAGAAACATAAGAACACTCCACAACTTCGAGCCCCCGGCGAAGGGCTCTGAGATCCACGACGCGGCGCTGCAGTACGTGCGCAAGATCAGCGGCTCGAGCAAGCCCTCGCAGGCCAACGAGGAGGTCTTCGAGCGGGCGGTCCAGGAGATCGCGCATGCCACCCAGCACCTACTCGATGGGCTCGTGAGCTCCGCGCCGCCGAAAGACCGCGAGGTCGAGGCTGCGAAGCGGCGAGCGCGGGCTGCAGAGCGCTTCGCTGCCTAGCGCCCCTTCATCTTCGACCACTCAGCCTTGTGCTCGCGCTTGGCCGCCTGGTAATCGATGAGGGCCTGCGGCGAGTCGACGTCGCCGAGCGTCGGATGGGTGGGGACAAGCTCCTTCGCGGCCTTCAGCTTGTAGCGCTTGGCGAGCACTGCTCCCAGCGACTTGATCTTCATCTCGCCGAAGCCGGGAAGGGCGGCGATGTTGGAACGCAGCTCGTCCGCATCACTCGCGCTGGTCCAAACGCGCGCTGCGTCTCCGTCGTAGCGATCGAGCACGTGCACCGCCAGATCGTGGACGCGCTTGGCCATGGCGCCGGGGTAGCGGTGGACGGCGGGCTTGGTGCGGAACGCGGGCTCGAGGTCGGCTGAGGCGAGCGTGCCGGCGTCGATCGCGCCGAGGCGCTCTTTCAGCAGCAGTGGTCCGGTGAACGCCTGCTGCACGGTGATCTGCTGGTCGAGTGCGAAGCCGACGAGCAGCGCCATCGGATCGGAGGCGATCAGCGCGTTGGCCTCTTCGGATTCGGTGAAGTAGAGGCGGTCGGGCATGGGGCAATCGTATCGGTGACTGGCGCGATAATGAGGGCATGAACAGCATCGAGCAGTGGTGGGCTGGGGGCGAGCACGTGCCGCTCACGCTGAGCGGGGCCGGGCGGGCGGTCTTCGTACGGCGGCGGGGCAGCGGTCCGGCGATGACGCTGTTGCACGGCTTCCCCAGCTCCTCGCACGACTGGGCGAAGGTCGCGCCCGCGCTGGCCGGGCGCTACTCGCTGACGATGCCCGACTTCTTGGGCTTCGGTGCCTCGGAGAAGCCGTATGAACATGAGTATTCGCTGCACGAGCAGGCCGATCTTGTCGAGGCGATGTGGGCGCGAGCAAGCATTGAGTCGACCGTCGTGGTCGCTCACGACTACGCGGTGTCGGTCGCACAGGAGCTGCTCGCGCGACGCGCCGAAGGAAGGCTGGCGGTCGATCTGCTCGCTGTACACCTGCTCAACGGCGGCCTGTACCCCGACCTTCACCGTCCCCAGCCGACCCAGACGGCGCTGCTCGATCCCGAGCAGGGGCCACGGATCAGCGAGCTGATCAACCGAGAGCTGTTCGTGGCCGGCATCGCACCGACCTTCGCCGACGGGTACGACGCGTCGCGCGACAGCGCCGAGATGTGGCGCGGGATGAGCCGCGACAACGGACAGCGCATCACGCACCTGCTGATCCACTACATGACCGATCGCCAGCGCCACGAACAACGCTGGGTGTCGGCGATGCACTCAACCGATGTGCCGCTGTCATTCGTGTGGGGGATGCTCGACCCGATCTCCGGCGCGCAGATGGCGCAGCGGATCCGCGAGCAGCTGCCCGACGCACCGTTGCTCGCGTTGGAGGACGTTGCGCACTGGCCACAGCTTGAAGCCCCCGAGCAGGTCGTCCAAGCATTGCTTGTAGAGGCGACGACCGGAATCGAACCGGTGTAAACGGCTTTGCAGGCCGCTGCGTAGCCACTCCGCCACGTCGCCTTGTATCGCCTGCAAGGGTATCGGGCGCACTGCCCGTAGCGGCCTCGGTGGCCCGGGACCGTTGATAGGCTTGGCCTATTCCCAGGGCGATTAGCTCAGCTGGGAGAGCGCCGCCTCGACAAGGCGGAGGTCACTGGTTCGAGCCCAGTATCGCCCATTTTTGACCACTGGTTCGATTGGCCGGACATGTCCGGCCAGCACAGGAGATTCGCCCGGTCAGCGGCGGACACGGCCGGACAGGGGCGGCCACCGTTTGCAGGGACTTTCCGACCTCGGTCCTGCCAATAGGGGGAAAATAGGGGAAAAGCTCGAGCGCAATAGGGGAAAAGTAGGGGGACCAGCCTCGAACCACCGGTGCCTGTCCCAACTGCACGCACTCCGGACCCACCCCGTAGTCTCCGGTCGTGAAGATCAAGCAGTACGTCTACTTCGGGATCTCCAGCGAGGTGCTGACCGCTGAGACGATCGCTGCGCGTATTGGCCTAGCGCCGGATAAGACACACGCCCGCGGCAGCCGCTTGGTGGACCCGCCCCGGCCTGTACGCCACAAGTGGGAGCTCGGGAGCTATGAGCCTGGGCTGGATATCTCCGCGCACGTCGCTGTGGTGCTCGCGCGCCTGGAGCCCGCGCGAGACGAGATCCGTGCTCTGGTGCGCGAGGGCGACGTGCAAGCCTGGCTCCAGCTCGTCCGCAATTTCGATGCGGAGGACGGGGAGGAGGAGATCATTGATGAAACACCCGACGGTCTCGTCAAGCTCTCGGGGCAGCACCAGCTGCTCGGGTGGCATCTGCACCGCGACACACTCGCCTTCCTGAACGACGTTGGCGCAGAGATTGATGCCGACGAATACGGCTAAAGGAGGGTGCGATGCTGCTGGAGTACCTGGAAGATCCCGACGCGCAGGTCGATACGCGCGTCCTGTTGCTCTACGAGTTCATGCCCGACGAGGTGGGGGCGCTGCGGGACGCCATTGACCGACTCAGTCGGGGGAGCCCCGGCGATGAGCTGCGAGTGGGTGCTTTGCCCGGCGTTGTCGCGGTCGACGGGTCCTCGCTAGCGGCGACTGTCGGCGAGGCGGAGCTCGGCGTGGAGCCGGTCGCGGGCGCTGGCCGTCAGTTTCGCTGCGCGCTCACCTCTGGCGGGTGGCATCGAGTGCGCGGGCTGCTGGAGCCGTTCCTTCGTGGCGACTGCCAGGGCTTCCAGTATCTGTCGGAAGAGGGTACGGTGGAGTGGATCATCTCCTGCAACCGAGGCTGGTAGCGACTTTCGAGATGGAACCTCGCCAGGACACGCGTCGCGGAGACAGCATGATGGAGCACCTGCTCTCGGGGAAAGCCCGAGCCGGGGTTGCCGGAGATCTTGCCAGAGAGTTTGAACGTGGCTATCCCATTGATCGCCTGTTCAAGCTGCTCGACAGCGAGGACCCGGAAGCCGCTCTCTCGGGAGCTTTCATCGCCCAAGAAATCGGCGAGCTCGTCGCACCGATCGCGGACCGGCTCTGCTCGTATCTCAGCCATCCGACACCGTGGGTCAGGTCAGACCTGCTGGACGCGATCATGAATAGCGGGCCGCCCTACAGCTTCGCTACGGTGAGCGCGATTGAATCGTTGACGACCGATTCAGACCAAGGGATCCGCCGCAAGGCCGTGGCATTTATGGCGACTGTTGGCGCTCCGCCCGCGGGACCGCAGCAAGGCGGCGCCGATGATGCTTAGGCCCAGCGAGCACGCCGCCGTGCCCATTGCCGGATGAGCAGGATGCAGAGCGGGGCGCACAGGAGCACGGCGGCGATGACGTTGGCTGCGGTTGATCCGGGCTGCTTCGCGACTGCGTCGCAAGTGCAGGACTCCGAAGGTGCATCCGCCGCGTACTCAATCGCAACCGGGTCGCCAGGCCGCATGAATTCGGGCCTCTGGTGTCCGAGTTCTCCGTTGCCTTCGCCCTTGTAGGTTCGTCCCGCAACCGTGTAGCGATATTCCACAGCTGGGTCGCCTCCAAGCCCGTTGATAATGCTGGCGGTGACGGTCCCCTCGGCGCGTACCGGATGCTTGGCGATCGCCGTCGGGAATGTCAGCTGGTGCCAGATCACCGCGACAGCGCACAGGGCGCAGAAGATCGCGACACCCCACACCAGCCGCGTAACCCAGCGCCGCCGCCTGCCAACTACAGGCGGAGACGTATTCTCGCTCTCAGTGTCCATGTAGAGAGATTACGGCTGCACCGGGCGCCCGTCACCGCTGCTTTGCGAAGCTGAGCGAGCGTCCGCGCTACACCCGAGCAGACGCCCCGAATGGACGACAGGCAGGCGCACCGACGATGGCTCAGTCCACGCCTGCTTTTGGACGCGGAAGGTAGGCGTGGACCGTTGTTCGCGCGAGGGTTTGGTGGCCTCGCGGGAGTGCCGGAGGGGCTTCTACGTGCTGCAGTCACTTCGGTGCGTCATACATACCCAACGAGCCTGAGCCCTACGACCACCGGACGAGTGGGGAACGTGACCAGACCCCGCCGTCAGTTAGGGGAAAAGATCCCACGGCAACGCGCTGATTAGGGGAATTCTAGGGGAATTGCCGCGGGAGAAGGCCCGTAAATACTGAGATGTCCGGCGAATCGAACCAGTATCGCCCATTTTGGACCACTGGTTCGATTGTCCGGACATGTCCGGCCAGCACAGGAGATTCGCCCGGCCAGGGCTGGCCAGAGGCGGACATGCGCGGACGCGGTTTGCAGGGGTTTTCCGACCTTGGTCCTGCCAATAGGGGAAAAATAGGGGAAAGCTCAAGCGCAATAGGGAAATAGGGGGACGAGCCTCGAGCCACCGGTGTCTGTCCGAACTGTGCGCATCCCGGACCCTCCAAGCTCGAAGCTGGCCTGACACAACCTCTTGAGTTGCTGTAATGCAACCTGGTGGGTTGTGGCTCTCCTGATGACCATGCGACAGATCACGATCACACAGTTCAACTTCGAACCAGACCTCAAGACGTTCGTCGGACAGGTCATGGCGGTAATCGACCTCGATGCCGACGGGGTCCACGACGTGCGCGGCAGCGCCCGCTATCTCGATATCCCGGTCACGGACCTCACCAGCGGTCGCTCGATCCGGGTCGCTGATGATCCCATCCGCTGGTCAGATCTCCTAGCTGAGACGATCGGCTACGGCGATATCGAGGTAGGCATCGAGGATTCGGTCAAGGTCACGTTCGATCAACCCCGCTTCGAGCCGGACATCGTCGCAACCGAGGCTCTGAGCGCTCTTGTCCACGAGCGCTGATGCCGCGTACCTCGACATCGCCACTGGATTCCGCGGCAGTCGGGGCGGCCATCCGTCAAGGGCGGATTGCAACGGGCATAACCCAGACCGCGCTCGGCGAGCGACTCGACGTGACCGCGGCCTACGTTCACAAGCTCGAAGCCGGACGTGGCAACCCGACGATCGCCATGCTCGCGAGAGTCGCGCGTGCGCTCGACGCTGAGCTCGTCGTGGACTTCCCGCTTCGGCCGTCGCAGGGCGTAACCCCAGCTGAAATGGCCCGGTGACGCGCCCGGTGCTCAGCCCGACGCTCTCTACGGGCTCACGCGATCCGCTGTCGTTCCTGCCCGGTGTGAGCGAGAAGCTTGGGCACTACGTGTACGCGCTCCGCGATCCCTTGGAAGACGGCCGCATCTTCTACGTCGGCAAGGGAACAGGAGACCGCGTGTACGCACATGCGAGGCACGCAAAGCGCGTGGATGCGTCCAAGACGAGCGCCCAGTTGAAGCTCGCCCGCATTCGGGAGATCCACGCTGCCGAACTCGATGTCGGGGTCGAGCTCATCAGGCACAACATGAAGGACGAGGCCGAAGCGTTCGAGGTAGAGGCCGCGGTGATCGACGTGCTCAAGATCGCCGGTATCGAGCTCGCCAATGTCGTCGCCGGTCAGGGCACGGAACGTGGCTGGCGGCCGCTAGATGAGATCATGGCGGAGTACGCGGCCCAGCCGGTCGAGATCGGGCCGGAGCACCGCGTGCTCCTGATTCGCCTGAACCGTGCGCAGTGGCTCGCGCCTGGGGATCTCTACGAGAAGACCCGGGCGTCGTGGAAGGTCGCGCCTGAGCGGCGAAAACCCGAGTGGGTCTTTGTCGTGTATGACGGGATCGTGCGCGCCGTCTACAAGATCGAGAGCTGGGAGAGGCCACCGAAAGAGAAGCTAGTCGGCAAGCGGGTTGGACGCTGGGACTTCAACGGTGTGCGGGACCTCACAATGGAGGATCTTTACCTGTGGGCTGATGTCAGCGGCTATCTGCGCCGTGGCGCTCAGAACCCCATTACCTATGTCCACTGTGACTAGGAGGAGTTGGCGAAGCGATTGGCGAAAACCGACGAAAGCTGCTGGCGGCCATAGGATGATCGCCGTGGCCGATCCGACACCTGAAGCAGTGGCGCTGGCGAGTCGAGGGACCGGTACGCCGATCGACTCCGCGGACGCTTGGACGCAACTCGCCGAGTGGTTGCCGCAGATGCTGTCTGATCTGCTCGTGAGCGAGGTCTACGGCATCGATAACCGTCCACCGAAGGGTCAACGAGGTGTCTACCTCTTCACCGAGCGGGGCAAGCATCTGTACGTTGGTCGCACCGGCGTCACCGCGCGTTCTCGAGCGAGGGGTGGCCAGCCGATCACGAGCTTCCGCCATCGGTTCGATCAGCACACTCAGCTCGGGCGGCCGCCCGGCGCGGCATCGTTCGCTAATCGCCTGATGCAGAAAGCGGCCAAGAGGCACGGGATCGAGATACCGGGCGACTGGTGGAAGAACTGCAAGACCGAGGGTGCAGAGGCTTGCGGCTTGTTCCTCGCTGCGAAGGCTCGCATCGGTGCGATGGAGTGCCGCGTGGTGGCGTTCGACGATGACTTGAAAGGTGTCCGATCGAGCGTCGCCGAGATCTATGTGCATACGCAGCTTCGGACGCGGTTCAATGACTTCTCGACGTCGTAGCAAGTTCAGACTTCAGCGGCGCGCAGGCGTTGAGGCGTTTGGCTGCGCTTCTTCGATAGCCGATAGAGCGCGTAGCCAATTAGGACTGCGAACAGCGCGGGGAGTAGCAGCGTTAGTGTTACTCCTCTAGCCATCCCTCCGCCGAGAATTCCTCCGAGCTCTGCTAGCCCTGAGCTGAGTCCAGCGGCGCTGTAGCCGGGTACGCCCAAGGCATGCACTGCGTAGAGGGATATTCCGACTCCGAGCCCTGCTCCGCCGATCGCGCTGTGGCGCCCGACTCGTCGGGCTTGGCGTTCCTCCTCGGTGAGATATGGCTTGTCCCGAAGTGCGACGCACATCGTTCCTGCGGCAAGCAGTCCTGACGTAGCGCCCAACAGCGCGATGCCGTTCACCGCGCTACCCCCTCCGATACGTGAGAGCCCCGACATTAGGTTCGGCGCGCTCATCGGAGCCGTTTGACCCATACCGACGACGACGTTCCTTCCAATCGATGGGCCGCCGACGCCGACACCTATGACGCCTGTGCCCGATGCCACAGTTTCGACTTGGGCGCTGCTGCGCTCGCCGGTCACGCACCACGTCGCGAAGTGCTCGCAGTTGTTGAAGACCAAGTCATACCCTGGCTGACCAAGCATGGAGCGAGCACGGGCAACAACCTCATCTGGATCTGGCCGGATGCCGTACGCGCGGATCTCTACGGCTCCTCCCTTGGTGAAGGTGTCGAGTGTCGTCAGCCGGATGAGCGAGTCGTTCTTGGTCCCGTTGGGCGCGTGGCGGTGGATCACGGTCCCGTCGCCGAGGTCGATGCCGTGGTGCTCGTACCCGCCTCTGTCGACGTATATGTGATCTCCATATGCCATACTGGTCTCCTTACTGTGCTTACCTAGATGATAGTTGGAGGTTGTGTCGGCTGACTATAGCCCGCCTATCTCCTTAGAACAAGGCAAATTAGGCCTGTCTGGACAGGAAGCGAGTTATGGCGGTCCTGAGTGAGAGTACTAACGGAAGGCAAGTTTGACTGAGAGTACTGAACGGGTCACGACTGCCGAGCTACTCGACCTGGCTAAGAGCTCGGTGGCTACGGCTAGGACCCTTGAGTACTGGCGGCAAGAGGGCCTTCTGCCGAAGGCTAAGCGCACGGGCCAAACGGGCAAGCGTCCTGAGTGGACCTACCCAGCCGAAGCAGCGGACCAGCTCACCGCGCTTCTGCGTCTGAGGGAGAAGACCAAGCAGCCGGATGTCCTACGTGTTGCCCTTTGGTTTGAAGGGTTCCCGATCGACACGGTCCGCGTTCGTGCCTCGATTGCTGCCGAGCTTAGGCGCTTGCATGAGTTCGTGACCAACGAAGTCGACGAGCACCGAGGTCGGTCGGCTGCCGGAGAGGGCTCGACCTGGGTAGCTCTAGAGGAGATCGGACGGCTTTGGGCAAGAAAGCGCGGGTCGAATGCGCCACCACGCTATGGGAGGCAGACCCTTGATGACCGGGCACGGGCGATGACTCTCATACTCGGCCTCGCACTTGGCGACAACGGTGCCTCGTCGCGTCTCGAGGAGGACGCCCATCGGGTTGAGTGGTTGATCGGCGCCGATCGCGGTCGGCATTCTCGTGCGGGTCTGCCGACATTGCTGAAAGGTACCCCTGGTGAAGGGCTGGCCGATTTCGCATCTTTCGCGAGCCTTCCCGCGTTGATCGAGACCATCGAGAGCGCAACCGAGGACGAAGTCGCGGCCAGCCGGATGCTAGCCCGGCTCATGCTCGACGGGATAACAGGGTTCGCACGCATCGTCGATGCATTTACGGTCATCGAGAATGTCTTCGGCCTCGCCGCGATGGAGACGTTCCGTGATGATCCGAATGCCGCAGTTTGGCTGACGGCATTTGTCATCGCCGTTGGCAGGTCCCGTGAGCTGAGCGAGAACCTCCGATCGCTCCTTGACGCTCTCAGTCGTGATGTCCTGCCAGTAGCCGAACGTGCCCGAGAGCTGGCGGTGTTGTCTGCCGAAGATCTCCACCAACAGCTACCCGCACTGGAGAACCTCCCGTTCATAGAGCGGGTGCGCATCCAGGGCCTCATCAGCAAATACCGCGACGAGCAACCCCATGTAGAACCTTCACACTGAGGCTAACTCCCCTGCTCGGCAAACGGCGGGCCAGGTCGCCATCCCGGCTCTCGGAGCTCGTCCTAAGGAGGAGCGAGCGGTGTGTGACTCCGGGCGCCTGCATGTGCTCGGAAGCGCAGTCTGCGAGCGGCGGCCACCGAGTACAAGAACACGAAGACCAGACAACCGTCTTTGTGTTTGATGGAGACGGTGATCTGACCCGGGTCAGATCACCGTCCGCGAAAGCGGGTCCACTCCACCACCGCGCTTGACGGCTGGCTCTGGAGATACAACTATCAGCGAAGACACTCAGCCGTCGGTCAATCTCAAGCGAGGTGCGAGGTGCATCGTGACCACATCGAGGTGAACCGTGAAGATTCGTCGTGATCGCGCTGGCGTTCATATCTTTGACCGCACCAGCGCCCTGAACATCCTGTTCGACGAGATCTCCGTCCCCGTACGGGAGTGGGCGCAGGCGCCGCGCCATCTGGCGGTGGCACTCACTAACGCATGTGACCTGCACTGCCCCTATTGCTATGCGCCGAAGCACCGTGCGGTTCTCGACCCCGAGCAGGTGCTGATGTGGCTGAGGGAAGCCGATACCGCTGGCTGTCTCGGCGTAGGGTTCGGCGGCGGAGAGCCGACGACGGTCGGCTGGTTCGCGGAGCTTTGCCGACGCACCGCGCAGGAGACCGCGCTGGCTGTCTCATTCACCACACATGGCCATCGCCTCACCGACGATCTGCTCAGCGATCTCGCGGGCAGCGTTCATTTCGTGCGTGTCTCCGTTGACGGCGTGGGCAGTGTGTACGAGAGCCTCCGGGGCCGACCGTTTGCGGCCCTTGTGGATCGCCTGAACGCCGTGGGTTCGATCGCTCCGTTTGGCGTCAACGTCGTGATAAACGATGCCACGATCAAAGAGCTAAGCGCGGTCGCCGAGCTCGCCAGCGAGACAGGAGCCGTCGAGATTCTCCTACTGCCTGAGCAGTCAACGGCGACGGCCTCGGGGATGTCGTGGCACGTGGGGGAGCAACTGCGCGAGTGGGTGGCACGCTACAGCGGGACCGTCAGACTTGGTGTGTCTGAGCAAGGTGCGGACGGCCTGTCAATCGCTGAGCCATTCGGCGATCAGCCGTCGATTGAGCGTTATGCTCACATCGACGCCTCCGGCGTGCTACGCCCCACATCGTTTTCGTCGATTGGAACCGAGATCGGCGACGAGTCATTCTTGACGAGCTACCGACGTCTACTTGGAAAGGAGCGACTGTGAAGATCTGGACTGGCTACGGGTCGGAGCATTCCACCAACCTCAAGATGATTGGGCATTTTGCCGACGAGTCCGCCGCGAAGGCGGCGATGCTCCTCTTCGAGCGGATCAAAGAGCGGGTCTACATCGATATGGATGGCGAGAACTACGACCCAGGCGAAGGTGCACCAGATCTGACCGATGAGATGGGTCAACTCCTCCGTGAGCTCAACATATGGTCTCTCGGACCAACAGACGTTGAGAACTTCGCGTATGACCACTCGGTCGCGCGTGACGGAGCCGACGTGATCTTGACCACCGACGAGAACACCGTGGGTGGCTTCGTCAAGCTTCTCATTAGCAATGACGCCAGTATCGAGATCTTCTCGATGCATAGTCATACGTCAATCGGAGAGCGCACGAGCGACAAGTAAGGATGACCGAGCTCGACTGGGATAGGTTCAAGGAGCTTCCGGGCGATACAACACGTAACTTTGAGTTGCTGTGCCGCGGGGCTATCCGTCGCAACTACGCGTCAAAAGGTGATTTTCAGTCGGTCGCGCAACAACCTGGTGTGGAGTTTCACCTGCGCCTAACCGCGAACTGTGATGAGCTGGGGGCGCCTCCTCGTTGGTGGGGGTGGCAGTGTCGCTGGTACGGGCTCGATGCTGGCAAACAGATTGGCAGCACACGGCGGAAGAAGATCGTTGAGGCGATCCGGACCACCGAGAAATGGCTGCCAGATTTGACCGACTGGGTGCTCTGGACGCGCCGTCCACTTACGCCGACCGATCAGAAGTGGTTTCACGAGCTCGATAGCAGAATGACGTTGCAACTGCGCGACGGCTCGGATCTTCCAGATCTCCTCGGCGGCGACGCGGCGATGCTTCGCGCCGCTTACTTCGGACAGCTTGTCCTGACCCCAGAGCACCTCTCGAAGATGAGAGCCGAGGGGGTTGAGGCTGTCAAGCGGCGCTACAACGCGGAGGTTCACGTCAAGGTGGAAGCCGAGAAGCTTCTCGAGGGCGTCCTCGGACAGCCGAAATCCTGGGGCTCGTTGGCGATCCGCGCAACGAGGTTGAGACAGAAGGCCGCACAGCTCCGTGCCGACCAGAAGCTACTCGACAAGGCAGATCCGTTGAGTACAGTAGTCGGCTGTCTCCTTGACGACGCCGCAGTCGTAGAGGCGAGACTTCGCTCGGTCGTGAAATTGCTCGCCGAGAGAGGCCCCCAGCACGCCGCAGCGCTTGCAGCAACGCCCACAGGCCAGTCGCTCGGCCGCAGAGAAGCCGTCCGAGCGATGGCGACCCTGCGCCCACGACGTCAGCCTGCTGCACTCGGCATGCACATGCTGGATGCTGAGCTACGGCGCGCGAGGGCGCTACTTGCCGGCTTCGCAAGTCGGGTGAGCATCAGTATGTGCGCTGTCGTGGGCGAGGCCGGGCTCGGTAAGTCTAACCTCGTAATCGACCTGACCATCGGATCCTCGAATGAGCCCGCTGGCGTCTACCTTCAAGGCAGGAACCTACCTAAGAACGGATCCCTAGAGGATCTACTCGCACCACTCATCTCTCGACCAGCAGGCACATTCAAGGACCTACTGGAGGCGCTAGACGCGGCAGGCGCCCGTGCGGCATGCCGGCTCCCACTCGTCATAGACGGCCTCAACGAGGCAGAGAATCCCGCGAGGTTTAAGGCCTTGTTGAGCTCACTGAAGGTCGCCTCCGAGGACTTCCCGAACGTGCTGATCGTTCTGACGCTACGCGCATCGGCCTATGACTATGCAATGCCGGACGCCGCACCCCCATGTATCGAGCTCACAGGCTTCGGCGACGACCTCGACGCCGCCATCGCGCGCTACTTCCGCCATTACAAGATCAACGGCGGCGAGGTCCGACTCCCACGGCGATTGTTCCGCCAGCCGCTGCTGCTGTGGATGTTCTGCGAGGTGGCCAACCCAGATCACGCTGAGAATCGGAAGACGGTCCAGCTGACCACTTTGCCGGCCACTCCGATTGCCGTCTACGAACGGTTTCGAGACGAGTCCGTCAGGCGCATCGCCACAGAGCTACTCAGCTGCGCCGAGCAGGACGTCGCCGAAGGGATTGATCGGGTGGCGCTCGAGCTTTGGAACCGCAGCGTGCGTGAGCTTCCTTTCCCCGAGGTACGAGACCTCGTCGATCGCGAGCCGGGCTGGGACAAAAGCATTGCGCGGGCGCTCGAAGACGAAGGCGTGTTGATGCGAGAGCCGGCGCCGAGTTACCCCGAGCAGCCGAGCGGCATTCTCTTCGATGCCTTCGCAGGGTTCCTTATCGCCGATACACTCGTTCGGAACATCGGTCTCGGCGGCATCGACGCGTGGTTGGCAAAGAAGGCTAATCTTGCGATCCTCGATCCGACACCGGGCAAAGGACACCCACTAGCGTCGGACATCCTCACGGCACTTGCGGGCGTACTGCCGCTTCGCGGCTACCGACAGCTTTGGCCGTTCCTCGACGGTCCTCGTCGTGAACAGGCACTGATCGACGCCACCGATCTCGAGAGCGGACGACTCGATTCGGACACTGTCGACGCACTCGTGGGCATCCTGAGGACTGGGTCAACCCGAGCGTTTGGCCAGATCATGAGCAGACTCAGCGAAGTACGGTCCGATCCGCAGCATCGACTCAATGCTGACTTCGCCGAACGCGTGCTCCGCACGTTTGACGTAGCGGAGCGGGACTTACGCTGGAGCGAGTGGATTCGTACGGCCGACGCCTCGGTTTGGCCGCGCCGACCCGGCGCTGTCTACCACGACGTCGAGTACGCCTCGCGTCAGTGGCAAGAGCACACTTCTCGCGGCGAGTCTGATCGCCTGCGTGCTGTATGGATCTCCTGGTTGTTGACCAGTACCGACAGGAGACTGCGCGACTATGCAACTAAGGCTCTTTACTGCTACGGACGCGGTGATCCGGCGTCATTGTTCTCGATGGCGAGATCTAGCCTTGACATAAACGACCCCTATGTGAGTGAGCGCCTACTCGCAGCCTCCTACGGTGTCGTCATGGCCAACCAACGTCCAGTCGATCCAGGCTTCGAGGATGCCTACCGCGATTACCTGCGCGAGCTCGGCACCACGATGTGCGGAGAGAACGCCACATGTCCGACGAGCCACTACCTCTCGCGCACCTACTCAAGCGGTTCGTGGGAGATGGCCCAAGCCCTCCACCCAGAAATCGCAAACGACGTTGGCAACTATTGGGCGAAGTCGTTCGCCTCGACCCCAGCCCCCCGCGGCTACAGCGAAACTAGCCGGCGCGGCCAAGAGATTCAGCACGCGTTCCGAATGGACTTTGAGAATTACACCGTTGGAGGTCTCTACGACGATCGCTCTAACTACAACCGCACACACTCTGGCTACCTTGCGGGGCTGGCTCACATTCGTGGCCGTATCTGGCAACTCGGATGGCGCCAAGCGAGCTTCGATCAGATCGATAAGCAGCTTGGCGAAGAACAGTGGCGAGGCGGTCGAGAAGACAGATCCGATCGCGTCGACCGTTACGGCAAGAAGTACGGGTGGATCGCCTATTACGAGCTTGCTGGTCGGCTTGATGACGCTCAAGAGCTATCGAGCGACATCACCGAGCATATCGTTGACATCGATCCGTCTTTCCCCGAGGAGCCTCCTCCTTTACCAGTTTCAGTTCAGCGCTGGGCGCGTCCGACTCCGGCGAGGATGCCCGACTGGGTCCGGCACGGCGTTATCAACGTCCCCGATGCTCTTTTAGTGCCCAACTCGCTGGAAGGCGATGAAGGTCCCTGGGTTGTGGTAGACGCTTCGCTGCGTGATGAGAACGAGCTCGCTGGAAGGTCCGTGTGGGGCGGCATTCAAGCTCTTTTAACGACGTCGAGCGTGGCGGCCCGTCTAAGCGCCAGCGTTGCGCAGCTCAGGGCCTGGTCCGATATCCGATGGCCGGAAGCGCCCAGCGACTATTACACGATGGCCGGGGAGACTCCGTGGTCGCCGAAGTTCGCTGCATCCGTTCTCCGCTATGACTCGGTGCCATATCGCTCCGAGCTACATCTACCGGTGGTGGGCGACTTTGACGCTGAGGTCGTGGCCCACACATATTCATGGGAGGGTTACCACAGCACCACCAATCAGCTTGGCGGATTCACGGTGCCTTCTCGGACACTATCTCAGGCCATGGGGTTAACCAAGTCGTCGGATGGCCTCGACTACGTCAACCGTGGCGGAGAAAGAGTTGCACGCGTGTTCTTAGCACCAGAGAACTTCGCGAGCGGACATCTTCTATATGTGCGGCGAGACGTACTGGAGGCCTACGCGCAGCGACAGAGGAGCGAGGTTGTGCTCGTCGTTCGCGGTACGCGCCATCCAGACTATGAGCTCGTCTCTGGACGGCCTCGTTGGTACACCAACATTGGGCGCACACGCGCCGATGAGTGGGCCATCGTGCGAAGGCTTAGCGAGTTGACCTGATCCCGCAGACGTGTTGCACCGGTGCACAGGGTGTCGCCGTTATCCACGCGGTCGACAGCATGCTTCCGGCTACGCTTTACGCGAGAAGGAGGCACCCGAGTCTCCGCTACAAAACTCCCGCCCCGGACGACAGGCAGGCGCATCGAGGATGGCTCGGCCGACGCCTGCTTTCGGACGCGGTAAGTAGGCGTGGGCTGTTGTTCGCGTGAGGGTTTGGTCTCGCGGGAGTACCGGAGGGGCTTCTACGAGCTGCGTCACTTCGGCGCTTCATACTTGCCCAATGAGCCTGAGCCCTACAACCACTGGACGACTGAAGGGAGCGCGACCAAGGCCCGCCGCCAGTTAGGGGAAAACGTCCGTCAGCTTCGCGCTGATTAGGGGAATTCTAGGGGAATTGCCGCGTGAGAAAGCCCGTAAACACTGGCATGTCCGGCGAATCGAACCAGTATCGCCCATCGCTGGATTTGGCTCTAGAGGAAGGATTAGCCGGCTACAAAGGGCCAGCTTGGTAGCAATTTGGTAGCAATCTTCTGGGCCGTAGGATGTGCCGATGAAGCTGCACGAAGCCATAGACGCCGTGCTAGCCAACAGGCCCGCTGGCATGAGCACGCGTGAACTGGCTGACGAGATCGAGCGGAGAGGGCTCTACTTCAAAGGCGACGGTAAGCCTGCCTCGCCTGGACAGGTCAACGCTCGGGTCGGCAACAGGACGTACAGGGATCGCTACCGCAAAGACCACCTGGGTCGCATCTGCCTCGCGTAGCTCCGCCGGTGGGGCAGGTATCGTTTGCCACGTACATACGTTCGATCTCGTGGAGGACTGATGCCAGGACAACGAAGGCACGTCACGCAGAGGCCAGACGGCCAGTGGGCGGACAAAGCTGAGGGGGCAGAGCGTGCGGGTGGCCTGTACAACACGCAGGCCGAGGCCCAGGCAGCCGCTACCCAGCACCTTCAGAACCATTCAGGTGGCGGTGAGGTCGTGATCCACCGACCTGACGGTCAGATCCGCAACTCAAACACGATCAACCGGCCCGACCCAGATCCACCACGCGACACACGTCACTGATCCTGGCGGCACGGAGCCGATGACGTGATCCGAGTCCGCTATACAGGGCCTATTCGGGGCGCGCACATGTTGTCGCGTCAGCTTTCTGACGCCGGCCTCGAAGCGGAGTTTCCTCCGCCTATGGAGCGGCGCGGAGTCGGACAGGATGTGGTCCACGTCACGATGGAAATCGGTACGGCGGCGAAAGACGGCGTGGTGGGCTACGCGGCCGTTGAGGCTGTCAAGCGCATCGTGGGTGCCTTCAGAGAGCGCCACTCCGGCGTCGACGCAGACATAGAGTCCGACGAGGACGAGTAGTTCCGCCCATCGTTTCTAGGCGCTGAGCGGCCGTGAGCCGGTGCTCTCGCCGCTGATCGCGCTCATGATCGCAAGCCCCGGCCTATCATCACCGCTTAGATTGACTCCGCCGCCCCCGGGTGATAGATCAAATACCACATGAGGGGCATGCGCCTGGGCCATAGGCCACATTGGAAGGAGATCCTGTTAGCCGGGTTGGCGTGCGCTGCCCTGCTCGCGGCTTGCGCCGCTCCGGCTCTGGCCAAGAGTCGCCACACACGTGTCGCGTCGGTGAGCGTCAAATTGCCCACGGCGGGCGATGTCACACTCGCGCGGGTGGTGTTGCGGGTGAAGGTGGCTAGGGGAGCTCACGGTGCGCGCGCATTGCGCAAACGGACGCTCAGATTCAGCCTGGTCAACGGTAAGCAGCTACCGCATTCGGTCGTGATCATCGTCGGCGGTAAGCGGCTGGGCGCGGCGAAAGCCGGCGTCGCACAGCTTGCGCGCCGCAGCGGCCAGTCGGCGACGTTCGTTGCGGCGATCGCGATCTTCAATCCTCGTGCAGGTGCGGCGATTCCGCGCGCTCATCAGGCGAGCACGGTCATCGCGCAGGATATGGCTGCGAGCTTCCGAGCCAGCACCGAAGAAGAGGATACGGTCGTCGTGACCGTGGAATTCCACGAGAATATCCTCGGTCGCGACCAGCAGGGCCAGTACGGGATCTGTCCCAAGGGCAGTAAGGCAAGTTTTGAATTCACACGCTCGCAGTTCGATGAGGTCAACGGACCGGATGGTCTCTCAGACGAATTACTCGAAGAACTCTTCGACCAAGCGGTTCAGGTGTGCGTCGAGCATACGAACGCCGCGCTCGAAGAGCTATCAGCGTGGCTGAACCCCGGGATGGGGCCAGTCACGCCACCTCCGGTAACGCCCCCGACCCAGCCGGCGTTCGACGGAACCTTCGGCGGCACGACAAACACCGGGGGCGATCCGCTGCGAATCAGTCTCAGCGGGCAGTTCAACCGGGCAATCTCAGGTGTGACCGTTTGGGCCCCGCCCAACACGCACTTCACGGCGTGCGATCCCGTGGCCGCCTGCAAAATCGAAGGATATGGCGGCGGCATTGCCAACTCCGTCTACTACACGGTCACCGTTCCGGCAAACCAGCCGTTTCCCGCGGGGCTCAACCTCGAGCTCGATCACGTCAGCAACTACACCGACACTTTCCAGGGCCAGGCCAAAGCAACCGATGGCAGCCTCTCGTCCTGGAAACCCTTCAATCTCAGCGGGTAGAGCCCGCTACGAGCACCGCCCAGGGCGCTGACGGCACCGGCCCATGTCCGAAGGGCTCATACCGGAGGTGCGCGCGGGGGGCGCAGCGGGCTCGGGCGACGGCTGCGCCCCCACGCGCTGAGGAAGGACACTCCGCTGGGAGTAATACCCATCCAGTCTCTATCTAAACAGCACGATGCTCTCGAATTCGCTGCCGCTCGGGCCATTTTGAGCTTTGAAGGGTCGGCATTTCCTATCGATCATGGCGGGGGAAGGGCAGATCTTCGTCCCGGTCACCTCACAATTCGTGGGGTCTCATTTGTGAGGAGTGCCCTGGCCAGCCGACCGTATGGCTGGGTACCCTGAGGTCGTGCGATCTTCACCGGTTATCTGGACGATCGGGCATTCCAACCACACGTTTGAGCACTTCGCAGCGCTCTTGGAGGCCGAGGGCATCGAAGCCGTCGTAGACGTGCGGTCCTACCCGTACTCGCGCTACGCGCCGCACTTCAACCGCGAGGAGCTCGATGTGGCGCTTCGCGGAGCTGGCACGCGCTATCTCTTCTTCGGCGATGAGCTGGGCGGCCGGCCATCGCGGGAAGAGCATTACGACGAGGAAGGCCATGCTCGCTACGACCTCATGGCCTCCCAGCCGGGTTTTCAGATGACGGTCCAGCGCCTCTTGAGCGATTCTCGCAAGCAGCGGGTCGCGCTGCTTTGCAGCGAGGGCCAGCCGGGCGAGTGCCACCGCCGCCTGCTCGTCGGCAAGGTTCTGGCTGACTTAGGGGTGCTCCTCTGTCATATCCTCCCGAGTGGAGCCGTTCATGAGGAGGACTCCGTGGCCCTGGGCTCTCAGAACGGGCAGGAGACCTTGTTCAGCGAACAGGCGCCGTGGAGATCTACACGATCGGTTTCACACAGACGACGGCTGAGCAGCGCTACGGGCGGCGCCATGGTGCGATTGTGAGCAGGCCCTCTTCCGCGCCCTTCACGTTGCACGGGCGGAAGGACCGGGCCTGACTGCTGGGGCGGAACGAGCGCACTTGCCGGCTGCTGGTGTCCGGATTGTGGGTGTCGTTCCGGAACGTGGTTCCCAAGACTGTGCGGCGTGCCGTGGCCCGCGCGATGATCGCCTCGGCCACGGTGCTCTCATCGACCGCATATTGCGAGTCGAGCACGAGCTGGCGAAGTATCTGTATCTGCCGTTGCATCGCTGATGATCGTATCGGCCGCTGCGGCGGGGAATCGACGGCCTGCGGTTCGATTAGACGAGCGTTCGATGAAAGCCACCGGACGCGCAGGAAACCGGCATTGGAGTGCGGGATTGCGGGGTCAGGACCGATTTCGCGGCTGCACTGGTGGCGGGACTTGTGGCGGGTGATTCAACGGCGGTCTTAGTAGCCTGCGCCGTGATGGCGGACACGAGCACGATCGCCTCTCTGGCCACCGCTGGCGGCACCCTGATCCTGGCGCTCGCGACCTTCTCAGCGGTGCGCTCGAGCAACCGCAGCGCCCGCGTAGCCGAGCGAGCCCTGCTGGCCGGACTGCGCCCGGTGCTCGTCTCCTCGCGCCTAGAGGACCCCTCCGAGAAGGTCTCCTTCGTCGATCGCTGGGTCAGCGTGCGCGGCGGCATGGCCGAGGTCTTCTACGAGGACGGCGTCGTCTACATGACGATGGCGCTGCGCAACGTCGGCTCGGGCTTGGCCGTGCTGGACGGCTGGCACGCCGTCGGCGACGTCCTGGTCGGCAGAAATGATCCTGCCAGCCCCGATGAGTTCCGCCGGCTCACCCGAGACATCTACGTGTCGGCGGGCTCCACCGGCTTCTGGCAAGGAGCCGTACGCGACCGTAAGGATCCCCTGCACGAGGAGCTTCGGGGCGCGATCGAGACCGGCAACGCGATCACCGTCGACCTGCTCTACGGCGATCACGAGGGCGGGCAGCGCACGATCAGCCGATTCGCCTTGATGCCGCGCGAAGGCAGCGAGGGGACCGAGCGCCTCACCTCGGTCTCACGCCACTGGAACCTCGACCGCGACGACCCCCGTTAGCCGCCGCATTCACCCTTCTGGGGATCCTTGGGCGGCGCGGGACGCGAGGGGGTCGCGTCCCGCGGGGCCTCGCAGGATGCGAGCAAAGCCGACAGCGATGATGGCACCAGCCAGCGGTCCGGCAAGGTAGGCCCAGAAGTGTGAGAAGTCACCGAGGACGATGTCCGGGGCAAAGGACCGCGCCGGGTTCATCGAAGCCCCGGAGACAGGACTCGACCACAATCCCGCCAGGATGATGTAGGCGGCCACGCCAAAGGCCGAGATTGGCCCCAGGTTCTGCGCCCGCGAGGCCGTCCCGAGAATCGTGGAGACCAGGCCTGCGGTGAGCACGAGCTCCACCAAGGCCGCTTGCGTGTCGTTGATGCCTGCGCCGGGAACGGTGGCGCCCAGCGACCCCACACGCCCGAAGACGGCGAGCAGGAACAGCACGGACAGGGTTCCGCCGAGCAGCTGGGCGAGTATGTAGCCGGGAACGCGACGCCAGGGAAAGTCCCTGCGGAGCGCGAACGCGAGGCTGACCACTGGGTTCAGGTGCGCGCCCGATACCGCGCCCATGAACAGGATGACCGCGAGCACGGTGAGCCCGGGGGCGCTTACCGCGGCCACCCGGCCGATGGCCACGTGAGTGGCTGCGGCGACCACCCCAGCACCGGCGCCGGCAAGAACCAGCAGGAAGGTGCCGAGTACCTCAGCGAACAGGCGACGCCATTCGCCCGCGGGATTCTGAAACCGTTCCACCCACCAGGCGTCGCGCGCGAGGTGCCCGCCGGTTGCCCGTTCGCGATCTGTTTCGCGAACGCTTGAATGATCAGGCGTGGTCCTCAGCTCGACCAGAGCAGCCTGCCGGGTACCAGCGCATCCTCGTCGACCCGGCATGCGGCCGATGCGCGGTGGTACCCGTCGCCGATGACCAGGTAGTCCCGGATCCCACCCACGAGGAGAATGGGTGAGATCGGTGTGCCATTCTTGATCTTCTTCAGCTTCTCGGCGACCTCGGCGCTTTGCTTGGGCTTCAGCGGCGGCAGTCCGGCCGCGCGCAGGATGTCCTTGGCGGCCCAGTGACCGAGCGGCGCGGTGCGCAGCGCGGCGATCGTCTCCGGGAGCGAGGAGGGGGCCAGCACCATGCTGAGGAAGCTGTGCGCAGCGAGGTAGTCCTTCTCCTCCGGCTCATCGAGCCACCGGATCCTTTGCATGCCCGGCATCGGGCGATTCTACCCGCAAGCGCGTCCAGTCTGGCCAGCGGCCCAGATCGTTGCCGCTCGTGTAAAAGGCTGGCTAAGGTGGACCGGTGGCACTGATTCGAGCAAGCGGACCGCTCAGCCGGGCGCTGCGCCACGCCTTCCCGGAGCGGCCCTTTCACGTGCGTTTCTGGGACGGCGGGGTCGTGCAGGCGACGAGCCCCGGTGCGCCGGTGTTCTTCGTGAGGCGCCCCTCAGCGCTGTCGCACTTCCTGCGAGCGCCGGGGACGCTCGGCCTGGGGCGCGCATATGTGGACGGCTCGCTGGCCGTCGACGATCTCGACGCCGCGTTCATCGTGGTCGACGAATGGGAGCCGGGAGAGCTGAGTGCCGGAGACCGGGTGCGGCTGGGCTTGGGCATCCTCGCGGCGGCATTGCCCGGCGGGCTGCCGAGACGTCCGGGCCTCGAGCTGATCTTGCATGGCGAACGTCACAGCCTGCAGCGCGACGCGGCCGCGATCCGCTACCACTACGATGTCGGGAACGAGTTCTTCGGACTGTTCCTGGATGAGTCGATGACGTACAGCTGCGCGATCTACTCGAAGGGCGCGGAGACGCTTGAGGATGCCCAGCTCGCGAAGCTGGATCTGATCGCAAGCAAGCTTGGACTAAAAGAGGGAATGCGTTTGCTGGATGTTGGCTGCGGGTGGGGCAGCTTCGCGATCCACGCGGCCAAGAATTACGGCGTGACGGTCACCGGCGTCACTCTTTCGCCGTCGCAGGCGCAGCTCGCGCGCGAGAAGGTGACGCGGGCCGGCTTGAACGAGCAGGTGGAGATCAGGGTGGCCGACTACCGCGAGCTGCCGGGAGGATCGTTCGATGCGATCGCGAGCATCGGCATGTCCGAGCACGTGGGGGAGAGCCAGATCGACAACTACGCAAAGTCGCTGTTCGCGCTGCTGCGCCCGGGGGGCGTGCTGCTGAACCACGCGATCGCCGCGCTCGACCCTGAGTACGACTCGCTCGAGGATGAGTTCTCGATGCGCTATGTGTTCCCAGACGGCGAGGCTCTGCCATTCTCCCGTGTCCAGTTGGCGCTCGAGCGCGCCGGCTTGCACACCGACCAGGTGGAGGGTTTCAGGGAGGACTACTCCCGCACGCTGTGCGAGTGGACCAAGCGTCTGGACGAGCATCTGGAGCGCGCCGAGCAACTTGCCGGGGTGGAGCGCACGCGGATCTGGCGGCTGTACCTACGCGCGGCCAGACATGGCTTTGACACGAGCATCACCGCCGTCTATCAAGCACGCGCGCGCAAGCCCACCTGAGCTACCTCTTCCGCTTGCCTGCCCGTCGTTTCGAAGACGACGGCTTCCTGGGTGCCCTGACCTTCAGCGGCTTCAGCCTCACGCTCACCGGGCGCCCTTCAAGGAGATCCTTGCCGCCCACGGCCGTGATCGTGGCCTTGAAGCTCTCCGTTGCGAGCACGCCGGGAAGCGTCTCCGAGCGATGTGAGGGCTTCGCGAAGAACGTGTCGATGCGCCCGTCGCTGCCGGTGACTTTCACCCGGTAGACCTTTGCGCCGTTCACCGCTCCCCAGCTGAGGACGGCAGTTTTGCCCCTGCGCAGGAAGCGCACATGCGCGGGCCGGCCGGGCCGGAAGGGCCGCGGGGCACTGTAGGAGGTGACGGTCACGGTCTGCGATGGGACGCCCGTCGCGGCGATCACCGTCGCATAGATCTTGCGAGCCCTCCCGAGGGCTTCCGTGGGCGTGAACGCCACGCTGCCCTTCGCCGCGGACACCGTGCCCAGGCCGTGGATCGAGTCCTTGCCGCGTTCGTAGAAGCGGACCTTCGTGCCGGCCACGAGATTCTTCGCCCGGTAGCTGAGCGCCCAGTGCTTGCCGCGGTGACGGACCGTGGCCTTGATAGATGGCGGTGGCGAAACTTCCGCCTCTTCCACCTTGCTGATGGGGGCCGAGCCCGGGGCCCGCTTGAGGTGCCATTCCCCGCCCGCGGTCGAGCTCAGGTAGACGATCACGTTGTGAGGGTCCGTGCCCAGAGCGGCGATGAACTGGTTGCCGGTCATCGAGACCTTGCCCGGCTGCGAAGGCGTCGTGTAGCTCTGCCCGTTCGGTCCGATGAGCTTGACTACCGGCGTGCCCGAGTTCGAGCTGATGCGCAGGTCGCGGCCCAGGGGGCTGCCCGCCAGCGCCATCGTCGCATCGCTGGCTCGCCGGTGCGCAGCCGCGAACGCGCCGCTCGGGGGCCGGCCTCGCAACGATTCCGTTTCCGTTTCATTCACGAACCCGCCTTCGTGGTGCGTGAGGGGGACCTGCTTGTACGGTTTTAGGTCGTCGTGGCAGTTGCCGCCGAAGAAGCCTTCGCCGCCGACGCTCGAGGTGTCGAAGTTCCAGTAGCCGAGCGCTCCGAAGGGGCCGACGAAGCCGCAGCCGGCGATGTAGTGGTTGTTGACGAGCCCCGCCACTTCGGCGTCGATCACCCACACATGGATATGGACGCGCCCGTAGGCTTCCCAGAGGCCGCTCGATGGTTCGTCCCAGTAGCCGATTTCGCCCTCCGCGCTGACGACCGGTTCTTTTGATCCGAACGGCACGCCGATTTTCAGCGTCAGCAGCGCATCCGAGTAGCCGTCTGAATACACATCGCCCTCGAGTGTCGCGATTTCGTTTTCTTCGTACTTCAGGGTGCCCCGGCCACCGAAGAAGCCGAGATGTCCGCCTTCTTCGTCGGAGTATTTGAAGGCAAGTTCCAACTCGAGAACGGCGGCGACCTTGGCACCGAGATTCCCGCCGAACTCGAGCGGTTCCACCCCCACCATGGCTCCGATTTTGTTGAGGCTGATGCCCGGGTAGAGCGGTATTCCGGGCGGCGGGAGGATCAGTGTCATGCCGGCCGAGTGGAACTGGCCGTGCTGGAAGGAGAGTTCGCCTTCCAGCCCCGGTTCGTTGAGCAGGCCGAAGGTGATCGTCGCCTTCGCCTGCCAGGTGTCTCGCTTTTCAGGGTCGGGGTTCCCCGGGAAGTAGTAGACGAACGACGCTTCCTTGACCTTGAAGATCGGTTTCAGGCTCGCTTCGGGGATGCTGAAGCGCAGGGTCGATAGTTCGATCCCCGTTTCCTGGCTCGAGAGCAGCTCCAGTTCACCGGTCGCTTCGAAGTTCACGGCCGTCAGGTTGAGGCCCACCTGGACATCGAACAGCGCCTGGCCTTTGCTTGTCAGGTAGACGGAGACCATCCCGGTGAGGGGGAAGTTCCCGGGCAGCGTGGCACAGGCGTTGTTGGGCCCATTGGGAGGGCAGCAGCCGACCTTTTTTTCACCGCCCGTGCAAGGTTTGCCGACGCCGAAGCTCATCAGTGGGTTGCCTTTGAGGTTTTTCACGCGTTCTTCGTCGGCCGTGTGAGCGCGAAACGGCGCCGTGATTTTGAGCACCTGGCGCTTTTCGAAGGCCGTCCCGAGCGTCACCGGTTCGGCTTCCAGGTCATAGCCCCCGAGCGTCATGTCGCCGACTGGGGTGTTCAGCAGCTCAACGTTCACCGGGCTGCCGGAGAGCTTGTATTCGGTGCCGATCCCAAACTGGCGGTGGGATGTGACGTGGTAGACCCCATAACCGCCTCCCTTGGGGATTAGCACCATGCCGTTGAGCTCGAGTTCCTTTGACTCGATCACCCATTCTCCAGAGCCCTTGGTCTGGATACATTCGGCGAGCAGCTCGGCGTTCGCGACTTCGAGGCTAGTCAGGCAAGGGCCTTGGCCGCCGTCGGCGGGTGGGATCGAGACGCCCTGCAGGACGAGCGCGAATTTGGAGCTCGACTTTTCTCCGCCCGAGTTCGTGACGGTGAGGCCGATCGTGTGCGCGCCGCTGGGCAGGATTACGTGTGCGATCGGGTTTGTGCCGGTGCTCGTGTCGATCTTCCCGTCGCTGTTGAAGTCCCATTCATAGGAGATGATGTGTCCGCTACCCGGACTCGAGCCGGCGCCGCTCAACGTCACCGGCGAACCGCCATGCGGATTGGGTGTCACGACCGTTCCGACTGCCGTGGGGGGTGCAGGCTGGGTGCCGCTACTGCCTTTGTTCGATTCTTCTTTGGGGGCTTCTTTTTCTTTTTTGCCTTCTTCTTCGACCTTTTCAAAGCTGAGGTTGTCGATCGCGATCGCGGGCGGGTTGCTGATCGCTTTGGCGGTACGGATCAGGAAGTAGCTGATCGTCTTTTCTTTGCTGAGGAAGACTTCGATGCGCTTCCATCCCTGAGGGCTCGCTTCGATCTTGTTGCTCGTGACTTCGTGACCGGTGCTGTCGTATGCGATCAGCTGCATTTCGATGTTGGGAACACCGACCGCGATGACGCGGGCTTCTAGGGAGAGCTCGCCACGCGGATGCCCGAGCAGCGCGCCGTAGGTACCCCTGAAGTTGGGGTTGGCCGCGGGACAGCCTGCGAGCAGCGCGTAGTTTGGTTTGGAGGAGGCCGGCACTCCCGATTTTTCTTCGGCTTCTATCGTCGGTGGGCCGCAGTCGCCGTTGCCGGGTGAGGTCTGCCCGAAATCGGTCGCCAGGCCGAGCTTCAGGCCCTGCGCTTCATACTGGCTGGTCACGACCATCCCCGCGCTGAGGTTGTCGAAACCCACCGCCGTTTCAGCGGCGCTTGCCGCCGGAGCCGGGCTGAGGGCGCCAGTGAGCGCCAGCGTACCGGCGAACGCCAGGGCGCCACGAAGTCTCGATCCGGCGATCAACCGCCCAGACATGGCCGGCAGCATCGCAGAGCCCCGTGGGCTTGTCTACCCCTGCGGGGCCTGGGGCTGACGCGAACGAAGTCCTCTTGAAGTTCAGGCCTTCGGCAGCCGGTACTTGCGGCTCTTGGGGTCGCGCTCGAGCAGGCCGAGCTCGACGAGCGTGGAGGCGTAACGGTGGGCTGTCGAGGCGCTCATACCTGCGTCGTGGGCGAGCTCCACGATTCCGCGTGCAGTCTCGCCGGAGGCAAAGCACCCAAGCAGCGAGAGCCCCCGCAGCAGCGAGCGGGACAACCGTGGGTCCTCAGAGTCACTCGGCAGATAGCCGCTGAGGAGCGTGGAGATGCCCGGGATACGGCTGCCGGAGGCGGCCTGCACCACGTGGTCGACCTGGGCGGGAGATAGCGTGATGGTGATCGGGACCTGCTCGCTGCCTTGCATGCCCCGATCATTGCAGATGCAGACGACTGTCTGCAAGCGGGATCTCCAAATCCGCGTTCCTGAGGCCCTTGCGGCCCGCATATGGGAGTGTCGCAGTGGTTCTCTCGCGGCTGGCGGGTAGCCTCCAGCGCTGAGATGACGGTCACGGTCACACTCCCCGACGGAAAGCCACTCGACTTGCCGGACGGCGCCACGGGCGCCGATGCCGCCGAGGCGATCGGGCCGGGCCTGGCCAGGGCGGCGCTGGCGATCGAACTCAGCCATCCCGAGGTGGGTGATGGCGGGCAGCCGGAGGTGTGCGACCTGCAGCGACCGCTGCCAAACGGGGCGACGGTGGCGATTCTCACCAAGCAGAGCGGCCCGCAAGCGCTTGCGCTGATCCGCCACGACGCCGCGCACGTGCTGGCGGCGGCGGTGATGGAACTATGGCCCGGCGTGAAGATCTCGATCGGCCCGCCGATCGAGCAGGGGTTCTACTACGACTTCGAGTTCCCGGACGGGATAGCAATCTCCGAGGCGGAGTTCGCGAAGATCGAAGAGAAGATGCGCGCGCATGTAAAGGCCGCGGAGGCGTTCGAGCGCCAGGACGTGACGCCGGCACAGGCCCGCGAGCGGTTCGTGGGCGAGGGTCAGGACTACAAGGCCGAGCTGATCGACGACCTCGTGGCGGGCGCGCGCGAGCGTGGGGAGGAGCTGCAGAGCGTGTCGCTGTATACGAACGGGCCGTTCACCGACCTGTGCCGCGGGCCGCACGCGCCGGGCACCAGCAGTATCGGGGCGTTCAGGCTGCAGTCGGTCGCGGGCGCCTACTGGCGGGGGGACTCGACGCGGACGATGCTCACGCGTATCTACGGCACCGCGTTTCACTCCAAGGCCGAACTGTCAGAGCACCTGGAGCGCCTGGAGCAGGCGAAGGCGCGTGACCATCGCAAGCTGGGCCGCGAGCTCGATCTGTTCATGTTCTCCGAGCACTCGCCTGGGAGTCCGTTCTGGAAGCCCGCCGGGATGGCGATCTGGAACGCGCTCACCGAGCTGTGGCGGACCGAAAACCTGGCGCGCGGCTACCTGGAGGTCAAGACGCCGATCCTCTACGACTCCGAGCTGTGGAAGCAGTCCGGGCACTGGGAGAAGTTCAAGGACAACATGTATTTCACCGACGTCGAAGACCATCCGATGGGCCTGAAGCCGATGAACTGCCCGGCCCACATCCAGATCTACAAGGACGAGCGCCGCTCCTACCGAGACCTGCCGGTGCGCTACAGCGAGGCGGGCCTCGTGCACCGCCACGAGCCCAGCGGCGTGCTCCACGGGCTGCTGCGCGTGCGCCACATCACGCAGGACGACGCGCATATCTTCTGCGCCGAGGATCAGGTCCAGGAGGAGGTGGTGCAGTGCCTGCGTTTCGGCTTCGACCTGTATGCCCGGTTCGGGCTGGAGCCGCGCCTGGAGCTCTCCACCCGCCCCGAGCAGCGCATCGGCAGCGACGAGATGTGGGACCGCGCCGAGGGGGCGCTCGCGGGGGCACTGGAGATCGAGGGGCTCGACTATGACCTCAACCCCGGCGACGGCTCGTTCTACGGCCCCAAGATCGACCTGCACATGACCGATTCGCTGGGACGCTCGTGGCAGCTCGGCACGGTGCAACTGGACTACCAGATGCCCGAGCGCTTCGACCTGCAGTACACCGGCGCCGACAACTCAGAGCACCGCCCCGTAATGATCCACCGCGCGCTGCTTGGCTCCTTCGAGCGCTTCATCGGCATCCTCATCGAGCATTACGGTGGCGAGTTCCCCCTGTGGCTCACGCCGGTGCAGGCGATCGTGCTCCCGGTGTCTGAGAAGTTCAACTCCTACGGCGCCTCCGTCAGAGACACACTGCGCAAGGTCGGCGCTCGCGTCGAGCTCGACGACCGCGGCGAGTCGATCGGACGCAAGATCCGCGAGGCCGAGCTGCGCAAGATCCCCTACATGCTCGTGGTGGGCGAGCGCGAGGCGAGCGAAGGGGCGGTGTCAGTACGCGAGCACCGCGCAGGCGACACCGGCAGCGTTCCGCTAGCAGAGCTCTCCCAGCGGCTATACTCGGCTTCGTTGAAGCCCCCCGGTCCACTACAAAGCCCGCGCGTAGAGCAAGCTTGACGCGCCACTACCACAGCTAGTGCCGGTTCCCCGCCGCTTCGACCGGCGTCCGCCCGAGCGGGACACTACGAGGATCAACGAGCGTATTCGCGTGCCCGAGGTCCGGGTGATCGATGACGAGGGCAATCAGGCCGGGGTGATGACGATCGCGCAGGCGCTGGCCTTTGCACAAGAGCGCGACCTGGACCTGGTCGAGGTCGCCCCCGAGGCGCGCCCTCCGGTCTGCCGTGTGCTCGACTACTCGAAGTACAAGTACGAGCAGGCGCAGAAGGTCAAGCAGGCCAAGAAGCACCAGCAACAGATCACGGTCCGCGAGATCAAGTTCCGCCCGAAGATCGCCCAGCACGACTACGACACCAAGAAGCACCACGTCGAGCGGTTTCTGCGCCACAAGGACAAGGTGAAGGTCACGATCATGTTCCGCGGGCGCGAGGTGACCCACCCCGAGCGCGGCACTGCGATCCTCGACCGGCTGGCAGAGGAGCTCGCGGAGCTGGGAGTGGTCGAGCAGCGCCCGATGCAGGAAGGGCGCAACATGACGATGATGATGGCCCCCTCCAAAGCGGTGCTGTCGGGCCGCGCCGACGGGGACGCGCACGGCGATGACGGAGCCACCGCCGCGGCGCAGGCAGAGAACGTTACGCAGGAGGCGGTAAGCGACCCTCCGGCCGAGAACGGCGCGGGCGCAGTGAAGGCAGAGCCCGTGGCCGCGGATGCCGCGGATGCGCCGGTGGCCAAGGCAAAAGCCAAGGCCAAAGCCAAAACCTGAGCCGGCACGAACACCGCCGGCAGCGCCGTGTCATAATCAGCGGCTCGAGGGTGGCGGTGTCGGCCAAAGGCCGGCGAGCCGAGACCCTCGACCTTTGATTCCCATGCCCAAGATGAAGACCCACTCCGGCGCGAAGAAGCGCTTTAAAGTCACCGCCACCGGCAAGGTGCGCGGACGCCATCCCTTCACGAGCCACATCCTCGAGAAGAAGTCGCCGAAAAAGAAGCGCGCGCTGGGTTCTCCGAAGATGATCAACGACCACGACGTGCCGCGGATCAAGCGGATGCTGGGGGTGGGCAAATGACCCGGGTCAAGCGGTCGGTCCATGCCAAGAAGAAGCGGCGTGCGACGCTTGAGCTGACGAAGGGTTTCCGCGGCGAGGCGCACTCGAACTACAAGCGCGCCAAGGAGGCGCTGATGAAGGCGGACGCCTACGCCTACCGCGACAGGCGCAACCGCAAGCGCGACTTCCGCAGGCTGTGGATCACGCGCATCAACGCCGCCGCGAGGCTGAACGGGATGAGCTACAGCCAGTTCATGCACGGGCTCTCGCTGGCTGGGGTGGAGCTGGACCGCAAGGTGCTGGCGGACATCGCCGTGCGGGACGCCGACACCTTCCGACGTTTTGCCGAGACCGCCCGCGAGGCGTCGGCTGCCTGAAAAACGGCAACTGACAGAAAGGCCTCCCGGGCGTCGCTCCTGAAAAGGACGGCGTCTTTTTTTGTTGTTTTTCAACCCGGCGAACTGCAATCACATAAACAATCCACACATTGCCCCACACACCTGCACTCGATGACCATCACCTCCTCCCATAACCCCCGATTGAAGGAGCTGCGCCGCCTGCAGACCAAGCGCGGGCGGACGCTCGCCGGCCGGTTCGTTGCCGAGGGCGAGGACCTGATCGCTGCCGCCGGGCGCGCCGGCTGGGAGGCCGCCGAGGGCTATCGCCTGGTGGGCTCAGAGCTCGGCGGCGAGAGTTTCATCGATGTCGAGGAAGCAGCGCTCGCAGGGGTGTCGGCGCTCGGGTCGGGAGCACGCGTGATCGGCGTGTACGAGCAGCGCTGGGCCGTGGCGCCAACCGGACCCCTGTGCGTCTATCTGCATGGGGTGAGTGACCCGGGCAATGTGGGCACGGTGCTGCGGGGCGCGCTGGCGTTCGGCGCGAGCTGCGTGGCGCTCGGGCCAGGCTGCGCGGACCCGTATTCGCCGAAGGCCGTGCGGGCGAGCATGGGGGCAATCTTCGGTGTGCCGGTCGCGCACGTTGAGTCGACCGGTGATCTGCCGGGCGAGCGGGTGGCGCTCGTCGCCGATCCGAGCCCACCCGCTCAGCCGTTGCGGCGGTCCGCGGGGCCGGTGACGCTGCTGATCGGCGCCGAGCGCGAGGGGTTGCCGGACGAGGTCGTCGCGATGTGTGAGCGGGTGGCGCACATACAGATCGAAGCGGAGTCGCTGAACGCGGCGATGGCCGCGACCGTCGCGTTGTACGAGATGACCAGCGGCTCGACTAGGGTCCGGGCGTCATGATCGAGCGGATCGAAGAGTTGCGCGCAGAGGCCCAGACCGCGATCG
The DNA here is from genome assembly GCA_044446485.1 of Solirubrobacterales bacterium. Taxonomy (GTDB): domain Bacteria; phylum Actinomycetota; class Thermoleophilia; order Solirubrobacterales; family Solirubrobacteraceae; genus Palsa-744. The sequence continues at coordinate 47,924 of JBIOEX010000015.1, forward strand.
CTGGAGCGGGCAGCAGCGACGCGCTCGAGGAGCTGCGGGTGAAGTACCTAGGGCGCAAGGCCGAGCTGCCCCAGCTGCTGCGCGGCGTGGCGCAACTGGAGGCGGCTGAGCGCGGAGCGGTGGGCAAGGCCGCCAACGAGGCTCGCCAGGCACTCGAGGCGCTCATCCAGGCTCGCGCCGGGGAGCTCGGGGCGGCAGAGCTGCAGAGCGGGCTGCGGTCCGACGCGGTCGACGTCACCCTGCCGGGCGCACCGCCGCAGCCGGCTGGCCGCTTGCATGTGATCACGGCGACGATGCGCGAGCTGGAAGACATCTTCCTGGGCCTGGGCTTCACTGTGATGGAAGGGCCCGAGGTGGAGACTGTCCACTACAACTTCGACGCGCTCAACCACTCTCCGACGCACCCCGCGCGAGCGCGTACGGACACCTTCTATGTCTCCGATGACCTCGTGCTGCGGACACACACCTCGCCGATGCAGGTGCGCGCGATGGAAGCCCATCCGCCACCGCTGTACGTGGTGATACCGGGTCGCGTCTACCGGCGCGACCTCGACGCCACGCACACGCCGCAGTTCCACCAGATCGAGGGTCTCGCGGTCGACGAGGACATCACGCTGGCGGACCTGAAGGGCACGCTGCTGCACTTCGCGCGCGCGTTCTTCGGCGGCGAGCGTGAGGTGCGCCTGCGTCCGCACTTCTTCCCCTTCACTGAGCCGAGTGTCGAGGTGGACGTGTCCTGCTTCCATTGCGCGGGTAAGGGCTACATGCCGGACGGCTCGCGCTGCTACCTGTGCAAGGGCGAGGGCTGGCTGGAGATCCTCGGCGCCGGCGAGGTCGACCCCAACGTCTACGCATACGTCCCGAGCACCGAGGCGAACGCGCCGGGCTACGATCCGGAGAAGGTCCAGGGCTTCGCCTGGGGGCTCGGTGTGGAGCGCATGGCGATGCTCAAGCACGGCCTCCCTGACCTGCGGCTGATGTACGAAAACGACCTGCGCTTCCTGGAGCAGTTCTGATGTTCCTGTGCACCCAGGGCAAGCCGGGCAAGGACGCAGGGAGCGTGGCGTGCTTTGCACGCGAGCGACTGAGGACACCGATCCGGCGCCGCCGTGGGGGTGCAGGATGAGGGTTCCCTTGGACTGGCTGCGCGAATACTGCGTCCCCGGCCTCGACGTGAAGCGGATCGAGGAGCGGCTGACGATGACCGGGACAAAGGTGCAGGAGATCCACCATCACGATGCGGAGGATGGACGCGTCGTGGAGGTGCTGGAGCTCGAGATCACGCCCAACCGGCCGGACTGTCTCGGCGTGTTCGGCGTGGCACGCGAGCTGCATGCGGCCACGGGGGCGCCGCTGGCGAGTGAGCCGTGGGCGGATGACCCCGGCTCCGCCGGTGGGGATGGGAGCCCCGCTCTGCCCGCGGAGGTCGTCGTCGAGTGTCCGGAGGAGTGCCCGCGCTTCACCGCGCGCGTGTTCGAACAGGTCACGGTCGCCCCCTCGCCACTGTGGCTAAAGGAGCGGCTGATGGCGGCCGGGCAGCGTCCGATCAACAACGTGGTCGACATCACCAACTACGCGATGCTGCTCACCGGCCAGCCGCTGCACGCGTTCGACCTCGACCATGTCTCAGGCCAGCGTCTGACCGTACGCCGCGCGGCTGAGGGCGAGCAGGTGGACACGCTCGACGGGGAGACGCGCACGCTCGACTCCGAGACGGTCGTGATCGCGGACGCGGATGGGCCGGCGTCGATCGCGGGAGTGAAGGGCGGCGCCCGCTCGGAGGTGCGGCCAGACACGACGCGCTTGCTGCTCGAGGCGGCGACGTGGAACGGCCCGAACATCCACCGCACCTCGTTGAGCCTGGGCCTGCGCAGCGAGGCATCCGCGCGCTTTGAGAAGGGATTGGCGCCCGAGCAGTGCTCCTATGCGCAGGCCGTGGCCACCCGTCTGCTGATCGAGTGCGCTGGAGCGAAGGTCATGCCTGGCACCGTAGACATCGGCTGGGATGGAGCGCCACCGCGCGTCATCCGCCTGCGCGAGGCCCGGGTGCAGGAGATCCTCGGCTTGCCCGTGTCCGGGGAGCGCCAGGAGGAGATCTTGAACGCCCTCGATTTTCAGACGCAGCCGGCGGACGACGGCCTCGACGTCACGGTGCCGGCGCTGCGTCGCATGGACGTCACGCGCGAGGTCGACCTGGTCGAGGAGGTCGCACGGATTGATGGTCTGGAGAAGCTGCCCGCCACGCTGCCTGCGCGACGTGGCGCCGCCGGCCTGCTCACCCATGCCCAGCGGGTGCGCCGGGCGGCTGAGGACGCGATGGTGGGGCGGGGCCTGCACGAGATCGCCGGCTGGAGCTTCGCCGGTCCCGAGCTGCTCGACCGGCTACTCCTGCCGGGCGATCACGAGATGCGGCGCGTCGTGAGGCTCGAGAACCCGCTATCGGAGGCCCAGTCGATCATGCGCCCGACGCTGCTCGGCTCGCTGCTCGACGCCGCCCGGCACAACGTCTCCCGCAACGGCCCCGATGTCGCGATCTTCGAGTCCGGGACGGTGTATCGCGCGGGTGATGAACACCGCGCCCTCGGCGTGCTGCTCAGCGGATCGCTCACGCATGCCTCCTGGCGGGGTGAGCAACACGAGGCGGACTTCTTCGCCGCCAAGGCGCTCCTCGGTGCACTGCTGGACAGGTTTCATCTCGACTGGTCAGTCAAGGCCCAAACCTGGCCGTTCCTTCACCCGGGCCGCAGCGCGGCCGTGCTCGCTGGCGGGGAGAGGTTGGGGTTCATCGGCGAGGTGCATCCGCTCGTAGCGAGCGAATGGGACCTGCAGCGCACGGCAGCCTTCGCGATCGACGTGGGCAAGCTGGCCGCCACGGCTGCACCGGTGGTGTCCTTCCGGCCGTTCGCGTCGGTGCCGTCGCTGCGCCAGGACCTCGCCGTGGTGCTCCCACTCGAGGTTGCCGCTGGTGAAGTCCTGGAGCGCGTGCGGGAGGCGGGCGGGGAGACGCTGGGCAACGTCGAGATCTTCGACCTCTACACCGGCCCGCAGGTGGGTGAGGGCAGGCGCTCGCTGGCGCTGGCGCTGTCCTTTCGGGGCACAGACAGAACCCTCACCGACGAGGATGTATCCCCCGCGCACGAGCGGATCGTGACGGCGCTGGGCGAGCTGGGGGGCGAGCTGCGTGGCTGAGTCAGGCATCAGACAGAGCTTCGCCGAGGGCTCACCGCGGATGATCGTCGCGGGCGCAACGGGCTTCGCCGGAGCGCTCGCCGCACACCTGCTGTGGCGACACCCCGGCTTCGAGCTGGTCGCCGTCACCGGGCGCTCGGAGGCCGGCCGGCGCCTGGACGACCTCTACCCGCGCTACCGGGTGCCGCTGGAGATCGAGCAGCTGGACCTCGCCTGGCTGAGCAACGCCTCGGACTCGGGATTCGGAATCGACGCTGCCGTCGTTGCCTACCCGCATGCCGCCGCCGCGCCCACGACTGGCGCGCTGCGTGAGACTGGCGCGCGCGTGGTCGATCTGAGCGCTGACTTCCGGCTGACGGATCTGGCCACATACGAGCAGTGGTACGGGACGCACCCGCGCCCCGGCCTGCTGCCCGAAGCGGTCTACGGTCTGACCGAGCTGCATCGCGCAGAGATCGCGAACGCGAACATCGTGGCCAACCCAGGCTGCTACCCCACGGCGTCAGTGCTCGCCCTTGCCCCGCTCGCTCGCGCGGGTCTGATAGCCGACGTGGTGATCGACGCCAAGCAGGGCATCTCCGGGGCTGGGCGTGCGTTCGACGAGACCACGCATCTCTCGATGGCGGGCGAGAACATCCTGCCCTACAGGGTTGCCGGCCACCGCCACCGGCCCGAGATCGAGGAGCAGTTGCAGTTAGTCGGATTAAAGATGAATGTGCGTGTGCAGTTCCAAGCACATTTGGTCCCTCTCGACCAGGGTGAGCTCGCCAGCTGCTACGTGACACCCACCCATCCGGTCGAGGCCGGGGAGCTGCATGGCTTGTACACCGAGGCATACGCGGACGAGCCGTTCGTGGAGGTGGTGGACACGCCACCCGGAACCCGCGAGGTGCGCGACACCAACTTCTGCCGGATCTTCGCCACCGTCGACTCTCACACGGGCAAGGTCGTCGTGCTGTCAGCGATCGACAACCTCTGGAAGGGCACCTCCTCGCAAGCGGTACAGAACCTGAACGTGATGTTTGGCCTGCCTGAGACAGAAGGCCTGACATGAGCGCGGGCAAAGACGTGTGGGGCGACAAGACGGCCACCGGACCGCCACAGCCGTTTTTTCACTCGCGCTGGGTGCAGAAGCCCGTGCACGTGAACGATCTCGGTCCGGAGGTGGGGCTGCCCAAGGGCTTCAGGGCGGCCGGGGTGGCTTGTGGAATCAAGCCCTCGGGCAACCCGGACCTCGGCCTGCTGGTCTGCGATGCGCGCAGCCCCGTGAGTGCCGCTCGCTTTGCCGACACGGGTGCGCCCGCCGCTCCAGTGATGCTCAGCCGGGAGCGCTGTTCGCTGTCTTCCCTGCGCGTCGTGCTCGCCAACTCGGGCTGCGCCAACGCTGCCACCGGGAAACGCGGAATGGACGACGCCGCCAAGACCCAGGGCGCGGCAGCGATGGCGGTAGGCGTCGAGCCGCACGAGGTACTGCTCGGCTCGACCGGCGGGATCAGCGACTACCTTCCGGTCGAGAAGGTGCTGAGGGGCATTCTCGAGGCTCAGCGCAACCTCAGTCCCGACGGCGATGCCAGCTTCCAGCAGGCGATCCAGACGACCGACGCGTTCGAGAAGCGCGCCAACCTCGAGGTCGAGCTGTCGTCCGGCACGGTCAGGCTCACCGCGCAATGCAAGGGCGCCGGGATGATCTCCCCACGCTTCGCGACGATGTTCTGCTTCGTGGAGACGGACGCCAAGCTCGCTCCCGAGACCGCCGAACTGCTGTTGTCGGTGTGCCTGAAGCGCTCGTTCGACCGCTGCTCGGTCGACGGGCAGCTCTCCACAAACGACACCGCTGCGCTTATCTGCTCGGGCGAGAGCGGGGTCGAGGTGGTACCCGAGAGCGAGGACGAGCTTCTTATTGGGGCGGCGCTGGACGCGCTGCTGCGCCAGTTGGCGATCCTGATGGTCGCCGACGGTGAGGGTGCGCGGCGGATCGCGCGCGTGCTCGTGCGCGGCGGCGATCAGGACCGGGTGGAGACGGCCGCCAGGGCAGTGGCCAACTCGCCGCTGGTGAAGGCTGCGCTGTATGGCGCCGACCCCAACTGGGGGAGGATCGTGCAGGCCGTGGGCGGCGCACTCGGCGGCCGCGGCCTCGGTGGGGGCCACCTGCCGCTCGACATCTCGATTGAGGGCCTGCAGGTTTGCTCGGCCGGCGTCGCCGTGCTCGGCGACGAGGAGGTGCAGGACAGACTCAGGCCCGCGCTCGAGCGTGCGGAGGTGGAGTACGAGATCACTCTTCCGGGCGATGGCGCGGAGACCGAGGTCTTCTTCTCTGATCTGTCTTATGACTACGTTCGAATCAACGCGGAGTACATGACATGAGGGGGAGACGCTGATGCGCGACGTAGGCACGCTGCTCGAGGCGCTTCCGTACATAAGGGAGTTTCACTCAAAGACGGTCGTGATCAAGTACGGCGGTGCGGCGATGGAGGACGAGGCGCTGCGCGAGGAGTTCGCGCGCGACGTCGTCCTGCTCAAGTACGTCGGGCTGAACCCAATCGTCGTGCATGGGGGAGGCCCCGACATCACCGCCTACATGCAGCGCCTCGGCCTGCCCGTGCAGTTCGTCGGCGGCCTGCGCGTCTCCGATGAGGACACGGTCGAGGTGGCCAAGATGGTCCTGATGGGGAAGGTCAACAAGGAGATCGTGCTGCGCCTGAACCGGCACGGCCAGCCGGCCGTCGGCCTGTGCGGCGACGACGGCTCGCTGTTTCGCGTGGCCCGCCGCAGCGCGCCCGGCGGCGAGGATATCGGCTTCGTCGGGAGCATCGAGCGGGTGAACACCGGCGTCATCGCTCACATCGCAAGCGACTACATCCCGGTGATCGCCTCGGTCGGAGCCGACCGCGACGGGCGCTCCTACAACGTCAACGCCGACGAGGCCGCCGGCGCGGTCGCGGGCGCGATGGGGGCGTACAAGATGATCTTTCTCACTGATGTCCCCGGCTGGCTGCGCGACCCGGCCGACCCGCCGAGCCTGATTGGTCAGGCCACTGCGCAGGAAGTGCAGGATGCCCTGCCACGCCTGGAGGGAGGGATGCGTCCCAAGTTGCAAGCCTGCGTGGACGCGATTCATCAGGGCGTTTCCGCCGCCCACATCCTCGATGGACGGATCCCGCATTCGCTGCTCTTGGAGCTGTTCACTGATGCTGGCATCGGCACCAAGATCGTCCCATGAGCGCGCATTGCGGCGCCGGATCGGCGTCCTCCGTCGCTCGCGTGCACAGCACGCCACGCTCCCGTCCTGGGTGGGCGGGTCCCAATCCATCTGCGCACCCATGGGGAGGAGAGGTATGACTCTTGCCGAGCTGCAGGAGCTCGAGCGCACCAGTGTGATCGGATCCTATGCACGCTTTCCCGTCGAGTTTGTGCGCGGTGAGGGTGCGCGCCTGTGGGACGACGGCGGCAACGAGTACCTCGACTTCCTCTGCGGCATCTCGGTGACGAACATCGGTCACTGCCACCCGCGCGTGGTGGATGCCGTGCGCGAGCAGGCCGGGCGGCTCATGCATGTGAGCAACCTCTTCTACACAGAGCCGGCGATGCGTCTGGCCAAGCGCCTGTCCGATTCAAGTCTCGGCGGCAAGGTCTACTTTTGCAACTCCGGCGCGGAGGCCAACGAGGCCGCGATCAAGCTCGTGCGCAAGGCCAAGCACGCAGGTGACATCGTCGTCGTCTACGGGGCCTTTCACGGGCGCACGTATGGTGCCCTGTCAGCGACTCCGCAGGAGTCAAAGCAGGCGCCCTTCGCGCCGCTCGTGCCCGGCTTTCGCGCGGTCGACCCTACCCCCGCGGCGATCGCTGCCGCCGTCGGCGATCGCACTGCCGCAGTGTTCCTCGAGCCGATCCAGGGGGAGACCGGCGTGAACGTGCTCTCCGAAGAGGTGCTCCAGGCCGCACGCGCGGCCTGCGACGAGCACGGGGCCGCGCTCGTGTTCGACGAGATCCAATGCGGTATGGGGCGCACCGGCACGCTCTGGGCATATGAGCAGACGGGAGTCCTCCCGGATGCGATCACCGTCGCCAAGGCGCTCGGCGGAGGGCTCCCGATCGGAGCGCTCGTCACCGGCCCCCGGCTGGCGGATGTCTTTGCACCAGGTGATCACGGCTCCACTTTCGCCGGTGGGCCCGTGGTTGCCGCGGGCGCGCTCGCGGCACTCGAGGTGACCGGCGATCCCGTGCTGCTCGAGCGGGTGCGTGAGCTGGGCCACCGGCTGCACGCCGGTCTGGAACGCCTTCCGCACGTGCTGTCCGTGCGCGGGCGCGGGCTGATGCTCGCCTGCGAGGTTGACGTCCCAGCGGCAGAGGTCGTGCGCAGGGCGCTACTCGAGCAGCGGCTCGTGGTCAACGCCACCGGCCCCACCACCGTGCGGCTGCTGCCCCCTCTGATCGTTGGCGAGGCCGAGGTGGAGGATGCCTGCGAGCGGCTACGTGCGGTCCTCTCTACTGTTGCGCCCTCATGAGCTCCGATCCCGCCAAGAGCTTCCCACCGCGCACCGCCTCCTACGAGGCTGACCCCGAGCACGTCCACCGGGTGTTGCTGCTCTATTCCGGCGGTCTGGATACGAGCGTAATGCTCAAGTGGATCCAGGACTCCTACGGCGCGGAGGTGGTCTGCCTGACGGTCAACCTCGGCCAGCCGGGCGAGGATTACGAGGTGATCCGCGGCAAGGCGATGCAACTGGGAGCGCTCGATTCTCATGTTGTGGACGCCCGCGAGGAGTTCGCGCGCGAGTATGTAGGCAGGGCGATCAAGGCCAACGCTCTGTATGGCGACTACCCGCTGTTCACCGCGCTCGGGCGCCCACTGATCGCCAAGCTCGCGGTCGAGTACGCGCGTAAGACAGGCTGCGACACGATCGCCCATGGCTGCACGGGCAAGGGCAATGACCAGGTGCGGATCGAGGCAACCGTCGCGACGCTCGCCCCCGAGCTGAAGGTGATCGCCCCGGTTCGCTCCTGGCAGATGGGTCGCGAGGAGGAGATCGCCTACGCGCGCGAGCACGGGATCCCGATCAAAGGGGGAGCCGAGTCAACGCCCTACTCGATCGATGACAACCTCTGGGGGCGCTCCTCGGAGGGCCGCTGGATTGAGGATCTCGACCACGCGCCGCAGGACGACGTATTTCAGCTCGTCACGCCTCCTGAGCGGGCGCCCGACGAGCCAGAGGTGGTGGTGGTCGAGTTCGAGCGCGGTGTGCCGGTCGGCTTGAACGGCGAGCGTTTGGCGCTTGTGGAGTTGCTCGAACGGACGGCTGAGACCGGCGCTCGCCACGGTGTGGGGATCCTCGACCACATCGAGGACCGGATCGTCGGCCTGAAGGTACGCGACATCTACGAGGTGCCCGCCGCGGCGATCCTCTTGCCTGCCCACCAGGAGCTCGAGAAGCTCGTGTGCACGATCCACCAGAATCAGTTCAAGGCTCAGCTCGATCGCCAGTGGGCCTATCTCGTCTATGCGGGACTGTGGTGGGAGCCGTTGCGAGCCGATCTCGATGCCTACATGGAGCACGTCAACGAGCAGGTCTCAGGAACGATCGGGTTGAAGCTCTACAAGGGCCACGCCCGTGTTGTGACCCGTTCCTCGCCCAATGCGGTCTACGACGCGAGCCTCGCCTCCTTCGCACAGTCTGGCGGCCTCTTCTCGCAGACCGCTTCCCCCGGGTTCATCGAGCTTTTCTCGCTGCAGTCGCGGATGGCCTGGCGCCTGCGCAATGAGTAGGCGATTGGAATTCCGCCCGCCCGGCGTCGGCGGCATTCCTCGGGTTCCTTCGCGTCTTGCGCGATTTCATATGCTCGTCCAGTGACCCCGGCGAGGAGCTCTCTGTCGCTGGCGGTGCCGATACAGAGGTTGATCGGTATGCGACAACGGATACGCCTGCTCCAAGAGCTTGTGAACGACTCGCAGTACGCGGTCGATGAGGCTGTCATCGCCGAGGCGATCCTCGTGCGGGCAGCGGCGCGGCGCCTGGTCCCGGACGCCGGCTTCCGTAACGACCTCAACGTCTCCCCGGCGGAGTCCGAGCGACAGGCTCTGCTCGCGCGGGCGGAGGCGATGGCCCGCACCGACGAGCTGACCGGGCTCGCGAACCGGCGGGCGTTGGACGAGGAGATCCGCCGCGAGCTGGCTCGCGCCAGGCGGATGGGCTACCAGGTAACCATCGCGATGCTCGACATCGATCGCTTCAAGGACTACAACGATCGCTATGGGCATTCCGCTGGCGACGTGCTGTTGCGCGATGCCGCTGCGGCGTGGCGGATCGAGATCCGCCAGAGCGACTTCATCGGCCGTTACGGTGGGCAGGAGTTCATCGTGATCCTCCCGGATTGCCCGCCCGCTGGCGCATGCGATGTCGTGGAGCGCCTGCGCACGGTCACACCTGACGGGCAGACCGTCTCCGGCGGCATCGCGACGTGGGACGGATCGGAGTTCGCGGAGTCCCTGCTCGCACGCGCAGACCGCGCGCTCCAGGCAGCCAAGCACGCAGGCCGTGACCGCCTGGTAGCAGCCGCCTGCGAGAGATGAGGCTGGCGGGTCTGTTCGGTGCTCAGGTCAGCGCTGCTCGCCGCGAGCGAGGGTATTGGTAGTGACTGGTCAGGGGCCGAACAGCGCGGTAAAGACACCAAGAACACTTTTTACCGTCGGTTCCAGCTCTAGCCTCCGATTGGGGCTCGTGCGTTGGTGCCCCAGAAGATTTGTGTGCCGAGCATTCCGATGATGTGTACGAGCACGATGTTGAGGACC